>NZ_LT629688.1:0-637384 GCF_900101785.1 Auraticoccus monumenti | reverse complement strand
TGGTCGAACTGGGCCAGCGTCATGGTGCAGAGGCCCTGCTGGCCGCGCTGCTCGGCGACGAAGGCGTCGAAGCCCTGCTCGGTGGCGGCCTTGATCGACTGCATCGAGCCGGAGCGGTCGAGCAGCATGGCCAGGTGGGTGAAGGTGGCGTCGGTCATGAGCGGTCCTTTCGGGAGCGGCGGGCGCGGAAGGTGAGCGGTTCGGTCTGTTCGGCCGGGCGGTACTGGCCGTTGCGGAGGTCGTAGCGGGCTCGGGCGATCCCCTCTGCGCCGACGCGGCCGTCTTCGGCGTAGCCGCCGAGCACGGTGGTACGGGCCAGACGTGGGGACAGCGTGTTGGGTGCGACACCAGCGGCCTCGGCCAGCGACCGCACGGACTGACCCGCGAGGACGCCCTGGGCGGCGACCTCGTCGATCAGGGCGTCGATGCGCTCCCGGGCGCTGGAGAGAGCGGCGAGCGCAGCGGCCTGGTCGACGCCGCCGAGGTCCCGTGCTGCCGCTTCTACGTCGGCCACGGCGGCCTCTAGTCGATGTGAAGGTTCGTGCATGTCATTACTATACGCAGTTACTGCACATGTGCAACAGTCTGTTCCTTGCGGTGCTCCGAGATGGCCAGCATCGGTGCGGACACGCGTGTACACCGGGCCCGGCGGCGAAGCGCCCCTCGTCGAAGGGTGCGAATCTCGGCGTGCCAGGGAACGGATGCGCCGTCACTCGGGCACTCTGTGCCGCATGCCCACGAAGGAATTCGTGCTTCGTTATCCCGGCGTCTGCGCCTCGTGCGCGACCGCGCTGGCTCCCGGAGTCCGTGCCCTCCGGGACTCCTCCTCGCGACTGATCTGGTGCCTCTCGTGCTCGGCGCGTGACACCGCTGCCGCGTCGTCTCCGGCAGCACCCGTGTCCCCAGCTCCCTCTTCCTCATCAGCGGCACCTGTGTCCACACCGACACCTCAGCCGCTGGCCGCCGTCGTCCCGTCCCCGGATGTCACCGCGCTGTCCACCGAGACGTTGGCCAAGCCCCTGTCGCCCGCCCGGGCAGGTTCAGTCGCAGGTGCCTCCGCCGAGGAGGAGTACCAGCGCAGGCAGACCCGCTACCGCCAACGTGTGCGTGACCGCTTCGGCTTTCTCGCGCCGCTCGTCCTGACCCTGTTCGGTGAGCCCCAGCACGTCCGCGCCTGGGTGCGAGGAGCCAAGGGGGAGCGGGTGGTCGGACTGGTGCTCGACGAGCTCGTGGCCCAGGAACCTGGTGCGGCCGTGCTCCACGACCGTCGGTTCAAGGGCTCACGAGGCAACCTCGATCACATCGTGGTCTGTCGTGGAGGCGTCTTCGTGGTCGACGCCAAGAACTACCGGGGACGCATCGAGGTGCGGGGCCGCTGGTCCAGCTCCCCGTCGCTGTGGGTTGGCGGTCGCCGAGCCACCAAGCTGACCGAGAGCGTCGAACGCCAGGCCGAGGGGGTGCAACGACTGCTGGAGGCGGCGTCGGTAAAGGTCACGGTTCAGCCGGTGCTCTTCTTCGTCGACGGAAACTGGTCGTCGGGCGCCTCGCGTCGCAGGATCGGGCGGGTGCAGCTACTGGGTGGTCGGCGCTCGTTGCGGAAGCACCTCTCACGGTCCGAGGTTCTCGATCCGGAAGCGGTGGCTGCTGCGATCCGCCAGCTCGAGGATCAGCTGGTGGCCGCTGCGTGACTGGCGTCAGGTCCGGCGGTGTCTCACCACTGCAAGGGCCAGGACCACGACGACGAGGGAGACGAGGAAGGTACCGAGGAACAACCACGGGCTCGGGTCGACGAGCAGCGCCGCCAGTCCGGACACGACCGCCGGAGGCGTCAGCAGCGCGACACCGGTCTCGACCACCTGACGCGTCCGCTGCTGCTCGTCCTGCTGGCGCCGGTTCAGCTCGGTCTGGGCCCGCCGCGACTCCTCCGCCCGCTCGCCGGCGATCCGGCGCCGCCGGCTGTCCCGCAGCTCGAGGATGCGCACCATGTCGGCCTGCTCGCCGGCGACGTCCTCGAGGAGCGATGGGGACCCGTACTGCTCCTGCAGCAGCCGCAGCACGGCACTGCCTTCGGGACGGGACGGGACGCTGGTGAACCAGAGCCGGTTGCGGAAGCGCAGCAGCTGCTCCTCGTGACCGATGACCTCGCCGAGGTCGTCGTGCTCGTCCGACCCACCGAAGTGCGTGCGGTCTCAACCAGCTGGTTGGCGTGGCGTTCGAGGAAGAACTGCTGACGCATGGCAAACAGGGCGAGGTCGAGGAAGGCGCCCGTGGACAGCAGCTGCGTGTCGACGTTTTCCACGCTTAGCTGAGGCGTCGCGCGTGGAGACAAGGGACCGAGGGGCGGACGTGCTGCTGCACTGCGTGGCCGCCGAGCAGCGCACGTCGTGCGCAGCGGTGTGGCCTACGCCCGTCGACTGGGACGTGCGGGGGAGGATGCCCAGGCGGCGGTGGGGCGGCGCTGAAGTCGTGCCGTCGGTGTGGGCTCCTGTGGGCCCGGTCGGTCCTGGTGGTTCCGGAAAAGGTCCAGTGATCGGTCGACGACGCCCACCCGTGCCAGTTGACCCGGCTTCGGACGTCGTGGAACGCGAGCGGAGCGCGGCTGCGGCTGACCACGGCCGCGTCCTTGCCCTGTCGCTTGCCAGTCGCGTCCGATAGACATGCCGCGTGGCGCCCCGACTTGTCCCGCGGACGCCGCTGTTCGATGCCGACAGCGGTGGTGAAGAGGCGGTTTGGCGCGCCCGCGCTGCGACCCTTCCGGAGAAGGCGGTGCCGTTCGCCGGGGTGGACCTGCTCGACACCGACGAGAAGGGCGAACTCGAACTCCTCGTGGCCTGGCCTGGCCGCGGTATCGCGGTGATCGAGGTCAAGGGCGGTCACATCACCCGGCGTGAGGGCACCTGGGGCGCAGGACATGTGCTCGACCCTCACGCGGCGGCCCGCGAACGGCTCCAGCCCCTAGGAAGTGACCGTCATGTCTTTTGAGCCAAGGAGTGCCGTGAGCAGCAGCAGGATCGTCCTCCCGTCCGCCGGCCCGATGTACGCCGCCGCCGAGCGGTGGCGCGATCATGCGCTCATCGACGACCACAGCCTGTTCGACGGTCGTTCTCTCGATACTCGTGGCGCCGCAGGAGAGCTCGTCGACCGCGTAGTCAAACAGGCCGACGGGGGAGCTGGCACCTTCAGCTCCAAGCTCGAGGGGCAGCTCGCCGGAGTCAGCGAGGACGCTGTGCAGGTTGCGGCGGAGCTGCTGTACGGCCACTGCTTGATCGTCTCCACAGACGCGGTGAGCTCGCGCACGAAGACGCAGCTGGTGGATGGGGTGATCGCCTTCCGTAGCGTCGGGACCAGCCCCATCCCCGACGACCTCCGGGTCGCTCTGCGGGCGGGCGTCGCGAATCCAGGTCAGGCGTACAACAGCTACCGGTGGAAGATGTTGAACTACCTGGTCGACGTCTACGCCCACGTGAAGGCGCTGACCAGGAGCGAGCGGACCGAGGTATTCGGCAATTTCGACGCCTTCCACGACTTCATCCAGCCGATTGACGACCAGACTGCGTGGTCCCAGCGCTACGCCCTCGAGCACCTGCTCTTTCCCGACGAGACGCCACCCATGCTGAACCGAGATCACCGGGTGAAGCTGCTGAAGACGTTCGCTCCCGACGGCGCATCGATTCGCGATGTCGTGAAACGGCTGGACCCGAACGTCCACTACGGCAGCGCCTCCGGGATCAACTTCTACCGTTGGCCCTACCGCGAGAAGTGGCAGGGCGAGCCCCCGGTGAACGACCTCTACACCTCTTGGGCCCGACATTTGCTGCAGAGCGTCGACCTCGACGGCGTCGAGCGCGACTACAAGCTCGACGGCGTACGCGGGTTCCGCTCGGCCCTCGACCGGGTGACAGGAGGCGCGGATGCCATCGAGGCGCTGCGCAAGGCCTTCCAGGGCACGAATCTGGTCGACTACCGGGTGTACGACGACTTCCTCAAGTGGGCCACTGCCGAACCGGCAGTGGCTACTGCTGCCCTCGCCGAGCTTCAGATCGATCCCGGACCCGAGGCGATCGACCGATTTTTGGCCGCGGTACCGGTGGAGGGCCAGCTGTCCGGCTTGGGTGCCCGACTCAGCCTGGCCTCCTGTCTGCTGTTCGCCACGCAGCCGGAACAGCTCCCGCCGTGGCGCGACACACCCTCCAAGACGACCACGCGGCTGGCCGGGGGGTATCCCCCGCAAGAGGCTGCTACGGCGGGCGAGCACTATCTGTTGTTCCTCGAGCGCTTGGACGCCATCCTCGCAGCCGTGAACGCGGACCAGCCGCTGCTGCGGGACCGGTTGGACGCCCAGTCGTTGGCTTGGACGATCGCCAAGGCGGAGCCGCCCGAAGCATGGTCAGCGGCCATGCGACAGGCTTTCGAAGACTGGCGTGCAGGCAAGGCGGATATCGCCTTCCAAGACGTCAAGGACCCTGATGAGCCAATTGATCCGGTCGTCACGCCCCTGCTGCCGACGACGCTCGAGGTCTTGGCCGAGCAGCTCCACATGGACGCCGCGGGCACTGCCTGGCTGCAGGAGACGGTCGAGCTCCTTCGTCACAAGCGGCAGATCATCCTCCAAGGACCACCCGGCACCGGGAAGACCTACATCGGCCGGGCGCTGGCCAAATTCCTGGCCGGTGACCCGAGCCGGGTCGAGCTGGTGCAGTTCCACCCCGGCACCAGCTACGAGGACTTCGTCCAGGGCCTGCGACCCGACCCCGATCAGCCGACCCAGTTCCGGGTCGTCGACGGCCCCCTCATCCGTCACGCTGAGGCGGCCCGGCGTGAGCCGGACCAGACCTTCGTCCTCCTGGTCGACGAGATCAACCGCGGGAACGTCCCGGCCGTCTTCGGCGAGCTGTATTACCTGCTGGAGTACCGAGAGCGCGAGCTGACGCTGATGTACGGCAGCACCTTCAGCCTGCCGGAGAACCTGCTCATCGTGGCGACCATGAACACGGCCGACCGCTCCATCACCTCCCTGGACTCCGCACTCCGACGCCGCTTCTACGTGAGGGACCTGCGACCGGAGCAGACACCGGTCAGCGGCACGCTGCGCCGGCACCTCGCCACCGTCGATCCGTCCCTGCTCTGGCTGGCCGACCTGCTCGACCGGGCCAACACTCTCATCGCCGATCCCGACCAGTCGGTCGGGCCCAGCCACTTCATGGGGCAGGGCGCCAGTGAGGTGTGGGCGCAGCGGGCCTGGGAGAACTCAGTCATGCCCACCCTGCGCGAGCTGTTCTACAACCACCCCGATCGGGTGGTCCAGCTGGAGTTCGAGCAGCTGAAGGCTGCCCTCACCACGGGGCCTGGCGATGCTTCGGCTGACTGAGAACCAGCGCACCCGTGTCGACTCGCTTTCCACGACGGAGCGCATCACGCTGGAGAGCGTCTTCAACGCCAGCATCACCACGCTCCCTGATGGTGCCTTGCATGTGCAGGCGGGAAACGTCATCGGCAGCGTCCTGGTCGGTGAACGTCCAGTGGTGGTGCGGCCGAAGATCGAGGTCGACCGGGTGCTGTTCATGACGGCCTACGCCGCTGACCCCTACCGGTGGCGGGATGGCTGGTCGGCGGTCGCCGGGATCGACGACCTCGTCGAGGGCATCACCGCACTCTTTGTGCGGGCCTGCGAGAGCACGCTCGCACGAGGGCTGCTGCGCGCCTACCGGACGATCGCGGACGACCTGGCCGTGGTCAAGGGTCGTATCCGCTGGCAGCGCCAGGCTCGGCGTCCAGCCCCCGTCCCGATCGCCGTGCGCTACTCGGTGCACGACGAGGACATCGCCGAGAACCGGGTGCTGCGAGCGGCGGTTGCACGCCTGAGGCTGCTCGGCGCGCACCGCAGCACCTCGAGCACGGCCCTGGAACGGGTGTGGCGCCAGGTGCGGCACGTCGAGCCGTCAGGGGATCCACTCGCCCTGCTGGAACGGATGAGGTGGACGAGGCTGAACGAGCACTACCGTCCGCTGCTCGAGCTGGCTCGGGTGGTCCTCGGTGGATCGATGCTGGATGTGAAGGGCGGGCAGGTGCGCGCCCCTGGTTTCACCCTGCGTCTCTTCGACGTCTTCGAGCAGTTCGTGCGAACCGCACTGCAGGAGGCGTCAGGACTGCCGAATTCGGACTTCTCCGTCGGTGACAGCGGTCTGCGCCTGGACGAGCAGGACCAGGTCGTGCTCAAGCCCGACCTCGCCGTGCGAAGCGCTGGCCGCTGGTGCTTCGTCGGTGACGTCAAGTACAAGCGGGACCGCGGTGAGGGGCAGGGTGCCGACCTCTACCAGCTGCTCGCCTACGCGACCGCGACCAATCTGCCCGACGCCACCCTCATTTACGCCGACGGCCCGACGGGCCCGCGCCACCACG
Source organism: Auraticoccus monumenti (assembly GCF_900101785.1). Lineage (GTDB taxonomy): Bacteria > Actinomycetota > Actinomycetes > Propionibacteriales > Propionibacteriaceae > Auraticoccus > Auraticoccus monumenti. The sequence continues at coordinate 630,985 of NZ_LT629688.1, read as the reverse complement.
TCGTCCAGCATGCGGGGACCCGACTGCACCTTCGCCACCTCGACCTGAGCCGCAGACCGGAGGAGGTGCTGCGGCAGCTGACGGCCATCGCGGCTGAGCAGGTGGTGCCGGCCCTGGGCGTGGAGCCCGCTCAGGACGAGACAGAATGGTGACGCAAGTATGGACCGCCCTTCGCGCGCCTAGATTCAGGCTAGTCCGTGAGGTTGGTAATCCACCGCACGGACAAGAGCAGCCCCTAACCTAGCCTGGGTACTGGCGGGCAGGTCGGGTAATCACCGTTCCGCTACGCCGGTGATCGGCAAAGACGACGAGAGGATGACATGACCGAGGGACTCCTCGAGCCAGGTCGCGTCATCACCCTTCGCAACCGGCTTTGGCGCGTCGACTACGTCGATGGCGAACTGCTGGCAGCAACACCGTTGGACGGCCGCGATAGCCAGACCCAGCGCTTCCACGCCGCCCTGGAGACGGTTGAGCCAGGCGAGATGCCCATCCCCGGCCCCGACGCCATCGGCGATCACCGTCAGCAGGAGCACATACTTGACGCCTACCGTTTCTCACTCCTCCACGGCACCGCGCCGATCCTCGGGCTCCAGCGGTCCCGCGCCATCCCCACCGACTTCCAGCTCGTGCCGCTGCTTATGTCGCTGGGTCAGGAACAGGTCAGGCTCCTCATCGCCGACGATGTCGGGACCGGCAAGACCGTCGAGGCCGGACTCGTTCTCAGCGAGCTCATCGCCCGAGGCCGCGCCCGGCGGGTGCTGGTGGTCGTCCCGGCGAACCTCCGAGAGCAGTGGCGCGAGGCGCTCGACCACTTCTTCCATCTCGATGCGACCCCCGTTGCGGGGCACCTCATGCCAGCGCTTGAGCGGCAGCTACTGCCGGGCCAGACGGTCTGGGCGGCCCATGACGTTGTCATCGCCAGCATCGACTACGTGAAAACGCGAACCGACTTGGTGCTGTCGCACCACTGGGACGTAGTGCTGATCGACGAGGCGCACTTGTGCGCCCGGCCCCACGCGGACGGCCGCGGCGGTAACCCGGACATGGAACGGTGGTTGTTCGCGCAGAAGGCCGCCAAGGCGGCCCGTCACCTGCTGATGCTGACCGCCACGCCTCACAACGGGCACACCGACAGCTACGCCAGCCTCTTCGAGATGCTCGACCCGACGCTGGTACGCGAGGTGGCTGACGTTCACATCATCGAGCGCGCCAGGGCTAAGCGGAGCAATGTCGTCCAGCGGCGGCGGCAAGACATCGAGAGCTGGTACGAGACCCGAGGCATCCAATCTCCCTTCCCCCGCCGGGACGCCGACGAGGACATCGTCGACTTGCGCGGGTTCAGGGACATGCAGGCCCTGCTCGCCGAGCTTGGCGGCTATGCTGGCGCGCTTTACGAGGCCGCCGACTCGCGGCAGTCCAACTCCTGGGTCGCGGCGCACCTTCAGCGACGAGCGCTTTCCTCTCCCGAGGCGCTCCGGAAGTCGGTTGCGAACCGGCTCCGCGCCCTTGAACAGCAGTCCGCGACTGAGACCAGCGCGAAGGCGGACAAGGCGGCACGCGAGACGACGGCCGACCTCGTGCTGGCGGCCGACGACGACGCCGAGGGTGCCTATCGACTGGATGTAGCGCAATCCGCACTCGGCACCGACGTCGAGATCGAGTGGCTGACCAAGGTTCGGGACCGGGCTCGCAAGGTCGTGCCGGCGAAGGATCCCAAGCTCCTCAAGCTGCTGCAGATCCTCCCCGGGCGGATGGCCAAACACCCCGACGTCCAGCGGGTCCTCGTCTTCACCAAGTTCACCGACACCCTGGCGTACCTCAAGGAGCAGCTGGAGAAGGCGACACTCCCCGGCACAAAGCTGCCTGCGCTGCCGCCCGACACGCAGATCCTGTCGATCGACGGATCGATGAACCTCGCGACGCGGATGCGCGTCCTGGTCGAGTTCGAGAGGTCGCCCCGCGCCGTTCTTGTTGCGACGGACTGCATCAGCGAGGGTCTGAACCTCCAGCGCGCATGCGCCGAGCTGGTCCACTACGAGCTGCCTTGGAACCCGAACCGGTTGGAGCAGCGCAACGGCAGGATCGACCGGTTCCGCCAGCGAGAGGAGTTCGTCGGCATCCGCACACTTGTGCTCGACGACCGGCTTGACGTCGCCCTGCTGATGCTGATCGTGAAAAAGGCCGAGGCGATGCGGCGTCAGTACGGCTTCGTCCCGCCTTTCCTCGCCAATCCCGACATCCTCCTCCACCTGGCGAACCCCGGCATGGACTATCGGATCGCGCCAACGCTGTTCGACTTCGAGGCCGACGAGGAGAACCTGGACCGTGACTTCACCGCCCTTGTCGACGCCTCCATCGTGGACGAGGGGATGCTCGACCGTGTCCTCGACGAGTCGTTTTACGGACAGGCCGATGTCAGCCTCTCGTTGGTGGAGGCGGCCCTGGACAGATCTCGGAGCGAGATCGGCACTCCCGACCGAATCACGGCGTTCTCGCGCGCGGCAATCCGTGATTTGCACGGGACGGTCACGGAATTCGACAACGGCACCTTCTCAATCACCGCAGTGCCTCCCCTCCTATCGGACGTCACCGACCCGACACACCGGTACACCTTCGACGCCTCGCTCGGCATGGACGACCCGGACGTGGACGTCGTGGACCTGGCGCACCCGCTCCTGCGCCGCCTCGTCGACATCTCCCGGGAGCAGGCGCACAACCCCTCCTTCTCGGGCCGTGTTGCCGGGATGATCAGCCAGGACGCCACCGCGCTCACCGCCGTGGCCCACGTCTTGATGCGGTACGTCGCGCGCGGGACACCGCCCGTGCTGCTCGAAGAGCTCGTCCCAGTCGTCCTCCCCGTCTACGGCGATGCGCTGGACCCGGACGCCGTCCAGCACCTCAGAGGCCGGGCCGGCGCCGGCTTGAAAGACCGGCACGACCTGCAGGAAGACGCGAAGGCCGTATTGTGCCGCCAAACTGTGCGGAACGACATCGCCGCCGTCGCCACGGCCCGAGCGGCGTCAATGGCCGAGCGGCACGCCGAGCTCGACGACAAGTGGGCTGCCGGCCTGAATGACGTCACCCCGATGTCTCAGGACCTCGTCGCTTTGACGCTGGTCTATCCGGAGGTGAAGCTGTGAGCGAAGTCAGCCTCGTCCACACCTCCGGGGGCCTTATCGGGGACGCTCTTGTCGCCGACCTCAGGCAGTCCGCGGTGGTCGGCGACGCCGCGTTCCTCACCGACGTCGCGACCTTCACCGACGACACCGGCAAGTCAGCCACCAAAGCGCAGCATGAAGGCGACCTGCGCGCGGCGTTCGCCAGCGGCCAGGCCCTCTGGGCCGCCTACGCCGTGGAGCTCGCCGAGGGCATGGATACCGCCCGCCTGCGCGACAAGCTCCTCCGCCCACTCCTCGAGCTACTGGGCTTCGAACCCGCGTACAAGCGCGGTAAAGCGACGGCCGGCGGCCAGTCCTGGGGTATCACTCACATGGGCTGGACCGGCTCCGACGCCCCGCCGTTGATCCTTACCAGTCAGACTGATCTCGACGACCGGGCCGGCACGCGGCGCTCGCCGCACGAAGAGCTCCAGGGCTACCTCAACGCCGACCCCGACCGACGATGGGGCCTGGTTAGCAATGGACGAGTCCTTCGGCTCGTCCGCGACTTTCACCACACCCGCACCCGCGGCTATGTGGAATTTGACCTGATCGCTCTCTTCGAGGCATCCAGTTACCCGGACTTCCTGGCCCTCTGGCGCCTGGCCCACGGCAGCCGGTTCCGTCTCCTCCCGACGAGCGAGAGCGCAGCACCGACGAGCCTGCTCGAACGGCTGTACGACAAGGCCTTGACCGCCGGCGTCGCCGCGGGTAAGAGGCTGCAGCCGCAGGTGCGGCGCGCCGTCGAGACGCTTGCCAACGGCGTCCTCGACGCCACCCCGGCGTTGCGCGAGCGCATAACCGCCGAGCCCGACCTCGGACGCGAGCTCTACCGCGAGATGCTCACCGTGCTCTACCGCCTGCTGTTTCTGCTGTTCGCAGAGCAGCGCGGCATGCTCGCTTCCGCGAACCGGTTTTACACCGACACCTACTCGGTCACCCGATTGCGCGCCAGGGCGGAAGCCGACGACGCCGAGCCCCGCCGCCGCGACCTTTGGGAGGGGTTCAAGGCGACCTGCCGTGCCTTCAGCGAGCCCCGGCTCGCGGAAGCCCTCGGCGTCTACCCCTACAACGGCAGGTTGTTCGACCTCGCCCAGACTCCCCTCACCACCGCCGCCGGCTGCGACAACCACGCACTTCTCGTCGCTGTGAGGGCCCTCACAACGATGCCCGTCGGCAAAGTCCAGATGCACGTCGACTACCGGAACCTCGGTGTCGAGGAGCTCGGCACCGTCTACGAGTCTCTGCTGGATTACACCCTGCAGGTCGCCCAGGCGCCACTGGCCGCCGACAGCGGACCCGTCCACCCAGGCCAGGCGTACCTCGCGGACCTCTCGACTGAACGAGCCGACCTCGCCAGCTACTACACCCCGGCCGACCTCGTCGACCTGCTCCTGACGCGCAGTCTCGACCCGCTCATCGACCAGCGGCTCGCAGCCGCGAACACGCCGCAGGAGCGCCAACAGGCGCTCTTGGCGCTCAAGGTCATCGACCCGGCGTGCGGAAGCGGAGCAATCTTGGTCGGCGCACTAGACCGCATTGCTCTAGCGCTGGCCCGCGAGCGCAGCGCGCCTCAGGAACCCAGCGACAGCCAACTCGCGCACGCGCGGCGGGATGTCCTCCAGCGGTGCATCTACGGCTGCGACAAGGACCCGTTCGCTGTCGAACTCGCGAAGGTCACGCTGTGGATTCACTGCGTCGTGCCGGACCAGCCACTCTCCTTCCTCGATAGCCACATCGTCTGCGGCGACAGTCTCATCGGTTGGCCTCTGCTGAAATTGCCTGGCCAGATTCCTACCGCCGCGTTCGAGTACAGCAAGGCCAGCCAAGATGACAAGAAGATTTTGACGAAGGCGCGAGCGACCAACCAAGGTGACATCTCCGGGCTTTTCAGCCGGGATGCCGTCGACCCCGTGCTCGACTTGCCGTCGGAGTTGTCCAACAGCGAGCAGAGCTACCAAGACGTACGCCGGAAGAGCGAAGCCTTCGCTGCCTGGCGGCTCAGCGACAACTACGACCGCTGGCGGAAGGCGGCAGACATCTGGACCGCCGCCTTCTTCTGGACAGCTGACTTCGGTGACGCGCCAACCACTCACGACTACCAGGAGGCCGTGGCTGGCCGCGCGAACCACGCTCTCGCCGCTGCCGCGCGTACGGTCATCGCGGACCTCAACCCGCTTCACTGGCCGCTTGCCTTCCCCGATGTGCGCGCTGCTCGCGGCTTCGACATCGTGGTCGGCAACCCGCCTTGGGAACAGCTGAAGGGCGAGGAGCAGGAGTTCTTCGCTCAGGCGGCCCCTGCCATCGCCGCAATGACTTCGGAGCACCGCGGCGGGGCGATTGCCGCCCTGGCCGACAACGACCCGGGCCTCCACCGCCGATGGACGCTGTACCGCGGACTCCAGCATCGGCTCGCCCACTACGCCAAGAGTTCCGGCCGGTACACGCGCACGTCCAGCGAGGCCAACACCTACGTCCTGTTCACCGAAGCGGCCGCCAACATGAGCAGAGATGTCGGACTGATCATCAAGAGCGGTCTCGCGATTGATGCGGCGCAGTCGCCGGTGTGGAAGCGGCTGGTACGCGATGGCCGTCCGCGGCTCGTGCTCGACATGGTGAACACCCGGCGAGAAGGAGGGCCAGTCTTCGGCGGCGACGTCGCGCCCGTCGAGCGCTTCAGCGTCGTCGTGCTCGGCCCCAGCCAGGAAGACACCTCCTTCGACGCAGCGATGCTTAACTTCGGAGTCGCCGAGGCGGCGACTGCGAAGACCAGGCGCTGGACTGGGAATGATCTCACCGCCGTCGCCCCCCGCACGCGGACGCTGCTGTCCTCGGGACGCAACGAAGAACTTGAGCTGGCCCTTGAGCTCCAGTTCCTGTTCTCCACGCTCGACTTCTCCGAGGCCGACGGCGCCGACCCCTGGCAGCTGAACTACCACCGGCTGTTCGATTCCCACGGGGCCAAGAAGGAAGGCCTCGTTCATCGTGACGCTGACCTGGCTACGGCAGGCTACGTTCTAGGTCAGGACAAGCTCTTTCGGCACCAATGCGGCGACGTGGCTGTGCCGGTGTACGAGGGGCAGATGGTCAACCGGTGGGACCACCGAGCCCGAACCTTCGAGGGCTACACCGGGCCCAACAAGTACCGGCCGAAGCCAAACATCCCGTGGTCGACCGAGGAGCAGCACGCCGATCCTTGCTTTGAGGTGGAGCCGCGCTACTGGATGAAGGCGAACGTCGCCGAAAAGCGCATCCATGCAGTGGCGGGCGACCGCCTGCTTCTAGCCATGCGGGACATAGGTCGGCCCTGGACGGACCGGCGTCTCATGCGGGTGGCGCTGATCGGCAGGAGTCCTGCCCTCCACACGCTGCCGGTCCTGTCCGTGGAGCCCAAGAATGCGCTCGCAGCGGCGGCCCTCCTGAACTCGATGACGTTCGACTTCCTTGTGCGCTTGCACATCCCCGGAGGCCATGTGGCTCCCTGGGTCGTGTCACAGTGCGCCGCTCCTGGACCGTCAGCGCTACGAACGGCTGAGGTACTCGCACTTGCGGCCGAGCTGTCGGTCACCTCGCAGAGCCTCGCAACGGCCACAGAGCGGACCCTGCATGCTTGGGACAACAACAGGCGGATCCTGATCGACGCCCGCCTGGATGCTCTTGTGGCTAGGGCCTACCAGTTGAACCGCAAGCAATACGAGCTCGTGCTTGATCACTTCAGCGTCCTCCGGCGCGCGGAGGAAGCAAATTACCATGAGTACCGCAGCAAGCGCCTCCGACTGGAGGCGTTCGACGACCTTGGAGGTTCTGCCTGATGCACCCGTTGGCGATGTTGGGCGACCTCAAGCGGGAGTACGAGCGTTACGTCGACTCGTTTCAGTTCTACAAGAACCCGTCCATCCAGCAGTGGGTGCACGACCGACGAGCTGAGGGTCGACTTCTCCACCGCGAGCCCTTCATCACCATCGCCAAGCCCTTCAAGCCTGGGGACAGGCTTGCAGAGCTCGTCGCAGACAAGGTGCTGCACGACGACGTGCAGCGGGTATTCACCAAGGGTCCCGGCGATCGCGCCGCCGACCCAGTCGAGCCGTTCACGCACCAGGTGCAGGCCGTCCGCCAGGTCATGGGCGGGCTGAACACCGTCGTCGCAACTGGCACAGGTTCGGGCAAATCGTTCACCTTCTACATGCCGATCGTGTCCCGTGCTCTGTCGCAGTCCCGCACGGACTGGCCGGACGGCCGAACACCCCCGATCGCCGTGATCGTCTATCCGATGAACGCGCTCGCGAACAGCCAGTACGCCGACATCTCGGAGCGCCTTGCAGGGAGCGGGCTGACCGTCTGCAACTACACCGGAGACCTCAAGACGGACAAGGAGAAGGCCCTCCGGGACTTCCAGGAGCTCTACGGCCGGGACACTCCTTACGACAGTGAGGTCATCGACCGGATCACGCTCCAGGAGCGAGGCGCGGACATCCTGCTGACCAACTTCAAGATGCTCGAGTACGCCCTCACCCGCCGCAGGGACTCGGAGCTGTTCGCCGCGCTCGCCGACGGTGGGCGGTTGGAGTTCCTGGTCCTGGACGAGATGCACACCTACTCGGGCCAGCAGGGTGCAGACATGGCGCTGCTTATCCGCCGCTTCAAGGAGCGGACCGCCACCGCCGGCAAGCTCCGATGCATCGGGACGTCGGCAACCGTGGACTCGCGTGCGCAGGACGAGGCGGCAAAGGCGATCGCCGGCTTCGCGAGCCGCCTCTTCGGCGAGGACTTCCTTCCCTCGAGCGTCGTCACCGAGCAGTACGGCGCCCCGGCCATGCAGGATCCGGCCGACCCCCGGCTGTATCTGGCGCCGGACTGCGTCACGGCGGAGGTCCTGGCCGCCGCAGAGGCCACGGACGGGGACGCAGCGGTCCGTGCCCTGCTCGGCCCCGCGCTCGCAGCGGACGACACCTCGGACGCGGCCAGGGCCAGCCTTCCGCTGGCCTGGGTCGAGCGCGCCCTCTGGCAAGGAGTGCGTTCACTGCGCGACCTCTCGGCGGAGTACGTCGAGCAGGTCCGGCCCAGCGCAACGCCCGCCGAGGCCCAGTCCGAGATCGCCGCGGCGCTGATGCTCGGGGCCGCAGTCAAGGTCGAAGGGCCGAAGGGACCCGAGGGGCTGCTCACGCCGAAGGTCCACGGCTTCTTCTCACAGGGACTTCCGGTCACCGCCTGCCTGCGTGCTGACGACCCCCACCTGAGCGAACAGGGCGAGGGCACTTGCTCCAGGTGCGACGCGGAAGGCGAGCCCGACGTGTTCGCCTATCCGCTGGTCTTCTGCACGGCATGCGGCCAGGAATACTTCGTCGCGCTGTACGACGCCAGCGACAACGCGGTCCGCCCTCGGGACTTCCTCGACACCAGCCAGCAGGGGCTGCCGGTCTACGTCATGACCGACGAGTGGGACAAGGACGCGGTGCCCGTCGCGCCAGAGGACCTCAAGCAGAACGGGACCGCCCGCAAGGGCCGTGAAGGGGCGGTCCCCGAGGAGCACAAGGTCTGCGGTCTATGTGGAGAGGTCGGCGGTGCCTGCGGCCACGTAGACGTCCGCGACGTCGTATGGGTCCGACAGCCGTTCCAGCTCTGCCCCGGCTGCGGTGTCCGTTACGACGGCTCGCACTCGGAGTACAACAAGTTCTTCCAGGTTGGGACGGTCGGCCGCGCCACCGCCACCGACGTCCTCGTTACGGGGATGCTCGACGGCCTCGACAGCACTGGCAGCAAGCCCGCCGTCATGGCGTTCAGCGACAACCAGCAGGACTCCTCCTTCCAGGCCGCGCACCTCAACGCTCTGTCCCGGCGGTTCTACTTCCGCAGGGCCGTCTGCGCCGCGCTGGCCGACGTGCAGGACCCCGACGACGCCCTCACCACAGAGGAGCTCGCCCGCAACGCGTTCGACGCCATGGAAGGCAGCGGCACCCTCCCGACGTTCACGCGGCAAATGGACGCGCTGAACCTCGACCCGCAGGCCGACCTGCGGAAGGCGCAGAAGCGATACCTGCGGTACCTCCAGGCTGGCGTCCTCATGGATTGCTCCGGTTCGCCCCGCAAGGCCCAGCCAAACCTCGAGGACACTGGGCTGCTCGTTGCGGACTACCAGTCGCTCGGCAAGCGGGACCTCGTGCTCAAGAACATCGCCCAGCACGGCGAGGTGCAGCTCAAGGTTCTGGCCGAGGCTGAGCCGAACCTGGCGCACGACTTGCTCCGGGCGCTGCTCGACAGCATGCGCCGCGGAAAAGCCGTCTCCAGCGACTCCGAGGATGGGCCCGCCGCCGTGTTCTCGTCCCCGGACGGGTTCGGCACGCAGGTCGTGAGCCTGGTAAACCCGGTCTCGCTTTTCCATGGCAGCGCGGAGCAGCCCAACCGCATCGTGGTGTACGACGACAGGGCCGAGACGAAGCGGTTCGACGTCAAGCGGCTCGGCGGCAGCCAGGACCCGTCCGGCGCCGACAAGGGCTCGACGTCCCGCATGACCCGGTGGTTGCTCCGGCAGGTGGGCTGGCCCAACGACAGGCAGGCCCGTCAGGAGGCCCGTGACACTGTCCGGCAGGCCGCGGCGTTCCTGGAGAAGTTCGGCTTCCTGGTCAGGACTGACGGCTCACCCGGCCTGCAGGTCGCCGAGGAAAAACTGCTGTTCTGGCGGCCGACCGAGCCGCTGGGCTATCGCTGCCCACGCTGCGCCTCAAGGTGGCTGTTCACCGAGCCCCGGGACTGCCCCCGCTGCGTGAAAGTCCGGCTGGTCGAGGACCGCGCCGGCCGGGACGACTTCTTCCGCGCCACCTACACCTCGTCGCTGGAGGGCACAGTCCGAGTCTCTGCCGAGGAGCACACAGCAGCCGTCGGAGGCGACGAGCGCAAGACCATCGAGACGAAGTTCAAGAGCCAGGCCGATCCCCTGAACGTCCTTGTCTGCACGCCGACGATGGAACTCGGCGTCGACATCGGCTCACTGTCCGCGGTCTACATGCGCAATGTCCCGCCGTCGCCCGCCAACTACGCGCAGCGGCAAGGACGGGCCGGCCGCGCCGCGCAGCCGTCGTCCGTCGTCACGTTTTGCGGAGCGCAAGGCCGGACCGGTGTCCACGACCAGTACTTCTTCCGGCACCCAGAGAAGATCGTGGCCGGCCGCATCGCATCGCCGCAATTCTTGCTCGACAACGAGACGCTCCTGCGGTCCCACATGCACGCCCTGATCCTCGGCGCCCGCGGCGAGGACCTCCCGACCGAGGTTTTCGCCTGGGTAGACCTCGACCACCAGACCACCGGCAGGCTCACACCGGAGTTCCGCGCCGGCCTCGAGCAGTTCGTCGCCACCAAGCGGGACGACCTCGTCGCTCGCGGTAGCGCCGCGTTCGCGGACGTCATCGAAGGCGCCGAGGCCATCGACGCGCAGAGCGTGGCCCGGATCGTCGACGGGTTCGTCGACGCGCTCGACGCTGACATGGCCGCGCTGTCGAACCTCGCCCGGGAGCTCGCCGTCGAAGCTGCCGAGCTGAGCGCAAAAGCGAACAAGGAGGGACTCTCGGGCTCGGACAAGCGCCGCCGGGAGGCGGTCGAGGCGATCGGACGGAACATCCGCACCGGGAAGGGCGACTACTACCCGCTGTCCTGGCTCGCACAGCGCGGCTTCCTTCCCGGGTACGCCTTCCCCAGGCAGGCGGTCCTTCTCCGGTTTGCCGACCGCCAGGACATGCGCGCCCGGAGCCGGTCCATCGCGCTGCGGGAGTACGCACCCGGCAACTTCGTTTACCACCGCGGGCACCGCTACAAGGTGCAGCGCGCCTCCACAGGCCGCAGCGGAGCGGACATCTTCAGCGAGATCGTCATCTGCTCCTGCGGGGCGTTCCTCCCGGGCAAGACCGTCGCGTCGAAGTGCCCATCGTGCGGGACGCCGCGTAGCGACGACGAAACCAAGGCCTGGAAGTCTGCCATGCAGGTCGGCGATGCCTTCGCCGTTGAGCAGGAGACCGTTGGCGCCGACGCCGAGGACCGCATGCGGCAGGGTTACATGGTCGACGCCGCATTCCGGCTGCCCCACCGCGGCGTCCGGCGGTACAGCGTCACCACATCCGCAGGGCTCGACCTTGCCGTGACCTACGCCCACCTCGGCCACCTCGTGCAGGTAAACAGCGGCCAGCGCCGGAGCGCCACCCCGGGGTTCACCCTTTGCGAAAAGTGCCGGCTCTGGAACCCCGACGCCGACCACTTCGGACCGGACAAGGATTGCGCCCCGGCGCTCGACAATTGGGTTCGTGACATCGTCCTGACGACTCAGGGGCAGCACGACATGCTCCTGATCGACACACAGGCGCCCAACGGCACCGACCCCGACGACTACGCCTGGACTTTGCTTTACGCGCTGCAGGCCGGCATCGCGACCAGGTACGGCGTAGACCAGGCCGAGCTCGGCGGGCAGGTCTTTCCAGACCCACAGCAGAATCCTGCCGTCCGCCGCGTCCTGCTGTACGAGATGGACGAGGGCGGTATTGGCGTCCTCGCTCGAGTCGCGACCACTCCCGCATGGGCTGAGGTGTGTGGCCGGGCCCTGGAAATCGTGCACGCGGACGAGACCGGCAAGGATTCTGAACGTGCGTGTCTTGACAGCTGCTACGAGTGTCTCCGGACGTTCCGCAACCAGTGGCATCACGACCAGCTCGACCGACATCTCGTAGTCCCCACACTCGTCGCTGGAGCAGCGGGAGCTGCGTTCACCGAAGCCCTGGTGGCTCTAGACTGGGACGCCGTCACCGAGGGGTACGACTCCGAGACGGAGAAGCAGATGGTGTTCGCGCTGCAGGAAGCCGGCGTTCCCGCCCCAGACGACTGCCACAAGACCCTAACGGGCCATAATGGGACTTTGGTATCCGCGGACCTATATTATACGGGCGAAGGGCTCAATCTCGCGGTGATGCTAGACGGATACGTTCATGACGACCCAACTGTGGCGAAGATTGACGAGCACAAGCGACAGGCTCTGAAGGTTGCTGGAATCTCAGTCATCGTTATTCGTTACGACAAATTGCAGGACGGGATCGATCGGCTTAAAGAGAAGCTCGGTGCGTAACCGGCACTCTGGCCGCCGCCTTGAGGTCGAGTGATTGGTCGCCACCGGGGGTCTGTGCCGAGCTCGGCCGTCTGCTAGCTGTACTGACCCGAGAGGTTGGTCAATCGGGTGACCGGTGGCTTGTCCCGCAGGCGGTGTGGGGGCGGTGGTGGTTGTACTCGTGGATCCATGCTGCCAGGGCGGCGCGTCGTTCGGCTTCAGAGGTGTAGCAGCGGGCGTAGCCCCAGCCGTCGGCCATGGTGCGGTGGAAGCGCTCGATCTTGCCGTTGGTCTGCGGGCGGCGGGGCCGGGTCCGTGAGTGCTTGATCGCGAGCTCAGCACAGACCGCCCGCCATAGGTGGGAGACGTAGGGGGAGCCGTTGTCAGACAGGACCCGTTCGGTCGTGATGCCGCGGGCAGCGAACCAGGTCACCGCGCGGCGCAGCACCCCGGTCGCGGTCAGGGCCGTCTCGTCATCATGGACCTCGGCGTAGGCCACCCGGGAGCGGTCGTCGATGACGGTGTGGACGAACGCGTGGCCCATCTTGGGGTGGTGGTGCTTGTTCTTGGGCTTGTCCGGGGTGGTGGCACGGTTCTTCCCGCCCTGGGCCCGGCCGACGAACCGCCTCCCGCCGCCGTCGGGGATGTTGCCGAACTTCTTGACGTCCACGTGCAGCATCGCCCCGGGGTGCTCGTGCTCGTAGCGGCGCACGGGTTCTCCCGTGGCCCGGTCCACGTGGGAGAGCCGGTTGATCCGGCACCGGACCAGGACCCGGTGCGCGGTGGAGGGTGCCACGCCCGTCAGCGCGGCCAGCTGCACCGGCCCCAGCCGCTTGCGCAGCCGCAACGACACAATCCGACGTGTCGTGCGCGCGCCGGTCTTGGCCGGCATCCGGTGCGGGCGGCACGACCGGTCGCTCATCGGCTCACCAGCGGCGTACCGGTCGGCCCACCGCTTGACCGTGGGCCAGGAGCACTGGAACCGAGCCGCGACCTCCGCGACAGGAACTTTCTGCTCGATCACGAGCCGAGCGACCGTGAGCCGGGCACGAGGGGTCAACGCAGCGTTAGCGTGGGACACGAGGGCCTCCTGTGAGTGAAGCGGATACCTAGGCAGTTCCACTCCACCGCGGGAGGCCCTCGTGCGCTACCACTTCAGATCAGCGCGTCACACTTACTCGACCAACGTGCCGGGTCAGTACAGCTAGCTGCGTCCCCCAGCCCGCCGCGGGCCTCGGCAATTCCATCGGGACGCCGTCGCGCAGTCACTGGTCATCGGTGGCGAGGAGTTCAATGCCTCAGCAAGCTGTCCGCGACCGCGTTGACCCCAGCCCGCGTCGACACCGGCATCGGTCCGGCACAGGACGGCCATGCGAACCCGCGGGCTCCATCTCCGCGGTGGAGGGCTGGTCAGTCCCTGCCCTGCTCCGCGCCAGCGTAACTTCGGGCTAACGGTGTGACGTCGAAGGCGCGTTGTCCTTTGACTCGCAGGTCATCCGCCGCCGGGCAGCGATCGCCGTGCTCCTGTTGGGCCGAGCGATCTCCGGCCGGTTGCGGCGTGTCACCCAACTAGTCGGTATCCTCTCAACGTGACGTGGGTGGATGCTTGGTTCCCCAGCATTGTTGGGGCGATCTTGGGCGGCTTGGTCGCCGGTGGCTTCGCTTGGTACCTCCTGAGTAGAACGGAGCGTGGCGATGCGTTGGATCGGAAGCGAGCTACGGTCGGCGAGCTGTTGATTGAGCTTCGTAACCTCAAAGATTTGGCTTGCTCGCCTAACGTCGAGACAGTCGCAAGCGTCCGCATCTACGGACTCACGAATCGCAGTTCGGTTGCTGAACTCGAAATGGGTGAGAGGCCAGTTCTTGATGAACTGAACCAGTTCGGACGACACGTTCGGCACCTCCGAGACTGGGTCAGGGCCGCGCCGGTCTCGGTCGTGTCCAAGTTGAACTTCGGTGAAGTGTCACCCGAACGCCAGGCGGTAGTCGCTTACCAGGCTGCGATCGAGCAGGCGTCTTCTCGGCTCGAGCAGCAACTGAAGGTCGAGGTCAACGGCGGGAAGGTGACGGAGCAGGCTCCGAACTTCCCGCCACTGCCGGACCACCCGCTACGCTAGGGCAAGGTCAGTCAAACCCCGCCCGTGCCACAGTCGCAAGGCTAGCCCGCACAGCGACCTCTGGCTACCTCCGTGGCGGGCGCTCAGCTCTCGAGCTGAGGCTTGATCGCCATTCAACTGTTGCCGCCGAGCGCTCTTAAATCAAGGAAGGCTGCCCCACTGGACTGTCGTGCGACTCGCGAGGGCGTTGGGGAGAGCTTAAACGCCGCAGTTAGACTTCCCCACCGAATGGACCTGTGCAAAAGCCGCTGTGCGTTCTGAAGCCAGTTTAGGTCGCATGTTCCCTCGCCGCAGAGTATAAAACGCACTGCCAGCCACCATTTGCAGGGCGTCACCTTTGTGACACTGGTGAGATCACCAGTTCGTCGATCCGGACGTGACTGGGCGAGTCCAGCACGAACAGCACCGCCCGCCCGATGTCCTCTGGCGTCAGCATCTTCGCCTGCGCCGCCGCGTCAGGGACGTTGGGCCGCTGCTGCAGGAACTCGGTGGCGACGTCGCCGGGGCACAGGTGGCAGGCCCGGACGCCGTGCTCACCCTCCTGCTTGTTCAGGCTGATGGCCACCGAGGAGAGCGCGGTCTTGCTCGCGCTGTAGGCCACCCCCGCCATCGGGCTCACCTGCCAGCCGGCGTAGGAGGAGATCACCACGACCACACCCTGTCGCTGCCGGAGCTCCGGAAGGGAGACGTCGATGACTCGGGCGATGGCGACCAGGTTGGTGTCGACGATGCGGGCGAAGTCGTCCATGTTCTGGTCGGCCCAGCTGCGTCGCGGGTTGTTCAGGCCGGCGGAGAGGACGAGGCCGTCGAGCCGTCCCCACTGCTGCAGCACCGTGTCGTGCGCGGCCCGCACCTGCTCGGGGTCGGTCACGTCGAGCGGGACCGTCAGCGCCTCACCGCCGGCGGCGGTGATCGTCGCGGCGACCTGGGCCAGGGCGTCCTCGCGCCGACCGCTGATGGCGACGCGCCAGCCCTGTCCAGCCGCGTGGCGAGCGGCCGCCGCCCCCATGCCGCTGCCGCCTCCGGTGACCCACAGCACCTTGTCCACGATGACTCCTCCGTCTGTGCGCGCGTTCGTCAGTAGTGTCGTCCTCACTGACCCACAGGCAAGGAGACCACAGTGCTGATCGACCACACCGACAAGGTCGTGCTGGTGTCCGGGGGAGGGCGGGGCATCGGACGGGCGATCGTCCAGCGCTTCGTCGCCGAGGGGGCTGCGGTGGTGGCGCTCGATCTCGCCTTCGAGGAGGCCGACGGAGCCGCCGACCACGAGCAGCTGGTCTGCGACGTGACTTCGCCGGAGTCGGTGGCCACGGCCGTCCGCACGGTGGTCGAGCGGCACGGACGGATCGACGTCCTGATCAACAACGCCGGCATCAATGTCGTCGGCGCCGTGGAGGACCTGGACTGGGAACGCTGGCGGGCCTGCTTCGACGTCAACGTCGGCGGGGTGTTCCTGCTCAGCCAGGCGGTGATCCCGACCATGAAGCAGCAGCGGTCCGGGCGGATCCTCAACGCCGCCTCGTTCGCGGCCATCGTGCCGAGCATCGGTGCAGCGGCCTACGGTGCCTCGAAGGCGGCCGTCGTGCAGTTCACCCGGGTGCTGGCCGGCGAGCTCGGACCCTGGGACGTCACGGTCAACGCCTACGCGCCGGGCATGGTGCCGACGGCGATGAACGGGTTCGCCGAGATGAGCACGCCCGACCAGGACCGGCTGCTGGACACCCTGTCGCTTCGCCGGTGGGAGAGTACCGACGACGTCGCGGACCTGCTGGTCTTCCTGGCCAGCGACGCCGCCAGTTACATCACCGGCACCCTGGTCGACGTCAGCGGCGGCAAGCTCGCCACCCAGGTCCCCAGCCGGGCCTACGAGAACCTCTGACCTAGCCGCCGATCCCCGGGCGGTAGAGCGCTTGGCACCGAGCAAGCCGTCGGCCGCTCGGTGCCGGCTACGTCTACCGGCGGGGATGAACTACTCAGTCGCGGTCGAGTGCGGCGATCTCGTCAGCAGTCAGGTCGATGTCCGCAGCGGCTGCGGAGTCGTGGATCGACTGCGGACGCTTGGCGCCGGGGATCGGGATCACGATCGGGGACTGGGCCAGCTCCCAGGCAAGCGCGATCTGCTGGGCGCTGACACCACGGGCGTCGGCGATCTCGGCGAACGCCGGGTGCTTCTCGGCCAGCTCCTTGGCGTCACCCAGTCCACCCAGCGGGCTCCACGGCAGGAACGCCAGACCCAGCTCGGTGCAGACGTCGATCTCCGGCAGGCTGGTGCGGAACTTCGGGCTGAACTGGTTCTGCACGCTCACCAGCATGTCGCCCAGCACGGCGTGGGCGGCGCGGATCTGCTCCGGGTCCACGTTGGACAGGCCGATCATCCGCACCTTGCCGGACTTCGCGATGTCGCTGAGGGTCTGCACCGTCGCCTCCCAGCTCACGTTCGGGTCGGGACGGTGGTGCTGCCACAGCGAGAGCTGCTCCACCCCGAGCCGCTGCAGGCTGGCGTCGACGGCCTCCTTCAGGTGCGCGTCGCTGCTGTCGGAGTCCCAGCCGCCGCCGTCGGTGCGGGTGTGCCCGCCCTTGGTGGCCAGGAACACCTCATCCCGGACGCCGAGCTCGTCCAGCAGCGAGGCGATCAGGCGCTCGTTCTCGCCCTGGGCGCCGGCACCCTTCTCCTCACCGGGCCCGTAGGCGTCGGCGGTGTCGAACAGGGTGACGCCGGCGCCGAGGGCGGCCTTCACCGTGTGGAGCAGCTGCTCGCGGGGCTGGCTGCCTGTCTGGTCGAAGGTCATCAGGCCGAGACCGATGGCCCCCACCTCGACGCGTCCGACGGTGTCGTTTCCGATGGTTCTGTTGCGCATGGCCTCGACGCTACGCGCGGGGCTGGGCGAGACGGCCGAGGGGTCCCGGCCTGGCTCCGGCGACGTCGGCCCCCCACTCTCACCGGCGGTGTCGACGGCTCCGTGCCCGCCCCCCGTCGCGTCGACTCGAACCGGCCGGTCATGAGACAGGATGGAGTTCTCGCGAGGTGATTGACACGTGGTGGGTGCCCCCGCAGGCTCTGTCCTGACCGCGTCAGGCTGACACGCCGACCTCTCCCACCGACGTCTGGGAAGACATCCAGGAGTGAGCACATGACCGCTTCCCCTCCCACCCCCAACCAGACCGACCGGCTCCGCCCGATCTGGCACGTCCGCCCGGGACGCGGGTGGCTCAACGACCCGAACGGGCTGGCCAGGGTCGACGGCCGTTACCACGTGTTCTTCCAGCACCACCCCGAGTCGGTCGACCACCACCAGATCCACTGGGGCCACGCCTCCTCCACCGACCTGCTCCGCTGGACCGACGAGCCGATCACGCTCACCCCGCGCCCGGACGGCCTGGACGCCCTGGGCTGCTGGTCCGGCTGCCTGGTGGTCGACGACGGCGTCCCGACCCTGGTCTACAGCGCCATCTCGGTACCCGGTGGCAGCGCGGACGTCGTGCTGGCCCGCGGCGACCGCGAGCTGCGGCGCTTCGTCGCCGACGAGCACGCCACCGTCCCGATGCCGAGGCTCCCCGGCGTCACTGACGTCCGTGACCCGTTCGTGTTCACCGCCGAGGGCCGACGCTGGGGCGTTCAGGGCGCCGGCGCCCCGGACGGACGTCCCCAGCTGCTGCTGTGGCAGTGCGACGACCTGACCGACTGGCAGCCGCGCGGGGTGCTCCTCGACGACTCCGACCCGGTGCTGGCCGAGGTGGCTCGGGCCAACATCTGGGAGTGCCCGAACCTGGTCCGGATCGGCGGGCGCTGGCTGCTGGTGCTCTCGCTGTGGCGGAGCGTCGAGGGCGGCCACGACCTCCACGGGGTCCGCTGGGTGCTGGGGGACCTGGTGCCCGAGGGTGACGCCCTCCGGTTCGTCGCCGAGCGCGGCGGGGTGGTCGACGACGGCCCCACCTTCTACGCCCCCCAGCTGCTGGTCGACCCCGACGCGGGCCGGGTGCTGATGTGGGGGTGGGCCGCCGAGCGCGGACGGTCTCCGGAGCAGGTCGCCGAGCAGGGCTGGCAGGGCGTGCTCACCTGTCCGCGCGAGCTGGACGTCGTGGACGGCGAGCTCGTGCAGCAACCGGCTGTGGAGCTGCTGGGTCTGCGGGCCGGGGAGCTGGACGGCTCCGAGCTGGCCCCGGCGCACTCCTTCGAGGTCGAGGCCGTGGGACCGGGCGCACTGCTGCTGGGCGGTGAGGAGCTCGTCACCTGGGGCGCCGGGGCGCGCGTGCTGGTCGACGGGTCCTTGGTGGAGGTGTTCCACGCCGACGGGCGGACCACCACCACGCGCGGCTACCCGGGCGACGACGCGGGGTGGGAGGTCATCGGCAGCGGCCACCGGCTGCACCGACTCCGTCCGCCCGCCGCTGGCTAGGGTCCGGGCGATGCGCAAGGCGACCTCAGCCGAGGTCGCTACCTCAGCCGAGGTCGCTCGCGGGGTCGGTGTCTCGCGGGCGGCGGTGTCGATGGTGCTCGACGGGCGCGGGTCTGACTGGCGTCCCCGTTTGCGACACAGGTCGTGCCAGGGCGTGGACCGGGCGTCAGGGCGCGATGACCAGCTCGGTGATGAGGTCGTCGGCCAGGGTGAAGCGGTAGCGGAGGTCGACGATGCCGCCGGGGAAGTCGCCTTCCAGCCGGTTCACCGCGACCCAGTGCTGGTCGTCGGTGCGCTCGGCGCCGATGAGCTCGGTGGTGTACGTGTACTGGCTGCCGCCCTTGTGCAGGAAGTCCTGGACCCCCTGGGTCCCGCGGTAGGTCTTGCCCTCGTCGGTGACCTCGGCGGTCGGGGCGAAGGTGCGGGCGGCGGCGTCGAGCTCACCGGCGGCGTGCGCGGCGAGGTAGGCGAGGATCGTGGCGGGGAGCTGCGTGGGCTCGATGGTCGTCGGGTTGCTCATGACCCCACCGTGCGGCGTCCGGCGCGGGGAGGGTCAAGGACGGGACTCTCCCCCTGGGGGAGGGTGCACACTGCCACCATGCTGGCCATCGGGGAGTTCTCGCGCCTGACCCACCTGAGCGTGCGCACGCTGCGCCGCTACCACGACGCCGACCTCCTCGTCCCCGCGACGGTGGACGACGCGAGCGGCTACCGCTACTACAGCGCCGACCAGATCCCGACCGCCCAGGTCATCCACCGCCTCCGCGAGCTGGACGTCCCCCTGGCGGAGGTCCGGCGCATCGTGCGCTCCGCCGACCCCGCCACCCGTGCCGACCTCGTCGCCGACCACCTCCGACGTCTGGAGTCCGAGCTGGCCCGGACCCGGGCGGCGGTGGTGTCGCTGCGCCGGCTGCTGCGGCCGGACCCCGCACCGTTGCAGGTGGAGCTGCGCTCGGTCCCGGCCACCACGGTGGCGGCGGTCGAGGGCGACGTCGAACTGGACGACGTCCTGCCCTGGTACAGCGGCGCGATGGCCGAGCTCGACGCTCTGGTCTCTCAGCCAACCGGGGCCCCGGGCGGGCTGTACGACAACTCGCTGTTCGAGGTGGGTCGGGGCCACCTGGTCGTGTACCGGCCGACCAGTCGGCCGCCGCGTGGCGGGCGGGTGCGCCCCGTCACGCTGCCTGCCGTCGAGCTGGCGGCGGCCACCCACGTCGGCGACCACGACGACATCCAGGTGACCTACGGCGAGCTGGGTGCCTGGGTGGTCGGGAACGCGCTCGCGGTGGCCGGACCGGTCCGGGAGACCTACCTCGTCGGTCCGCGGGACACCGCCGACCCGTCGGCCTGGCGCACCGAGATCGGGTGGCCGGTGTTCCGGGTGGCTACGCGGGCGGCCGTGGCGGGACGTCCGGGCGGAACCGCCTCTGCCTGAGGCGCGCGGTCAGCGGGCGACGACCTCGCGGGCGTCGGCGTCCCAGACCACTTCCTTCTTGCCGTCGCGCACGGCCTCCAGCACGACCTCGACCACACGGGCGGCGGGGTAGGGGGCTGGGAGCTTCGGCGCGGTCCCGGCCAGCGGGTGATCGGACAGGTCGGTGTCCAGGTGGGGTGGGCGGACGTCGACCACGTGCAGCTTCCGGCGCTCCTCCTTGCCGACCAGCCCCAGCCACGTCGACAGGGCGCTCTTGGCGGCGCTGTACTCCGCCATCCCGGCGGTGGGGACGTCGGCGAGGATCGCGGAGAGGACGACCACGGTGCCGCCCTCACCCAGGTGCGGCGCGGCGGCCCGCACCAGCGACATCGGTCCGAGCACGTCGACGGCGAACAGCTCCTCGACCACCGCGTCGTCGGCCTCGAGCGCGCGGCCGAAGGAGGCGACGCCGACCGCGACGACCAGGGCGTCCAGCCCGCCGAGCGTCTCAGTCGCGGCATCCACGACCTGGCGGCAGGCGTCGGCGTCGACGACGTCGAGGTGCAGACCGGTCTGCCCGCACTCCTCGCCCACCTCGACGAGACGCTCGGGGTCTCGGCCGGCGGGGACCACGGTCGCTCCCGCAGCGAGGAGGGCGGTGGTCAGCTGACCACCGAGGGCGCCGGTGGCTCCGGCCACCAGGATCCGTGCGCCGTGCAGCTCCATGTGGTCTCCCTCGTCGGTGGGTGTGCGTGCTGGCTTCTCGCGGGAGCCGTCTCGCGGACGCGTCGGGGGCCCGGCGCTCGGAGTGCGGAGCGGTCGGACGGGTTTCCGGGGGCTGGGGAAGCGGGATGGTTTGCGGGCCGGACGTCCGGCTGCTCGGCGGTGCTCGGTGGCCGGACATCCGGAGGCACGGGCTCTTGGGCGCCGACGACCCGCGCGTGCAGGCGGGTCGCGGCGGAAGGTCGGGCCAGCTCGTCGTGCTCGTGGGAGTCGTGACCAGGACATCCCCGTTCGACGACTGGACGGGCGTGCCCCGAGTGGTCGTGTGGAAGACGGACGAGGCGACGCCTCGGGGCAAGTCGCGTCCCGACCAACAGGTGGCCGGGTGGCCGGCGCTGACCGAGGAGGCCGGGACGTCGGCGGCCGGCGGGGGATGGTGGTGGTGCTCGCGTCAGCGGTGCTGGGCAGCCGCCCGCGGCCCGGTGGTCGCCTACGACGCCGGCGGGACGTCCCGCTGCTCAGGGCCGACAGGCTCCAGCACCACCAGCGGGATCTCGCGGTCGGTGCGCCGCTGGTAGCCGGCGTAGTTGCGGTACTTCCCGGCGATCTGCGGCCACAGCTCGGCCCGCTCCTCGGGTCCGACGACGCGCGCCCGCATCGGCGTGCTCGGCCCGCCACGCAGCGACACCCGGACGTCGGGGTCGGCCACCAGGTTGTGGAACCACGCCGGGTGCTGGTCGTCCCCTCCTCGGGAGGCCACCACGACCAGCCCGTCACCCAGCTGCAGCGGTGCGGTCAGCATCACCGACCGCGGCTGCCCGGACCGGCGCCCGGTGGTGGTCAGCTCCAGCGACGGCATGCCGATCAGGTCGTGGCCGAGCCGTCCTCCGCTGACCTTGATGGCGATGCGGTGGACCGCGTTCATGGCTTTGAGGACGACGTCGGAGGGCACGGCCCGACCCTACGTCCGGTCCGGGCGTCGGACGGCACGGGCAGACGCCGCTGGGTGGCGTCAGGCAGGCTTCGGGCATGCACGGCGTCCTCCCTGT
Source organism: Auraticoccus monumenti (assembly GCF_900101785.1). Lineage (GTDB taxonomy): Bacteria > Actinomycetota > Actinomycetes > Propionibacteriales > Propionibacteriaceae > Auraticoccus > Auraticoccus monumenti. Next base: position 609,042 of record NZ_LT629688.1, on the reverse strand, counting down.
CCGGGTGGTGGGTACCGACCTGGTCCTCGCCGGCGTGCTCGTGCTCGGAGGCGGGATCGGCTGGTTGCTGCTGCACCGACCGGGACCGGTGCTCGCTGCCGGGGTGCTGCTGAGCGGTGCGCTCGTGCTCGCGGTCGCGGCGGTGTCGCTGTGGCGCCGGCGGACCAGGTGCGGCCCCGCGGACCGGGTCACCCTGCTGCGGCTGTCGATGACGGCTGTGTGCACCGGTGGCGTCCTGCTGGCCCTGGCCGGCGTGACGCCCGAGCGGACGTGGTCGCTGGCCGTCCTGGCCGGAGCGGCTGCCGTCCTCGACGCCGTCGACGGCCGGGTGGCCCGGCACACCGGCACGGCCTCCGACGCCGGAGCCCGTTTCGACGTCGAGGCGGACGCCGTCCTGCTGCTGGTGCTGTCGATCGCCGTCTCGCTGGTGGTGGGACCGTGGGCGGTGCTGATCGGGTTGCTGCGCTACCTCTTCGTCGCCGCCGGCTGGCTCTGGCCCAGGCTGACGGCGCCGCTGCCACCGCGGCCGTCGCGGCGGGTGGTGGCCGCGCTGCAGGCGGTGGCTCTGGTGGGGGCGCTGCTGCCGGTCACCCCGGTCGTCGTCGCGGCCGTCGGGTTGGGGATCGCCCTGGCGCTGCTGTGCTGGTCCTTCGGGCTGGACCTGTGGCGGTTGATCCGTCGACGGTGATGAGCACCGCACGGGACTACCGTGGCAGGGTGGATGAGGACCTCGCCGACTGGTCGCTGGGCCGGCTGCTGTCGACGGCGGCCCGTCACGTCGAGCGGGACTGGAACGCCTTCCTCGGTGAGCGCGGGCTGACCCACGCCGGGCTGCTTGCGCTGCACGCCCTGGTCGACGGTCCGCGGACGCAGCGCCAGCTCGCCGCCGCCAGTCAGGTCGAGGAGCAGACCATGGCGCGGGTGGTCGAGCGGCTCGAGCGCACCGGCCACGTCACCCGCGAGCGCGACCCCGAGGACCGTCGACGGCTCCAGGTGCGGCTGACCGAGGCGGGCCGGGCGGCCTACACCGAGATCACCGCGACCGAGGTGGCCGACGAGCTGGTCACCGCGCCGCTGGTCGACCCGGCGGGCTTCCGGGCCGAGCTGATCCGGCTGGTTCGGGCCGCGGGCCGAGGCTGAGCCAGGGGCTGCTGCTCGTCGCCTAGGGCGGGTAGGATGCTCAGCATGCTGAGTGATTCCACGTCGAGCGACCTCACCCGTCGGATCGTGACCACCGCCGCCGAGATCTTCTGCCTGGTCGGGACGGCCGTGGGAACGGGCCTGCTGGGCACCGAGATCGAGGACACCAGCCAGGGGGCGCTGTCGGACCAGGCCACGCTGGTGGCGCCGGCGGGGCCCGCCTTCTCGATCTGGTCGGTCATCTACCTGGGGCTCTTCGCCTTCACGATCTGGCAGTGGCTGCCGCGCAACGCCGCCGACTCGCGCCTGCGCCGGCTGGGCTACCTGCCCGCGGCGTCGATGGTGCTGAACGCGGTGTGGATCCTCGTCGCCCAGACGGGTGTGGTGTGGCTGACCGCCGTGATCATCGTGGCGCTGCTCGCGGTCCTCGCGCTGATCGGGCTGCGGCTGGTCGGCACCGGCTCGGGCCGGACCGCCGAGACGCTGGTGGTCGACGGCACCTTCGGCCTGTACCTCGGCTGGGTGTCCGTGGCGACCGTCGCCAACATCACCGCCGCCCTGGTCAGCCTGGGGGTCGAGCCGCCGGAGTCGGTGGCCACCGTGCTCGGGGTCGTCGTGGTGCTGGTGGCCGGGGCCGTGGCGGCCGCGCTCGCCTGGCGGCTGGGTGGCCGGTTCGCGATCGCGCTGGCCATGGCCTGGGGACTGGCCTGGGTGGCCATCGGCCGGCTGACCGACGACCCGCTGTCGACGCCGGTGGCGGTCGCGGCCATCGTCGCCGCGGTCGTGGCGCTGGGTGCGGCTGTCGTGGTGCGGCTGCGTGGGCGGAGCCGGCAGACGGTCCCTTCCGGCCGCTGAGACAGCAGGCAAGCGGTGGCTCTCGGGTGGAGCGCTGGGCATACCCGTGTTCTTACCTCTGGTGATGGCCGTGCTGACGGATTTTGAGGGTCAGTTGCGGTTGGGAGTGACGGGCAGGCGCTCGCTGCCGCGTGTCTCCCGACACCGAGGGACGACTGACCGTCGAAATCCACCTCTTCGGGCCCGCGAGCGGTAGGTGGAGAACGCTCGGTGACCCATCGACTCGAGCACTGACGTCCGGAGGGTCGCCGCTGCAGATCGGGCGCTGTCACAGGCGAGCAGGCCCGCCAGGGTCGGCCCTCTGGGTCGGGCGGCAGACTCCGGCGCCCTCTGGACGGCCTCAGGCGAAGACGGGTTCTAGTCGAATGCTCGGGTCTGCATGCCGTTGACGACTGCAGAGATCGTGGCCCGTCCAGCTCGAGCGACCACCACTCCACGCAACTGCGCCGGGCGAGGCACGGGCGAAGGGGTTAGGTCCGGCCGCGGTAGGCGGGCTGGCACCGCGGGCACCAGAACAGGTTGCGCCCGACCAGCACGTCGGTCCGGATCTCCGTTCCGCAGAGCCGGCACGGCTCGCCCTGCCGGCGGTACACGTAGGAACGCCGGTCGCGGGCCCGGACCAGGTCCAGGTGCTCGGCGCGGACGGTCTCGATCCGCCCGATCCTCACGCCGTCGGCCATCAGCGCGACGAGGTCGTCCCACATCGCGACGAACTGAGCGCGACGCAGCGCCTGACCCGGTCGGAGTGGGTGGAGGTTGTGCCGGAACAGGATCTCCGCACGGTAGACGTTCCCGACCCCGGCCAGCACCGACTGGTCCATCAGGAGCGCCCCGATCGGCGCCTTGCTGCGGCGGATCCGCTCCCACGCCCGGGTGGGGTCGGCGTCTTCGCGCAGCGGGTCCGGTCCGAGGCGGGCCAGCAGCGCTGCCTCCTCCGCAGGTGTCCACAGCTCGCAGGCGGTCGGCCCGCGCAGGTCGGCGAAGGCGGTCTCGCTCTCCACCCGCAGCCGGACCTGCCCGACCGGAGGCGTGGACGCTCCCCGCTTGATCAGGAACTTCCCGTACAGCCCGAGGTGGACGTGCAGCAGCTGGTCGCCCTCGAAGTCCACCAAGAGGTGCTTCCCGGCCGACTCGGCGGCCACGAACTGAGCCCCGTCCAGCAGGGCCGCCGACTCGGCGAACCGGCCCTGCGGACTCGACGTCTGCACCTCCTGCCCGGAGAAGGTGGCGTTCAGCTGGTCGGCCAGCCGACGCAGTGTGTGTCCCTCGGGCATGGGGAGGATCTTGCCAGCGCCGGCCAAAGGGTCAGCCACACCCCGGCCTATGGGCTTCGGGTCGATCCGGCGGTCGACATCGCGTCATCTAGCCCGGGGCCTGCATCAATCCGTCGAGGGGGTCAGCCGGGCCTTGGCTTGATCCACCTGCTCGGCGTAGTCCTCAGCGACGACGGCCGCGACGACGCGTTCGAGCAGAGCTTCCAGATTCCACATTGCTTGTCGCACGGCTGGGTCAACGGCGACTTTCTCGACCTCGTTCTCGATGGCGAGCCAGTCGAGCAGGACCAAGGCCTCATCTGCAGAAAGGGTCACGCTGACGTCGGGCATTACAGGCCTCCATGAGTGGTGACGTTCCGGAGCTGGTCGGAGTTGAACTTCCACGCGGTGACGAACCGTCCGTCAGGCTTGGTCACCACGTTCAACCCGGTGCTCGTATCGAGATGGTGGATCACAGGCTCACGATGGTAGGTGCCGTCGATCGGCGTCGTTGTCGGGGCGTTGACGTGATCGTGCAGGACACGGTCGTACTGCTCACCCTTGGCCTTGTTGTAGTTCCCCGGGATGCCGAAGTCACCAGCATGCTTGAACTTCTTCTGCACCTGGTGAGGCGACGTCACCATGGGCGGAGGGCTGGGGTGGATGGTGGCTCCGTTGGGCAACTTCCTAACCCCAGGGGTGACCGGAGTCGGTGCCTTCTTGCGTGCTGCCGTGAGCAAGCGGATCAAAGCCTTGAGCAGACCACCCACGGCTACACATCCAGGATCTCGGCGACCGCCAGCCCGATCGCCGCGTCGACCAGCCGCCGAGCCACCTCGCGTGCGATCAACACAGCGGCCGACGCGAGCCCGCCGGACGCCACCGCCCCGGCGATCGCGACGGCGAGGGTGGCGAGCTGTCCGATGACCGCCAGCTTGACCGTCACCACGATTCTCGCGCCGGCGCTGCAGGCCTGCCCGAGCATGCCGGTCGCGATCCCGAAGTCGCGCAGCGCTGCGAGGTTGCTGTCGCCGCGCATGTAGGCGGTGAAGGACTCCACGCCCTCGCCCTCGTTGGTGGACGACACGAAGGCGACGGCGTGGTCGACCTCGTCGGCGTGGGCCAGCGCGCGCGTCGACAGCGACGACCACTCCGACGCCCAGGCCCGCAGGGTGTCCTCGTTGGTGGAGGGCCAGGAGTAGCCGGCGAACTGCAGCGCTTCCTCCAGCCACCCCGGCAGCATCATCGCCATGGCTCACACCTGCCCGGCGGCTCGGCCGAGGTGCTCGTTGGCGCCCTCGGTGTCGCGGTAGGCGGCCGCGGTGGCGTGCATCAGGTCGGCCTCCTGCCCGAGCCCGGTCGCCAGCGCCTCGATGGCGGCCAGCACCTCGTCGAAGACCGGCGGCAGGACCGTGGCGATGGCCTCGTCCACCAGCGTCGCCCCACCGGTGGAGCCGAGCGCGCCGACGTCGGAGCTCATGCCGAGGGTCGACGTGGCCGACTGGTGGAAGGCGGCGGCCTCCTCGGTGATGGCGGTGGCGCCCTTGGTCCACGAGCTGGGGTCGAACCGGGTGGTCACGAGGCACCTCCCAGCCGGCGCACCAGCTCCTCCCCGGGCGCGACCGCTCGGGACAGGTCGTTGCGGAACGCCTCGTGCATCTCGGTCTGCAGGGCGGCGATCCGGGACGCCAGGTCGTCGCCACCGTTCCCGCCGCTCGTCATCTGCTCCACCGCCTGGTCGCGGAAGTCAGACAGGGCCCTGTTGACGGTGTCTCGGACCAGCTGCTCGACCTCGAGGACGTCCGCGGTCCGCAGCCAGTGCTCGTCCAGACGGAGCGAGGTCACCACGGTCTCGCGGACGGCCACGTCCACCTCGGCGGACGCGGAGGTGGCGGACGCCGACAGGTCCGCGAAGGGCCTGGTCAGGCTGGTCGAGCCGGGACGGTCCTGCAGATCGGCGGCGACCTGGGCGACGCGGCCCATCACGTCGGCCATGCTCTCGTCGTGCTTCCTCGGCGGCGCGCCGAACCCGAACAGCCCGTCGTCGAGGCGGGTGGGGTCGTGGGGGTGGGTGCTCATGGCGTCGACGCTAGGGAGCGCGAACCGCCCGTGGGGTGGTCCGGAGGCAGATCTGTGGACAACTCCGCGAAGAGGCGGCCGCGGCCCGGAGAACCGCTCCGTGACTGACGTCGATCGCGGCCTCCACTGCCCAGCACCTGGCACCGCCGCTTGTGACAATGACCCGTGCCCAGATCCCGTCTCCCCGTGCTCCTCGTCGCCGGCGTCCTGCTGGCGGTGGCTGCGTGCACCTCCTCGCCCGAGGACGACGAGGCCAGGGCCCGGCAGCGGGCGGTGGAGTGGTTGGGCGAGCAGTCGAGTGTCGAGCGGGCGGTGGTCGAGCCGACCGTGCACGAGGACGACGCCGAGGACTGGATTCGGGTGGAGACCACGGCAGGTCTGCCCGACGCCGACGTTCTTGCCCTGGTCGACCAGATGCAGGACCGGGTGCACAGCCACGACCGCTACGACGACACCGTCCTGCTGTCGGTGGACGGGTTCGAGACCCTTCTGTACCCGAGCTCCGGTCACCAGGTGCTGCACCCCGCCCTGTGGCTGCGGGGCGACGGCCGGGCGGAGTCCGGGGCAGTGGGGGACTACCCGAGCTACGTCGTCACCGCTGCGCCCTGCAACGTCTTCCGGCTCGTGGGCGACTACGACGAGGAAGCCGGCCCGCAGCCGCGCGCCACCCGCGTCGTCCAGTCCGCCGACGGGACCGCTCGGGTGCAGTGGACGCGCGCCGACGAGCTGGGCATGCAGCTGCCGCGGGCGGCGGTGGGCCAGCTCGTCGACCTCTGCGCCCAGCACCCCGGCACCAGAGGCTGGGTCGAGGGCGTCACCGGCGACATCGAGGAGGTCAGCGGGGGCGTTCTGCTCGACCCAGGCGACATCGGGTTGGACGAGGTCCTCGCCGACGTCGAGTCACTGGTCGACCCGTCGGCCTTCTCCCAGCCGCTGATCCTCGGATGGGGCGGCCTGCGCGCCGGCGCCGACGTCTTCGCCGACACCTTCCGCGGTGAGCGACGCGAGTGGGCCGAGATCGCCCTCGACGCCGGTGCCGACGGCGTGCTCGGCCCGCCGGAGGGCGACGGCCAGCGCGAACCTGCCATCCGGCAGGTTCAGGTCAGCGACCTTGGGGCCTGGGGCGCGGTGCACGACCGCCTCTACGAGACCGCCGGCAACCAGTACCTGCCGATCCACCTCTTCCGCGGACGACCGGCGGAGGACGCGGTCTCCACCGTGCGCGAGATCCACAGCTCGTCCCCGCTCCCGGCAGGCTCCACGACGCGCACCCTGGTGTCGGAGGTGGCCGCCGTCGCGGCGTTGCGGCAAGTGTCCACAGTCCCGGTGATCCGCTTGGTCGTGGAGGGCAGCGCGAGCGACGCCGACCTCGACCGGCTGCTGGGCGCCACCGCGGAGGCGTACCCGCGGTTCGAGGAGGGAGGCTACGTGGTCGACGGGTTCCAGGCCGAGTTCACCGTGGTCGAGGGATTCGGGAAGCGGGAGTCCTACCGGGTGGTGGGGACGGTCGTCGACGGCGAGTTCGTGCCCGCCCCCCAGTCGGCCGGCGGTTCGAAGCTGGTGGAGCGGTACGCCGACGCCTGGGAGCGGGTCAGCTGAGGTGGCGCGACTGGTGACTGGCTCCAGGCGACCACGTCCGCATCCCCGCCGGATGCCCACCCGTGATCTGGCGCTCTTGTCACGATCGACCGCGCCCTGTCTGATGAGCCCATGATCTGGTCGGAACCCCGCGCCTTCGTCGAGCTGGAGCCGCCTCGCCGCGTGCGGGCCGCGCTCCACGCCGGCAGCATCGCGATGCTGGCGCTCGCGACCGGCGAGCAGCTCGATCGCGCCCGCCTGTCACCGACGCTGATCGTGCGGGCCATCGAGGACGCGGCCTTCTTCGATCCTGACGAGCGGCTCTGGGCACGGCGCGTCTGGGAGGAGGCGCGGAAGGGGAGCTTCGGCTGGACCATCGAGGTCGCCCCCTTCTTCGTGGGTCTGGACCCGGCCTGGACGAAGGTCGTGCAGTTCGTCTGGTGCCTCTGGAACGACTACCTGGAGGAGGAGACCCTCACCGTCGGGACCTCCGGTACCCGTCTCGACACGCTGCTCGAGATGACCCGGGCGGGCGCGACGGCCGCCGAGATCGGCAGGCACGGCGCGGAGCTGGCCGAGGGGCTGGCGGCCGGCAAGGTGTCGGCGTTCCAGGAGGCAACCGTCTCCGTCGCCCGCAGCCAGGTCACCGGGGCCGTCGTGGACTACTTCACCGGCGGCGTCGGGAGCAGAGCGCTCGAGGGGGTGGCGTCCTGGTACCAGAGCGACGCCACGAAGGTCGACCACTGGGTCAAGGACCTCGCGCTCCGCTACCTCCTCGCCGACCACCTGAAGGACACCGACCCGGGGCGGTTCGCCTACGCCCGTCAGCGGTTCTTCAACGAGGCTCAGCAGCTGGGGTCGTCGTCGGACCACTCACGCCGGGTCCGGATGCTGCTGGCCGCCTACGGGAACATGGCCGACAAGGGGGAGTCCGTCGTGCGGGCCATGCCTAACCTGGTCGACATGCGGGTGAACGACGCGGTCAGCGTGCTCCGTGCGCTCAACGTCGAGCCGCAGCTGGTCGACCACTCGGGGCAGGGCCGGATGATGGTGCAGCAGTCGAGATGGCTGGTCGTGGCGCAGCACCCCGATCCCGGTGCACCGACCAGCTACGTCGTGGTCCGGCTCGCGTTCGCCAAGCCAGGAGAGCGTGTGCGCACGCTGCAGACGAAGGCGATGCTCGCCGGTCACTGAGGCACGAATGCCAACCGCCGCCCGCCGAACGAGGAGCGTCACTCATCCCGTACGGCTGGTGCTGGAACAACCTGCTGCGTGCTTCTGGAGCGAGTTGAGCACTCGTCGGGGTTGTCGCCCCTAGGCTCACAGGCACCCAACACCGGAGGAGCCAGCTGCCATGGAAGTCGGACCGATTCTGTCCTGGACGTTCGTCAGCGAATGTCCGATCCCCTCCGACGTCCAAGGACTCATGGTGCAGGGAGAACAGGCGATCGCGGCGTACAAGACCTTTCGCGACAGTGCCATCTTCACCACGAAGCGTCTGATCGTCCGAGATGCTCAGGGGATCACCGGCAAGAAGGTGGAGATCTACTCCCTGCCGTACTCGGCCATCAACATGTGGTCCTCCGAGAACGCCGGCACGCTCGACTTCAACGCCGAGATGGAGCTGTGGACGCGCGCCGGTCACATCAAGATCAACTTGAAGAAGGGCGTGGACATCCGGCGACTGGACCAGCTCATCGCCCATGTCGTGCTTGGCTCGCGCTAAGTCGCTGACCGGCCTCGAGCCGCTGGTCGTGGAGCCTCAGTCGCGGGCGCCACGCGCTCGGATCGAGCGGCGTGGTGCGCGACCAGTTCTGAGCCGCCAACCGAACCGAGGAGAGGACTGTCGAGAGCCAGCTCGGCAGCGCTGACCCTCAACCCGTGACCAGTGCCTGGAGCTCGCCGACCACGACGTCCACGGACTCGCTGCGCTGGACCACCTCCGTGCCCGACTCGCCCCCGGCGGTCCAGTCGACCTGCCACGTGGTGGTCGCCGTGACGGTGTGCGCCGACTCCGGGCTCGAGGGGGTGGCGGACCTCTCCGTCCAGGTGTAGCCGCAGCTGGGCGACTCCTGCTTGGGGGCGACGCCCTGGGTCCAACGGGGGGCGCTCGCTGGGTCGCAGGTGACGCTCCCGCCGTCGCCGGTGTCGAAGGTGACCGAGGTGGCGGTGGCGTCGAGGGACACCTCGATGCCCATGGACTCCTGGGACGCCTGCAGGCTGCTGGGGCCGTCGGTCCAGAACCAGTAGGGGTAGCCGACCACTGCGATGCCCCAGGGGTTGATGTCGGCGGGCGGCCCGATCTGGGGGTCGCCGCCGGAGAACTCGATCTCGGCGATGAGGGACAGAGCCGCGACGGCGGGATCGACCTGCGGCTCAGGTTCCGCTGCCGGTTCTGCTGCTGCCGCTGGTTGAGCGGGATTGGCTGGCTCTTCCGAGTCAGGCTCGTCCGGAACCACTGAGCAGTTACCTCCCGCTCCTTCGCGGATGGCAATCTCGCACGCTGCGCCGTTCATTAGAGTCTCGGGACGGGACCAGTCATCAGCGTCGACCGGAAGAGCCGTCCCGTTAGGCACGTTTGTCGCGCCTCGACGGCGAGGGGTGTCCCCAAGCCCGGCGTTGGTTTGCACGCTCTGCTTCGTAGACTCCCCAACCGAGGCGCTGGCCTTGGCGCTTTTGGGCGGACACACATAGGTAACGATGACTCGGTCGCCGACAACCGTCTCGACGGCCTTGCATGCGCCGCCCTCAGCCCAGGCCGAACTGCCCACCGAGGCCATGCCAATGGCGCAGCCTAGCGCCACCACCACTCCGAAGATCCGTCTCATTCGGCGTCCCCCGCGCAACCGGTGCCTTCAAACTGATCAACTGAGCGACTACTGACGTCGTGAGCCTTCCATTCGCCGCCTTGCTCGCGCACCATGTCGACGGTGTCAATACTTAGGTCGAATCCCCGCTCAATGACTTCCCCTCCCGCGTCCTTGACGGCCACGTCGGAGAAGTCCAAGCACGCCTCGAATTGCGCGCGCTCCAGACCGTCCCTTACCTGGGTCTCTTGACTACGGAACACAAGAGCCGCGAGCTGCGGCGCTCCCGTCTGTTCCAAGTTCTCGTCGTGGTACTGGCGCAGGTTCATCTCAAGCAAGTTGAGGTACGGCCCTGAGAAGTAGGGCTTTAACTGCGCCGAAGGGTCGGGTGACCCCCCGCCCAAGTAGAGCGCGTCCGCCACGTCTCGGCCTTCGACGTACGTCTCAATGGCTTGCTGAAAAGGATCGGCTGAGGGGGATGAGGAAGGCGATGCGACAGGGCTGGCTGGTGTAGGCGTCGGCAGAACGGCCGTCGGAATCGGCTCCGGCTCATTCGCCTGGCACCCTGCCAGCACCAGGGCGGCGACCAACGCCGCTCCAGCACCTGCGCGCAACGTGCGGTTCACGGACCTGCTCCTCCGTCTCGACGGCCGGGGTGAGCCGTCTCTGCGGCGTTCATCTTGCCATCCGGGGGCTCACGAAAAGAGGGCTCGGGACAGATCTGTGGATAACTGGACAACCCTGTGGAGGAATACTCACGCCGCCAACGAGGCTGTCCCAAGCATGACGCAGACGACTCTGAACGCTCGCAGCTCGGGCACCTACGACATCAAGGACCTCGGCCCCGTGACCCGCCTCGGCTTCGGTGCCATGCGGATCACCGGCGACGGCATCTGGGGCGAGCCCGCCGACACCGACACCGCGCACGCCGTGCTGCGTCGCGCTGTCGAGCTGGGCGTGGACTTCATCGACACCGCCGACGCCTACGGTCCCGACGTCAGCGAGCGGCTGATCGCCGAGGCCCTGCACCCCTACGGCGACGTCAAGATCGCCACCAAGGTCGGCAACACCCGCCAGGGCCCGAACATCTGGACCCCGGTCGGCAACCCGGCCTACCTCCGCCAGCAGGTCGAGCTGAGCCTCCGCAAGCTCAAGGTCGAGACCCTCGACCTCCTGCAGCTGCACCGCATCGGCCCGGACGTCCCCGCCGACGACCAGTTCGCCGAGCTGGCCGCGATGCAGGAGGAGGGCAAGATCCAGGCCCTCGGTCTGTCCGAGGTCACCGTCGCCGAGATCGAGCAGGCCAGCAAGCACTTCACGGTCGCCACCGTGCAGAACCGCTACAACCTGACCTACACCGACGCCCAGGACGTCCTCGACCACTGCGAGGCCAACGGCATCGGCTTCATCCCGTGGGCCCCGATCGCCAGCGGCGAGCTGGGCAAGCCCGGCGGCATCGTCGCCGAGATCGCGGACAAGCTGGGCGCCACCTCCTCCCAGGTCGCGCTGGCCTGGCTGCTGAAGAAGTCGCCGGCCATCCTGCCGATCCCGGGCACCGGCTCGGTCTCCCACCTCGAGGAGAACATCGCCGCCGCCTCCCTGGAGCTGGACGACGAGACCTTCGAGGCGATCACCAAGGCCGCCGAGCAGCAGTGACCCTCGCACGCCGGGCTCCCGCCATCGCGGGGGCCCGGCGTCGTGCTGTCCGGGGTTCCCCGGGGCATGGAGGTCAGTCAGTGCAGGGCGACCCCGACGTCGGGAGCTCCGGCCGGTCCGGCGCCGCGGGTCCGTGTCCACCGCGCCCCGCTGGCGGTCGATGTGGCCGGTGGCGACACGACCCCCGTGGTAACCGCCTGGCCTCTCGTCACCGGCGGATGGCGTCCAGGTGGCTGAGGGCGGCCTGCTCGAGGTGGACGAGGTCGCAGCTGACGGTGGAGAACGTGAAACCCTCGTCCAGGCGGCGCTGGGCGTCCGCACCGCTGTCGGTGTGGATGCCAGCAGCGATCCCGGCGGCCGCTGCGGCCTCCCGCACGCGCGTCAGCGCAGCCTCGAACTCCTCGGCCACCGACGGGTCGGCCGGGTGGGCACCCCCGAGAGAGAGGGTCAGGTCGGCCGGGCCGATGTAGACCCCGGCCAGGTTCGGCACCCGGCAGATCTCCTCGACGTTGGCCAGCCCGTCAGCGGTCTCGATCATCACCACGCAGGCGACCTGCTCGTGCGCGGTCGCCGGGTCCGGCCCGATCCGCAGGCCCGAGCGCATGGGGCCGTAGGACCTGCCGCCGAGCGGCGCGTACCGGGTGTGGCTGACCGCCGCCGCAGCCTCCTCTGCGTCGTCCACCAGGGGCACGATGACCGTCGACGCACCGGCGTCCAGGGCACGTCCCACGTGGTAGAGGTCGTTCGCGCCGACCCGGACCACCCCCGCCGAGCGACCGGCTGCGTCCACTGCGATCAGGCCACGGAGGATGCCCTCGTACCCCAGCAGGCCGTGCTGGGCGTCGAAGACGAGGTAGTCGTAGCCCAGCCGCGCCAGCCGCTCCGTCGCGACGGGGGAGTCGAGCGTCACCCAGTAGCCCACCACCCGCTCCCGCGCGCGCAGCCGGGTGGCGAACGACTGCGCCGGGCTCACCTCACCCGTGGGCACCGGGTCGTACCCGCCGCCGCTCATCGGGCACCCCTCGAGGCTGCCCCGTGTCCAGCTGCCGTGTCACTCATGCCCATCACGTCCTCCGCTCGCAGGTCGTGCCGGCGCGGCGGGCTGGTCCCGAGCCGCGCACCGTCGCGCACCCAGGCAAGTTAGCCTGACCGCCGCAGGACCGCCGACGTCGCCCCCACGGGCACCGCGGTGACTCCTCGACCGCTCGAGGCGTCGATCAGCGGATCCACCTACCGACCACCCCGGCTCAGAGCCCGACCAGGGTGGCGAGGTCCTCGTCGGACAGGGTCAGCCCACCAGCCGCCACGTTCTCCTCCAGGTGCGCTACGGAGGACGTGCCGGGGATCAGCAGCACGTTCTCCGCCCGCGCCAGCAGCCAGGCCAGTCCCACCTGCGCCGGGGTGGCGCCGAGCCGCTCCGCCACGCTCCGGACGTCCGGCAGGTCGGTGACCTTGGGCATCCCCGGGATCGCCGAGCCGAGCGGGAAGAAGGGCACGAACGCGATGCCCTCGGCCGTGCACAGGTCCAGGACGTCCTCGGAGCTGCGGTCGACCAGGCTGTACGCGTTCTGCACGCACACCAGTCCGGCACCCAGGGCGCTGCGGACCTCGTCGGAGTCGGCGTTGGAGAGCCCGATGCCGCCGATCAGACCCTCGTCGCGGAGGCTGACCAGCTCGGCCAGCTGGTCCTCCAGCGCCGGCCGCGGCTGCTCCATCAGACGCAGGTTCACCGCTGTCAGCCGGTCGGTGCCGAGCGTCCGCAGGTTCTGCTCGACCTGCGTGCGGAGGGAGGCGGGCTCGGGGTCGGGCACCCATGCGCCGGCCTCGTCGCGGCGCGCCCCCACCTTGGTGACCAGGGCGAGACCGTCGGGGTAGGGGTGCAGCGCCTCCGCGATCAGCTCGTTGGCGACGTCGGGACCGTAGAACTGGGCGGTGTCGATGTGGTCGACGCCGAGCTCGACGGCTCGGCGGAGCACCCGGACCGCCTCGTCGTGGTCGCGCGGCGGTCCCATCACGTGGGGGCCGGGGAGCTGCATGGTGCCGTAACCGATGCGGTGGACGCTGGTGGAGCCGAGGGTGAAGGTGCTGTTCGGTGTCATACCCCCACCCTGCGGCGGCGCCGACCAGACGACCAGACACCGCTCTTCCTGGTACGCGCAGGGCCAGGCTGATCGCCGACGCCGGTGCCACACTCGAGAGGTGGACTCCGAGCTGGGTACGGCCCTGCGGGCGTGGCGCGACCGGTTGACGCCGGCCAGCGTCGGACTGCCGTCGAACGGGACGCGACGTGTGCCCGGGCTGCGGCGCGAGGAGCTGGCGATGCTCGCCGGGGTGTCGATGGAGTACGTCACCCGGCTGGAGCAGGGGCGGGCGGAGGCGCCGTCGGCGTCGGTGCTGTCGGCCCTGTCCCGGGCGCTGCAGCTGGACGACGACGAGCAGGCGCACCTGTTCCGGCTGGCAGGGCACGCCCGTCCAGGACCGACCCGCGTCCTGAGGCAGGTGCCGGCGAGTGTCCGCCGGCTGACCGAGCAGCTGGGGAGCAACCCGGTCGCGGTGACCGACGCCGGTTGGGGCCTGCTGCTGTGCAATGAGTCCTGGACCGCCCTCTTCGGTGACCCCTCGGGCCTCAGCGAGCGAGACCGCAACATCGTCTGGCGCCGCTTCACCGGCGGTCTCCCGTACGTCGAGCACGAGGACGAAGACGCCTTCGACCGCAGCATGGTGGGCGACCTGCGCAGCACGCTCAGCCGCCACCCGGACGACGAGCAGCTGCCCGTGCTGGTCCGCGACCTGCTGGCCACCAGCGACCGGTTCCGTCGGGTCTGGTCCGATCACCGGGTCCGCACCCACACCCAGTCCACCAAGACCATCCACCACCCGGTGGTCGGATCGATCACGGTGGACTGCGACGTCCTCACCGCCGACCGCGGTGGACTCCGAGTCGTCGTCTACACCGCCCCGCCGACCAGCGAGTTCGCCAGCCAGCTCGACCTGCTGCGGGTCCTCGGCGCGCAGCCGATGCCCCGCTGACAGGACGCCGCGACGCCCCACCGACCTGTTACTCGTCACCGAGCACATCACGATGTCGTCGACCCCTCGGTCCACGAGCTGCTGCCTCCTCCAGGTGCAGCCGTCGCGATCTGCCCGCCTCGTACGACGCCGGTGAGGCCGAGTCGTCGCCTGCTCCACCGGCGTGACGACGGATCGGCCGCACCTGACGCGCACGAGGTGCTCCGGTCCCGGACCTCGGTGACCGCAAGGGCTGACGCGGAGCGACGCGCCGGCCAGGGCAGCAGCGCGACGGTGACCCTTGACGATCCCAACCATCTGGTGAATGCTTTCACCATGACCGGACGACGTGGTGCTGCCGAGGGCTCAAGGGCCCGACGGGTGACGCTGCGCGACGTCGCCGAGGAAGCGGGGGTGTCTGTCACCACCGTCTCCTACGTCCTCAGCGGACGGGCCGACCGCGCCACGGGGATGCCCGTCGAGACCCGCGAGCGAGTGGCGGCGGCCGCCGAACGGCTGGGCTACACCGCCAACACCGCGGCCAGGGTGCTGCGTCGCCAGCGCACCGAGCTCATCGCGCTCGCCTACGCCCCACCCGTCAGCCCGTGGCTGGACCAGCTGACCGCCCAGTGCGAGGACCTGGCCGCCGAGCGCGGCTACTCGGTGATCGGGCTGCCGATCCGCCGACCCGAACGAGCCGCGCACTCCCTGCGCGTGCTGGAGCGCGGCTACGTGGACGGCGCGATCATCGTCTCGCTGCCACCGGACATCGACGTCAACCACTACGCCCGCACCACCCGGGGGCTGGTGGTGTTCCACGAGCACCTGTCGGTACCCCGGGTGGATGTCGTCCGCGCCCACGAGCGGGCGGGGATGGCCGCTGCCACGCGCTACCTGATCGAGCAGGGCCGACGACGCATCGCCTACCTCGCCCACGCCGCCCCGGTCGACCTCTCCCCCGGGGAGCGCTATGCCGGTTACCGCGACGCCTTCGCAGAGGCGGGGCGCCCGGTGCCCGACGAGCTCGTCCGCACCGGCGCCGACGACCGCGCGGGAGCCGTGGTCGCCGTCCGCTCCCTGCTCGACCACCCCGATCCCCCCGACGCGCTGGTCAGCGAGTCCGACCGTGGAGCGCTGGCCGCTCTGCAGGCGGCCGCCGACCGGGGCATCAAGGTGCCGGACGACTTCGCTGTCGTCGGTGCCGGCAACACCTCCGAAGGCCTGTTCGCCTCGCCCCCGCTGACCAGCGTCGGCAGCGACCAGCTCGAGTTCCGCCCACTCGTCGAGGCCCTCTTCGCGCGCATCGAGGACCCCGACCGTCCCGCCCAGGAGATCGTCATGCCCTGGCGGCTGCACCACCGCTCCTCCGCCTGAGGCACGCCCGCTCCCTCCCGACCCTCGATCCCGCTTACACCAGACCCGTCCGGCCCGCCGCGGCCGTCCCCGGGGTGCTCCCACGCGCCCCGACCCTCCTGAGCACCATCCGCACCGTCGAAGGAGACGTCGATGTACCCACGCCTGTCCACCCACCTGTCCCGCCGGACGGCCCTCAAGCTCGGCCTCGGCACCACCGTGCTCGGTGCCGTCGGCACCGGCGCCGCCTGCGCCCCCGTCACCCCCGACTCCGGTGGGCCGGGCGGTGAGAACACCTTCACCGTCTACTGGAACGCCGGGCACGCCTACGACGCCTACCAGCAGGTCATCGACCAGTTCGGCAAGGACCACGACCTGGTGGTCAACTGGCAGAAGTTCCAGTGGCCCGACCTGGCGACCAAGCTGGTGGCCGACTTCCGCGGCGGCAACGTCCCCGACCTGGTCGAGGAGGCGGGCACCGGCAGCATCCAGTACGGCGTCCAGGGCAACGTGATGGCCCTCGACGACCTGGCTGCCAACACCTCCATCGGCTTCCCCGACGACTTCCTGCCCGAGTCGATCAGCGCCCGCCAGCACGAGGGCCGTACCTACGCCGTCCCGCTGCACCTGACCGCCAACGGGTTGCTCTTCTACGACAAGGCCAAGCTGGCCGACGCCGGCTTCTCCGGGCCCCCCACCACCTGGGAGGAGTTCCGCGAGGTGGCGCGGGCCACCACCCGTGACGACGTCTCGGGGTTCGCCATGAACGCCGACTACAGCTACAGCGCGCCGTGGTACCTGCAGCGCGAGGTGACCTACGCCTCCGTCGCCGACGGCGGGTTCCTGGTCCCGGAGGACACTGCCGCCGAGGTCTACACCTTCTTGCAGGACCTCGTCCACACCGACGAGGTGTCCCCGGCACCGGTGGCCACCACCGACTACTCGGGACCGCAGAAGCTGTTCTCCGCCGGTCGGGCGGCGATGTTCCTCACCGGTCCGTGGGACCTCGGTCCGGTCCGCCAGGGCAGTCCCGACATCGACCTGGGCGTGGCGGAGCCGCTGACCGGCACCGTCCAGGCGTCGTCCCTGGCCGGGGCGGGGCTGATGATCCCGGCCAAGGCCAGGAACCCCGAGCTGTCCTGGGAGCTGGTCGGCCGGCTGACCGCCGTCGAGACCGAGCTCGCAGCCACCGCTGCCACCGGCATGTCGATGCCCCGCAAGAGCTGGGCTGAGTCGCCAGAGGTGGCCGGGGACGAGGTGCTCAGCACCATCGCGGCCGCCGTCGGTCTGGTCAAGGCCGAGAGCACCGAGCTGGCCGCCCGCGGCGTGCAGACGCAGGTCGCAGACCTGTTCAAGGCCGCCTACGAGGCCATGATCATCCAGAACCGGCCGGTGCCGGAGACCCTGGCCCGTTTCCGCGAGCAGGCCCGTGGGGTGCTCGGATGACCGCCACGTTGGCTCCCTCCCCCCGGGCGGCGCCACCGCCGCCGCCCCCTGGCGGCCGACGTCCCCCGATGCGGCGCCGGCAGGCGCTCACTGCGTGGCTGTTCCTCACCCCTGCGGTGGTGTTCTTCCCGCTGATGTTCTTCCTGCCCATCGGCACCCAGCTCAACGCTGCGCTGTTCGGCGGGGTGACCAACGCCGAGTTCGTCGGCCTGGGCAACATCACGCGGGCGCTGACCGATCCCGACGTGCTGCACTCCTTCGCCATCACCCTCGGTTTCGCGGCGGGCACGCTGTTGATCGGGATCGTGCTCGGGCTGCTGCTGGCGCTGGTCCTGAACCAGGCACTGCCCGGGCGGACGCTCTTCCGAGCGATCATCCTGATCCCGTACCTGACGTCGATCTCGATCATCGGCCTGCTCTGGCGCAACATCCTCGACCCCCAGATCGGGATCCTGAACCGGCTGCTGGACGCCGTCGGTCTGCCGGGCCAGGCCTGGCTCAGCACCCACCCGCTGGGCACCATCATCGGCATCGAGGTCTGGGCGACCGTCGGCTACACCATGGTGCTGTTCCTGGCGGGGTTGCAGGGCATCCCCGAGGTCTACACCGAGGCGGCCCGCATCGACGGTGCCGGCCCGTGGCGCCGCTTCGTCCACCTGACCGTGCCGCTGCTGGCCCCCACCACCCTCTTCGTCTCCATCATCGGGGTCATCGGGGCCCTGCAGCAGTTCGCGCTGCCGTACATCGTCACCGGCGGCGGCCCGGGCAACGCCACGTCCCTCTACGCCCACCGGGTGTTCCGGGTCGCCTTCAACGACAACCAGTTCGGCTACGCCTCCGCGCTGTCGTTGCTGCTGCTCGTGGTGATCCTGGTCCTGTCGGTGGTCCAGCTCAAGATCGGAGAACGCACCCATGACGGCGCTTGACGCCCGGCCCCGTGTCATCCGCCGCGAACGGCTGTTCCCCGGTGACCGGGCTGCGTCCTACCTGCTGCTGGTGGCCACCGCTCTCCTCACCGTGCTGCCACTGCTCTACATGCTGTCGCTGGCCCTGCAATCCGACGCGGAGACGTTCGCCGGCGACCCGGTGCTCATCCCCGCGGTGCCCCAGTGGGAGAACTTCACCCGGTTGTTCGCCGCGGCTCCCTTCGGGCGGTTCTTCCTCAACTCCCTGATCATGGCCGGGGCCATCACCATCTCCCACCTGGTGTTCGACCCGCTGGTCGGCTACGTCTTCGCGAAGTTCGAGTTCCCGGGCAAGCGGATCGCGTTCGTGGCCATCCTGGCGACGCTGATGGTGCCGTTCTTCGTGAGGATGCTGCCCATCTACGCGATCTTCTCCCAGCTCGGCTGGATCGACACCTACCAGGGCCTGATCGTCCCGTTCCTGATCGACGCCTACGGGATCTTCCTGATGCGCCAGTTCATCGCTCCCCTCCCGAACGAGCTGATGGAGGCAGCGCGGGTGGACGGTGCGTCCGAGCTGCGCATCTACGCGCAGATCATCCTGCCCCAGCTCAAGCCGGCCCTGGCCGTGCTCGGGCTGTTCTCCTTCGTGTTCCAGTGGAACGAGTTCCTCTGGCCGCTCATCGCCACCTCCAGCACCGAGATGCGCACCATGCCGATCGGGCTGACCCTGTTCAACCAGGAGTACTTCACCCAGTGGAACCTGACCGCCGCCGGTGCGCTGATCCTGTTCCTGCCCACCGCCGTCCTGTTCGTCCTCACCCAGCGGTTCCTGGTCCGCGGCATCGCGCTGTCCGGACTGAAGTGACCACCCGCCCCCAGGAGAACCACATGAGCCACAACCCCGACGCGCGACGCCCCAACGTCGTGGTGTTCTTCACCGACCAGCAGCGCTGGGACACCCTCGGCGCCGCCGGGAACCCGGCCGGCCTGACGCCGAACCTGGACCAGATGTCGCGCCGCGGCACGATGTTCGAGGTCGCCTGCACGCCCAACCCCGTCTGCGCCCCGGCCCGGGCCGCGCTGCAGACCGGGCGCTACCCGACCGGGGCCGGCGTGCACCGCAACGGGCTGACGCTGGACCCTTCCCTACCCACCCTCGGTCGCGTCTTCCGCGACGCCGGCTACCGCACCGGCTACATCGGCAAGTGGCACCTCAGCGAGCACAACCCGGTACCGGCGCAGGAACGCGACGGCTACGAGCACTGGCTCGGGTCCAACACGCTCGAGTTCACCTCCGACGAGTACAAGACGATCGTCTACGACGGCGACGACGCCCCGGTGCAGCTGGTCGGGTACCGGGCCGACGCGCTCACCGACGCCGCCATCCGCTTCCTCAGCGCCGAGGACGACCGTCCGTTCATGCTGTTCGTCTCCCTGATCGAGCCCCACCACCAGAACGAGCTCGACACCTACCCGGCTCCTGAGGTGTACCGCGACTGCTACACGGGGGCGTGGATGCCGCCGGACCTGGCTGCTCTCCCCGGGACGGCGCACAAGCACCTGGCCGGCTACTACGGGCAGGTGAAGCGGTTGGACGAGTGCCTGGGCCGGTTGCGGGACGCATTGGTGAGCCTGGAGGTGGCGGACGAGACCGTGCTGGTCTACACCTCCGACCACGGCTCGCACTTCAAGACCCGCAACGGTGAGTACAAGCGCTCAGCCCACGACGGCTCGATCCGCGTCCCGCTGCTGGTGGAGGGACCCGGGTTCCGCGGCGGCCGTCGGGTGCGCACGCCGGTCAGCACGGTCGACCTCGTGCCCACCCTCTACGCCGCCTCCGGGCTCGAGCCGCCCGAGGGTATGGACGGCCAGCCGCTGCAGCCCGTCGTGGACGCCGACGACGGTGACGCGAGCGTGCTCGTCCAGATCAGCGAGAGCGAGGTGGGCCGGGCGCTGCGGACACGCCGCTGGAAGTACCACGTCAGCGCCCCCGAGACGGGCCAGCCGGCAGCCGACCGCTACACCGAGGTCGAGCTGTACGACCTCGACTCCGACCCCTACGAGCTGGAGAACCTGATCGACGACGGCGCCCACAGGCCGGTCGTCGAGGAGCTGAGGCACAAGCTGGTGGACATGGTGGAGGTGGTGGAGGGCGTGCGCCCGACGGTAGAGGCGGCGCCCGTGGTGCAGCGGGCACAGCGCCGCCCGCAGACCGACGTCCGACGCCTCGGCCTGACGGGGCGCCGCGGCGAGTACGCCCCCGCCCCCTCCGGCCAGTAGGCACTCCTGGCACCGGGCAGGGTCCTGCACGTCTTGCCCGGTGCTCCGGTGTCGGTGCCGTGCGCGCGGCGCACGGGTGGGGTCAGCCGTAGGTGGGGTGCTGGGGCCAGCCGTCGGGGCTGTCCTCGAAGTCCTGCTGACGGCCGTACACCGCTCGGTCCCAGATCGCCGAGACGGGGAGGATCGCCTCGGTGCCCCTGGCCCGCGCGCGGTACGTGAGGAACAGCTCGTCGCCCCGCTTGAGCAGGTAGCTGTAGCCGGGCTGGTCCGCCTCGTCGGTGGTCCAGCCCCAGTCGGTGTGGAAGGTGGTGCCGGCCGACGACACCCAGGTCAGGTCGTCCCAGCCGCGCTTGGCCTGGTAGGCCCGCAGCTTCTCCAGCGGGGCGCGGGACACCATGGCGAAGGCGACCGAGTTGTCATCCAGCAGGTCCAGCTTCCGCGGCAGGTTGTCCACCGCCCAGGTGCAGCTCGGGCAACCATCGGTCCAGTCCGGGTGGAACATCACGAACTGCAGGCACAGCTGCTGGTGCTCACCGAAGAGCTCCGACAGCCTCACCGGTCCCTCCGGCCCTGCGAACTCGTAGTCCTCGATCGGGGTCATCGGCAGCCGACGTCGGCGGGCGGAGACCCGGTCGCCGAAGTGGGTCAGCTCCTTCTCGATGGCGACCTGCTGCTCCCAGCGCCGCTCGTGCTCGGCGCGGTCCACCACCTGCGGTGCGGCGATCGGTTCCGTCGTCATGTCGTCTCCTCTGCTCGTTGACCGGGTCTCTTTCCTACCGACCACGGGGGTCGACCGAACTCATCGCGGAGGCAGGATCTGCGGGGTCCGCGCCGCTCAGCCGGCCCTCCGCCGGATGGCCAGGCCGATCCCGGCGAAGAGCGCACCGAAGGCCAGGCCCGCGCCGCCGACGACGAGGGTGATCGTGGAGGCCCCGCCCTGGAGCTCCGCCCGGTCGGGTCGGGCTGGGTCGTAGGACACCGTGACCTGCTCGCCCACCCGGAACGGCTTGCTGCTGGTCGCGCCCAGCGCGGCGGAGTGCTCCTGGCCGTCGACGGTCCAGGTCACGAGCCGCTGGTACTCGGACCTGCGTCCCCCGCGGTCGACGTCGACGCGCACGCCCTGCTCGTTGCCGGTCACGGTGCCGTTGGTGGTCACCCAGCCGCTCCGGTCGGGCCCGAGGAGGTGCGCCACCGCCGCGCCGCCCGACATCACCACGGCGAGCACCAGACCCACGACGACGAAGACAGTGCCGAGCCTGCGGGCCTGGGCGGGTGTGGCCGGACGGCCGTTGATCTTCACCCAGCCACCCTGTCACCGGTCGAGGTCGTCGCCGCCGCCCCGCTGCTGTTCGTGCCGTGCACGGCGGACCCTCGACCGACTCCCGGCAGGCGTGGGGACGACCGGGCGCCGCGCACCTCCCACGGCGGGCTGCCACCCGCTCGACGGAGGCACCCGGCAGACTGGTCGACCGATCCCGCCCAGGAGAGGAAACACGTGCCCGACGCAGTGCTCGACCGACACGGACCTACCACCGCCCTCGCCGCCCGCAACGGGATCGGCCTGGTGAGCCCGGTCCCCTGGCGGGTGCGGGTGCCATGCGGGGAGGGCCTGGTCCGCGTCCCGGTGCCCGAGCTCGCGGACCGCCGGATAGAGCAGGGCGACGAGCTGCGCTGGGCGGTCCTGCCGCAGGGCCTGCCCGACGGCGTCACGGGCGTGGAGGAGCTGCCCGCGCTGGACGTCCTCTGGCACGGCACCGCCACCTCCCTCGACCTCGTCCTCGACGACGGCACCCGGCTGTCCGAGCTCGACGTCACAGACCAGTACGGCGGCCGCCTCGACGCCGACGACCAGGCCGCCGACCGTCGCACCTGGGTCGACCAGTGGAACCTGCGACGCGTCCGCCTCGACCCCGCCGCCGGGCGCACGGTCACCGCGACCGAGCTCGTCGTCCGCGCCTCACCCGACCGCGAGCTGGTCGTCCACCTCGACGCCGTCGGGATCGGCCCCGCGCCGGTGCTCCCGGCCGACCCGGTGGACCGGGTCCGCACCACCCGCGGCACCCACGCCTCAGGCCGGTTCTCCCGCGGCAACACCGCACCGCTGGTCGCCGTCCCCCAGGGCCGGCTCTTCGCCACCCCGGTCACCGACGCCGACAGCCCGAAGTGGGTCTACAGCTGGCACGAGCACGGCCGTGACGGCGATCCGCGTCCGGCCCTGCAGGCGCTGGCCACCTCCCACCTGCCGAGCCCGTGGATGGGGGAGCGCGGCGCCTTCCAGGTGATGCCCAGCCCGCTGCCGCACCCCGACCCCGACCGTCGGGTCCGCGCGCTGCCCTTCGACCACGCCGACGAGGTGGACCGTCCGCACCGGTGGTCCGCGCGGCTCGACGGCGGCGTCGAGGTCACCCTCACCGCCGGGGACTGCGTGATGGGGGTGCGCAGCACCTTCGCCGGAGGGGTCGGCTCCTACGTCCTGGACCACCGCGGCACCTTCACCGAGGCGTCGGTCGAGCGCGACGGCGACGCCCTGGTGGTCCGCGGCCTGCTCGACGACACCCCGGGCACCCCGCCGCACCACGTCCACGTCCGCATCGAGCGCGCCCTCGACCACGACCTCAGCACCACCGGGGACGTGCTCCGCGGCAGCGTCCGGGTGGAGGCGACCGACGGCGCACCGGTGGACGTCCTGGTCGGGCTGTCCACCCTCGACCTCGACACCGCCGCCTACGCCGTCGAGCGCTGCGGCGGGGTCGACGCCCTGCTCTCCGACGGCGCCCGCCGCTGGTCCGAGGCGCTCGGCACCGTCGAGGTCGAGGGCGCCAGCCACGACCAGCAGGTGGCGCTCGCCTCCGGGCTGTACCGGTTGTTCCTGCACCCCACCCGCCAGGACGAGCCGGTCCGCGACGGCGGCACCCGCTGGCGCAGCCCCTACGGCTCGGTGCTCGACCAGCCGCTGCGCGCGGAGGAGCTGGGGGAGCGGCCGGAGACCGGGGAGGGCCACTACTCGGCCACCAACGGGTTCTGGGACACCTACCGCACCGCCTGGCCGCTGCTCGGGCTGCTCGCCCCGCCGGTGGCCGGCGCCGCCGCGCAGGGCTTCGTCGCCCACCACCTCGACTCCGGTTGGATGCCGCGCTGGAGCGCACCCGGCGCCGAGGACTGCATGACCGGCACCACCAGCGACACCGTGCTCGGCGACCTGGTGGTCAAGGACGTCCCCGGCATCGACCTGGCCCAGGCCTACGACAGCGCGCTCGTCGGCGCCAGCGTGCCCGCCCCGGACGAGAAGGTGGGGCGCAAGGGGCTGCACCCCGCCCTGTTCCGCGGCTTCGTCGACACCGACACCGAGGAGGGCATGTCCTGGACCCTGGACGCCGCCCTCAACGACTGGTCCGCCTCCCGGCTCGGCGCCCGGCTGGCCGGGCAGCACCCCGAGGGCAGCCCCGAGCGCGAGCGGCTGGAGGCCGAGGTCGAGTGGCTGACCCGCCGCTCGCTGCTCTACCGCGAGGTCTTCAGCCCCGACCACGGCATGTTCGTCGGACGGCTCCCCGACGGCACCTGGCGGGTCCCGGCCGAGGAGTTCGAGCCCGACGAGTGGGGTCACGACTACACCGAGACCAACGCCTGGGGGACCGCGGTCACCGTGCCCCACGACGGCGCCGGGCTGGCCGCCCTGCACGGCGGCGGGGCGGGCCTGTCGGCGCTGCTGGACCGGATCCTCACCCGGCCTGAGACCGGCGCGCTGCAGTTCCACGGCCACTACCCCGGGATCATCCACGAGATGACCGAGGCCCGGGACTGCCGGATGGGGATGCTGGCGCTGTCCAACCAGCCGGCCCACCACATCCCGTTCATGCTGATGCACACCGGCCGCCACGACGACGCCCACGCGGTGGTCGGGGAGGCGCTGGAGCGGCTCTTCGTCGGCTCCGACCTCGGGCAGGGCTACCCCGGTGACGAGGACAACGGCGAGATGTCGGCCTGGTGGATCTTCGCCACCCTGGGGCTGTACCCGCTGGTCCCGTCCACCGGGAGCTGGGTGCTGCTGCCGCCACGGGTCACCCGCTCGGTGATCCGCCCGGTCGAGGGCGAGCCGGTGACCATCACCGTGCTGAACCCCGAGGAGGGTGGCCGCTACCTCCGCCGGGTGTGGGTGGACGGTGCCGAGTGGCACTCGATCTCGCTGCCGAACGACGTCCTGGCCCGGGGTGCCCAGATCGAGGTGGAGCTGTCGCCGACGCCGTGCGGCTGGGGCGCGGACAGCCGTCCGGTGTCGGCGTCGGAGCTGCACGGCTGGACCGAGCCGCTGCGTGACGTCACCGGCGGGGCCCGCGTGCGCCAGGACGCCCCGTCGACGGCCGGGCAGGCGAGGGCCGCGGGGGAGCCGGAGGTGGCCGTCGAAGGGCTGGTGGACGACACCGCCTCGACGGCAGTCCCCCTCGGTGCCGGGCAGCCGGTCGTCGTCGAGCTGACCGCACCGACTGCGGTGGGGGACCTGATCACCCTCTCGGTGGACCGGGCCCAGACGGCGTCCTGGCGGCTGGAGCACCGGGTCGCGGGTGAGTGGGTCGTCGTCGACGAGCGGGAGGGCGAGGAGTTCCCGCGCCACCGTCAGACCCGGGTCTTCCGGGTCCGCCCGGTCGCCGGTCCGGTGGACGCCGTGCGGCTCACCCCCACGGCTCCGCTCACCCTCCGTCAGCTGGAGGTGTTCGCGCCCTAGCGATTCGCTTCTCCAACGAGTGGTCGTCGGGGAGCAGGTGCCCGGCCGCCTGCTCGACGCGCCGCGGGCTGCAGCCCGGCGAGTCGCGCACAGCAGTGGTGGCCGGCGGTGCCCCTCGGGGGACCCGTGCGCCCGGTGGGAGGTGCCTACGAGGCGGGCCTGCCGTGCGTGAGCCCGCTGGCGGGAACAGGCCACCAGGACACGTGGGCCAGCAAAGGCCCACCGCTGGGGCTGTCCCCGAAGCAGCTCTGACCTTCACCGGCTTCGCAGTCGGAGGGCGGCATGGCGTCCGGTGTGGTTCCAGCACTACTCATGCAGCCCTGCTGGCTCGGTCGGGCAGAACCGGTCACCCAGCCGCACGGTCCGGCCATATCGGCCGCAGCGTCAGGCTGAGTGACCGGTTCTGCTCGGCGTCCCAGTCAGGGGAGGCCCCCTTGCGGTCATCAGGTCGGGTGGAGCAGCCGGGTCGTCGGCACGCCCGATGGTGCGGGGCACGCCCGACCGGCGGCACGGACGGACTGTGCGTTGCACAACCGGTCACCCAGCCGCACGGTCCGGCCCTGTCGGACCCGCCGTCGGGCTGAGCGACCGGTTCTGCTCGCGTCACGGTCAGGGCAAGCTCCTGGACGGCCGCGAGGTCGGGTGGGTTGGCTGGGGTCGTCCGGCAGGCCCGGTGGTGGATCGACCCGGCCGGGGGCCGCGGAAAAGCTGTGCCGGTGCACAACCGGTCACTCAGCCGCACGGTCCGGTCGCATAGGGCACGCCATCGGGCTGAGTGACCGGTTCTGCCCGGCGTCCCCGGTCAGGGGAGGCCTTTATACGGTCACGCAGTCCGGTGAAGCAGCCACACCGCCCGGCCCGATGGCGCGGGGTCGACACCGCCGGGACTGCGGAAGCGCTGTGCCGTGCACAACCGGTCACCCAGCCGCACGGTCCGGCCGTACTGGGCGTGCCGTCGGGCTGAGTGACCGGTTCTGCTCGGCGTCACCGCCTCGGGTGGGGATCCGCAAAGGGGCCCGCCGGGAGGTACGCCTGCCCTCTCCAACCACCGCGGGTCCCCTGACGGATCGACGCTGCGGCTCTCAGGTTCCCGAACCGGCAACGGGGTGCCGCGCCACCGGACGGCGCCCGTGCGTCCCTGAGCCACCGCGAGACATCACGCTCTAACCTGCTTGCCACACCGGTCAACGCGTGTAAACTCCACCGCAGTCAACCCGTGTTGAGGAGCGTCCACCGTGGAACGAATGATCTTGGATGTGGATCTGGCGATGGGTGCTCCCGGGAGCGACATCGACGACGGATTCGCGCTGGCCCTGGCCCTGGCCGACCCCGCGATCCAGCTCGAGCTGGTCACGACGGTCAACGGCAACACCGACGTGGCGACGGCGACCGCCCTCACGCTGGAGCTGCTGAACCGCCTCGGCCACCCCGACGTCCCGGTCCACCGGGGCGCCCAGGTGCCGCTGCTGCGTCCGCCGGTCCGGCAGGGGGAGATCCCCGACGACGTCGAGGTGCG
Source organism: Auraticoccus monumenti (assembly GCF_900101785.1). Lineage (GTDB taxonomy): Bacteria > Actinomycetota > Actinomycetes > Propionibacteriales > Propionibacteriaceae > Auraticoccus > Auraticoccus monumenti. Next base: position 582,442 of record NZ_LT629688.1, on the reverse strand, counting down.
CGAGCCGCGCCCCGGACCCGCGGCGATGGCCATGGTGGAGCTGGTGCGCCAGAACCCCGGCGAGATGACCCTGGTGGCCGTCGGTCCGCTGACCAACGTGGCCCTGGCCATGCGCCTGGACCCGTCCTTCGCCGGCAACCTCAAGGCGCTGGTCATCATGGGCGGGGTCTTCAACGAGCACACCCACTCCCGGCTGATGCCCGGGGAGTACAACGTGTGGTGCGATCCCGAGGCGGCAGCGGTCGTCCTGGGGTCCGGCGTCGTGGCCCGCTGGGTGGGGCTGGACGTCACCCTCAAGGTGCGCGTCACCAAGGAGCAGGCGCTGGAGATGGAGGCCAGCGAGCGTCCCTTCGTCTCCTTCGCCGGCAAGTACACCAGCGCCTGGATCGACCACATCGTGCAGCAGCACCCCGAGGAGGGGGAGTCCTGCGCCATGCACGACCCGCTCGCCGTCGCCGCGGTCACCCACCCCGACCTGCTGACCTGGCGCGAGGCCTACGTCCAGGTCGAGACCGGTGACCGGCTGCGTGGCGCCATGCTCACCGACTACCTGGGTGGGGACTGGCTGCCCGACCCCTCCCGACCCACCCCCGCGGCCAACGCCCTGGTCGCCCAGACCGTGCAGGCCGAGCAGTTCAACCGGTTCTTCCTCGACTCGATGATGGAGATGTGACGTGAAGCGATCGACGACGACCAGCCTCGGCCTCGCCCTGGCGGCGGTCCTGACCCTCAGCGCCTGCGGTGGCGGCGGCAGCACCGACGGCGGGCCGGCCGAGGAGGGCGGTGAGTCCAGCTGGACCATCCCCGCCGAGGACCCCACCGCCGAGATCAACGTGGTCGGCATCCTCGACCCCGAGGCCGACGGCATGGCCGACGTGGTGGCCGCCTTCGAGGCCGACCACCCCACCATCGACGTCAACTACCAGTTCGTGCCCTTCGACAACCTCAACAGCGTGCTGGACTCCCGGATCACCAGCAAGACCGGCGACCCGGACCTGTTCTGGGTCGACCAGCCGCGCGTGCCGGCCCTGGCCGCCCGCGGCTACCTGGAGGACCTGACGCCGCAGTTCTCCGAGGGCACCAGCGCCTTGCAGGAGGCGACCGTCGCCGCGAGCAGCTACCAGGACAAGCTCTGGTCCCTCCCGGTGTCCAACTCCACCCAGCTCCTCTTCTACAACAAGGACCTGCTGGACGCCGCCGGGGTCGAGCCGCCGTCGACCGACCCGGCCGCGCGGACCACCTGGCAGCAGCTGAAGGAGGACGCCGCCACGGTCCAGGCCGAGGGTGACGCCGACAACGGCCTGCTGCTGGGTCAGCCCAACCGCTACTACCAGCTCGAGCCCCTCCCGGTCTCGGCCGGCGGCGGCATCGGCGCCACGGGCGAGGACAACCTGACCCCCGATGTGGCCAACGAGGGCTGGGTGGAGTCGATGGCCTACTACGGCTCGCTGTTCGAGGAGGGCATCGTGCCCCGCGGCGTCCCGGCCGAGCAGACCGACGCCACCTTCCTGGCCGGCGACACCGCCTACATGGTCCAGGGCAACTGGATGGTCGGGAAGCTCGCCGAGAGCGACCTGAACTGGGGCGCGGCCCTCAACCCGGTCTGGGAGGGCGGTGAGCCCGCCACCCCCAACGGCTCCTGGTCGGTCGGTATGAACCCGTTCTCGCAGAACAAGGAGGCCGCCGCGATCTTCCTGCAGTGGCTCGCCCTGGAGGGGGAGAGCGGCTACGCCGAGCACCGCGCCTACGCCGAGCTGCCCGCCAACCTGCAGGGGCTGGAGTCCTACCTGGCCAGCGACATCTTCACCTCCTCAGAGGGTGGCCAGCAGGCGGCCGAGGTCGTCGCCTTCGAGACCGCCAACACCTCGGTGCCCCGCGTCTCCACGGTCGGCTACATCGAGTTCGAGGAGATCATCGGCCGCGCGTTCTCCGACATCGCCAACGGCTCCGACCCCCAGTCGGCCCTCGACGGGGCACAGCAGGAGCTGACGAACGCCTGGCAGCAGTACCAGTGAGCCCGGTCCTCCACCCGGCAGGTCCTGCCGCCCGGTCCGGCGCGGGTACCTCGTGACCACCCTGACGGCGCCCGGCGCCCCGGTGACCCGCAGCGGTCGCCGGCGGCGCCGGGGGCTCGGGACGATCTTGGTCTTCCTGACCCCGGCCGTGCTCGCCATCCTGCTGCTGCGGGTCGTCCCCTTCCTGGGCGCCGTCCGCTCCACCCTCTACACCCGCGACGGGGTGGGCCTGCTGGCAACGGAGGAGTTCTCCGGCCTGGCCAACTACGTCACCCTGTTCTCCGACCCGATGTTCCGCGACACCCTGGTCCGCACCCTGCTGTTCAACCTGGTGCTCAACCCGCTGCAGATCGCCCTGGCCATGCTCGTCGCCCTGCTGCTCACCCAGCGGCTGCCCGGCCGGGGGCTGTGGCGCACCGCGGTGTTCATCCCCTGCACCATCCCGCTGGTGGGCTCCTCCATCGCCTGGGGTGTTGCGCTGCGTCCCGACGGCCCGGTCAACGGCATCTTCTCCGCGGTCGGCATCGGCCCGCAGCCCTTCTTCACCTCACCCACCCAGGCGCTGACCAGCATCATGGTGGTCGCCTCCTGGGTGGGCATCGGCTACTGGATGCTGTTCCTGATCGCCGGGCTGAACGACATCAGCGACGACCTCTACGAGGCGGCCTCGCTGGACGGAGCCGGTGCCTGGCACCGGTTCTGGTCGATCACGCTGCCGATGATGCGCCGTCCGCTGCTGTTCGTGCTGGTGGCCGACACCGTGGCCAACTTCGTCCTGTTCGTGCCGCTGCAGCTGCTCACCAACGGCGGCCCGGAGAGCTCGACGACGCTGCTCATGTTCGACGCCTACCGGCGCACCTACACCTACTCCTCGCCCAACCTCGGGGCGACGTCCACGGTGGTGCTGACCCTCGTCATGCTCATCATCGTGGCCGTCCAGTTCCGCCTGCTCAGGGACCGCGACTGATGTCCACCACCACCGTCCGCCCGGCACGCACCCCGTCCGGGACGCCGACTACCGGCCGTCCCGCCCCGATCAGCGCTGCCCGGCTGCAACGCGCCCTGCTGGTGGTGCTGCTCACCGCCGTGGCCGTCCTGGTCGCGCTGGCGTTCATGCTCCCCACGGTGTGGATGCTGCTGGGGTCCTTCCGGCCCGGTTCCTCGGTCATCTCCAGCGTCAGCCCGCTCGGCTGGAACACCCTGGTCCCCGACACCTGGACGCTGGACAACTACGCCGCGCTCTTCGGCGAGCTCCGCTTCGGCCGCAGCATGGCGAACTCGCTGTGGGTGGCGCTGTGCTCGGTGGTGATCGGGCTGGTGCTGTCGGTCCCGGCGGCCTACGTGCTGAGCGTGCTCCGGTTCCGCGGCCGCGAGGTCGTCTTCGCCATGCTGGTGGTCGGGTTCATGATCCCCTTCGAGGCGATCGCGATCCCGCTGGCGCAGGTCTTCACCGCCTGGAACCTGAACAACACCTACCTGGGGCTGATCCTGCCCGGGATCGGCAACGGCCTGGCCATCTTCAACATGCGCCAGTTCTTCCTCGGCATCCCCGCCTCCCTGCGCGAGGCCGCCCTGATCGACGGCGCCTCGGACTTCCGGGTGATGACGCGGCTGTACGTGCCGCTCAGCGTCACCACGCTGATCAACTCCGCGCTGCTGATCTTCCTCGCCCAGTGGTCGTCCTACCTGTGGCCGCTGCTGGTGATCAGCGACGAGGCCAAGCAGGTCGCGCCGCTGGCCATCGCCCGCACCTACACCGACACCGAGTTCAACTTCGGGCAGATGTTCGGCGGGGCCCTGCTGATCTCGGTGGTGCCGGCCCTGCTGCTGTTCTTCCTGCAGCGCTACTTCGCGCAGTCGGTCTCGCGGAGCGGGGAGAAGTGAGCGGGACGGTCGTGGTGGTCGGCTCGCTCAACGCCGACCTCCAGATCGAGGTCGCGACGCTGCCCGCCCCCGGTGAGACGGTGCTGGCCACCGGCGCCGACACCCGTCCGGGAGGCAAGGGCGCCAACCAGGCCGCCGCGGTGGCCCTGGCCGGCGGAACCTGCTGGATGGTGGGTGCGGTCGGCGACGACGACGAGGGCCGGCTGCTCACCGCCGCCCTCGACGAGGTCGGGGTGCGCACCGACACCGTCGACGTCCTCCGGGGCACCTCCTCGGGCCGGGCGGTGGTGATGGTGGAGCCGAGCGGGGAGAACGCCATCGTGGTGGTGCCCGGCGCGAACGGGGAGGTGACGCCCCGGCAGGTCCGTGAGCTCACCGGCCGGGTCGGTGCCGTGGACACGGTGCTGACCCAGGGCGAGCTGTCCCCGTCGTGCATCGTGGCCGCCTCCGAGGCCGCCGTCGCGGTCGGGGCCCGGCTGGTGGTCAACCTGGCTCCCTACACCTCGCTGCCTGCCGACGTGCTGGCCCGCTGCGACCCGCTGGTGGTCAACGAGCTGGAGGCCGCGGCGCTGGGCCAGGAGCTCACCGGGCGCACCCTGGCGGGGGAGGAGCTGCTCCGGGCGCTGGTGCCGCACACCCGGTCGGTGATCATCACCCTGGGCGGGGCCGGTGCGCTGCACGGCTCGGCCGCCGGACAGGGGGAGGTCCCCGCCCCGCAGGTGGAAGTGGTCGACACCAGCGGCGCCGGCGACGCGTTCGTCGGGGCGGCCACGGTGGAGATGACCCGCACCGGGGACCTCGCGGCGGCCTGCCGGGCCGGTGTCGCGGCCGGGTCCGCGGCCGTCCAGCACCGGGGGGCCAGAATGGCGCCCATGGACGACGCCGCCGCAGGACCGGTCTGAGCCGTGGCCGTGACCAGGGCCGACGTGGCGCGGGCGGCCGGGGTCTCACCCGCGCTGGTGAGCTACGTCCTCAACGACGGGCCCCGACCGGTGTCGGCGGACGCCCGCGCCCGGGTGCTGGGAGCCATCGACGAGCTGGGCTACCGGCCCAACCGGATCGCGCGGGCGCTCAGCCAGAGCCGGACGAACTCCATCGCCATGCTGATGCCCGACCACGAGAACCCGCACTTCGCCGAGCTGGCCCAGGCCGTGGAGGACGAGGCGTTCGCCGCCGACCAGGTGCTGATGATCGGCACCACCGACAACGACCCGGAACGCGAGCGCAGCTACCTGCGCTCCTTCCTGGACCGGCAGGTGGACGGGCTGCTGCTGATCTCGGCCGGCGGGCGCCCGGACCTGGAGCTGATCACCCGGGCCCGGATCCCGGTGGTGCTGCTGGACCGCGCCCCGGCGGGCACCGACGCCTTCTCCACCGTGGTGATCGACAACGCCGCCGCCGCCGAGCTCGCGGTGAACCACCTGCTGGGACACGGCCGGCAGCACCTGGTGTGCCTCTCCGGCCCGCCGCACATCGAGGCCGTCAAGCAGCGTGAGGAGGGCTGGCGCCGGGCGCTGACCGCCGCCGGACGCCCCGTCCCCGAGCCCCGGAGCGGGACCTTCTCCCGTGAGGGCGGCTACCGCGCGATGCTGGCGCTGCTGGCCGAGGGCGTCGAGGTCGACGGGATCTTCACCACCAGCGACGCCCAGGGCATCGGCGCGCTGCGGGCGCTGACCGAGCTGGGCCGTCGGGTCCCCGAGGACATCTCCGTGGTCTCCTTCGACGGGACCACGGCCGGCCGGTTCACCCAGCCCGCGCTCACCTCGGTGGCCCAGGACGTCGTCACCCTGGCCCGGACGGCCCTCCAGACCCTGCGGGCCCAGCTCGAGGACGGCCCGCGCGAGCCCGTGCACCGTGTCCTCCACCCCACCCTGCGGCTGGGCGGCTCCTGCGGCTGCGAGCCGGCCAGCGGCTTCGGCGGCTGACGCCCGGTCGGCTGGCGCGGTACCGACCGGTTGACGTCTGGGTCGGCGGGGGCGGTACCGACCGGTTGACCTCTGGGTCGGCTGGGGCGGCGCCGCCTGGTGGCCAGCGGCTGCCGGATGACGTGCGGCCCGGGCGGCGTGGGGTCACGGGGCCGGACCGCCCCGATGCCACGTGACCCCTGGTGCGTCCACCGTCTCGAGCCGGTGGGGTGGGCCGGCGTGCAGAACCGGTCGCTGAGCGGACGTCACGCGGCCATGGTCGAGTGGTGTCTGCTGAGGGTCCGGTTCTGCCCGGGACGCTCGGGGGGCGGTGATCAGCGTGGTGCCGCGCTGGCGTGCAGAACCGGTCGTTGAGCGGACGTCACGCGGCCATGGTCGAGTGGTGTCTGCTGAGGGTCCGGTTCTGCCCGGGGCGCTCGGGGCCAGTGGTCAACGTGGTGCCGCGCTGGCGTACAGAACCGGTCGCTTAGCGGGCGTCGCTGCAGCATCGTCGAGAGGCGTCTGCTGAGGGTCCGGTTCTGCCCGGGACGCTCCCCGGTCGTGATCAGCGTGGTGCTGGCGCTGCGGATCCCGTGGCCCCTCCCTCGGCCCGGACGCCCGCGAGCTGCCCGGAGACCGCCTCGGAGGTCGACCCGGAAGCCCGCGAGCTGGCCCAGGTGGTCGCCCGACACGTCGCCACCGAGGCCAGGGGCGTCTTTTCCGGTCCCGCTGACGCGCTGCGTCACGGGGCCGAGAGCCATCCGGGCCCTCCCCACCGGCATCCTGCCGGTGGGGAGTACCGGGTTCAGTCCTGTCGGCGCCGGCGGAGCAGGCCCAGACCGGCCAGCGTCGACAGCAGGGCCAGCGCCGCGAGGCCCACGCCGGGCCCGCCGGTGTCGGCCAGCGGCGTCCGCCAGGACCCACCGTCGGACCCGCCTGCCCACGAACCACCGCTGCCGTCGGTGCCGCCGCCCGTCCCGCCCGTGGCGGTGTCGCTGCCGGAGGTGTCGCCCCCGTCGGAGTCGTCACCCCCGTCGGGGTCGTCCGTCCCGTCCTCGTCGTCCGTGCCGTCCGGGGGCTCCGGCGTCGGCTCGGGCGTGGGCTCCGGCGTCGGCTCGGGCGTCGGCTCGGGCGTCGGCTCCGGCGTCGGCTCAGGGGCCGGCTCGGCGGCGACGACGGTGAGGGTCTGCTCGGCCGTGCCGACCGCGTTGGTGGCGACCAGCAGCAGCGGGTAGCTGCCCGGCGCGTCCAGTGTGCCGGTCAGCAGCGCGGTGCCGTCGCCCTGGTCGACCAGCTCCAGACCCTCGGGCAGGTCGTCGGCGCTGATGCCGGCCGCTGGGAACGCGGTGGTGGTCACGAGGAGCTCGACCGGCTCACCGGCCACGACCTCCAGCGCGTTCGGCGAGGTGAACGCCGGCTGCTGCTGGACCAGCACGGTGATGGTCTGCGTCGCCGTCCCGGTCGAGGCGGTGGCGGTGACCACCAGCTCGCTGCTGCCGACAGGCCCGGTGGGGGTGCCACTGATGGTGGCGGTGCCGTCGCCTTCGTCGGTGAAGGTCAGCCCCTCGGGGAGACCGGACCCGACGGTGAGGGCGGCGGTGACGCTGCCCTCGCTGACCACGGTGAACTCCACCGGCTCACCGACGACGAGCTCGAGGGAGTCCGGGCTGGTGATGCTCGGCGGGGCCAGCACCTCCAGGGTCACCTGCTGGGTGGCGCTGGCCAGGGCAGCCACCCCGACCACGGGCTCCTCGGGCTGCTGGTTGACCAGCAGCTCCCCCGGGAAGCCCACGAAGGTAGGCGGTGGCACGTCGTTGGTGGCGGTCAGCTCCAGCTCGTAGCTGCCCGCGGTGCCGGTCTCCGGGGTGCCGGCGAAGGTGCCGGTCCCGTCCCCGGCGTCGACGAAGGTGATGCCGGCCGGCAGGTCACCGGTCACGGTCAGCGACGGCGGCGGGGACCCGTCGGCCGCGACGTCCAGCTCACCGGCCGTGCCCTCGACGAAGGTGGCGCTCACGCTCTCCTCGGCGAAGGAGGGCGGGTCGGTGACCAGGATCTGGAAGGTGTCGCTGGCGGTGCCCAGCTCGTTGGTGGCCGTCACCGTGACGGTGAAGTCGCCCGCCTCGGTCGGCGCACCGAAGAGGAACCAGGGGCCGAAGAGGTCGGAGGTGCCCGTCCCGGGGGGAAGCCCCTCGAGGGTGATGGTGGGCGGCGGTGTGCCTGTCACCTCGACCGGCGGCGGCTGGAAGAAGAACGACTGGCCGAGCGGCACCACGATGTCACCGGTCGCCTCGACGCCCGGCTCCTGCCGCACCGTGACCGACACACCATCGACCGCCTCGCCGGCGGCGCTGGAGGCGGTGAGCTGCACGTAGAAGCTGCCGGAGGACGTCGGGGTGCCGGTGAGGGTCGCCGTGCCGTCGCCGTTGTCGGTCAACGCCAGCCCGCGAGCCCCCAGGTCGGACTCTGCGGTGATGGTGGGCACCGGGAACCCGCTCACCCGGATGGTGACGGGCTCGATCGTCTCTCCGAGGTCGACGACCACGTCGGGAACGGGCTCGAAGACCGGCACCGTCCGGACGGTCAGCTGCAGCGCCTGGGTCACCACCCCGGCGGTGCTGGTCGCGGTCAGGTCGATGTCGTAGACCCCGCCGACCGTGTCAGCGGACGCCTGCAGCCTCACGATGCCGTCGGTCTGCGTCCCGAGCGTGACGCCGGCGGGCAGGTCACCCGCGGTGACGGTCGGCACGGGCGAGCCGGTCACCGTCACCAGGGCGGTCGGCGTCGACCCGTCACCCAGGGTGATCACGGCCTCGTCGGCGCTGGTGAAGGCGGGGAGCTGCACCACGGTGAGCACGAGCTCCTGGGTGGTGACGCCGACCGCCAGCACGCCGATCCCGCCCGGCTCGGGGGCCGGGGTGTTGTCGGCGGAGACGGTCAGCGGGTAGCTGCCGGCGGTGCCGGCGGCCGGGGTGCCGGCCAGCGTGGCCGTCCCGTCGCCCTGGTCGGTGAAGGTGACGCCCTCGGGCAGGTCACCCTGGAGGGTGAGCCGCGGCGCCGGGAACCCGGTGGTGGTCACCTCGAGCTCCCCGACCTCGCCGACGGTGAAGGTGGCGGTGTCCGGGCTGGTGACGACCGGGGCGTCGCTGACCTGGATGCTGACGGTCTGCTCGACGGTCTCGCGGCTGCTGGTGGCGGTGACCACGACCTCGAAGTCGCCGGTCTCGGTCGGGGTGCCGCTGAGGGTGGTGCGACCGAGGTCGTCGGTGCCCACGACGACGCCGTCGGGCAGCTCACCGGTGACGGTGACCGTCGGCGACGGGAAACCGGTGGCGACCGCGTACTCCAGCACCGGCTCGCCGAGCGTCCACCCGTAGCTGCCGGGGCTGGTGATGACCACGTCGGAGGCGACCAGCAGCGACAGCTCCTGCGTGGTGGTGCCGACGTCGGAGGTGGCGGTGAGCGTCACGGTGCCGGAGGACACACCCTCAGGGGTGCCGGTGATGGTGGCGGTGCCGTCGTCCAGGTCGGTCAGGGTGAGCCCGTCCGGCAGTCCGGTGGCGGTGATCGCCGGGGTGGGGAAGCCGCGGGTGGTGACGGTCAGCTCGGCCGGCTCACCGACCTCCAGCTCGGCGCTGTCCTCGCTGGTGAAGACCGGCGCCTCCTCGACGGTGAGCTCGACGGTGGCCTCGTCGGTGCCCTCGTCGTTGGTGGCCGTCAGGGTCACCTCGGCGACACCGCCCGGGCTGGTCGGGGTGCCGCTGATGGTCAGCGTCGTCCCGTCGCTGGTCAGGGAGAGACCTTCCGGCAGCCCCTCCGCCTCCACCGCGGGCTCAGGGAACCCGACCACGCCGCCGTCGAGGCTGAAGGGTTCGCCGACGGTGGCCGTGGCGCTGGCGGGGACGTCCAGCGCGGGCGCCTGACCGACGACCAGCGTGATCGCCGCCGCGAAGGTCTCACCGGCGTTGGTCACGGTCACGGTGACGTCGTAGCTGCCGGGGGTCGTGGGGGTCCCGCTGATCACGCCGTCGTCGCCCAGCTCCAGCCCCGGGGGCAGGTCGCCGGTCGTGAGGGAGTAGCTGTAGAACGCAGGGAAACCGCCGGAGGCGTCCAGATCGTGCTCGTAGTCCGCGCCGAGGGTCGCCGCCGGGGGCGCCACGACGGCGTCCGCGGGCTCGGGCTCGCGCAGCTCCAGGCGGTAGGTGTTGGAGGCCACGTTGCGCTGCCCCCAGGCGTCGACGAGCACCCCGGCCGGGACGGTGACGGTCAGCTCACCCGGGCCGGTGATCACGATGTCGATCGTGGCCCTGCTGGCACCTCCCCTGATGGTGACGTTCTCCCGACCGGGCGCGGTCCCGCCGATGACCAGGTCGCTGGGCCGCAGGCCCTCGTTGGTACCCGGCTCACGGCTGACGTCGGCCAGGCCGCCATCGGCGGTGACGAGGAGGTCGATCTCGATGACGGCAGGCTCGTCCAGCACCCAGGGCTCGTTCGGTCCGGTGAGGGTCGGGACGGGCGCAGACGGGATCACGCCACCGGTCGGGGTGGTGCTGATCCGGTCCACCACGGCGGTCAGCACGCCACCGGTGCTGTCGAAGTTGCGCGGGTAGACGACCCGGAGCTGCACCCCGGTGATGGCGGAGAAGTTCGCGTCCCCGCTGAAGCAGGCGCTCTGGCCGGCCGAGCAGTCGAAGTTGAGGACGATGGCGCGGGCGGCGGTGTTGCCGATCCCGGTGCCGTAGCTGCTCGACCCGCCGGCCGCGTCGCTGACCGTGATGCTGATCGAGGCCGCGGTGTCGCCGGTGTCGGGGAGGCGGGTGATCTCGGCGAACTCGACGAAGAACTGGGTGTTGCTCAGCCCGGAGCGCAGGTCGGTCGCGCCGAAGGCGTAGTCCAGCTGGACGCCCGCCGCCCGGTTCCCGGTGCCCGTGGCGGTGATGGTGCCCACCCCGCCGGCCTGGGAGAAGGTGCCGAGCGGGGTGGTGCCGTCCGGGTCGAGCGGGGTGACGGTCCGGGTGCCGCGGACACCGCCGCTGAAGTCGTCGATCAGCACCGGCTCCCCGACCGCGGAGGCGGGGACGGGAGCCAGCAGTCCCAGCAGCAGGGCCAGCACGGCCACCAGGGCGGCGGTGGTCCGACCGGTCAGCGTGCGGGTGTGCGAACGCCGGCGGGAGCCGTCGACGGTGGGCAGGGGAGCGGGGACGCGAGGAGCGCGCATGCATGACCTTCGAGCATGGCCACCTGCCCCCGCTGGGTGACTTCGGAGCCCGCGCCGGACGCGCGGACGGTGGAATCATGGCAGTCCGCGGACCGACGCGCCAGAGGCCGTCCACGCCGGCTGCTGCCGTGGTGGCGGAGGTGATCCGGTCACCGGGACGTCCGCGGGGCCGCGCTAGCGTGGCCGGGTGCCCTCCACCCCAGACGCCACCACCGTCGTCCGCGAGCTGCTCGAGCTGACCTCCTGGCAGGCCTTCGACATCGACGCCGACGGGCGCGTGCTGGCCGGTCACGACGGGCTGGGCAGCACCCAGCTGGTCGAGATCAGCCCCGACGGGACCAGGACCCCGCTGACCGACCTGCCCTCCCGCTGCTCCGGCCGCTACCTGCCCGGCCGGCGGCAGGTGGTCGTCCAGCACGACACCGGCGGCGACGAGCTGATGCAGCTCTCCCTGCTCGACCTCGACCCGCTGCCCGTGGCGCCGGCCGGCCTCGACGCGCTGACCCCGCTGGTGCGCGACCCGGCCCACATGCACGTGCTGCAGGACGTCGCCGCCGACGCCCTCGTCTACTCCACCAACCGGCGCAACGGCGTCGACATGGACGTCGTCGTCCGCGACCTGGTCACCGGCGAGGAGCGCACCCTCTACGACGGTGGTGGCTACGTCGCCCAGACCGTGGCCTCGCACGACCGGACGTCGGTCGCGGTCACCGCGCTGAGCCTGCGGCCGGCGTCCAGCCTGGTGTTCCTGGCCGGGGAGCGGGCGGTCGGCGACGGGGCCGTCACCGATCCCGACGAGCACGCCCTGCACCACTCCGCCGCCTGGACCGCCGGGGACGACGCGCTGCTGCTGGCCTCCAACCACGACCGCGAGCACACCGCCGTGCTCCGGATCGGGCTGGATGGCGGCAGCTGGGAGCCGCTGGTCACCGACGACGAGCACGACCTCCAGCTGTGGGCGGCGCCGGACGCGTCGGCGATGGTCGTCGGCACCCTGGTCGACGGCGCCCTCGAGCTCGCCGTGCACGAGACCGACGGGACCCTGCGCTGCCGGGTCGACCAGCCGCAGCCCGGTGCCGCCGAGGTCGTCTGGGCCTCGGACGCCTCCCGGTTCGTGGTCACCGTGTCCAGCTCGACGGCGCCCTCCTCGGTGTCCTCGGTCGACGCCCGCACCGGCGTCCTCACCCCGCTGGTGGCCAGCGACGTCCCCGCGCACGTCGCGGAGCGGCTCGTCGTCCCCACCGTGCACCGGGTGCCGACGCCGGACGGGGAGCAGGTGCCGTGCTTCGTCTACCGGCCCACCCGCGAGGTGCCGGAGGTGGCGGGAGCCTCGGTGCTGGTGGTCCACGGCGGACCGGAGTCGATGGCCACCCGGTTGTTCAACCCCGTGGTCCAGGCGCTGGCCGCCACCGGGTTCACCGTGCTGGTGCCCAACGTCCGCGGCTCCACCGGCTACGGCAAGCGCTGGTACAGCCTGGACGACGTCGACCTGCGGCTGGACTCCGTCGCCGACCTGGCCGCGCTGCACGACTGGCTGCCCGAGCTCGGCCTCGACCCGGACCGCTCGGCCCTGTGGGGTGGCTCCTACGGCGGCTACATGGTGCTGGCCGGGACGACGATGCAGCCGGAGCGGTGGGCCGCCGGGGTGGACATCGTGGGCATCTCCTCGCTGGTCACCTTCCTGGAGAACACCTCCGCCTACCGCCGGGCCTACCGCGAGCGGGAGTACGGCAGCCTCAAGCACGACCGGGAGCTGCTGGAGCGTGCCTCGCCGATCACCTACCTGGACCAGCTCCGCGCCCCGTTGTTCGTGATCCACGGCGCCAACGACCCGCGGGTCCCGCTGAGCGAGGCCGAGCAGATCGCGGCCGCCCTCGCCGCCCGGGGCATCCCGCACGAGCTCAAGGTCTACGACGACGAGGGCCACGGGCTGGCCAAGCGCGCCAACCGCCTGGACGCCTACCCGGCCGCCGTCGAGTTCCTGGTCCACCACCTCCAGCGCTCCTGACCGCGTCCCCGGTCTGACGAGGCCCCGAGCGCGGTCGGGGCCCCGCCGCCCCCGCCGAGCGCGGCACACGACGTTCCGCCGCGATGTCGCGGCGAGACGTCGACCGCTGGGGTCTCCCGGCGGCCGGGTGCAGCTGGCCGGCGAGGGCGTACATTGGGCCCACCACGATCGTCGACGATGACGAGAGGAACACGCATGCTGTGGGACAGGCTCCGCCGCAAGCCGGCCGCTGACGTGCCGGGCACGCAGACCATCGCGGCCTCGCACCCGCTGGGCTACTCCGGCGAGATCGAGCTGGCGCTGATCAGCGCGGTCTACTCCGCGCCCGGGGGCGAGGGCGAGGCGCCACCCGACGCGCTGGCCGTGCGCGTGGTGGTGGACCGGTGGCACCGGCACCGCGACGGCAAGCCCGCCGACAACCTGTCCCACATCTCCGGGCTGGACGACTACGCCTTCAAGCGCGTCCTCGCCGACGAGGCGTGCCTGGGCGGACGTCCGCGCAGCTGTGTGGTGCAGGACGCCGCCGACAGCCTGCTCACCGCCCAGGTGTTCCACGCCGCCGACCTGGCCGCCGCACCGGAGGTCGCCCGCGAGGCCCTGCGCGGCGTCAAGGGTCTGGACGAGGCGACCGTCGACCGCTTCCTCGGCCTACTCGAGGTGCGCAGCCCCTCCACCGCCTGAGCGACGCGCCCGAGGGGCGCTCGGGAGCGGATTCTGGCAGCCTAGGGACACGTGCTCACGGACCGCGAGATCACCCACACGATCGACCTCTGCCTGCGCCTCGGTGAGCTGATGATGTCCAACGGGGCCGGGGCGGCCGACGTCGCCGCCACCATGCACTCGGTGGCCCGGCGCTACGGGCTGCGCAACCCCGAGATCGACGTCACCTTCACCTCGCTCTCGATGAGCTACCAGGCCAGCGACGACGAGGCCCAGCACGTCCTGCTGCGCCAGGTGAAGCAGCGCGACATCGACTACGCCGACCTCACCCTGGTCGACCACCTGGTCCGCGAGATCCTCCGCGACGACGTGCCGCTGGCCCGGGCCCGCGCCACCGTGGCCAAGATCCGCTCCACCGGGCACGACCGACCGCGCTGGGCGGTGACGCTGGGCTGGGGTGCCATGTCGGCCGGGGTGGCGGCGATGCTGGCCGGGTCGCCGGTGGTGATCGGCGGCGCCTTCGTGGCGGCGGTGGCCATCGACCGGATGCAGATGGTGCTGTCCCGCCGTCGGCTGCCCGCCTTCTACCTGCAGGTGGCCGGTGGCGCGCTGGCCATGCTCGTCGCCGTGGTGCTGATGATCACCGGGCTCGAGTCCGACCCCTCGCGCGTGGTGACCGCGAACATCATCATGCTGCTCTCCGGCGTCGGCTTCATGGGCGCCCTGCAGGACGCCCTGTCCGGCTACTACATCACCAGCGCGGCCCGGCTGATCGAGGCGCTGCTGGCCACCGCGGGCATCATCGCCGGGGTGGGCGGGGGACTCGCGGTGGCGGGTTTCCTCGGCGTGGAGATCCTCTCGATCGAACCGGCCGTCTACACCCTGCGCGGGCTCGCGGTGCTGGGTGCCGGCGCGGTGGTGGCCGCGGCCGGGTTCGCCTTCGCCTCCTACGCCCCGCTCCGGGCCCTGGTCCCGGTCGGCCTCGTCGCCGGCGGGGCCATCGTGATCTCGCGGGTGGTGAACCAGGCCGGTCTGGGGGCCTGGTCGACCGCCCTGGCCGCGCTGGCCGTGGGGCTCATCGGCTACCCGGTGGCCCGGGCGGTGCGGGTGCCGCCGCTGGTGATCGTGGTCTCCGCGGTGGTGCCGATGCTCCCCGGTCTGTCGATCTACCGGGGGCTGTCGCTGCTCGCCCAGGGCGGCGCCGGCCCCACCACCATCGGGATCCTCGCCATGGTGACGGCCGCCTCGGTGGCCCTCGCGCTGGCCGCCGGGGTGATCCTCGGTGAGTACGTCGCCCAACCCCTCTCCCGTGAGGCCCGCCGCCTGGAGCGTCGGCTCGCCGGTCCCCGTCTGGTCGGCCCGGCCAGCCGCCGCTACGTCCGGCGCCCGGGCAGGCCCCGCCGCCGGTAGCGGACGACACCCGGCAGGGCGCGTGGCCCTGCCGGGTGTCGTCGGTGCCGGTGGTGAGGAGGTGGGTCCCCGCCGGCTGCGCTGAGGATGGGTCAGCGGTGGCGGATGATCGTCTCCCCGTTCACCCGCGAGATGGAGCCGCGCTCGAAGGTCTGCGTCCAGCCCCCGCTGACGACCTTCTCGTCGGCGGTGGGCAGACCCAGCCGGCCCTTCTCGGCACCGAACTCCCGCCAGGTGCCGTGCAGGCTGCCCTTGACCACGACGGCCTTGGTGCCGACCGTGACGTAGGTGCCCTTCTGCATCCGCTGCACGGTGGCGGCGGTCTTGGTGACGGTCGCGGTGACGGCGGTGGCGCCGGCGGTCGGGGCCCCGATGGTGGCCCGGTCCTTGGCGGTCCGGGCGGCGTGGTGACGGAAGGCCGCACCCTCCAGGACCACCACGGTGCCGCCGACCTCGAACAGCCGTCCACCGCGGAAGGTCTGCGACGGGATGCCGAACTCCGAGGTCACCCGGGCGCTGGTGGGCGCACCGAGGCGACCGCGCAGGGCGGCGTCCTTGCTGTAGGTGGCGAAGAACGAGCCGGTGAGGGCGTGCGTGCCGTTGCCCGAGCTCCAGATGATCCAGCCCTTCTCGAAGCTGTTCATCCGCGCGCCGGTCACGCCGGGCACGTTCTTCTCGTCGCTGGTCGGGAAGCCGAGCGCCGACGTCGCGGTGCCGAGCGAGCGGTACTGGGTGCGCACGGCCCCGGTGGTCCAGAACGCCGCGGTCCGCGGGGAGGCGAACAGGTCGTGGGCCTTGAACTCCCGCCAGCTGCCGTCGGCGACCTTCGCCTCGGGCTTGAGCGGCCAGCCCAGGACGCCGTCGCCGCCACCGAGGGCCTGCCAGCGCTTCCCGATCACCGTGGTGGCGGTCACCGGGGCCGGAGCGGGGGTCGGCGTCGGGGTGGGGGCGGCGACCGGCGCCGTCATCAGCGCCGCGACGCGGTCCCGGAGGGCCGGCATCTTGGAGCGGACGTTGACCCCGGGGCAGGCGGTCGACATCACGTCACCGTGGCCCGCGATCCGGAAGATCGTCTTCCCGGCCAGGGTCACCTTCGACTTCGGGTCCCGACCGTAGGGGGCCAGCTTCCAGGCGATGACCTTGGCCGCGGACTCCATCATCACCGCGGGAGCGGCAGCGGTCTCGTAGTTCCCCATCAGCGACACCCCCGTGGTGCCGGAGTTCCAGCTGGTGGCGTGGGCGCCCAGCACCGGCTTGTCCAGACCACCGGCACGGCCCTCGAAGACGGTGCCGTACTTGTCCACCAGCACGTTGTAGCCGACGTCGCACCAGCCCAGCGTCTTGGTGTGGTAGGCGTAGATGCCGCGGACGACGCCGGCCGACTCGGCCTTGGTGTAGCCGTTGATCCCGGCGGTGTGGTGCACGATCGCGGCCTGGATGGACGAGGTGTAGCTGGGCGTCGGGCAGCGCCAGGACTCGTCGGCCCCCCACTGCGCGCGGCTGACCACGGCCGGCTTGGGCGGCAGGTAGCTGCCCGCGGCGCGGGTGGTCATGGTGGTCTGCGGGGTGGGCGTGGCCGCGTCCCCGGGGTCGATCAGCGCCACGCTCGGGTCGGCCACCGTGGCGCCGGCCGGGGTGGTCATCCGCACCTCGACGCCGTCGGAGTCACCGACGTAGACCGGGTCGGTGCCGGCCCGCTCGGCCTCGGCCGGGGTGGCCGCGATCTCGGGGGCGGCGGTCCAGGCCGTCCAGGTGCCGTCGGTCCGGGTGCGGAACTCGATGGTCGGCTGCACCTTCGCACCGGTCCGCCAGCTGACGCCCAGCGTGGTGAACGGTGCGGTGCGGGAGTCGCGGTAGGTCCAGGTGGTCGGGGACGTCCGCGCGGTGCTGCCGGCGGTCAGCGACTCCTGCACCACGGTGGTCGTGGTGTCGGTCTCGGCAGCGGCGGGGACGGTGGTGGCGAGCACGCTCGCCGCGGTGAGGGCGGAGACGGTGGCGACGGCCAGGACGCAGGTGGCTGGCCGTGACCGGTTCGGGGGAGTGGTCACGAGGGGTCCTTGATCTTCTTCGGGGGAGGCCCTTGCGGGCGCGCACACCGTACGAATGGCGGGCCCCGACCCACAACGCACAGGTGGTATCAATTCGGTGACGTTCTTGAAATGCCTGATCAGAATGCATTTCGGGAGCGGAGAGGGCTCGACCTGGGGTTGAGACCCGGCTCCGGGAAGATGAGCTGCAGGGCGATGAGGGGCCGACCGGGGCCGCGGGGCCCAGCGGCGGGGCCCCTCGACTCCGCCGCTCGACCCCGCGGACGCTCAGGGGTCTCGGCTCGCCGGGTCGCACGGTCATGCGACGACGCGGGCCACGGGTCACCGAGGGGCCTGAGTCAGGCCACACTCCCCCGCGGAGTGGCAGTCCGCCCGGTGGGCACCGGTCCGGACGCTCAAATCATGACACGCGTGCGGGTCGTCGGCCAGAGGGCTGGGCCGGTCGGGTCAGCCGATCTCGGAGGCGCTGAAGCGCACCACGACCTTGTGCCCGCGGCGCTCGGCCCCGGACCGGAACGCCTCCTCGACCTGCTGGGGGTCGTGGACGTCGCTGACCACCGACTCGGCGTCGACGTGCCCGCGCTCGACCAGGGCGATGGCGCGGTCGTAGACCTCCTTCATCCGGCGCACGCAGACCATGGTCAGCCCCTTGCGACGGGCCGCGGAGGCCGAGAACGTGGTCTGGTCCTCGTCGGGGATACCGACCAGCACCACCCGCGCGCCCGGCTTGGCCAGGGTGATCGCCTCGGTGACGGCGTCGGGGTTGCCGTTGACCTCGAAGACCAGGTCGCAGGAGGTGGTCTGCTGCTGGACGTCCTCGGGGGCCAGCACGACGTCCGCGCCGAGACGTGCGGCCAGCTCGCGGCGGTGGGCCAGCGGCTCGACCACGACGAGCCCGGTGGCGTTGGCGTTGCGGGTCAGCTGCAGGATGAACAGCCCGATCGGCCCGGCGCCGACCACGCCGACCCGCATCCCCGGCTTGATGTGGGAGAGGTCGAAGGCGTGGATGGCGACGCCGAGGGGCTCCAGCACCACCGCGGCGGTGTCGCTGATGGAGTCCGGCAGCGGCGTCATGCTGCGGTCGGGCCAGGACAGCAGGTCCTGCATACCGCCGTCACGGGTGCCGTGCCCGGCGAAGATGATGTTCTCGCACAGGTTGTGGTCGCCGCGGTGGCAGTACTCGCAGTGCATGCAGGAGATGGCCGGGTCGACGACCACGCGCTGCCCGGCGTAGCGGCCGGTGAGGGCGGTGCCGAAGAACTCGTGGCCCGGGACCACCGGGTCGGTGATGCGGGAGTCGCCGATGCCGCCGTCGACGAACCAGTGCAGGTCCGAGCCGCACAGCCCGACGGCGTGGATGCGGACCAGGCTCTCGCCCTCGCCGGCGGTCGTGTCCGGCTCCTCGTGCAGCCGGACGTCACCCGTCCCGTGCAGCCTCACCGCGCGCATCCCTCGTCCTCTCGTCGTCCCTCACCCGAGACCCTAACGGGCCACCCACCACCCACCCCACCCACCGCCGCGCCCCCTGGGCCCCGTCCGTGCGCGTCGCCCCTTTGCGTCGCCCTGACTGACTCCCGTGCCGCCACCTGGCGACCACACGCCGCCCCTCGTCGCTCGGCTCGCGACCCGGGAGTCGGGCCGCGCACCCGGCCCTGCGGCGGCGAGTGGCCTCGATGTGTCGGGTCGGGGTCGGGTGAGACGACGCGTGGCGGCGAGTGGCCTCGTCCTCCCCACCGGTTGAGCGGCGGCCTCGTGCGACCGGTTGGCGAGTGGCTTCGACGTGTCAGGTCGAGGTCGGGGAGGCGGCGTCTGGTGGCCAGTCGCCACATCGTGCGCCTCGACCGGGGTCCTCCGCCCGTCGGTTGGGCGGGGGCCGCGTGGTGGGGTGGCGGGTGGCCTCGATGTGTCGGGTCGAGGTCGGGGGAGGCGACGACTTGCGGCCAGTCGCCCCGTCCCCGACGGCGGGGTCCGCCCTGCGGCGACTGTGCTGGGCGAGGTGCCTGGATGTGTCGGGTCAGGGGTGGGTGAGGCGACAGCTCCAGGCGAGTCGCCGGACGTCGCCGGGTGGGGACGTCGGCACGAGGGCTCGACGGCGGCCCGGGCGACGGCGCCCCCGCACCCCGGCGGTCCGGACGACGGCGCCCCCGCACCTCGGCGGTCCGGACGACGGCGCCCGCGCACCTCGGCGGTCCGGACGACGGCGCCGCGCACCCCGGTCCGGCCGACGGCGCCCCGCACCCCGGTCCGGCCGACGCGGCCCGCACCCCGGTGGGTCCGGACGACGGCGGCCCGCACAACCTGGAAGGGTCGTGCGGGCCGCGCGTCGGGTCCTCGCCGTCAGCCCTTCAGGGCTCCTGCGGCGATGTTGGCGATGAAGTGCCGGGCGCCGATGATGAAGACGCCGATCAGCGGGACGACGCTCATCAGGGCACCGGCCATCACGGCGCCGTAGTCGGTGGCGAAGGCCAGGTTCAGCTGGGCCAGGGCCGTCTGCAGGGTCTGGCGCTGGGGGTCGACCAGCACGATCAGCGGCCAGACGTAGTCGTTCCAGGCGGTGATGAAGGTGAAGATCCCCAGGAACGCCAGCCCGCCGCGCAGCATCGGCACCCCGACGCTCCACCAGGTCCGGAAGAAGCCGGCCCCGTCGATGCGGGCGGAGTCGATCAGCTCGTCGGGGATCGAGCCCCCGGCGAACTGACGCAGCAGGAAGATGCCGAACGCGTTGGCCGCCCCCGGGATGATCAGCGCCTGCAGACCGCCGACCCAGCCGATCTCGCTCATCAGCACGAAGCTCGGCACCAGCGACAGACTGCCCGGCACCAGCATCGTGGCCAGCAGCAGCACGAACAGCACGTTCTTACCGGGGAAGTCGTACTTGGCGAAGGCGAAGGCGGCCAGCGAGTCGAACAGCATCACCAGCACCGCCGACAGCGCCGAGACCAGGAACGTGTTCCACAGCGCACCCAGCAGGTCCACGTTGCTGAAGACCGTCTGGATGTTGGTGAGCAGCTCGGGCCCGAAGGTGAGCTTCGGCGGGTAGCCGAAGATGTCGGCCGTGGTCCTGGTCGACATCACCACCAGCCAGTAGAAGGGGAAGACTGACAGCAGCACCCCGACCAGCAGGCAGAGGTGGGTGACGACCCGGGCGACCAGCCCCCGGCGCTGCGCGGAGCGGTCGTCGTCGAGCGGGTTGGGTCCGGGGCCCCCGGCCGACGGGGTGGTGGAGAGGGTGGGCAGGGTGGCGGTCATCGGGTGCTCCCCTCGGTGGCCCCGCGGGAGCGCTTGGACGGCATGCCGTCGCGGTCGCGCAGCAGGCGCCAGTTGATGATGGCGAAGACCGCGGCGATGATGAACAGCGCCCAGGCGATCGCCGAGCCGTAGCCGAAGTCGAACTGGGTGAAGGCCTGGTTGTACTGGTACAGCACGATGGTCATGCCGGCCTCGTTGGCGCCACCGGCGTCACCCAGCAGCACCTGCGGCTCGGTGAACAGCGACAGCCCCCCGATGGTGGAGGTGATCACCGTGAACAGGATCACCGGGCGCAGCAGCGGCACCGTGATCCGGCTGAAGATCTGCCAGTTGTTGGCCCCGTCCACCCGGGCGGACTCGTACAGCTCGGTGGGGATGGACTGCAGTCCGGCCAGGTAGATGATCGCGTTGTAGCCGGTCCAGCGCCAGATCACCATCATGGCGATGGTGATCTTGATGCCCCACGGGTCGCTGAGCCACGCCAGCTCGTTCATGCCGAGCGCGGTCAGGGCCGAGTTGGCCAGCCCGAAGGAGTCGGAGAACACGGAGCCGAAGACGATGGCCATCGCCACCATCGAGGTCACGTTCGGCAGGAAGAACGCGACCCGGTAGATCGACTTGAAGCGGATGTTCTGGTGCAGCAGGAACGCCAGCACCAGCGCGATGAACAGCATCGGGACGGTGGAGATGATCCAGATGATGAACGTGTTGGCGACCGCGTTCCAGAAGCGCGGGTCGGCCACCAGGTACTGGTACTGGGCCAGCCCCACGAAGGTGATCTCACCGATCCCGTTCCAGTCGGTGAAGGACAGGTAGACCGAGAACAGGATCGGGAACAGCCCGAACACCAGGAACAGCACGTAGAAGGGGGCGATGGCCAGGTACTGCGGCCAGGACGCCCGCCAGGAGCGGCGCGGACGGTCCTCGTCGGGCTGCAGCGCGCGGGCGGGGGCGGGGGCGGCGCCGCGCACGGTCAGGTCGGCGGTCACAGCAGGACCCCCCGCTTGCGGAGGGTGCGGTTCGCGGCGTCGACGGCGTCGGCCCAGGCCTGCTCGGCCGGCTTGCCCGTCTCCACGTTCTTGATCTCGCTGCCGAAGGCCGACACCTGCGCCTCGTAGCTGCTGACGTAGGTGGTGGGCACCTCCGCAGCGGCGTCGCTGAAGAACGTCAGCTGGTCCTGGGAGCCGAAGAACTCCCCGCTCCCGTCCATCTCCCCGCTCTCGAAGGAGGACGGGGTCGAGGGGAACAGCTGGATCTCGTTGAAGGCGGTGGTCTGGTTCTCCGGGCTGGTCAGCCAGGTGGCGAAGGCGAAAGCCGCCTCCGGGTCCTTGCAGGTGGCGGGGATGGCCAGGAACGAACCACCGCTGTTGCCGGGGTTGACCGGTTGGCTGGCGAGCCGCCAGCTCCCGCTGGTCTCCGGGGCGGTGTCGGCGAGCACCTCGGCCCACCACGCCGCCTCGATGTGGGCGGCCGTGTCGCCGCTGGTCCAGGCCGCGTTCTGGTCGGTGCTGGTCTGGCGGTTGCCGGTCACCCCGGCCTCCATGGCCATCACCGCCGTGTCCCAGGCCCGCCGGACGGCGCTGTCGGGCTGGTTGTAGAGGGGACGGTCCTGCTCGTCGAAGTAGCGCTCGGGGCTGGCGTTGAGGAACTGGCTGAAGATGAAGAACCCGTAGCCCATCAGCGCCGGACCCTCGCCGCCTCGCCGCAGCTCCACACCGAGCTCGATCAGGTCCTCCCACGTGGTCGCGGCGGCCCCCACCTCCTCGGGGTCGCTCGGCAGCCCGGCCTCCTCGAACAGGTCGGCCCGGTAGTAGAGGCCGGTCGGGCCGGTGTCCATCGGCCAGAAGCAGTGCCGTCCGCTCGGGGTGGTTCCCAGCTTCACCTTCCACGGGTAGTACTGGTCGGCCAGCTCGCGCCCGCCGAGCTCGTTGAAGTCCAGGAACTGGTCCTCGTTGAGGAAGTACAGCGAGCAGTTGGAGTTGATGCCGGTGACGTCGGGGATGTAGGCCCCGCCCGCCAGGCTGGTGCGGAGCTTGGTGTCGAAGGTGCCGCCGATGATGTCGGCGCGCAGCCGGCGGTCCTGGCTGCCGGGGATCTGCTCGGCCGCCTGGGCCAGCAGCGAGGGCGTCACCGAGCGGTTCCAGTACCAGAGCACCAGCTCGCGGGGGTCCTCGGAGATCGAGGTGGGGGAGCCGCAGCCGGTGAGCCCGGCGGTGGCGGCCCCCGCCCCGAGTGCGGCCGCGGTACCGAGCAGGCGCCGGCGACTCAGTCGGGGGATGGGGGGTGATGGGTCCATGGGAAGCCTTCGCTCTCGTCGTCGAGGTGCGGTCGCACTGCACCGCCCGCGGACGAGAGATCGCGTGGCGGCGGCGTCTGGTGCCGTCGTCGTCGACGTCACAGCCGTTCGTCACGCGGCCCTCACGGCCCGGACGGTCTTCGCAGTCTGGCACCGGGGACGCCGGATGCGAAGAGCCTGAGGTGTCGAGGATCACATCGTGATCTGGCCGTGACCGGCGGGCGTCCCGTGCGGGGAAACCGCTTCCTGCGCGAGGGGCGGAGGCGTCAGTGCCAGGCCTCGGTGGACGTCCGCACGGTGGCGTCGGCGGCCAGCGCCTCCTCGACGGCCAGCGCGACGTGGTGGTCGTGGATCCCGTCGGCCAGCGGGTACGGCGGCTCGCCCTCGCCGCGCACCCACGCAGCCGTGCGGTCCAGCAGCGTGGCGATGGCGATCTCCTCGTCCATCCAGCGGCGTCCGCGGTACGGGTTGCGGTAGAGCACCTGCCCGTCGTGGCTCAGGTGCTCGGTGTCGAAGCCGTCCAGGTCGAGGTCGCGCCCGCTGGTGTAGCGGGTGATCTCGGACTGCAGGACGGTCTCCGGCCCGGCGAGGCGGACCACCCGGTCGTCCATCAGCTCGCCGTGGCTGCCGCGCACCAGCAGCCGGCGGAACCGCAGCTGGTTGTGCCACTGGTTGTCGGTGAAGTCGTAGAGCCCGGAGCGGCCGTCGCCGAAGTCGATGGTGGCCAGCACCGTGGCGGCCTCCTTCGGCTCGTCGTCCCCGCTCCAGGCGTCGCGGACCAGGGGGTTCACCAGTGGCGCGGTGGTCCGGGTGGCGCGCACGGTGACCGGGCCCCGTCCCCGACCCAGGAAGCCGCGCATCATCGAGACCGCGTGGTACTGGTGGGTGGAGGAGACGTGCACCTGGGTGGGGGTGCCGATCGCGCCCGAGCGCACCAGGGCCAGCCGGGCCGCGTGGCTGGGCATCAGCAGGTACTGCTCGGCCACCTGCACCAGGTCCGACGCCCCGACCTCCGACCACAGCGCACGTAGACCCTCCAGGTCCGGAGCCGGTGGGGTCTCGGCCAGCACCGGCACCCCGCGTCGGACGGCCTCGCCGATCACCTCCGGGGTCACCGACCACGGCGTCGAGGTGACCAGGAAGTCCGGTCCGGCGGCCAGCGCCTCGTCCAGGGAGCCGAAGGTCGGCACCGGGAGCTCGCGGGGCGTGCGGACCACCGCGCCCAGGCACTCCAGGTCGTCCACGCCCTCGGCCGCCCGCCAGAAGAACCCGGCCCGCCAGCCCGCACCCACCACTGCGAAGGTCGTCATGGCCTGAGCCTAGTGACGGCCCAGGACCCGTCCCGGCGCCCCGCGGCCCCAGGTCGGACCGGGTCCGGGTGCTCCCCGCCGCCCCGGCCCCAGCGGCGTCATCTGCGCACCGACTACCGTGCAGGAGTGACGCCGCTCAGCAGGAGGTAGCCGTGGAGCTCGCGATGTTCCCCCTGGGCAGCGTGCTGCTGCCCCACCTCCCGCTGGGCCTGCGGCTGTTCGAGCCGCGCTACCTGGCCATGTTCTCCGACCTGCTCCAGGCCGAGGAGCTGCGCTTCGGGGTGGTGCTGATCGAACGCGGCCAGGAGGTGGGCGGCGGGGACCACCGCTTCGAGGTCGGCACCCTGGCCCGGGTGGTGGACGCCGCCCTGGACACCACCTCGATCGGGATCACCGCCACCGGGACCGAGCGGTTCCAGGTGGTGCGATGGCTCGAGGAGGAGCCCTACCCCCGGGCGGAGGTCCGGCTGTCCGACCCGCTGGTCTGGGACCCGGCCCTCGACCCGCTGCGCCAGCGGGTCGAGGAGGTGGTGCGCCGCAGCCTGGCCGTGGCCAGCGAGTACGCCGAGCAGCAGTTCGACCCGGACGTGGTGCTGTCCGCGGACCCGGTGGAGTCGAGCTGGCAGCTGGGCGGGATCGCCCCGGTCAGCGAGCTGGACCAGCTGGGGTTCCTGCAGGCGGAGTCGACCGAGGAGCTGCTGACCCTGGTCGAGGCGGCCACCGTCGAGGCCACCGGGATGTGGCGGATGGGCTGGCGGGGCTGAGCCTCGACGCGCGGGGTGCTGGCGGAGACCTGCGGCGCGCGGCGGAGGTGAGCCGGCTCAGCGACCGGAGCCGACGGTGGAGTCGGCGATCTTGAGCACGCCCTCCTCCTCGACCAGCCGGAAGCTCGTCGGCTCCACCAGCACCTGGCCGTCGTCGTAGTAGTAGGTCAGCGTGGCCTGCACCTGGTCGGGCGGCGTGGCGGTCACGTCGCTGGTCTCGACGCGGTCGATGTCGTCCCAGAAGGCCTCGTAGGAGTCCTGACCGCCGGCGGTGCGGTTCTGGTACTCGCTCGTCATCAGGGGCCAGGTCTCGTCGGTGTCCTCGGTCACCAGCGCGTAGTAGCTGGTGATGGCCGTCTGCAGGTCCTCCGCGCTGGGCGAGCCGCCGGTGTCTTCCGACTCCTCGGGCGTGGGGGTCGGCGTGGGGGTGGCCTCGGGCGAGGGGGTGTCCTCCTCGTCCTCCTCCTCGTCCTGCGGGTCCGACGGCGGGGCCGCCGAGGTCGTGTCCTCCGGCGTGGGCTCGGGGCTGGCGTCGGTGGGCTCCGCGGGGGCCGAGGTGGAGGTCTCGGCCGGCGGGTCCGCGACCGTGCCCGGGTCCGGCCGGCCGAGCAGCGGCACGAGGTAGAGGGCCAGCGCCGCGACGGCGACGAGGCTCAGCACCAGCGCCACCACACCGGCACGCCGTCGACCCCGACCGGGGCCCGGCTCGTCCTCGTCGGGCGGCACGGGGGTCCGGGGGACGACGGGCGGGGTGACCGCGGGAGCCATCTGGAAGGTGTCGGGACGGACGTCGCGGGAGGACGCCCCCTGGGCCGCTGCTGCCGCGACCGGTACGCCGCCGCCCGCCCAGCCGGCCCGTGACCCGGACGCCGGGCTGGAGGACCCGAAGCTCATCCGGGTGGGCCTCGCCGGCGTGGGCGGCAGCTGCCTGGTGGGCTCCGGCGCGGGTGGGGCCACCGTGTCCCCGCTCCGGGCCAGCTGCTCCAGCCGGTTGGCCACGTCGCTCATCGACGGCCGCGCCGACGGGTCGGCGGACAGCATCTGCAGCAGCAGCGGGGCGAGCGGGCCGCTCTGCTGCGGTGGCTCGACGGTCCCGGCCGCGACCCGGTGCAGCAGGGCGATCGAGTTGGCGTCGCTGCCGAAGGGCGGGGAACCCTCGGTGGCGGCGTACAGGGTCGCGCCGAGGGAGAAGACGTCGGAGCGGTAGGTGGCGTCCTCGCCGCGGGCGACCTCGGGGGCCAGGTAGGCCGGCGTCCCGTGCACCATCCCGGTGCTGGTCAGGGAGATGTCGTCCAGGGCTCGGGAGATGCCGAAGTCGCTGATCAGCGTGCTGCCGTCCTCGCCGAGCAGGACGTTGCCCGGCTTGACGTCGCGGTGCACGATGCCGAGGTCGTGCGCCGCGTGCAGGGCCGACGCGATCCGCGCACCGAGGAGGGCGACCCGCTCCGGCGCCAGCGGACCGTGGTCGCGGAGCTCGTCGGCCAGGGTGGTGCAGGGGACGAACTGCATGATCAGGCAGGGACGTCCGTCGTCGTCGACCACGTCGAAGACCGACACCGCGTGGCGGTGGTGCAGCCGGGCGGTGATCCGCGCCTCGCGCATGGCGCGGTCGTTGGCCAGCTTGGTGTCGGCCTCGCTGAGCCCGAAGAGCGGACGGAGCTGCTTGACCGCCACCTGCCGCTGGAGCCGCTCGTCCCAGGCCTTCCAGACGACGCCCATGCCGCCGCTGCCGACCATCTCCACGAGGCGGTAGCGGTCGGCGACCAGGCTCTCCGGCACGCTCACGACACCCCTCCGTCCGCTGCAGGTCGCGACGAAGCCTACGGCACCCGTCCGACGCTCCCCGGCCCCCGACGGCGCCCCGGCTACCGGAGCGCCACGCACCGGTCGACGACGCCCTCATCGACGTGGTGGTCGCCTCGCTCGGAGCCTGGGTGCAGGACTGACGCCCGCGCCGCACCTCCTGCATCGGCTGGTCCTCCACCCGTGGGCGGTGCACCGCCGACCTGGGGAGCGGTCGCGGAACCCAGACCCTCGGCACCGACGCCTCGGATCGGCCGGGAGCGGTCGGGTCCGGCGTCCGGGCTCTGGCCTGCCAGCGATTCTGGGCCGACGGCTCGGTTCACCGCCGCCTTCGGGGGTAGTGGACGTGCAGGGGCTGTGAACGTCCCGTACGACCTCGGAAGACCAAAGGAGATCGCTGTGGTGACGAAGGTTGAGAAGTCCGTCATGGTCAACGTGCCGGTGAGCGTCGCGTACAACCAGTGGACCCAGTTCGAGGAGTTCCCGCAGTTCATGGGTGGCATCACCAAGGTCACCCAGCTGAGCGAGGACCGGCTGCACTGGGTCGCGGAGATCGCCGGTGTGCGCCGTGAGTGGGAGGCCCGGATCCTGGAGCAGGTCCCCGACAGCAAGGTGGCCTGGGCCGCGACCGACGGGGCGACGAACGCCGGTGCGGTGACCTTCGAGGACGTCGGCGGCGGCCAGACCTCGGTGCACCTCTCGCTGGAGTACGAGCCCGAGGGTGTGGTGGAGAAGGTCGGCGACAAGCTGAACGTGGTCGAGAACCAGGCCGAGGGCGACCTCGACCGGTTCAAGGCCTTCATCGAGAGCGAGGGCTACGCCAGCGGCGCCTGGCGCGGTTCGGTGAACCCGGGCAGCACCGTCGGCGCCCCGGATGCGGATGACGCCGCGGCGTCCCGTGGTGACAAGGGCACGTCCGGTGTGTCCCCCGCGGCCGTCGCCGCCGGTCTGGGCGTCGCTGCTGCGGCGGCTGCCGGTGTGGCCGCGGCACGCAAGAGCGGCGACGACGACGTCGTGGCCGCTCCGGACGTGGTGGAGACGACCCCGGTCCAGACCACCACCACCCCCGCCGACGTGTCCGCCAAGCCGGACGACGAGCCCTACATCGCCGGCCACGTGCTCAGCCCCGAGGAGATGGCGGCCGGGGTCGAGGACGAGCACGGCAACACCCGCCACCCCGGTACCTGACGACGAGACGGCAGCCGGGTGCGTCGCGCGAGCAGCGTGACGCACCCGGCTGCTGCGTCTGCTGGAGGTCGCCGTCGGGGCCTGTCGGATCGCGCGGTGGGGTGCTCGGGGCTGATCGCGGGCGCGGGGACCGGACGGCTCCGGAGAAGTGGTGGAGCCAAGGGGACTCGAACCCCTAACCCCCTGCTTGCAAAGCAGGTGCGCTACCAATTGCGCCATGGCCCCGCAGGTGAGGAGTGCTCACCGACGGTTGAGCATAAGGCACCGGGGCCGCGGCTCCCAAGCCCGTAGGTGTCCGACGGGAAGCCGCGGCGGCACCCTCCGGATGGCGCGGACCGCCCCGGCTGGACCGGCGCTGCCGAGGGTGTTGACGAGGGTGGCCGCCCTCTGACGGGTCAGGACGTCGCGGGAGGTACCTGTCCGTCGCGGGCGCTGCGCAGCAGCCGTGCGCGGACGCCGGGCGTGAGCGCGGCGTGGATGGCCGTGGTGGCGAGCAGGGTGGCGCCGTCGACCACCGCGCGGTCGCCGGCCTCGGAGCCGGCCAGCCGGGTGAGCTCGACGGTGTGCAGGGCCACGCCGGGGTCGCCGAGACCGATCATCGGGTGGATGCTCGGGAACCGCTGGGAGACGTTGCCCATGTCGGTGCTCCCGGCCCGGGGCCAGGGCGCGGCGGCGGTCCGTCCGACCGAGGCCAGGGCGTCGGCGTAGAACGCGCTCAGATCGGGGTCGGGTCGCAGGTCGGCGTAGCGGGCGGTGGGCTCGGTGATCTCCAGGCCGGCCCCGGTGGCCACGGCGCCCGCCTCGGCGGAGCGGCGGACCACGTCCAGCACCCGGTCCAGCGACTCCAGGTCCGCGGCCCGGGCCATCCAGCGTCCGGCGGCCCGGCCGGGGATGATGTTGGGCGCCACGCCGCCGGCGTCGACCACCCCGTGCACCTGCTGCAGCGGGGCGAGCTGCTGGCGGTTGAGCCCGATGGCGGTCAGCATCACGGTCAGCGCGTCCAGGGCGTTGATCCCCAGGTGCGGGGCGGCGCTGGCGTGGGACTCCCGACCGGTGAACTCCACCGACACCTGGGCCGAGGCGAAGGGGTCCATGGTGAGGACGTCCTCCCCGGCGGCGTGCACCATCAGGGCGGCGGAGGTGCCGTCGAAGGCGCCCTCGTCGAGCATGGTCACCTTGCCGCCGGCGTTCTCCTCCGCGGGCGTGCCCAGCAGCCGGACCGTGATCCCGAGCTCGTCGGCGACGGCAGCGAGCCCGGTGAACGCCCCGAGCGCCGCCCCGGCGATGACGTTGTGACCGCAGCCGTGCCCGATGCCCGGCAGCGCGTCGTACTCGGCCACCAGCGTGATCACCAGCTCACCGGACCCGGCCTCGGCGCGCACCGCGGTGGGCAGGCTGCCGACCCCGAGCTCGGCTTGGACCCCGGTCGCGGTCCCGATGCCCTCGACCAGCCGACGCGCGGAGCGGACCTCCTCCAGGCCGAGCTCGGGGTCGGCGTGGATGGCACGGTGGGTGGCCAGGACGACCTCGCGGGCGTCATCGATGGCGTCGCGGGCCCGTCGGGTGGCGTCGTCGGTGTCAGGCACGGGAAGTCCTCTCCTGCTCCGCGACAGCCCGGGCGAACAACCGGAAGGGGGCGTTCTGCTCCGCGGCGGGGGTGTCGCTGGCCTCAGGGTGCCACTGCACGCCGAGCACCCGCCCGCTGGCGTCCTCGAAGGCCTCGACCAGCCCGTCGTCGGCCACCGCGGTGGCGGTGAGGGCCTCGGCCAGCTGGTCCACGCCCTGGTGGTGGCCCGAGCCCACGCTGATCGAGTCGACCCCGCCCAGCTCGTCGCGGAGCCGTGAGGGCCGCAGCCGCACGGGGTGCCAGACGAAGGCCAGCTGCTCCCCGGGCTCGGGGACGCGGACGTGGGCCACCTCCGTCGGAGGGAGGTCGGCGACGAGCGTCCCGCCGGCGGCCACGTTGAGCACCTGAGCACCCCGGCAGATGCCCAGCACCGGAAGCCCGTGCTCCAGGGCGGTCCGGGCCAGACCGAGGTCGAGGGCGTCCTGCTCGGGGTGGATGTCGTAGACCGCCTCGCTCGGCTCGCCGCCGTAGTGGTCCGGGTCGAGGTCGCCCCCACCGGGCAGCACCACGCCGGCGACGCCGTCCAGGTCGGTGCCCGGGTCGGTGACGACCAGCGGGTCGAGCCCGGCGGCGCGGACCAGGGCCACCACGTCGTGGAAGAGGCGGTTGGCCCCGGACACCCGGGGATCCGCGTGGCCGTCGGAGGACAGCCGGGCCGGTACGACCACGGTCGGGCGGCGACCGCCGTGCTCGGGTGCGGGAGTCGGGTCAGGTGCTGGCACGACCCCGACACTGCGGCAGCCCTGGGCACCGGCGCAACCCTCGGCGGGTCGAGGAAGAGGGCCTGCTCCCGCAGAACCGGTCGCTCAGCGGACGTCTCCGACAGCCGCTCCAGCGGTGTCTGCTGAGCGACCGCTTCTGCACGGTCCCCGACGGGGGTGCTCACCCGGATCCGGACCCAGGGCGGCGGGTCAGGACGGCCGACCAGGCGGAGGACCCGACGGTGCGGTCCCGCCGGCACCACCGGGTGCCCCACCACCGCCGCCCATCCCGCCGCCGGTGGGCTCGGTCGAGGTGTCGACGCCGACGGTGAGGGTGAGGACGTAGCCGGAGTCGGTGTCGCCGGAGGTCGCGGGGAGCTGGCTCTCCGCGCCGTCGCTGAAGACGTTGTCGCTGTCCAGGCTGGTCCGGGCCAGGTTGGCGACCGACGACTCGTAGCCCGGCTCGGCGTAGACCGCCTCGGCCACGTCCTGCGGCACCGCCAGCTGGGAGGTGGCAACCGCGTCGGCGGCGTCGGCGATCGAGGCCTCGTCGGGGTAGACCTCGAAGTGCAGGTGCGGCCAGCGGCCGTCGTAGCAGCCCGGGACGATGCTGGTGAAGCGCACCAGCCCGTCGGCGTCGGCGACCTGCACCCCACGCAGGTAGTTCTCGTCCTCGATGCCCTCGGAGTACATGGAGTAGCCGCCCTCGCGGGTGCAGTGCCACAGGTAGACCGCCGCCCCGGCGTAGGGCTGCCCGGCCGCCAGGTCGGTGACGGTCAGCTCCAGGGTCATCGGGACGCCCTCGGCCGTGCCGGTGGACTCCCCGAAGCTGGAGGTCAGGTCGCTGCGGACGATGCCGCTCTGCTCCAGGACGTCCGGGCCGTTGGAGCCGTCACCGGGGTAGGGACCGGCGGTCTCGTCGGGGATCTCGCCCGAGGACGTCGTGGCGCTGCCGGTGGTCGGCTGGCCCTCGGCCGTCGCGGACACCCCGCAGGCGGCCAGGCCGAGCACCGACAGCCCGCCGCCGAGCGCGGCCAGCAGCCGCCGCCGGCTGGTCAGGGTGACGACGTCGAAGGCGAGACCCTGGTCGACGACCTCGTCCTCGGGGCGGGGGAGGGGACGTCCCTCGTAGGTCGGCTGGTCGGTGGTCATGGCTGCACGCTCCTGGTCTCGGTTGACCAGGTCACTCTCCGCGCCCCACCCCTGCGGATCCCCTGCCCCGGCTGTGCACCTCCTGTCAGCCTGCCGCCCGGACGGGACACGACCCGCACCGAGCTCGGCCTCGGGCCCTGCTCGGTACGGGTCGCGTCCTGCGGTCGGGACGGCTGGCGAACCCGTCGGTCGGGGTCAGGCCACGGAGACGTCGGCGATGCCGGCGCGGCCGGACTCGACGACGAGCTTCGCGCGGGTGCGCAGCGCGGAGCCCTTGACGGTGACCGAGTCGCAGATCCGGTACTCGGTCTCCAGCTGCTGGGCGTCGGCCCGCACCACCTGGTAGCCGCGCTGGCCGTTGTGGAAGCGCATGTGCGGGTTCTCCGCGAGCCAGGTGCGGCCGAGGGCGTCGGTGTCGGTGCCGTTGCCGCCGGAGCTGATCGAGGTGCCCAGGAACTCCGCGCCGACGGTGGTCGAGGACGGGTCGGAGAAGTCCTGCTTGAGGTCCGCGGCGGTGCTGCGGTGGGCGTCGCCGGTGACCATCACGAAGTTCTCCACCCCGCGCTGCAGGATCCCGTCGAACATGCGCTGGCGGGCGGCGGCGTAGCCACCCCAGGTGTCGTTGCCGTAGCGCTCGCCGGGACCGTCGGTGTGGTCGGCCTCGAAGCAGAAGACCTGGTTGCCCAGCACCTTCCACCGGGCCTCGCTGGCGTCCAGGCCCTTCATCAGCCACGCCTCCTGGGTGCGCCCGAGCATGGTGCGGCGGCGGTCCCAACGACCGTCGAGCACCGCCTGGTCGCCCTCGATCTGGTCCGAGCGGTGGCGACGGGTGTCCAGCACGTCCAGCTGCAGCAGCTGGCCGAAGCGCAGCCGCCGGTACACCTGCATGTCGGCGCCCTTCGGCATCGAGGCCCGCCGCAGCGGCAGGTTCTCGTAGTAGGCCTGGAAGGCGGCGGCGCGGCGCTGGCGGAAGACCGCCGGGTCCTGGTCGGGCTCGGTGTCGGGCTGGGAGATGTCGCCGGCCCAGTTGTTCTCCACCTCGTGGTCGTCCGGGGACACCACCCAGGGCGCGGCGGCGTGGGCGGCCTGCAGGTCGGTGTCGGTCTTGTACTGGCCGTAGCGCAGCCGGTAGTCGGCCAGCGTGAAGGTCTCCTTGCGCGAGGTGTGCGCCCGGCCGAGCGCGTTGTTGGTGCCCGCGCCCTCGTAGATGTAGTCGCCGAGGTGCAGCACCAGGTCCAGGTCCTGGGTGGCCATGTCGGCGTAGGCGTTGAACCAGCCCTCGGGGAAGTTCTGGCAGCTGGTGAAGGCGAAGGTCATCGCTGCGGGGGTGGAGCCCAGGGCGGGCGCGGTGACCGCACGGCCCACCTCGCTGATCTGGCCGGCGGTGCGGAACCGGTACCAGTACTCCCGGCCGGGCTGGAGGCCGGCGACCTCGGCGTGGACCGAGTGGTTCCAGGCCGACGTCGCGCGCTCGGTGCCGCGCTGGACCACCGTGGTCATGCCGGGGTCGGTGGCGACCTCCCACTCGACGTCCACGTCGACGTCGGGCATCCCGGCCAGGCCGTCGGTGGCCGTCGGCTCGGGTGCCAGCCGGGTCCACAGCACCATCCCGTCGGGGTGGGGGTCCCCGCTGGCGATGCCGACGCCGTAGACGTCGTCGGGGACCGCCGGGGCGACCGTCGGACGGGTGTCGGCGAAGGCGCTGCCGCCGACCGTGGTGAGACCGAGACCGGCGGCGGCGGAGAGGCCCAGCAGGCCACGACGGCTGATCGTGGGCGCGGGCAGACTCGAGTTGATCATGGTGCTCCTGGGGTGGGGGGTGGGGTGAGGCGGTGCCTCGTCCATCCACTCCCGTGCACCCCGTCACCACAAGGCCCACCCGGCCGGCTTCACCGACCCTTCGTGATCATGACACCGGAGCGGTGCTGATCATTCCCGCGCTGTTGATCAGTCGCAGGGTTGCCTCACCTGCAGGGCGGCCGGCTCAGCGCAGCACCGAGCTCAGCAGCAGGCTGGTCTCGGTGTTGCGGACGCCCGGCACCCGCCGGATCCGCCCCAGCACGCGGTCGAACTCGCCGAGGTCGCCGACCTCCAGCTCGGCGACCAGGTCCCAGCCGCCGTTCGTGGTGTGCAGCCCACGGACCTCCGGCCACCCGCGCATCACCTTGATCACCGCGTCGGTGTCGCGACCGATCACCTCGATCAACGAGACGGCGCGGACGGCGAGCGGGTCGGACTCGTCCCGCACCCGCACGGTGAACCCGATCACCGTGCCCGAGGCCACCAGCCGGTCGAGCCGGGAGGTGACCGTGGCCCGGGTCACGCCCAGCTCGCGGGCCAGCGTCGCCACCGGGGCGCGGCCGTCCTGACGGAGCAGGGAGAGGAGGCGGCGGTCGAGGTCGTCCAGGGTGGCCATGGGTCAGAGTGTAGAACGCTACTATCCAGATCGCTCGAGTCATTGGCAGAAGTGCTGCACGACGCTCATGGACTGAGCACATCGACCGCTCCTAGGCTCGGTCGCACACGCAGCAGAGCAGTGGAGAGGTCGACATGGTCATGTTCCTGGACGTCGCCCAGATGGGGCGCTGGATCGCGTCCCGCGGGCCGGAGTCGATCATCGCGGGCATGATCAGCTACCTCGAGCACGACTTCGGGCGGTGGGAGCACTTCGACAAGACCCCGCGCGTGGCCAGCCACACCCCGTTCGGGGTGATCGAGCTGATGCCGACCAGCGACGGCACCGAGTACGGCTACAAGTACGTCAACGGCCACCCCAGCAACCCGGCCCGCGGGTTCCAGACCGTCACCGCCTACGGCGCCCTGGCCGACGTCCACAACGGGTACCCGACCTTCCTGTCGGAGATGACCCTGCTCACCGCGCTCCGCACCGCCGCCACCTCGGCCCTCGCCGCCCGGCTGCTCGCCCGGCCCGACGCCGCCGTGATGGCCATGGTCGGGGCCGGCAGCCAGGCCGAGTTCCAGGCCCTCGGGATGCGCACGGCCCTCGGGGTGCGCCGGCTCCGGGTCACCGACGTCGACCCGGCCGCCTGCGCCAAGGTGGTGCGCAACCTGACCCCGCTCGGCTTCGAGGTGGAGGTCTGCCCGGACGTGGCCACCGCCGTCCGCGGGGCAGACCTGATCACCACCTGCACCGCCGACAAGGCCCTGGCCACGGTGCTGCGCGACGCCGACGTCGCCCCCGGCGTCCACGTCAACGCCATCGGTGGCGACTGCCCCGGCAAGACCGAGCTGGACGCGGCGATCCTGCACCGCGCGGACGTCTTCGTGGAGTTCGAGCCGCAGACCCGCGTCGAGGGCGAGATCCAGCAGGTGCCGGCCGACTTCCCCGTGACCGAGCTGTGGCGCGTGCTCGCCGGCCTCGCGCCGGGCCGCACCGACGCCGAGCGGGTCACGGTCTTCGACTCCGTCGGCTTCGCCGTGGAGGACTTCGCCGCGCTGCGCTACGTGCGCGACGACGTCCGCGGCACCGACTTCACCACCGAGCTCGACCTGGTGGCGGCCCCGGCCGACCCCAAGGACCTCTTCGCCCTGGCCACCTCGCTGACCCCGGCCGGGGACCGCGGGTGACGCTGCTCGCCGAGCCGGACGCCGTCCCGCGACCCCGGGCCGCCGGTTCGCCCCAGGCGCCGTCCACGGTGGTGATGATCCGGCCGCACCACTTCCGGCCCAACCCGCAGACCGCGGCGGACAACGCCTACCAGGTCGCGGCGGCGGACCGCGCGGCCCAGGACGGGGAGGTGGCGGCCCGGGCGCACGGGGAGGTGACGCGCGCCGTGCGGGACCTGCGCGCGGCCGGGGTGCGGGTGCACCTGTTCGAGGACCTGCGCGACGACCGTCCCGACAGCGTCTTCTGCAACAACTGGTTCTCCACCCACGCCGACGGCCGGCTGGTGCTGCACTCGATGCTGGCCCCCAACCGCCGGCGCGAGCGCCGCCCCGACGTGGTCGCCTGGTTGCAGCGGCACCACCGGGTGAGCCAGGTCGTCGACCTCGCCGACGGTCCGGTGCTGGAGGGCACCGGGGCGATGGTGCTGGACCACGACCAGCGGGTGGCCTACTGCTCCCGCTCGCGTCGCGCCGACGACCGGGCGCTGGCCGCCTTCTGCGACCGGCTGGGCTACCGCCCGCACGTCTTCGACACCGCCGGTGCCGACGGCCGTCCCGTCTACCACACCAACGTGATGATGGCCCTGGGCACCGGCTTCTCCCTGGTCGCCCTGGACCTGGTGCCCGACCCGGCCCAGCGGCGGCGGCTGCGCCGGTCGCTGGAGCGCCGCGGGGACGTCGTCGCGCTCGGTGCGACCCAGGTGGGCGAGTTCGCGGGCAACGCGATCGAGCTGTCCACGCCGGACGGTCCGGTGCTGGCGCTCTCGAGCCGGGGGCTGCGCGCCCTGACCACGGCCCAGCGCGCGGTGCTCGAGGGGCACTGCCGCGTCCTGCCGCTGGACGTCCCCACCTGCGAGCTGGCCGGCGGCTCGGTCCGCTGCATGATCGCCGCGGTGCACCTGGAGGACCGCCTGACCGGGTCCTCGGAGGAGCTGCTCGTCACCGGGGTGCGCGCGACGCGCTGACCGTCCCGGGCAGGCCGCGTCGGACGTCGGCGGTGCGTGGTCGCAGGTCACGGTGCGAAGCCCGCAGGAGCATCCGGCGAAGCCCGTCGGGGCCCTCCTCGACCCGTCCCGCCGGGGTGCCGACCGGCCCCCGGGACGGCGCCCGCGAGCCCGGGTCGGTGTCACCCGCCCCGCCTACACTGGCCGCCATGTGGTCCAGGCGGCAGTACGTCGACTATGCCCTCCAGCGTCGTCACACGCTCGAGGCGCTGAAGCGACCCACCCGCACCCTGACCCGCGCCGACGCCTGCGACGCCGACCCGATGCTGGTCCGGGCGGCGCTCCACCACGGGGAGAAGAGCGCCGTACCCTGCCCGGTCTGCGGCTCCAGCGCCTTGGTCAACCTCAGCTACACCTTCGGTGAGCAGCTGGGGCAGTACTCCGGTCGCATCAAGGCCACCCGCGAGCTCGAGCAGATGCAGGACGAGATCGGCGAGTTCAAGGTCTGCGTCGTCGAGGTCTGCGTCACCTGCGGGTGGAACCACATGATCCACTCCTACCTGCTCGGGGACGGCGTCAAGCGCCGTCCGCCGCGGCGTCAACCCACCGTCGAGGACATCTATGGCTGAGTCACCCAGCACCCGCACCCGGAAGCCGCGGTCGCGCCGGAAGAAGATCGCCCAGCGGCTGGGTCTGGCCACCATCATCACCGTGCTGCTGGCCATGGTCGCCGGCTTCGCGGTGGTCGGCGTCGCCTACTCCAACACCGACGTACCCGACCCCAACGCGGAGTTCGAGACGAACACGACGTTCATCTACTACCGCGACGGCGAGACCAAGCTGGGCAACCTGGCGGTGCAGAACCGGCAGTCCCTCGAGTACGAGGAGATGCCCCAGAACATCAAGGACGCGGTCGTCGCCGCCGAGAACCGCAGCTTCTGGGAGGACCCGGGGATCTCGGTGCCGGGCATGGCGCGCGCGGCGTGGTCCATCGCCAGCGGCGGGGAGATGCAGGGCGGCTCGACCATCACCCAGCAGTACATCAAGATCCTCTACCTGACCTCGGACCAGACCCTGACCCGCAAGTTCAAGGAGCTGCTGCTCGCGGTGAAGCTCGGCCGGGAGCAGTCCAAGGAGGAGATCCTCCAGGGCTACCTCAACACCATCTACTTCGGCCGCGGCGCCTACGGCATCCAGGCCGCCAGCCGCTCCTACTTCAACACCGACGCCGAGGACCTCACCGTCCCGGAGGCGGCGGTGCTGGCCAGCGTGCTGAACAACGCCAGCATCTTCGACCCCTCGGTCGCCGAGGGCAACGAGGAGCGGCTGCTGGAGCGCTACCGCTACGTGCTGGACGGCATGGCCGAGGCCGGCAAGATCTCCACGTCCGAGGCGGCCGAGTACGGCGCCGAGTTGCCGGAGTTCCCCGAGATCCCGACCAGCAACCGCTACGAGGGCCCCAACGGGTTCCTGATGAAGATGGTCGAGGACGAGCTGGCCCAGGTGGGGTTCAGCGAGGCCGCGATCTACGGCGGCGGCCTGCAGGTCACCACCACCTTCGACGAGAAGGCGCAGGAGGCCGCGGTCGAGTCGGCCCAGACGAACACCGAGGAGGCCGCCGAGGCCGTCGACGAGCCGGCCGAGGACCTGCACGCCGCGATCGCCTCGGTCCGGGTCGGCACCGGCGAGGTGCTGGCCCTCTACGGCGGACCGGACTACATCGAGAACTCCCGCAACTGGGCCACCACCGCCCGCCCCACCGCGTCGACGTTCAAGACGTTCGCGGTGGCGGCCGGGCTGCAGGACCAGTTCAGCCTGTTCTCCACCTTCCGGGGCAACACCTTCACCCCCGAGGGCGACGGGGTCCCCATCCGCAACGAGTTCAACTACCAGTACGGCACGGTGAACCTGCTCAAAGCCACCGCGGAGTCGATCAACACCGCCTTCGTCGACCTGACCACCCAGCTCGAGGACGGCCCCCAGGCCGTCGTCGACGCCGCCAAGAAGGCGGGGGCCTCGGAGGGGGCCGGCTGGGAGCTGGGCAGCCGCATCTCCCTCGGCATCGCCGAGGTCAGCCCGGTGGAGATGGCCGGCGCCTACGCCACCTTCGCCGGTGACGGCAAGCAGGTCGGCAACCACGTGGTCAAGGAGGTGAGGTCCGCCGACGGCGACGTGCTGTTCACCGCCGACACCGAGGGCGAGCAGGCCTTCGACGAGGACGTGGCCCACGACGTCAACTACGCGCTGTCCGGCGTGGTCAACGAGGGGACCGGCGCCCGGGTGCAGTCCCTGGGTCGTCCGGTGGCCGGCAAGACCGGCACCAACGGCGTCGACGACGCCGAGGGCGAGGACGGCGACGGCGTGGTGAACTCGGCCTGGTTCGTGGCCTACACCCCGCAGGTCTCCACCGCGGTGATGTACGTGACCGGTGACGAGGGCAACGGCGACCTGGACACCTACGCCCGACCCGGGGACCAGACCTTCTTCGGTGGCACCTACCCGGCCCAGACCTGGGTGGACTACATGAAGGTGGCCACCGAGGGCATGGACGTGGAGCAGTTCGAGCCGCCGGCCTACGTGAACCGCGACCGCCCGGCCGGCCAGCCCACCTCGCAGCCGTCCCGGACCACCCGGCCCGAGCCGGTGGAGACCGGCCGGCCGGACCCGGAGCCGAGCCGCACCCGGGAGCCGTCGGAGGAGCCGAGCGAGACCGAGGAGCCCTCGGAGGAGCCGACCGAGGAGCCCACCCGGACCGAGGAGCCCGAGCCCACCCGTGAGCCGGAGCCGACCGAGGAGCCGGAGCCGGAGCCGGAGCCGGAGCCCACCACCGAGCCGGAGCCCGAACCCGAGCCGGAGCCGGAGCCGGAGCCCGAGCCGGAGCCGGAGC
Organism: Auraticoccus monumenti; assembly: GCF_900101785.1. Lineage (GTDB taxonomy): Bacteria > Actinomycetota > Actinomycetes > Propionibacteriales > Propionibacteriaceae > Auraticoccus > Auraticoccus monumenti. Next base: position 543,750 of record NZ_LT629688.1, on the reverse strand, counting down.
CCGAGCCGGAGCCGGAGCCGACGTCCGGGAGCGGCGCCGGCGGCGGGAGCGACGCCGACGGCTCCAGCAACGGCGGCAGCGGCGGAAGTAACGGCGGCGGGACCCGCGGCGGGAGCGGCGGCAGCGGGACCGGCAGCGACGGGAACGGCGGCGCCGGCAGCAGCGAGAGGGGTACCGGCGACGCCGACGGGGTCACCGGGTGAGCACCGCGGGCTCGGCCCCGGCCGAGCCCGTCCCCGCACCGGGCGGCGACAGCCCCACCGCCACCGACCCGCTGGCCCGTTACGCCAGCCCGTTCCTCGGCGGACCGTCCGGCCGGCACACCCGCGGCTGGGCCGCCGGGACCGTGCGGGTGGTGGTGCTGGTCGTCGCGGCCCTGTCCTGGCTGCTGCTGGTGGTGCGCCAGCTCCCCTGCCGCGAGCTGCCCGGCCAGCCGGCCGCGGACCGCTACCAGGCGATGTGCTACTCCGACATCCCGCTGCTGTACCGGCTGCGGGGTCTGGTCGACGGCGCCACGCCCTACCTCGACGCCGGCCAGCACCGGGTGCTGGAGTACCCGGTCCTGACCGGCGTCCTGCTCGAGCTGGAACGGCTGGCCACCGTCGCCCTCGGTGCCCCCGTCGGTCCGGGTCTGAGCGACCAGGAGGCCCTGCTGGCCGCGGACCAGTTCATGGGCGTCAACGTCGTCGTGCTGGGGCTGCTGTTCGGGATCACCGTCGCCGCGCAGGTCAGCACCGTGCCCGGACGTCCCTGGGACGCCCTGATGGTCGCCGCGTCACCGTGCGTGGTGGCCGCCGGGCTGGTCAACTGGGACATGCTGCCGGTGGCCCTCACCGCGGCGGCGATGTGGGCCTGGAGCCGGTCGCGACCCGGGCTGGCCGGCGCCCTGATCGGGCTCGGGGCCGCAGCCAAGGTCTACCCGCTGCTGCTGCTGGGGCCCCTGGTGCTGCTCTGCCTGCGCGCGGGGCGGCGGCGAGAGGCCGTGACCACCGTGCTGGCGGCGGCCGGCGCGTGGGCCGCGGTCAACCTGCCGGTGCTCGTCCTGGCCCCTGACGGCTGGACCGAGTTCTGGCGCTTCAACGGCGAACGGGGCGCTGAGTTCGGCTCCCTGTGGTACGTCCTCAGCCTGGCCGGCTACCCGCCGCCGCACCTGAACCTCCTGAGCTTCGGCTCCCTCGCCCTGCTCTGCGCCGGGATCGCCGCCCTGGTGCTGCTGGCCCCGCGCCGTCCCCGCGTGGGGCAGCTCGCTTATCTCGTGGTGCTGGCCTTCCTGGTCACCGGCAAGGTCTACTCCCCGCAGTACGTGCTGTGGCTCCTGCCGCTGATGGTGCTGGCCCGGCCGCGGTGGCGGGAGTGGCTGGTGCTGACCGTCGGCGAGCTGGTCTACTTCGCCGCCGTCTGGTTGCACCTCGGTGGCTGGTTGGGGCCGGGGAACGGTGGTCCGGACGTCGGCTACTGGCTCGCGGTGCTGGTGCGGCTGGCCGCCGAGATCTGGGTCGCGGCGGTGGTGGTGCGTGACGTCTGGTGGCCCCATCATGATCCGGTGCGTTCTCCTGGCGTCGACGACCCCTCCGGCGGGGTGCTCGACGGTGCTCCCGACGACCCGCTCCGGGCCCGTCTGACGACCCGTCCCCCTGCTGTCGCGGTGTCGGGCGTCCCGGAGGGCGAGGGGGTGCCGATCGAGCGGGTGCTGGAGCGGATCCGGTCCGGTTCCGGCCAGAATGGGGAGGACGACCGTGCCGGCGGCTAGCGGCGTGCGACGCTCCGCGGGCGGCCGTCGGCGTAAGGGCCTGCCCGGCGCGCTGCCCGGGGTGGAGCACCTGGGCCGGTGGGACGCCGACGCGCTGCGGGTGATGCTGCAGGCGTGGCTGGGCAGCCGCGGGCTGATCCTGCTGGTCGGGCTGCTGGTCGCCCTCTCCACCGGGCGCAGCGTCACCGACCTGGTGGCGAACTGGGACGTGCAGCACTTCATCGGCGTGGCCGAGCACGGGTACCTCCGCGACCCCAAGACGATGGCCTTCTTCCCCGGCTGGCCGCTGGTGCTGCGGGCCGGGATGGCGCTGGGGGTGGCGCCCACGGTCACCGGGGTGGCGCTGTCGCTGGTCCTGTCCCTGGTCGCCGCGGCCGCGCTGGTGCGGATGGGTGGGCCCTGGGCGGCCGTGGGGTGGCTGTTCGCGCCGGTCGCGGTGTTCACCGCCGTCCCCTACACCGAGTCCGCCTTCTGCGCCGCCGCCTTCTGGGCCTGGCAGCGGGCCAGTGCCGACCGGTGGGGGAGCGCGGCGCTGCTGACCGCGCTGGCCTGCACGACGCGGGTCAGCGGGCTGTTCCTGGTGGGTGCGCTGGCGGTGATGGTGCTGACCTGGCCGGGGCTGGACGTGCCCGGACGCGTGCGCCGGTGGGCGTGGCTGCTGCTGCCGACGGCGGTGCTGGCCGGGTACGTGGTGTACCTGTGGACGCTCACCGGGTCCTGGACGGCGTGGTCGGACGCCCAGGCCGCCGGGTGGGCCCGGGGCTTCCACTGGCCCTGGGAGTCCGCGCTGAACACCTGGCCGGTGATCCGCGGGGACTACGTCGACCACCCGGACTGGACCTGGGTCTTCCGCGGTGAGGCCGTGTCGATGCTGATGGGGCTGGTGGTCACCGGCTGGTGCCTGAGCCGCCGGATGTGGGCCGAGGCCAGCTGGGTCGGCGTCCAGGTGCTGGCCTTCTCGGTGTCCTACTGGTGGTTCTCGGTCAACCGGGCCGTGCTGCTGTGGTTCCCGCTGTGGCTGATGTTCGCCCACCTGGTGTCGGTGGAGCCGAAGCGCCCCGCCGCCCAGGCGCTGCGGCACACGGTGCTGGTCGGCTGGCTGCTGCTCTCCGGCCTCGCCACGCTGGTCTGGACCTGGCTGTTCACCACCGGGCAGTGGTCGAGCTGACGCCGCGGAGCCGCGAGCAGCGGAAGGCCGACGTGCTGCACCGGCTGGAGCGCGACGTCGACTGCTGGGTGGCCACCGCCGGGGCCGGGCCGCACCTGGTACCGCTGTCGCTGGACTGGGTGGACGAGCGGGTGGTGCTGGCCACGGGTGCGGGGACGGTCACCGCCCGCAACCTGCTGGCCGGTGGTCGTGCCCGGCTGGCGCTGGGCGCGACCCGCGACGTCGTCTCGGTGGAGGCGGAGCTGGAGCGCCACCTCCCGGCCGAGGAGGCCGGGGAGGCGCTGCTGGACCGCTACGCGCGCCGCACGGGCTGGCGTCCGGGAGCGGGCGACCTGGTGCTGTGGCTGCGACCGCTGCGGGTGCGGGCCTGGCGTGAGGTGGACGAGATCAGCGGCCGGACGCTGATGCGCGACGGACGCTGGCTGGTCTGACCGCCCGGCTGGTGCTCGAGGCCGGTCCGCGCCGCGAGATCCCTGCGGCGCGTCGACCCACGCTCAGTCGTCCTGGCGCTCGCGGAGCCGTTCCTTCTCGGCGACGACCTTGGCCTGGGTGTGCCGCTCGCGGATCAGCCACTCCGGCGGGTCGGCCAGCAGGGCGCCGATCTGGTCGGCGTCCAGCGCGTCGCCGACCCCGCTGCGGGCCAGCCCGGAGCGGGAGATGCCGAGCTTCTGGGCCACCACGTCGCGGGGGAAGGGGCCGTTGCGGCGCAGCTCCACCAGCCACTCGGGCGGGTCGGTGCGCAGCGCGTCCACCTCGTCACGGGTGGGCGTGGACCGCTGGAACTCCTCGGGCGTGGCGGGCAGGTAGATGCCCAGCTTGGCGGCCGCGGTGATCGGCTTCATGGACTGGCTCACCGGGCCACGGTAACGCGCCGGGGATAGCCTCACGACCATGGACGAGGCCGAGGTGGGTGGCAGGAGCCGGGGTCTGCGGATCGGTTTCGTGCCCGGGGTGACCCTGACGAAGTGGCGACGGATCTGGGGCGAGCGCTACCCGCGCACCCCGTTGGAGGTGGTCGAGGTCGCCGAGGACGAGCAGGGCGCGGTGCTCCGGGACGGCCGGGTGGACCTGTGCTTCGCCCGGCTCCCGGTCGACCGCGAGGGGCTGCACGTCATCCCGCTGTACGAGGAGCAGCCCGTCGTCGTCGTGCCCAAGGACCACCCGGTGGCCGCCTTCGAGGAGGTGACCCTGGCCGACCTGGCCGGTGAGGACCTGCTCGACACCGACGTCCCCGTCGACCCGATCGACCTGGTCGCGGGCGGGGTCGGGCTGGCTGTCGTGCCCCAGTCGGTGGCGCGGTCGAGGAGCCGTCGGGACCTGGTGCACCGGCCGGTGAGCGACGCGGAGCCGACCACCATCGGGCTGTGCTGGCTGCAGGACGACGACCGGCCCGAGACGGAGGACTTCATCGGCGTGGTCCGCGGACGGACCGCCAACAGCTCCCGCACCACCCAGTCCGGCGGGACGCCCCCGTCGAGGGCGGCCACCCGCAAGGCGGCTGCGCGCCAGGCCGCCGGTCAGGACCCGGCACGGAAACCCGCCCGGAAGCGGTCGACCGGCCGGGGCCCGAAGCGTTCGCGCTGATCGCCTGCCCCTGACCGTTTGCCCGCCTGCCTGATCGCTTGCCTACCTGCCTACCCACCTGCCGGCCTGCCTGCCTACCTGCCTACCCACCTGCCGGCCTGCCTGCCTACCCACCTACCTGCCTTACCGCCTCCGCGCCTGACCGCCTGCCCGCCTTGACCGCCTCCGCGCCTGACCGCCTCCGCGCCTGACCGCCTGCGCCGTGCCGCGTGCGGCGTGCGCTCGGCCCCGGCACGGATGGTCGAGCCGGAGTCGCCCGGTGCTGCGCCGGCCCGGGTCGCGTCTCGCTCGCCATGCAGAGCCGGTCGCCCAGCCGGGTGGTCCGGCCGCAGGGGCGACGCCGTCGGGTGGGCGACCGTTTGCGTCGTGCGGCGGGGTCGAGGACGTCCTGCGCCGCACGGTGACCACGGGTGGTGAGCAGAACCGGTCGCTGAGCGGACGTGTCTGACGAATGTGGCGGAGGGGTGTGCTGAGGGACCGGTTGTGCACCTGGTTGCGCTCGAGGTCGGGGTTGGAGGTGGCCTCGTGCCCCTCCCCGCGGTGAGGAACCACGTCGCCGAGAGTCATGCGCTGTAGGGGGCCGTCCTCGCTACTTGCCAGCAGAACCGGGCGCTCAGCCGGATGGCCCGGCCGTAGGGGCGATGCCGTCGGGCTGGGTGACCGGTTGTGTCGTGCGGTGCGTCGAGGACGTCCTGCGCCGCACGGTGACCACGGGTGGTGAGCAGAACCGGTCGCTCAGCCGACGTCTCTGACCGATGTGGTGGAGGGGTGTGCTGAGGGACCGGTTGTGCACCAGCCCGCGCTCGAGGTGGGGTTCGAGGTGGCCTCGTGCTCCTCCCCGCGGTGAGGAGCCACGTCGCCGAGGGTCTGCGTTGTAGGGGCGTCCTCGCTACTTGCCAGCAGAACCGGTCGTTCAGCCGGATGGCCCGGCCGTAGGGGCGACGCCACCGGTTCTGCGCCTCCCCTGGCCTGGTGCCTCGGGTTGCGGTGCCTGGGAGTCAGGAGGCGATCGGCCACCGACCCGGCGCCGACAGGCGGTGGCGACGTGTCAGCGGTGGTGGGGGCCCTGGCTCAGGACGTGCGGCCGGAGCGGCGGCTGCCGAGGATGGCGGTGACGGCCTCGTCAAGGTCCGGGTGGTCCCAGGTGAAGCCGGCCTCGGTCAGCTTCTGCGGGGCCACCCACCGGCTCTTGAGGACCAGCTCGGACTCCTGGCGCAGCACCAGCATCCCCGGCTCGAGCAGCCAGCGCGGCGCGGGCAACCCGATCGGGGCACCGACGGCACGGCGCAGCGCGGCCATGAAGGACCGGTTGGTGGCGGCCCCCGGGGCGGCCAGGTTGACCGGTCCCTCCAGCTCGGGGTGCTCGTCGATGAACCGGACCCCCCGGACCAGGTCGTCCACGTGGATCCAGCTGAAGCGCTGGGCGCCGCGGGTCCGGTGATCGGTGGGAGCGGGCTGCGTCGGGTGTGGGCCGATGCCGCGGTAACGCCGGTGGGTGAACCAGCGGCCGTCCAGCTGCGGCCCGCCCAGCCCGAACCGGGCGGCGCGGGCGAGCATGCCCAGTGCGGGACCGTCGCCGAGCACGATGGTCATCCGCAGCGCGACCCGGCGGGTGCCCGGCAGGTCACCGGCGAGGAGGACCTCCTCCCAGGTGCGCGCCACGTCGACGGAGAACCCGCGGCCCAGCTCGCCGTCGCGCTCGGTCTGCGGTCGGTCGGTGGCGTGGCGGTAGATGGTGCCCGTGCTGGCGTTCAGCCACAGCCGCGGTGGTGCGGACGCCCCGCTGACCGCCCGGTGCAGGGCGGTGGTGGTCTCGGTGCGGGAGCGCAGGATCTCGTCGCGGTTGCGGTCGGTGTAGCGGCACCCGACGCTGCGGCCGGCCAGGTTGACCAGCAGGTCGGCGCCGTCCACCAGGCGCGCCACGTCCGCGGGGGAGTCCCAGGAGGCGTCGGGTCCGCGCCGGCCGATGCGGCTGACGGCGTACCCGCGCGAGGCGAGGTCGGCGACGAGGTGGGAGCCGATGAAGCCCGAGGCTCCGGCGACGACGGCACGGGGGGAGGCCATGAGGTCATCCTGTCAGCCGAGGGGTGGACCCCATCCACGGAGGCACTCCACCCAAGTAAGGTGAGCCTCACCTATGTGGGGAGTGGTGATGGACATCCGGACGGATCTGGCTGACGACGCACGCAGCGTGCTGGCCTGCGCGCGCGACGTCACCCTCGTCGTGGACGGGGTCGGCTCGGCCGCCGGCGCGGACTGCGACGCCCGCTGCGACCTGCGCGGCACACCGGTCCTGACCTTCCCCGAGGACTCCGACCTGGCGCTCGCCGCACTCGGTCAGGCGGTGGGGGAGATGACGGTGACCAGCGGGCTCGGACGTCCGGTCGACCGGGACCGGCGGCTGGTCCTGGTGCTGGCGGGACGGCTGCGGGCGGCCGGCGTCGAGAGCTGCACCTGCTGTCCCGCACGGCACCGCACGGTCAGGCTACCGCTCGAGCGGATCACCCTGCTGGACGGCGAGCGCGCCCACGAGGTCGACCTGGCCCGCTTCTCCGACCCACGGCTGGCGCTCAACCGCGGGCACCTGCAGCGCACGACCGAGCACGCCAACGAGGTGCACGGACCCGAGCTGCTGCAGTCGGTGGCCGTCCTGCTGGATCGTCCGCCGGGGTCCCTGCTGGCCGCGAGCCTCGCCGGGGTCGACCGGGAGGGCTGCACGCTGCAGTGGCTGGACGACCTCGGCTCGCACCGTCGCCGCGTCCCCTTCGCCGTGCCCGTCCGGACGCCCGGCGAACTCGCCTCGGCCCTCGCCGCGGCGCTCGACCCGCACTGAGCGGTGGGCGCCGTCAGCCCCGCCCCCGGCTCCCGCTGGGGCTGGGACCCGCGCTGACCGGCCGGGCACCACGACCTCGCCTCCCCTCGCCGCGCAGCTGGACCCGCGCTGAGCGGTCGGCGCCGTCGGCCCCGCCCCTGCTGCCGCTGGGGCGGGCCCGCGCTGATCAGCCGGGGCGCCACCGACCTCGCTCCGGCCCTTGCCGCGGCACTCGACCCGCACTGACCGGCCGGCAGCATCGGCCCCGCCAGGCTCTTGCCGCGGCACTCGACGCCCACTGAGCGGTGGGCAGCCATCGGCTCGCCAGGCCCTTGCCGCGGCACTCGACCCGAGCCGACCGGTCAGGGCGCGACCGGCCTCCCAACCGGTCCACGCGCCCCGATCACCGGGACGAGCGCCCTGCTGATGGCGCGCGGCTCACCGGTGCCGAGCGCCGATGCCGCTCCGACCCCGACCGGCCGTGCGCCGTCGATCCCGCCGGGGCCCTGACCGGTGCTGCCGGCCGGCGTCAGCGGCTCGCCAGGGTCCAGCTGCCGCCGCGGGTGTCCAGCCGGGCCGGGGAGCGCTCGGCGCTGGCCACCGTGCCCCGCGCCGTGGCGAGGTGGATGTCGTCGAGGTAGATCCCTCGTCCGGACAGGCTGCTGTCGCTGGTGTAGCGCCAGCGCAGCACCACCCGACCGGCGGGGACGTCGGCGGTGGCGTGCTGCCACTGCCGCAGCCCGCTGACCGCGTACCCGCCGGTCACCGGCACCCCGTCGACGGACCAGGGCAGCGCCTCCCAGGTGGTGCCGCGGTCGGTGGACACCTCCAGGTGCAGCAGGTCGGTGGACTCGGTGTCGACGAACGTCTCGAAGTGCAGCCGGGCGCCGCCCACCGGGACCGGGGTGGACCAGTCCAGAGAGGAGTCCAGGCCCGCGCCGGTGCCGGAGAACCATGCGTCCGCACCGCTGCGGGGACGGACGGGCAGCGCCTCGGCCAGCCCCTGGGCGGCAGCCACCCGCGCCGGGTTCACGCTGCCCCAGCTGCGGCTGGGGTGCACCCGGTTGGTGAGCAGGATCGCGAAGGAGCGCGAGGAGAAGTCGATCACCAGCGAGGTGCCGGTGTAGCCGGTGTGGCCGGCCGTCCGCGGTGAGGCGAGACCGCCCATGTACCAGCGCTGCTCGAGCTCGAACCCGAGGCCGTGGGCGTCGTCGGGGAACTGCGCGGTCTCGTTGGTGATCATCTGCTGCACGGAGGTCTCGCTGAGGATCCGCGCCCCGTCGTAGACGCCGCCGTTGAGCATGGTCTGGGCCAGGACCGCCACGTCGTCGGCGGTGGAGAACACCCCGGCGTGCCCGGCGACCCCGCCGAAGGACCAGGCGTTCTCGTCGTGGACCTCACCCCAGACGACGCCGCGCGGCGGGGTGGTCTGCTCCTCGGTCGCGGCGACCCGCGGGCGCAGCGACGGGTCGGGGTTGTAGCCGGTGTCGGTCATCCCCAGCGGCTCGGTGATGCCGCCGGCCACCAGCGCGTCCAGCGGCTGCCCGCTGACCCGGGCCGCCGCCTCGCCCAGCGCGATCAGGTTGAGGTCGCTGTAGAGGTAGGTGCTGCCGGGCTCGTTGACCAGCTTCGCGGTCAGGGCCCCCTGCATCCGCGAGGCCGGGTCGGGGAAGGTGCGCCACAGCGGCAGGAAGGCCGGGAAGCCGGAGGTGTGGGTGAGCAGCTGGCGCACCGTGATCGCGCCCTTGCCGTTCTCCGCGAACTCCGGGACGTAGGACGCCACCGGGGCGTCGAGGGCCAGCCGTCCGGCCTCCACCTGCTGCATCACCACGATGGAGGTGAACAGCTTCGACACCGAGGCCAGGTCGTAGATGGTGTCGGTCCGGGTCTCGATCCACTCCTCGCGGGGCAGGTCGGTGCCCTGGCCGTCGGCGTAGCGGCGGGAGAAGCCGGTCGCCTCCTGCAGCACCACCTGGCCGTCGTGGGCGTACGTCAGGACCCCTCCGGGGAATCGCGGACGCGCCTCGCCCTGCGGTTCGGTGAAGGAGCGCACCTCCTCCCAGGCCAGGTCCAGACGCGCCCCGTCCAGCCCGACGTCCTCCGGCTCGGCCTCCCCGAGCACGGTCTCCGCCGGGGCGAAGCCGGGCTGCGGGTCGTCGAAGGCGAGTCCGCCGTCGTCGGCGCGGGCGTCCGGGGCGAGGCTGAGGGTGGTGCAGACGGCCAGGGCTGCGGTACAGGCCAGCAGGCGGGTCGCTCGGTTCATGGGTCCTCCGGGGTGGAAGGCGTCGCCGGCTCGGTGCTGGGTGGCACGCCGGCTCGGGTGCTGGGTGGCACGTCGACTCCGGAGCGGGGTTGCACCGGCGGCGGCGCGGGGGTGGGGTCGACGCTACCCCGAGACCCCGGCCGAGGTCACGGGTCGGGAGGCCTCGGGTTCAGCCGGCGCGGGTGTGGTCGGCGATGGAGACCAGGACACGGAGCACGTGCTCGAACCACCCGAACAGCACCCAGACCAGCACCACGGCGAGGACGAGCACGACGAAGGACAGCACGATGCCCAGCAGGATCAGGCCGCTGTCGACGTCGCTGCCCTCGGAGGTCGCGAGGACGTAGGCGGCCCCGCCGAGCTGGCCCATCACGATGAGCGCGATCAGGATCCACTTGATCACGGCGATGGCGGTCGCGACGCGCAGCGCTGCGCGGTAGCTGTCCGGGAAGCGCAGCTGGGACGGCGGAGCCTGGTGGTAGGACGTCATGCGCACACTGTCCACGTCCAGCGGTTCACAGGGAGGTCTCGGGGGGTGCGGCGCCGGGCCCGCTCCCGCGGTGGACCGAGCCGTCGTCGGGCGCCCTTCGCCGGGCCGGGCCCCGGGCTGGCGGTGGACCGCGGTCGCTCCGGGCAGCCTCCTCGCGGACCGACGGCCGACGGCCGACGTCCACGACGCGCCGACGGACTCACCCCACCGTGACGGGCCCGCTCGCCGCGGTTCGACCGGGTCAGTCGAGCAGCCCGCGGCGACGGGCCACGGCGGCGGCCTCCCCGCGGGAGGACGCAGACAGCTTGGCCAGCACGTTGGAGACGTGCACGCTGACCGTCTTGACGCTGATGAACAGCTCGCCGGCGATCTCGCCGTTGCTCCGCCCCTCGGCCACCAGCCGCAGCACCTCGGTCTCGCGCGGGGTGAGCGTCCCGGAGGCCGGCTGGGTGCCCAGACCGCCGCGCCGGCCCAGCTCCAGCAGACGTCGCCGCAGCGGGGCCAGGCCCATCCGCTCCGCCACCACCAGGGCGTCGCGCCACGGCGTCTCGGCCTCGGCGCGGCGCTGGTCGGCCAGCAGCCGGGACGCCCATCGCCAGCGCGCGTAGGCGCCCAGGTGCACCGGTCCCATCGCCAGCGCGTCCACCGTCGTCGCCCACGCACCGGCCTCGTCGTCGAGCTCGGCGACGAGGAGCGGACGCGCCCAGGCCGCCACCGCCACGTCGTCGCGGACGCCGTCGGCCATGGCGAGCAGACGGGCCCCCGTCCCCGGGTCGCCCGTGGCGGCGGCGCTGCGGGCGGCGGTGCAGAGGAGTCGCCAGCGGTCCTGCTGCTTCATCAGCCCGCAGTTGTCCAGCAGCGGCTCGAGCTCGGCCCAGGCGCGGGCCGGGTCGCCGTCGAACCAGGCCAGCTCGGCCTTGGCGGTGCACCAGATCCGGTAGTACTGCGGGAGCCGGCCCGCGGGGGAGGGCGTCGGCCCGGGCAGGTCGAGCACGGCTCGGGCGGCGTCGGGGCGTCCCTGCCAGACGTCCATCCAGGCACCGACCAGCCGCAGGTGCACCGCGTGGTGGCCGAGCGAGGCCGAGACCTCGCCGTTCCGCCGCAGCTCCGCGGCCCGCTCCCAGTCACCCAGCTCCAGCGCCGCCTCCAGCGCGTTGCCGGCCAGCATGGTGCCCACCGCGCGGGAGATGCCCTGGGCGCGGGCCAGCTCGACGCCCCGGCCGGCCACCTCCAGCGACTCCGCCGCCTGCCCGGCGGTGAGGAGGGCGTCGGACATGTTGACGTGGTAGCGGACCTCCATCCAGGGGTTCCTGGCGCTCAGCGGGGCGGAGCGTCGGAGCGTGGCCAGCCCCTCCTCCTCCTCGCCCTGGGAGACCAGCACGCACCCGGTGGTGTTGACCGCACTGGCCTGCATCTCGTCGTGGCCGATCGCCACCGCCGTCCGCTCGGCCTCGCGGGCGGTCTCCAGCGCCGGGGCCAGGTTCCCGGTCAGCATCAGCTGGGTGGAGAGGGCGTCCAGCGCTCGCGCCCGCTCCTCGGTGGCGCCGAAGGGGTCGGTCAGCCGGACCGCCTCGGAGGTGGTGGCGATGGCGTCCAGGTAGCTGCGGAAGAGGTCGTCGGTGCTGAGGCCCTGCAGGTACCCCTTGAGGACCAGCCGGCAGGCGGCCACCAGCGGCTGGGTGGCGGGGTCGGTCTCGGCCAGGGCCGCCTCGACCAGCGGCAGCCCGCGTCGGGCGTCACCCACCCGGCGGGCCAGGGTGGCGGCCTGCTCCAGCACGTCGGCGCGCGAGCCGGTGCCCTCGTGGTCGACCCGGTCCCACAGCTCCAGCACCCGCTCCAGCATGGCCAGCCGCTCGTAGGGGCTGCTCGCCGTGCGGGCCGCGGCCAGGGCGGCGTCGAAGGCGCGCGGCAGGTCGTGGCCGGCGTACCAGTGGTGGGCCAGCTCGGTCTCCGCCCCGACGACGCCCAGGTCAGGACGCGCCGTCAGGACCTCGGCGAAGCGGATGTGGGTGCGGGCGTGCTCGCCGGGCAGCAGGTCCTCGTGCAGCACCTCCCGCAGCAGGGCGTGCCGGAACAGGTAGCCGTCCTCGGTGGTGCTGAGCACACCGGCGTCCACGGCCTCCCGGAGCAGGGCGTCGGTGCGGGCGTCGTCGGCGTCGGCCGCGGCCACCTCGTGGAGCAGGGCGTGGCTGATCGACGTCCCGGCCGTCGACATCAGCCGGACCAGGGCCTGGGCGGGCTCGCTCATCCGCCCGATCCGCACCAGCAGGGCGTCCCGCAGGGTGTCGGGAAGCTCGACGCAGTCCCCGGAGAGGGCCTGGGTCAGCTCGGCCACGAAGTAGGGGACGCCCTCGCTCCGCTCGTGCAGCCGCTCGACCAGCTCCGCGCTGGGCTGGCGGCCGAGGCGGGAGGCGGCCATCGCCTGCACCTCGAAGCGGTCCAGCCGCGGCAGGTCCACCCGGCTCACCACCGCGAGCCGCTGCAGCTCGGCCAGGAACGGGCGCAGCGGGTGACGTCGGTGCAGCTCGTCGGTGCGGTAGGTGAGCACCAGCAGCACCGGCGCCCCGCCCAGGGCCTGCACCGCGAACCGGACCAGCTGCCGGGTGCCCTCGTCGGCCCAGTGCAGGTCCTCCAGCACCACCAGCAGGGGATGCTCGGCGGCCGCCCGCTCCAGCACCCGGGTGACCGCCTCGAACAGCCGCAGCCGGTCGTGCTCGAGCTCCCGGCCCCGGCCGAGCTCGGGGAGGACGGTGCCCAGGGTGTCGGCGCCGGCGCCGGCCCAGTCCGCGACGGTTTCGGTGCCGACGGTGGCGGTCAGCCCGCGCAACACCCGCGAGACCGGCACGTAGGCCAGGCCCTCGCCCCCCAGCGGGACCGCGTGCCCGACCAGCACCTGGGCACGGTCGCCCAACCGGCTGACCAGCTCGGCTACCACGGTGGTCTTGCCGCCGCCGGCGTCGGCCCCCAGCAGGACCAGCCGGGCGCCGGTGGCGGCCGCCTCCCACTCGCCGGTGAGGGCGGCCAGCTGCGCGTCCCGGCCGATCAGCGGGTAGGCGTCGGTGGGCACCTCCGCATCCTGGCACGCGCCGGCCGCGGAGGTCGGGGGTCGGGAGTCGGTCACCGCAGGTGCAGCGGGCGGAAGCCCTGCCACCAGGCGCCGAGTCCGGACGTCGCCCGGGCCGCGCGCTCAGCCCGGCGTCGCTCCCGGCGAACCTGGACGAACTCCTTGGCCAGGGCGTCCGCGGCCGCCCGCTCCATCCGCTCGGTGTGCTCGTAGTTCCACGTCTGCTCGATCCAGTAGCTCATGACTCAAGGCTCGTGTTGAGGTGGCAGGGGAGGCATCGCACGATCTCCCGATCTCCTGGGCCCTCGCGGGCCGCCGTGCGTCTGAGGTACCTCAGGACGGTGGATCGGCCCGACGCCGTCGGGCCCGGCGGTGGGGCGGTGCTGGCTCCGCGTGGCTCGTGGTGCGCGGTGGGCGGCGTTCGTCGGACCCGGTGGCGAAGCGGTGCCGGGCCGCACCGTGCCTTCGGGCGGTGGAGCGGTGCCGGGCCGACCGTGCCTTCGTGCGGTGGAGCGTCGGGCGGGTCCTCACGGTCCTCGCCCGGACCACCGACGGTCGGCGGCTAACCTGCTGCGGACGCGAGAGGGAGGGCATGGTCGACGACACCAGGCAGACGTGGCGACGCGGGTCGCCGGCCGGGCCGTCCCACGCCGGTGGGGTCCCGGCGGCTCTCGGAGGGCGACCTCGGGGCCACAGCGACCGGTCTCCCCGGAGGTCGTCGTGACCGGCGGCGGCCCGGGCGCCTGCCCGTGCGGGGGCGGCCGGGACGCCACCCGCTGCTGCGCCCCGCTCCTGGCCGGACGTCCCGCCCCGACCGCCGAGCGGCTGATGCGCTCGCGCTACACCGCCCACGTCCTCGGTGACCTCGACCACCTCCTGGCCAGCTGGCACCCGAGCACCCGCCCGCGGACGCTGACCCTGCAGCCCGATCTCACCTGGACCGGGCTGACCGTCCTCACCACCCAGCGCAGCGGGCTGCTCGACGACGACGGGGTGGTGGAGTTCCGGGCCACCTGGGTGCAGGGGGAGCCCGGGGTCCTGCACGAGGTGAGCCGGTTCGTCCGCGAGGGCCGGAACTGGTTCTACGTGGACGGCCTGACGCCCTGAGTCCTTCGCGCCCCGCGCGCAACGCCGGACCGGGTGCTCTGGCTCCCCGTGACGGCCGAGGGTGACGTGCCTGTGCTTCACGCTCCCGCGCGCGGCGAGGCCGGCTGGTCGACCCGACGGCAACGCGTTGACCATCCTCTCCCGCCGCTGATGGTCCCGTCGTGGTCGAGCGGCTGAGGCCGACGTCACCCGGCCGTTCGGTGGCTGCGGCGGCCCAGGCTCCGCCCGGCTGCACGGCCGCGGTGTCCGGGCACGGAGTCCGGCCGACGCCGTGTCCCGGCGCAGGGGCGGCAGGCATCGACGGACGCCCACTTCGGGCTCTCCTCAGACAGCCGCCGATCACCCCTCCGGCGGGCGCTCGGCGGGAGTGGTCCTGAAAGCGCTCATAGCGGCACGGTGACCCAGGGCTCTCACCACAGACCGCCCGAGGAGCACAGACCGCCGCAGAGAAGCGCTCATAGCGGCAGGCTGACCCGCATACGGCGCCAGCATGCCCGTATGAACAGCTTCCTGCGCTGAGCTCGAGGCGGCGGACCGCTCGCGGCCTGCTGGGGACAGTCGTCCTGGGCTGCCGAGGTCGGCCGGCGCCTGGGGTGGCCCGTCAGGAGCTGCGTCCCCCGACCCACCAGTCGCCACGGGAGCCTGATGGGCGCTGGGGTACACGTCTCGACGAGTTCGACAGCAGGAGCCTGGCCGAGGATCGGGACGCTGCCACGCCCATGCCGGCGCGAGGCAGGCGTGCGCACGCGGACGCCGCCTGGCCGGCCCGCCACGGGCTGCCGGTTGGCAGCCGATCCCGGGGGTCGCCGCGACCCGGCGCCGCCCGACCGCCGCTGCCCGCGTCCAGACCGGCTGGTTGACCGACCGCAGGACGTCGGGGCGACCGGCGCGTCCAGGACGGCCGCGTCACCCCCGGAGGTTGACCGACCGCAGGGCGCCGCGGCGACCGGCGCCTCCGGCGACAGCCCGCGTCAGACCAGCTGGTGCACCGACCGCAGGGCGCCGTGGCGACCGGCGCCTCCGGCGACAGCCGCGTCAGACCAGCTGGTTCACCGACCGCAGGACGACGGGCGCGACCAGCGCGTCGGGCGACAGCCGCTCCCCGGTGCGCACGGTGAACGTGTGGGTCTCCCCGGGCAGCAGGGTGAGCAGCATGTCGTCCACCACCGCGTCCGGGGCCACCGCATCGGCCAGCAGCACGAGGTCCCGGACCAGGGTGCGGGCCGTCACCCGCACCTCGTACCCCCCGTCCACCTCCAGCACCTCGGTCTCCAGCGTCGCCTCGGGCCGGACGCCGTCGCGGTCCTCGGTGCCGAAGTGCCAGCCTCGGACGCCGTCCAGCTCGGCCAGCACCAGCTCGCGCGCCGGGTCCTGAAGCAGACCAGGCCCACCCACCGGCCAGCGGGACGCCGACCGCGCCGGCACGGCCACCTCCCGCCCCTCCTCGGCCAGGACGTCCCCGCCGACCTCCAGCCGGACCAGCCGCAGCGATCCGGCCCAGTCCTCGTCGGTGTCGTTCACCGCGGTGACCACCAGCTGCTCGTCCTCGTGACCGAGCACCAGGATCCGGTCGGCGTAGGCGTGCCGCAGGGCGTAGAAGGAGGGCTTGCGGCGGCCGTCCCCGTCCACCACGGCCCACGAGGTCACCGGCCAGCAGTCGTTCAGCTGCCACCACACGGTGCCGGCGCAGTGCGGCCAGAGCGAGCGGAAGTGCTCGATCCCGGTCCGCAGCGCGCGGGCCTGGTTGAGCTGCATCGCCCAGTGCCAGGCCTCCATCGCGACCGGCTCGCGCAGGTGCGGGACCAGCCCGCGGACCAGCTTGGTGTGCCCCTCCCCGGCCTTCTGGTGCACCAGCATGCCGGGGGACTCGGGCGTCATCGGGTCGTCGGCAATGCTGCGTCGCAGGGTCGCCCAGGTCGGCGGTGCCTGCCAGCCGAACTCGGCGACGAAGCGCGGGCGGTACTCCAGGTAGGCGGTCCAGTCGCGGGCGTTCCAGACGTCCCAGACGTGCACCGACCCGTGCCGCGGGTCGTTGGGGTGGTGCTCACCGGCGCTGTCGGGGGTGAAGGGACTGCCCGGGGTGTAGGGACGTCCGGGGTCCAGCTGCTCGACCAGCCGGGGGAGCAGCTCGGAGTAGTAGCCCTCGCCCCAGGTGCGACCGTCCAGCCGCTCCTTCCACTGCCAGTCCTCGTGGCCCCACAGGTTCTCGTTGTTCCCGTTCCACAGCACCAGGCTGGGGTGGGGCATCAGCCGGGTGACGTTGTCGCGGACCTCGGCCACCACCTCGCCCCGCAGCGGCTCCTCCTCGGCGTAGGCCGCGCAGGCGAACAGGAAGTCCTGCCAGACCATCAGCCCGCGCTCGTCGCACTCGTCGTAGAAGGCGTCGTCCTCGTAGATCCCGCCACCCCAGACCCGGACCAGGTTCACCCCGGCCTCCTCGGCCTGGGTCAGCCGGGCGGCGTAGCGGGCGCGGTCGACGCGGTGGGGGAACGCGTCGTCGGGGATCCAGTTCACCCCGCGCACGAACACCGGACGGCCGTTGACCACCACGGTGAAGGGGGTGCCCGCCTCGTCGGGGGTGGTGTCGACGGTGATGGTGCGGAACCCGATCCGCTGGGTGGTGGCGTCCAGCTCCACCTCGTCCGACAGCAGCCGGACCTGCAGGTCGTAGAGGTGGGGCTCGCCGTGTCCTCGGGGCCACCAGCGCCGCACGGTGCCGGCGTCCAGGCTGGTGCGGACGCCGGTGTCGCCCGGCGGCACCTCGACCCGGTGGCTGACGTCGCCGCAGACCAGCTCCACGGTGAGCGGCTCGGTGGACCCCTCGGCCCGCTCCATCTCCACGACCACGTCGACCACACCACGGTCGTCCTCGTCGACCCGCGGGGTGGGGCGCACCGCGGCGAGCCTCGCGGTGTGCCAGGTCTCCACCAGCACCGGGCGCCACGGTCCGCTGGTGGTGGTGTCGGGCCCCCAGTCCCAGCCGAAGCTGCAGGCCATCTTGCGCAGCGCGTTGTAGGGGTGGTGGTTGGTGTGCGGGCGCGGACCCAGCTCGAGGCTGGCCCGGTTCGCGGCCGGCACCGGGGCGGAGAAGTCGATGGTGAGCTCGGCGCTGCTCCCGCGCCAGCGGCTGACGTCGACGCGGTGCGTGCGGTGCATGTTGGACGTCTCCAGCAGCGGCTCGCCGTCGACCGACACCCGGGCGACGGTGTCCAGCCCGAGGAGGACGAGGTCGGCCCGCTCCGCGGTGGTGTCGGTGAGGTCGAGGGTGGTGCGGTAGTGCCAGTCGGTGCGCCCGATCCAGCCCTGCAGCAGCTCGTTGGTGTCGAGGTAGGGGTCGGCGATGAGTCCGGCAGCCATCAGGTCGGTGTGGACGCTGCCCGGCACCGTCGCGGCGACCTCGATCCCGCGCAGCGCCTCGGGGACGGGTCCCTTCCCGGCTCGGACCTGCCAGGACGTCAGGGCGGTGCTCTGGGTCATGTCTCTCCTCGTGCGTGGGGGTGGGTGCCGGGCCTCCTCGACGGGCTCTCGGCACCGGGAGCAAGTCTGTCGGCTGTCGCCGACGGGGTGACGGCGGGGTCGTGGCCCGGCGCGCCCGCAGGGACCTGACTCGCCCAGCGTTCGCCGCCCGATCCGGGACCGCGCAGCACCTGCTCGTGGCGGCAGGGCTCCGGCGAACCTGGGCCGCTGCGCGGGGCTCCCCCCGCATCGGGCGCCGCTGAGCCCGAACCGATACAGCGACGTGCTCATGGGCGCACGCTGGCTCGCGGAGGGGCCCGTCATGTTCGTATGAGCAGGTTCGTGCAGGGACGTGGCTCCTGACGGGGTGGTCCCTCGCCGTGCCGACCGGGAGCCGCCGTGCCCGACTCCGAGCCGCCGTGCCGGACCGGGAGCGGCCGTGCCCGACTGGGAGCCGCCGTGCCGGGCCGGGAGCGTCCGTGCCCCGACTCCGAACGCCATGGCTCGGCCGCTGAGCCTGGACCAGCGGGCGGCCCGACGGAAGGCGTCGGATCAGGCGGTGGGGGCGTCGGTCATCAGGGCGCGCAGGACCGCGACCATCTGCCGCTTGACCGCCGACTTGTCGCCGCGGCGGTCGTGCAGGGCGGCGTCCAGCAGGCCCTGCTCGAAGACGCTGCCCAGCAGCCGCCCGACCTCCCGGCCGGGGAGGACCAGCCGCAGCCCGTGGCGCTCGATGCCCCGCTCGATGATGGAGGCGACCATCGCGTCGGTCTGCTCCTCCATCTCCAGGAACCCGCCGCGCACCTCGGGGTTGCGGATGGCCAGCAGCCGGAGCTCGTGCATGGTCAGCAGCGTCTCGGACTCGGCGTCCTGGCTGTCCACCACCAGGTCGACGGCCCGGACCAGCGTGTGCTCGGCGTCCAGGCCCTCCTGCTCGGCGGAGTCCAGCGCCTCGTTGGCCCGGGCCAGGTGGTCCTCGACGTGCTGGCGCATCACGGCCAGGCAGAGGTCCTCCTTGGAGCCGAAGTTGGAGTAGAACGCGCCGCGGGTGAACCCGGCCCGCTCGCAGATCTCCTCCACGCTGGCCCCGTTGACGCCCTTCTCCGCGACCACGTGCACGGCGGCCTCCATCAGCCGCCGCCGGGTCCGCTCGCGCCGCGCGCTCGGGGTGCCGGGCGGCTTCACGGTGAGACTCACGCCACCTCCTCGGGGTTGGTCCGCGTCACCCTATCGGATACAGTCCCGTATCGGATACAGGTCTGTATCGAACGTACGTCACCCACTCGGGAGCGCCATGTCGTCCTTCCTCTACGCGCTGGGCCGCGCCGCCTTCCGTCACAAGTGGCGCACGGCCGGCATCTGGCTGCTCGTCGTGGCCGTGCTCGGCGGGTCCGCGGGGCTGGTCGGCGGCTCCTTCGACAACGAGTTCTCCATCCCCGGTGCCCGGTCGCAGGTGGCCCTGGACCAGCTCGGACGCACCTTCCCGGAGGTGTCGGGGACGTCGGCCAGTTTGATCGTGGTCGCCCCCGAGGGCTCGGACGTCCGCAGCGAGGAGGTGCGCGACGCGATCGAGACCGGCATCGACGAGCTCGAGGCGCTGGACTTCGTCGACACCGCGTCCAGCCCCTACGACGAGATGGTCAGCGGGATGATCAGCGACGACGACCGCGCCGCCATCGTCAGCGCCCGCATCCCCGGGGACGCCGAGGAGGTCACCGACGCCCAGCGCGAGGAGCTGGTGGCCGTGGCGACCGACCTGCAGGAGTCGCTGCCCGGCTCGCAGGCCAGCATGGGCGGGGAGATCTTCAACCAGTCCGTCCCCGGCTTCAGCATCGTCGAGGTGATCGGCGTCGGGGTGGCGTTGGTCGTGCTGCTGATCACCCTCGGCTCGGTGGTCGCCGCCGGGATGCCGCTGCTGACCGCCCTGCTCGGCGTCGGGGTCTCGATGACCCTGCTGCTGCTGGCCACCGGGTTCACCACCATCAGCTCCACCACCCCGATGCTCTCGGTGATGCTGGGGCTCGCGGTGGGCATCGACTACGCCCTGTTCATCCTGTCCCGCCACCGCGAGCAGCTGGCCCGCGGCCTCGACGTCGAGGAGTCCGCCGCCCGCTCGGTGGCCACCGCCGGCTCGGCCGTGGTCTTCGCCGGGCTGACCGTGATCATCGCCCTGGTCGGGCTGGCCATCGCCCAGATCCCGTTCCTCACCGCCATGGGCGTCTTCGCCGCAATCGGCGTCGCCGTGGCCGTGGTGGTCGCGCTGACCATGCTGCCGGCCCTGATGGGCATGGCCGGGGAGCGCATGCGCCCGAAGAAGGTCCGTCGGGCGATGGCCGCCCAGGAGCCCCTGCCGCAGGCCGCCGCCGACCGCCCGGGTGGCTTCTTCGCCGGCTGGGTGAAGGTGGTCACCAAGGTCCCCGCGGTGACCGTCGTGGTGGTGCTGGTCGGCTCGGTGCTGCTGAGCCTGCCGGCCCGCGACCTGACGCTGGCCCTGCCGAACGCGGGGGAGAACCACGTCGGCACCCCCGCCCGCACCACCTACGACCTCCAGGCGGAGTACTTCGGCCCGGGGTTCAACGGACCCCTGATCGTCACCGCCGAGATCGTCGGCTCCGACGACCCGCTCGGCGTGATGGAGGGCCTCCAGGAGGACATCGAGGCGATGCCGGGGGTGGCGAGCGTCCCGCTGGCCACGCCGAACCAGAACGCCGACACCGGCTTCGTCCAGATCGTCCCCACCACCGGCCCCTCCGACCCCGCCACCGCCGACCTGGTCGAGCGGCTGCGCGAGATGGAGCCGGGCTGGCAGGACGAGTACGACGTCACCACCGCCGTCACCGGCGTCACCGCCATCCAGATCGACGTCTCCGACCGGCTGGCCGGGGCGCTGCTGCCCTTCGGCATCTTCGTGGTCGGTCTCTCGCTGGTGCTGCTGACCATGGTGTTCCGCTCCATCGCGGTCCCGATCAAGGCCACGCTGGGCTACCTGCTCAGCATCGGTGTCGCCTTCGGGCTGACCACCCTGGTGTTCATCCAGGGCCACGGCGCGGAGCTGATCAACCTCGAGCGCCCGGGCCCGATCATCAGCTTCCTGCCGATCCTGCTGATGGGCATCCTCTTCGGCCTGGCGATGGACTACGAGGTGTTCCTGGTCTCGCGGATGCGCGAGGACCACGTCCACGGCACCCCGGCGCGGGCGGCCGTCCACTCCGGGTTCCGCGGTTCCGCCTCGGTGGTCACCGCCGCCGCGGTGATCATGTTCGCCGTCTTCGCCTTCTTCGTGCCCGAGGGGGAGGGGGCCATCAAGCCGATCGCCTTCGCCCTGGCCGTCGGGGTCGCCTTCGACGCCTTCGTGGTGCGGATGACCCTCGTCCCGGCCGTGATGGCCCTGCTCGGCGAGCGGGCCTGGTGGCTGCCGGGCTGGCTGGAGAAGAGGCTGCCGGCCCTGGACGTCGAGGGTGAGCAGCTGCACCGCGAGCTCGCCCTGGCCCAGTGGCCCGCCGCCGGCGCCGGACGCGCCGTGCACGCCGAGGGGCTCGGCGTCGAGGGCCTGGTGGCCCCGGTCGACCTCGACCTCGACCCCGGTCAGGTCCTCGTCGTCGAGGGGGCCCCGAGCGGGCGCGCCGCGCTGATGATGAGCCTGTCGGGCCGGATGACGCCGGACCTCGGCCAGGCCCGCGTGGTCGGGCAGCTGGTCCCCGGGAGCAGCGCCGCGCTGCGCCGTCGCACCGGTTACGTCGACGCCACCGTCCACGCCCAGGTCGCTCGCGGGCTCGAGGGTCTGGCGCGACGCCGCCCGCCGCTGGCCCTGGTCGACGGGGCCGACGCCCTCGCGACCCCCGAGGCGCGGCAGGCCCTGGACCGGCTGCTCCGCGCCGCCCAGGAGCGCGGCGACCAGGCCGTGGTGCTGGGGGTGACCACCGCCTCGGTGGTCGCCGACCTCGTCGCCGGGCCGCACCAGCTGCTCGTCCTCCGTCCGCCCGCCGCCCCCGGCGGGCACCTCCCCGAACACGCCTTCGCCGGCACCACCTCCGAGAAAGGTCTGCGCTGATGCTCCGTCTCGAGCGCGCCAACGCCTCCCGCCGGGTCACCTGGCTCTCCCTCCTCGGGCTGGTGCTGGTCCCGGTGATCGTCGCCGCCGGCTTCCTCTGGGCCATCTGGGGGTCGGAGGACCGGCTGGACCGCGTCCAGGCCGCCGTGGTCAACCTCGACGAGGGGGTGGAGATCGACGGGCAGCAGGTGCCGCTCGGCCGCCAGCTCGTCGGTGGCCTGGTGGACTCCGACGTGGAGAACTTCACCTGGAACCTCTCCGACGCCGAGGACGCCGCCGACGGCCTGGCCTCGGGCCGCTACGCCGCGGTGATCACCATCCCGGAGAACTTCTCCGAGGCCGCCACCTCCTTCGGCGGTGAGGCCGACGAGGCCGAGCAGGCCACCATCGACATCCGGACCTCCCAGGTCACCGGCATCGCCGACGGCGCCCTGGGCCAGACCATCGGGCAGGTGGCGGTGCAGACGCTGAACTCCGAGCTGACCCGGACCTACCTGGACAACATCTACGTCGGCTTCAACGACATCGGCGAGCAGTTCAGCACCGTGGCCGACGGGGCCGGTGACCTGGCCGACGGCGCCGAGGGGCTGTCCGAGGGCGTCACCGAGGTCGGCGACGGCATCGACGGGCTGGCCGAGGGTCTGGGACAGCTGGGCACGGCCGGCGGCGAGCTGGCCACCGGGGTGGCCACCCTGGCCTCCGGCGCCGGGCAGCTGGCCGAGGGCGGTCCTGCCCTGGCCAGCGGGGCGTCCCAGCTGGCCGACGGCGTCTCCACGCTGGACGAGAACGTCCCGGCCGTGACCGGTGGTGCCGCCGAGCTGGCCGAGGGGGCCGGGGAGTACGCCGACGGCATCGAGCAGTACACCGGTGGGGTCGACCAGGCCGCCGCCGGGGTGTCGGAGCTCAACGAGCAGCTGCAGGCCGGGCTCGGCGGCGCGGAGCTGTCCGGTCCCAGCGAGGAGGACCTCGGCCAGCTGACCGGCGGGGTGGATGCCCTCGCTACCGGCGCCGGAGGACTGGCGTCGGGGCTGGAGGACCTCCGTGACGGGCTGCAGGCCCCGGCCGACCCGACGGACGTCCCCGAGTGCCCCTTCGTGACCCCGCTGGAGTGCCAGGCCTACTACGCCGGCTTCGGCGACGGGGCCGAGGAGGTGACGACGGCGGTGACCGGCGCCCTCGGTGACGCCGGCACCGAGCAGTCCCTGATCGGTGGGGCCACGGCCCTGGAGACCGGCGCGGAGCAGTTCGGCGTCGGCATCGGCGAGCTGGCCGACCAGCTCGGCGGGCTGAGCGGTCTCGGTGACCAGGTGCAGCAGCTCCTGGACGGCGTCGACCAGCTCGACTCCGGCCTGAGCCAGCTCTCGGAGAACAGCGAGCAGCTGAACACCGGTGCCGACGGCCTGGCCAGCGGCGCGTCCCAGCTCAGCACCGGGCTCGGCGAGCTCGGCGAGGGCATCGGGCAGCTGGACGACGGGGCCTCCCAGCTCTCCTCCGGGGTCGGCCAGTACACCGCCGGCGTGACCGCGATCAGCGACGGTCTGGCCCAGCTGTCCCCGGGTCTGACCCAGTACACCCAGGGTGTGGCCCAGTCCGCCGAGGGCACCCAGGCCCTGGCCGACGGGTACGGCGAGCTCGAGGACGGCGCCAGCCAGCTGGCCGACGGCAGCCGCGAGCTGGCCGACGGCCTGGCCGAGGGGGCCACCAAGATCCCCAGCTACGACGAGTCCGACCGGGAGAACCTGTCCACCGTGGTGGCCGAGCCGGTGACCGCCGACGGTGCCGCGGAGCTGCTGCCCCAGGCCGGCTCGACCAGCCTGCTGATGGTGCTGGCGCTGTGGATCGGCGCCCTGGCCACCTTCCTGGTGGTGCAGGCCGTCTCCGCCGGTACCTGGATGTCGTCGCGGCCGTCCTGGCAGCTCGCGCTGCTGTCGATGGCGCCGGGTGCGGCGGTGGCCACCGTGCAGGCCGTGGCGCTGACCGTGGTCGGTCAGGTGGTGCTGGACCTGGCTCCGGTCCGGGTGATGCAGCTGCTGGCGCTGCTGCTGCTGATCGGGTTCGCCTTCGTGGGGATCAACCACGCCCTGGCCGCCTGGCTGGGTGGCCTGGGTCGGATCATCTCGGTCGCCGCGGTGGTGCTGACCGCGGCCGGGTCGATCATCTCCGCGGTGCCGGCCCTGTTCGACGCGATCCGCCCGTTCCTGCCGCTCAGCCCGGCCCTGGACGCCGTGCGCGCCCTGCTCACCGACGGGACCGGTCTAGGTGACCAGGTGTTCGCGGTGGTGGCCTGGCTGCTGGTCGCGATCTGCGCCAGCGTGCTGGCGGTGATCCGGGAGCGCTCGGTCAAGCCGGCCACCCTGCTCCGCGCCCAGACCGCCTGACCTCCGCCGTCCGACCCGCCGGCCCCCTGATCGGCTGTATGTCGTCCAGGTGACTGCCGGCGGGTCGCGGCGTGTCGGCGTGCACCGAGCCCTCGGCGTACACGATCCCAGGGCCCTCCTCCCTGACCCCGGTGCGGTGACCGCCAGGCGAGGGTCCTGTCCCACGGACCTCCTGGCCCTGCTGCAGCGGCCGGCGCAGGGGCGGCGGCATGGACCGCGCCCTGAGGACGTGTACGTCGTGAGCTCGGTGCACGCCGACACGCCGCGACACGCCGGCCGAGACCGCGATGACATACAGCCGGGCAGGGGTCGGGGCGGTGGGGACGGGCAGCCCTAGACTTCCTCCCGTGCCGAACTGGATCGAGATGGACGGGCTGGTCAACCTCCGCGATCTGGGCGGGACGCCGCTCGAGGGCGGTGGCGAGGTGCGTCCCGGGCGGCTGCTCCGCTCGGACAACCTGCAGGACCTGAGCGAGGCCGACGTCGCCGAGCTGCGACGCCGCGGGCTCAGCGACGTGATCGACCTGCGCACCGCCTACGAGGTCAACGCCACCGGGGACGGCCCGCTCAAGGGCGACGGCGGGGTGGCCCACCACCACTTCAGCTACTTCGTCGAGCAGCACGGCGAGGCGTCCTCCCCCGAGTCCGGGGACGAGCTGCCCGAGGACGCCCTGCCGTGGGTCGGCAAGCGGCTCGACGTGGAGCTCGACGACTACTTCGCCTCCACCTACTGGGCCTACCTGACCGACCGGCCCGAGTCGGTGGTCGGCGCCCTGCGCGCGGTGGCGAACGCCGAGGGCGCCGCCCTGGTGCACTGCGCCGCCGGCAAGGACCGCACCGGGACGACCGTGGCGCTGGCCCTGCGGCTGGTCGGCGCGGACCGCGACGCCGTCGTGGCCGACTACGCCGCCAGCAACGAGCGGCTGCCGCTGATCGTGCAGCGCCTGGTGTCCTCACCGGTGTACGCCGCCAACCTCCGCGACCGTCCGCTCGCCTCGCAGGCCACCAAGGCCGAGACCATGGACACCTTCCTGCGCTATCTCGACGACGCCCACGGCGGCGTGGAGGCGGTGCTGGCGCGGCTCGGCTGGACGGCCGCGGACACCGACGCGATGCGTCGCCACCTGCTGGACTGAGCACGCCCGCCGCTGCTCCGGCCCAGCCGCGTGGCGTCCGTCCCGAGAGGAACCCATGCGCATCACGAGGCTCGACGTCCACCACCTCAGCCCGCGGTACTCCGTCCTCGTCGTGCACACCGACGACGACTCGGTCTTCGGGCTCGGCGAGGCCTGCCTGGAGGGCAAGGCCCGTGTCGTCCAGGCGGCCATCACCGACTTCGAGCCGTTGCTGCTCGGGCAGGACCCGCGCCAGGTCGAGAAGCTGTGGAACGACATGTACCGCACGACGTTCTACCCGAGCGGTTCGGTGCTGGCCAGCGCCATCTCGGCGATCGACCAGGCCCTGTGGGACATCACCGGCAAGCACCACGGCGTCCCGGTGCACGAGCTGCTGGGTGGACGGGTGCGCGACCGGGTCCGCGCCTACCGCCACGTCAACGTCGGTGACCACGGCGACGCCGAGGTGGCCCGCGACCAGGACCACATCGACGAGCTGGTCGCGGTGGCCCGGGTGGCGGTGTCGCAGGGCTACACCATGATCAAGACCGCGCTGCCCGGACCGGCCCGGGGGCTGGAGTCGGCCGCCTTCGTCGACTTCCAGGCGAGGCGGTTCGCAGCGCTGCGCGAGGCCGTCGGGCCGGGGGTCGACATCGCCATCGACTTCCACGGCCGGGTGGGTCCGGCGCTGGCCAAGGTCCTGATCAGGGCCATCGAGCCGTGGTCGCCGATGTTCGTGGAGGAGCCCTGCCTGCCCGAGAACGTCGACGCCATGGTCGACGTCGCGCGCTCCACCACCGTCCCCATCGCCACCGGTGAGCGGCTGTTCACCCGCTGGGGCTTCCGCGACGTGCTGAGCAAGGGCGCGGCCGCCGTGCTGCAGCCCGACCTGGCCCACTGCGGGGGCATCTCCGAGGGGCGCAAGATCGCCACCATGGCCGAGATGCACTACGCCCAGCTGGCCCCGCACAACCCGCTGGGGGCGGTGAACCTGGCCGCCAGCATCCAGCTGGACCTGGTGACGCCCAACTTCCTGTGCCAGGAGCAGATCCACCTGGGCGAGGGCGTCATCACCCACCCGTTCGAGGTCGTCGACGGCTACATCGAGGCCCCGACCGCCCCCGGTCTGGGGGTCGAGCTCGACCCCGCCGTGCTGGCCAGCGACTGGGACGGGTCCTGGACGCTGCCCAGCTGGCGCGACCCCGTCGACGGCTCGCTGCTGCCCTGGTGAGGTCGGCCGCAACTAGGGTGTGTCCGTGAGTGGACTGACCCTGACCATCCAGGCCGAGCGCTGGCGCGAGCACCTGGCCACGACCTTCGCCCGGGCCGCCGTGGTGCCCGTGGTCAAGGGCAACGGCTACGGCTTCGGACGCGAACGGCTGGCCGCGGAGGCCGAGCGGTTGGGGGCGGACGTCCTCGCGGTCGGCACCGCCTCGGAGGTCGGCTCGGTCCGCGAGGCCATCTCCGGCGACGTCGTGGTGCTGACCCCCTGGCGCGCCGACGACCTGGACGCGGTGGCGCTGGCCACCGACCCCAAGGTCATCACCACCGTGTCGCGCGAGGTCGACCTGGCCGCCCTGTCCGCCGGTGGCGAGCGGGCCCCGCGGGTGCTGCTGGAGCTGCGGACGTCCATGCGCCGGTACGGGATGGAGCTGGCCGAGGCCGGCTCGGCGGTGGGTCGGCTGGACGCCCGGGACGCCGCCGCCGGCCAGCCCGGGGTGGTGCTGGAGGGCTGGACCATCCACCTCCCGCTGCTCGAGCGGGGACGGCTGGAGGAGGCCCGCCGGCTCTCCCGGGCCGCCGTCGCGCTCCGCCGGGCACCGATCTGGATCTCCCACGTCACCCCGGAGGAGGCCACCACGCTGGCCGCCGAGCTCGGCGTCGACGTCCGGCTGCGGCTCGGCACGTCGCTCTGGCTGGGCGACCCGGGGGCGCTGCGCACCACGGCCACCGTGATCGACGTGCACCGGGTGGCCAGGGGTGAGCGGATCGGCTACCGGCAGCGCCGGGTCAGTCGTGACGGGTGGGTGCTGGTGCTGGCCGGCGGGACCGCCCACGGGGTCGGGCTCGAGGCCCCGTCGGCCGCCTCGACGCTGCGCTCGCGGGCCATCTCGGCGGCCACCGGCGGTCTGGAGGCGGCGGGCCGGGCGCTGTCGCCCTACACCGTCGCCGGGCGGAAGCGATGGTTCCTCGAGCCGCCGCACATGCAGTCCTCGATGGTCCTGCTGCCCGGGGAGGAGCACGCCCCGAGCGTGGGGGACGCCGTCCCGGTCCAGCTGCGGCTCACCACCGCCGTCGTGGACCACGTGGCCGAGGCCTGAACAGACCCCGGCCCACCGGCGCCGGCAGAGCCGGTCCGCAGCAAGCCAGGTCGAGCAACCAGGAGCGGACCACCGTGCCCTCGCGCCGGGACTCGACGACCGCCGGGACGTCGGTGACCTCACCCGACGCGGCCAGGAGCTCCCAGCCCTCGGCGTGGGCCGGCATGATCGCGGTCAGCTGCCGGTCCCGGCGTGTGCCGGTCCCGGTGGGGAGAGATGACAACACCCGGCCCCGGCCGAGGCCGGGCACCGGGTGCGATCGTCGTACCTCAGACGCCCTGACGGCGTCCGCGGCGGGTGGGAACGCTCAGACGCCGGGGTTCGGGTTGGCGCCCGGACCGGGGGCGACGTCGCCGCGCCACTGACCGGACTCGGTCCCACGGGACTCGATGAAGGCCTTGAACTTCTTGGTGTCGGCCTTCACCCGGGCGTCGTCCACGCCCACGGCGGCACCGATCTTCTCGACCGCGCCCTTGGGCTCCCAGTCGATCTGCACCGCGACGCGGGTGGTGGTGTCGCTGAGGCGGTGGAAGGTCACCACGCCCGCGTGCTCCACCTCCCCGCCGATGCTGCGCCAGGCGACGCGCTCGTCGGGGTGCTGCTCGGTGATCTCGGCGTCGAACTCGCGCTCGACCCCGCCGATCTTGGTGACCCAGTGGGTCATGGTGTCGCTGGTCTGGGTGACGGACTCGACGCCACCCATGAACTCCGGGAAGCTCTCGAACTGCGTCCACTGGTTGTAGGCAGTAGTCACCGGGACGTCGACGTCGACCGTTTCCTGGACCTGGCTCATTGAACCTCCTGCTGTTCCGGGAGCACCGTGCGCGCCCCCTGGCCCTTCGTTTACCCACGCGAGCCATCTCAAACAGGAAGGGCGGCGGCGGGAGTCGTTGACACCGGGGTCGCACTGTGTCGTGGCCCGACTGAGGCCCGGGGCTCAGCCCCCGGTCATCGAGAAGTCGTAGCGGGCGGGGACGGGACGGTCCTGACCGAGTGCCTGCTGCACCGCCTGCCACAGGTCGGCCAGCCGGACCGAGCCCTCGCGCAGGTCCACCGGGGCGATCCCGGCGTCCAGCAGCCGTTCGGCGGTCGACGCCTCACCGGTGGCCAGCCGGAGCCGCACCTCGACCAGCAGCACCCGGTCGTCCCGGCGGAGCTCGGCAGGTAGCTGCTCCAGCAGCTCGCGGGCGACCCCGGCCCGACCGGTCTCCAGCAGCTCGGTCAGCGCCTCCACGGCCAGGGGCCGCAGACCCGGGGCGAGGGTGAGCGCCTGCTGGTACCCCTCGACCAGGCCGGCCGGGTCGCCGGAACGGCCCGCGGCCACCGCGAGGTTGCGCCAGACCCACGGGCTCGGGCGGTGCTCCAGGCTCTCCCGCCACGCCGTCACCGCGCCGGCCTCGTCCCCGCGCCACCAGCGCGCCACCCCGCGGTGGTAGCGGACCAGCCAGCCGCCGTCGGCCGCCTCCAGCAGGTCACCCCACTGCACCAGGGTGCCGTCGGGAGCGGTCAGCGGGTCGGTGTCGGGGAGCCTGCCCTCCAGCAGGGGCAGCCAGGCCCGTTCGCGGGTGTGCGCCCCGGTCATCGCGAACGGGGTGCCCTCGCTGACCGTCGAGCCGGTGCGCGCGAGCTCCAGCGCGCCCCAGCCCGACGCCGTGTGCAGCACCCGCTCGGGGACGACGTCGGCCAGCGCGGCCAGCTGACCGGCGCGACGGTCCATCTCCTCCTCGGGCAACCGCTGGTCCAGGTGATCGGCCACGGCCCGGCGTGCCCTGGGCCACTCGGCGGCGGCGTCCTCCGGGTCCAGGGCCGCTGCGCCGTACACCTCCAGCCAGCTCCACGCGCTCCGGCCGGGGAGCTCCAGGTGCTCCATCTGGGTGCGGGCCAGCCCGGCCTGGATCTCGGCGTAGCCGTGCCCGGTGCCGTCGGGGGTCAGCCACTCCTGCCAGCGCCGCCCGCCGCGTCCCTCCCCCCAGACGAACAGCTTGCGGCCCCGCAGCCGGCACGTCGAGGCGTGCAGGATCCCGGTGCCGTCGGGCTCCACGGCGGCGACGAAGGGCCGCTCCCGCGCACGGGCGGCGGTGTCGGGCAGGTCCTCGGCGGGCAGCTCGAAGAAGTAGTCCACGGCACGGCGGTGGGCCATCGGCCGGGTGAGGTCGGACACCTCGTCCCCTCCGGGGACGTCCACCAGCTCCAGCCGTTCGGTGTAGCCATAGCGCCAGGCCTGGTCGGCCGGGACGAGGACCCGCGTCGCCGGGGTCTGCGGCACGGCCGCGTTGGACCACCAGTACGCCGGGGCGGGCTGCTCGGCCGGGTTGGTGACCCGGACCGAGACGTGCAGCAGGTCCGAGCCGCCGGGCAGCCAGAGGTCCAGCTGGCTGACCAGGCCGCGGGTGCGTTCCCACTCCCACAGCCGCAGCACCGGGCTCCCGTCCGGGCCGGTCAGGGCCGCGGCGTGCACGGGCTCGCAGGTGCCGGTCCAGTGCCCGGTGCTGCCCAGGTTCCACTCCACGCCGCCGGCGAACCAGGCGCCGCGCAGCCCCAGGTTGCCCGGCTGGATGACGGCGTTGCGGTGCAGCAGCTCCCGGCCGGTGGCGCGCTGGACCAGCGAGTGCAGCCGCCCGCCCAGGGTCGGCAGCACCGTGGCGGTCAGGTGCTCGTTCTCCAGCACCAGGACGGGGAGCCGGACGGGCCGGCGGTCGCGGTCGTAGCCGTCCTGGAACAGGCAGGGGAGGATGCTGCGCAGGTGCCCGTGCCCGATGCCGCGCCGCATCCCGACGGGGAGGTCCTCGGCGTTGCGGACCCGGTGCAGGTCACCGTGACCGCCCAGGTCGGGCAGCGGGTTCTCCGGACCCAGCCCGGCGCAGGGGATCTCCAGCAGCTCCTGGCGCAGCTCGCTCACGCCGCGCCTCCCCGACCTGGTCCGCGTCCTCCCGGCACCGCTGTCCCCATCTCCGAAGCTCCGTCCGGGCGCTCCGCGGCGCCACTGCGACGAGGCTAGTACCGACCCCTGACAGCGCTCGAGTCCACCTCCGGCCGTCGACGCGGGCTGGTGCGCGGGCCACCGGCGCTGCCGCCGCGGCCGGTTCGAGGAGGACCGGGCGCGCCGCCAGCCCAGGGCGACGGCGAGGATCCTCGCCGGCCGGCTCGTGCGAGCCGACGGCGGGCGTGGACCGTCAGAGCAGGGCCAGGGCGGCGTCCAGCATGGGCTCGGTGAGGCGTCCGGTGAACGTGTTCTGCTGGCTGACGTGGTAGCTGCCGACCAGTCGCACCGGACCGTGGGGTCCACCGAGCTCCACCACCCGGGCGTGCCCGAAGACCGGCTTGGGCCGCGCGACGCCCCAGCCGACGCGGCGGGCCGAGGAGAGGGCGGCGTCCCAGGCGATCGAGCCGAGGGCCAGGACCGAGCGGACGGTGTCCGCGGTCAGCTGCACCTCCCGGTCCAGCCAGTGCCCGCAGGTACGGCGCTCGTCCGGGGTGGGCTTGTTGGCCGGCGGGGCGCAGCGGACCGCCGGCACGATCCGGACCTCCGTCAGCGCCAGCCCGTCGGCGGCGGAGGTGCTGTGCGGCTGGTTCGCCCACCCGGCCCGGTGCAGGGCGGCGTAGATCCAGTCCCCGCTGCGGTCGCCGGTGAACAGACGCCCGGTCCGGTTGCTGCCGTTGGCCGCCGGGGCCAGCCCGACCACCAGGATCCGCGGTGCGCGGTCGCCGAATCCGGGGCCCGGACGTCCCCAGTAGGGCTGGTCGGCGAAGGAGGCGCGGCGCCCGGTGGTGGCCACCTGCTCCCGCCAGGCCACCAGCCGGGGGCAGGCCCGGCAGACCGAGCTGCGGGCCTCCAGCTCGGCCAGGTCGGTGCAGCCCCTGGCGAGGTCGAGCACCTCGGGCTCGCTGCCGGCCACCGGCGTCTCCGGCTCGGCCGGGTCGCCCGGCCACCCGGTCCCCGGCGGCACCGGTGAGGGGAAGAGCTGGCCGGTCACCGGGTGCGGCCGCAGGTCGTCCTCGGAGGTCATGTCCCCTCCGTCGCGAGCAGCTGCTCCACCAGGGGCAGCACGAGGTCCAGCTGCCCGCTGCCGGCCGGCTGGCCGGGGGTGTCGGCGATCATGCCCTGCAGGTAGAGGCCGTCGCCGAGCAGCAGCACCAGCCGGGCTCGGGCGTCGTCGCCGATGGCCTCGGTCAGCAGCTCCAGCCAGCGCGTCTCCAGGGCGCGCAGCCGGGCCCGGGCCTGCAGACCGGCCTCCTTGGTGAGCCGGGAGGCGGCGATGAAGAGCTCGTTGAACTCGACCGAGCTGGTGACGTCGGAGGTGCGCAGGTAGTAGTCGACCGGTCCCTCGGGGGCGCTGCGCATCGCCGCGACGTCCGCCTCGCCGAGCTCGTCCAGCCGCTCCAGCAGCCCCTGGACCAGGGCGTCGCGGGAGCCGAAGTGGTAGAGCAGGCCGCCCTTGGTGACGCCGGCGCGGGCGGCGACGGCCTCCATCGTGGTTGCCGACTCGCCCTCGCTGAGCAGGATCTCGACGAAGGCACGCAGCACCTTGGCCCGGGCGACCGGCGGACGTGACACGCCCTGGATCGTACCGGCGCTCCCGGAGTGCACTCCTGCTGCGACTGCGCAGCAGCAGTGCACACCGGACGGCGGGCCTCAGCCGCGACGGGCCATGTAGACGTCGAAGGCCTTGTACAGCAGCCGGTTCAGCGGGAGGTCCCACTCGCCGAGGTAGGTGTAGGCCTCCCCGCCGGTGCCCACCTTGAACTGGATCAGCCCGAGGTGCGGGTCGTCGTTGGCCACCGAGTCGGTGATCCCGCGCAGGTCGTAGACGTCGGCGCCGGCGGCCAGGGCGTCGCGCATCATCTGCCACTGGACGGCGTTGGAGCCGCGGACGTCCCGCTTCGCCGAGGTGGAGGCGCCGTAGGCGTACCAGACGTGGCCACCCACCCGGGTCCAGATCGTCGCAGCCACCAGGTCGCCCTCGTGCTCGGCCAGGTACAGCCGGATCCGGTCCTCGGCCTCGGGCTGCAGCGCGTCGAACATCGTCTCGAAGTAGGACAGCGGCCGCGGGGTGAAGCCGTCGCGCCGGGCGGTCTCGGCGTAGACGGCGTGGAAGGTGGCCAGGTCCGAGCGGTCCCCGACCCGGACGGTCACCCCGGACTTGTCGGCCTTCTTGATGTTGCGCCGCCACAGCTGGTTCATGCCCTTGAGCAGCGACTCCTCGCTCTGCCCGGTCAGCCGCACCCAGAACCGGTACGTCGGCTGACCGGCGGCGAAGCCCTCGCCGTCGGGCTTGGGCGGCAGCCACCCCAGGCTGCGGAGCTGGTTGTGGGCGCGGGTGGCCACCGGGTCGGTGACGTCGGGGCGGACCTCGGTGAGGGAGCGCACGGACTCGTCGGCCACGGCGGCCTTGATGGTGGCGGCGTGCCAGGTGCGCCAGACCAGCGGCGGCCCGATCCGGACGCCGAAGGCCCCGCGTCGCTTGAGGTGCCGGGTCATCGGTGCCAGCAGCTCACCGAGGCGGTCGGTGTCCCAGTCCAGCAGCGGCCCCTCGGGGAGGTAGGCCAGGTAGCGCTTGAACCGGGGCAGCTGGCGGTAGAGCACCAGCGCCGCCCCGACCATCGTCGAGCCGTCGAACCAGCCCAGCGACTCACTCGTCCACTCCGGCTTGGCGCCGGCCCAGGCGGGGGTCTGCAGGTAGCTGGCCGAGGCCAGGCCCTCGACGAAGGCCAGGTGCTCGGCGGTGGTGATGGAGCGCACGGTGACAGTCACCCGGGGGAATCTACCGGCGCCCGGCGGCCCCCGGCGCCCCTCGACCCCGGGCCCGCCCGCCGTGCCGGGGCCCGCAGGGACGCGAGGCCGGGTCACCGGCCGGCCCGGCGGTGCAGGGACGGCCGGTCGGGAAGGGCGTCTCAGGACGACGTCTCCAGGGCGACCGGCGCCGGCGCCGGGCGGGGTGCCGGCAGCGGGGCGAGCGCCGGCCGGGTGCGCTGGACGCCCATCCGGTCGGCGCTGCGGACCAGCAGCCACGCCGCCAGGCCCTGCACCACCAGCGACGCCACGAACGCCGGCACCGTGATGTCGGTGACGTTGG
This sequence comes from Auraticoccus monumenti, assembly GCF_900101785.1. Lineage (GTDB taxonomy): Bacteria > Actinomycetota > Actinomycetes > Propionibacteriales > Propionibacteriaceae > Auraticoccus > Auraticoccus monumenti. The sequence goes on along the minus strand of NZ_LT629688.1, from coordinate 510,117 downwards.
GATCGGCCCAGCCGACGGCCTGCATCACGGTGAGCAGGCCGTTGTTCACCACGTGCAGCGCGATCGCCGCCTCCAGCCCGCCGGTGCGCCAGGTGAGCCAGCCGGTCAGCAGGGCGAACACGGCGATCCCGGTCTGACCCAGCACGTCGTACCCGTGGCCCACCACGAACAGCGGCACGGGCAGCACGACGGCGAACGCGGGGTGGCGCAGCCAGCCCCCGACCAGCTGCATCAGGCCGCCGCGGAAGACGTACTCCTCCGCCGCCGCCTGCAGGGGCACCAGCAGCACGGCCCCCAGCAGGAACACCCAGGCCGACGGGATGAACCGTGCCGCGGTCAGCGGGACGCCGGTCAGCGGGTCGAGGAGCACCAGCTGCAGCGTGAGCCCGACGACGTACACCGCGACGCTGATCAGGAGCGCCCGCCCCAGCCAGCGCCAGCGCAGCCGTCCGGTCACCGAGGACAGCAGGCCGACCGGGCGGGGTCCGAGGATCCGTCGGGCCAGCAGCAGCGCGGGCAGCATCAGGGCGATCAGCGCGAACCCGGAGACGAAGGCGTACGGGTCGTTCATGTCCAGCGCCAGCACCCGGTCGCTGACCGTGGACCCCGTGATCGCGTCGACCGCGACCGCGGCCGTCACCAGGAGGAGGCCGGAGGCGGCGTAGAGGACGGCGGCCAGCAGCAGCACGAGCAGCGGCCGCCAGCCGCGGGACCCGGCCACGACCCCGAGGCGGTGGAAGGCCACGTCAGGAGGAGGCGTCGGGGCGTCGGCGAAGGTGGGGGAGGCCACGGGAAGGGCCTGGGGCTGGTTCATGACGGTCACGCTAGGCAGCCGCGGGGCTGCTGCGCACCGTGCTGCGGCGTTCTTCCACCCGGCGCGGAGCAGGATCCACCCCAGGGTGGAGACGGGGTCGACCGACCTCCACGCGACGGTGGACGCGCCGACTCGTCCCGCCTTCCTAGAGTGACGCCGTGGACCACGTGACCGACCCGGCGACGACCGACCGCGCCGCGACGGCGAGCGGTCCCGCGCCGACCGTGACCGGTTCCCCGACGAGGACGGCGACCGACGCCTCCACGACGGCGGCCGCGACGACCGGCTCCGCCACGACGTCGACCGGGTTCCTGGCGAGCGGCTCTCCGCTCACGGGGAGCGCCGACGCCGTCGGGGTGGCCCGGGCGCCGCGCCGGTGGTGGCACCGCCGTCCCTGGCTGGTCGAGCTGGTGCTGGCGCTCTGCTTCGCCCTGACGCAGGCCGTCGGCTCCCTGCTCAGCCTGATCGCCACCGAGGGGTCCAGCCTGCTGCTCGACTGGGCGGGGTTCCAGGTGGGACTGGCGGCGGTGCTGGTGCGCCGCCTGCACCCTCGGCTGACGCTGGGGGTGGGCCTGGTCGGGACGCTGGTGCTGATCCCGCTGACCGGCGGGGACCTCCTGTTCGTCGTCGCCGTGGCGCTCTACACGCTCGCCGTGCACCGCTCCGCCACGGCGGCCTGGCGGGGCCTGGCGGTCTCCGCCGCCGGCCTGGCGACCGTGACCGGCCTGGGCGCCCTGGGGCTGCTGGAGACCTCGGGGCTCCTCACCGTGGCGCCCGACCCCACCACCCAGGGGCCGGTGTACGACCTGGGCGCCGGCGCGCTGCTCGTGCTGGGGCTGGTGGTGGTCACGCTGGTCGGGACCAACGTGGGGGCCCGACGCCGCTACGTGCAGTCCCTGGTCGACCGGGCCCGCGACCTCGAGCGCGAGCGCGACCAGCGGGCCCGGCTGGCGGTGGCCGAGGAGCGCAGCCGGATCGCCCGGGAGATGCACGACGTGGTCGCGCACAGCCTCTCGATCATGGTCGCCCTGTCCGACGGGGCCAGCGAGACCGTCGACGTCGACCGCGTCCGCGCCGCCAGCGCCCAGGCCGCCGAGACCGGCCGGGAGGCCCTGGTGGAGATGCGGCAGGCGCTGCGGGTGCTCGACCCCGACGACACGGGGGAGCGACGTCCGACGCCGGGACTGGGTGACCTGCCGGCCCTGGTGGCCGAGCTGCGGGCGGTGGGGCTCCCGGTGGCCGCCACCTACGAGCCGGGCCTGGAGCTGCCGCCCACGCTGGGGCTGACCGTGTACCGGCTGGTGCAGGAGTCGCTGACCAACGTGCTGCGCCACAGCCGGCAGCCACGCCGGGTGCGGGTGCTGGTGGTCGCCGTCGGCCGGCACCTCGAGGTCGAGGTCACCGACGACGGGACCGGTCCCACGTCGAGCGGTGGTCCGGCCGTCGGTGGTGCGGCTGTCGGTGGTGCGGGTGCCGGGGCGACAGCGGTCGGTGGCTCAGGTGGCGGCGGGGTCGACGGCGGCCGGGTCGGTCCCGGGCGGGGGCTGCTGGGGATGCGCGAGCGCGTCGCAGCCGTCGGCGGCGTGCTGGAGGTCGGACCCCGCGACGGCGGTGGCTGGCGGGTGCGGGCGCTGATCCCGCTGCCCGAACCGCACCGCGACCCGGTGACCGCGGCTGCGGGGGTGGGTTCGTGAGCGTGCGGGTGCTGCTGGTCGACGACCAGGACCTGGTGCGGATGGGGATCCGGATGGCGCTGGAGGCCGACGACGGGCTGACCGTGGTCGCCGAGGCGGGAGACGGCGCGACCGCGCTGCGGATGGCCCACGAGCACCGACCCGACGTGGTGCTGATGGACGTCCGGATGCCCGGCACGGACGGCATCCAGGCCACCACCCGCATCACCGCCGAGCTGCCGCAGGTGCGGGTCCTGGTGCTGACCACCTTCGACCTGGACGAGTACGCCTTCGACGCCATCCGGGCCGGGGCGGCGGGCTTCCTGCTCAAGAGCGCCCGCCCGGCCGAGCTGCGCAGTGCCGTCCACGCGGTGGCCCGGGGCGAGGGCGTCACCTCACCCCGGGTGACCCGCCGGCTGATGGAGCTGGCGCGCCCGGCGCTGCCGCGGGAGCCGGACGCCCGGCTGGGCACCCTGACCGCCCGCGAGCGGGAGGTGCTGGCCCTGGTGGGCGAGGGGCTGAGCAACCCCGAGATCGCCGCCACCCTGGTGGTGGAGGAGTCGACGGTGAAGACCCACGTCAACCGGCTGCTGGCCAAGCTGGGGGCGCGGGACCGGGTGCACGCGGTGATCTTCGCCCTCGAGCAGGGCGTCCGCCGGGGGTGATCCGCGGCTCGGCGGCCGCCGCGGCGTCCTCCTCACCTGCGAGTCGCCGTGGCGACGGGTCGTCGCCGTGACCTCAGGGTCCTGCGGGTTGCAGGCTGAGCTCCGACGTCAGAGCCACGGCTTTCTCCGGCGTCACCGCCCCGACGGCAGGTTCGCCGCCTCGGCGACGGACAGGCCAGCGCTGGAGGGCCGTTGGCCCGCGCAGGGATCCGCTGTGAGCGGAACAGGCTGCCCGTCGCGGACGCCGCGACCTACCGTGGGCCCATGGGAGACCTCGTGCCGCTGGACCGCCACCTCGACCAGCACGACACCGTGCGCCGCGACCGGGCCGGCCGGCGTCCCCTCGACCGCGGGTCGGAAGGCGGCCGCGCCCGGCGCCCGGGTCCGAGCCGTCCGGTGGTCGAGCCGCTCTGGCGCGAGGTGACCGGCCGCCGGCTCCGGGACCGCAGGCACGCGCTGGGGGAGACCCTGGCGGAGACGTCCGCGCGGGCCGGTGTGTCCACCCAGTACCTCTCCGAGCTCGAGCGCGGTCTCAAGGACCCCTCCTCGGAGATCCTCGCCGCGGTCGCCGGGGCCGTCGGTCTCACCCTGCTCGACCTGACCACCGGCGTGGTGAACGACCTGGCCTCGGACCGCCGGGTCAGCGGCTCCCCGCTCCGCGGCCCCGTCGCCCTCGCCGCCTGAGTCGCCAGCCCCTGCGCTGGTAGGAGGCGGACCGCCCGGGGTCGCGAGCTGGCCACGCGCCAGCCGTGTCCGCGTGCCGCGTGCCCGTGCACCACAGAGCCACCCGAGCGAGGTCACGAACCGTGGCCGATCCTGCGGGGCCACGGGCGGGCACCAGAACGGCGTCACCTCCGCACCGAGCTCGGTGCAGGAGTGACGCCGTTGGTGCCGTACCGGGCTGCCGGAGGCCGCGCTGCTCCGCGCGTCGACTCCCAGCAGGCAGGGCCCCGGTCAGGCCGCCTCGCGGAGCCGGATGACCGAGTCGGCCAGGCCGTACTCCACCGCCTCGGAGGCCCGCAGCACCCGGTCGCGGTCGGTGTCGCGGCGCAGCTCCTCCAGCGAGCGGCCGGTGTGGGCCGACAGCACCTCCTCCATGTCGGTGCGCAGCCGCAGGATCTCGTCCGCGGCCAGGATCAGGTCCGGGATGGTGCCGCGGCCCTGACCCGAGGGCTGGTGCAGCAGCACCCGCGCGTGCGGCAGCACCGACCGGCGCCCGGGTTCCCCGGCGGCTAGCAGCACCGCGGCGGTGGAGATGGCCTGCCCGACGCAGGTGGTGGCGATCGGCGCCCGGGTGTAGCGCATGGTGTCGTAGAGGGCGAACATCGCGGTCACCGAGCCACCGGGGGAGTTGATGTAGAGGTTGACCTCCTGGTCGGGGTCCTCGGCGTCGAGGTGGAGCAGCTGGGCGATCAGCGCGTTGGCCACGCCGTCGTCGAGCTCGGTGCCGAGGTAGATGATGCGGCCCTCCATCAGCCGGCTGTAGACGTCCATCACGCGCTCACCGCGGGAGCTGCGGCTGATCACGTTGGGGATGGTGTAGCTGCTCATCACCGCACCTCCTGCGGCAGGCTGGCCACGAACCCGGCCTGGCCGGCCAGGCCGCCGGGACGGGTGGGCCGCACCTGCTCGAAGGAGGTGACCACCTGGTCCACGAAGCCGTAGGCGACGGCCTCCTCGGCGCTGTACCAGTGGTCGCGCAGGGAGTCCTCGAAGACCCGCTCCGGGGTCTGCCCGGTCGCCTCGGCGATCAGCCCGATCACCGTGTCCCGCATGGCACGGAGGTCCTCGGCCTGCAGCTCGATGTCCACCGCCGAGCCACCGATGCCGGCCGAGCCCTGGTGCAGCAGGACCTTGCTGTGCGGCAGCACGTAGCGCTTGCCACGGGCGCCGGAGCAGAGCAGGAACTGCCCGGCGCTGGCCGCCATCCCCAGGGCCAGGGTGGCGACGTCGTTGGGGATCATGGCCATGGTGTCGCGGATGGCCAGCATCGCCGGCACGGAACCACCCGGGGAGTTGATCCACAGGGCGATGTCGGTGCGCGGGTCGCGGGTGGAGAGCAGCACGAGCTGGGCGCAGAGCTGGGTCCCCAGGGCGTCGTCGAGCTCGCCGTCCAGCAGCAGCACGCGGTGGTCGAGGAGCTCGGTGGCGGTGCGTTCGCGCACCGGGAGCGGGTTGTCGGTCATGTCGCCACCCTCCCCGCCGCCCCGGGCCCGGACCAGGGTGTGCTGCTGGCAGCAGATCTGCCCTGAGCAGCCCTGACGGGAGGCGGTGGGCACCCACGGGCGGTCAGCCGTTCAGCCGGCTCACTGACCCGGGGACGAGGCGACGTCGGCGTCGAGCAGGGCGGCGGCGGCGGCCTTCGCCCGGGCGGCGATGGTGGCGTCGCCGGAGATGGCCGCCGTGGTCTGCGCCCCCTCGGCGAGCAGCACGATCTGCAGCGCCACCGCCGGGGACCCGCCGGCGGCGCGCACCAGCTCCTCCACGTACTCGCGGAACGCGGCCTTGGTCTCCCGGACGACGGCCGAGACCTCCTCGGACCGAGGCCCCAGCTCACCGAAGGCGTTGATGAAGCCGCACCCGCGGAAGCCCGGCTCGCAGAACCAGGCGTCGAGGAAGTCGAAGATCGACAGGGCCCGCCCGCGGGCGTCCTGCGCCTGGTCCCGGCTCGTGGTGAGACCGTCGCGCAGGGACTGCTGGCGCAGCCTCAGCACCGCCACGACGAGCTCGTCCTTGGAGCCGACCAGGGCGTAGAGCCTCTTGAGCGAGACGCCGGACGCGTCGCGGACCGCGTCCATGCCGACGGACTGGATGCCGCGCTCGTAGAAGAGCGCGTCGGCGGCGCGGACCACCTGGTCGCGCAGGTCGGACCCGGTGGCGGCTGTGCGCTGCGTGTTCACCCCTGGTGCTCCCCACCGTCATGAGAACGCTGATTCTCCATGACTCGATGGTACGGCACGGAGGCTTGACGGGAGAACGCTGGTTCTCTACGTTGAGCCATGTGAGAACGAGCGTTCTCCATCATCGAGAGGAACCGTCATGGGCACCATCAAGGTCGGCACCGAGAACAGCACCGACATCGAGCTCCACTACGAGGACCACGGCACCGGGCAGCCGGTCGTCCTCATCCACGGCTACCCGCTGGACGGCAACAGCTGGGAGCTCCAGGCCCGCGAGCTCATCGCCGCCGGCTACCGCGTCATCACCTACGACCGTCGCGGCTTCGGCCAGTCGTCGAAGGTGGGCACGGGCTACGACTACGACACCTTCGCCGCCGACCTCAGCACGGTGCTGGAGACCCTCGACCTGCGCGACGTGGTCCTCGTCGGCTTCTCCATGGGTACCGGTGAGCTGGCCCGCTACGTCAGGAACCACGGTCACGAGCGGGTCGCGAAGCTCGCCTTCCTGGCCTCCCTGGAGCCGTTCCTGGTCCAGCGTGAGGACAACCCCGAGGGCGTGCCGCAGGAGGTCTTCGACGGCATCGAGACGGCCGCGCGCACCGACCGCTACGCCTGGTACACCGAGTTCTACAAGAACTTCTACAACCTCGACGAGCTCCTGGGCTCGCGGATCAGCGAGGAGGTCGTGCGGGCCAGCTGGAACACCGCCGTCGCCAGCGCGCCCGTCGCCGCCTACGCCGTGGTGCCCACCTGGATCGAGGACTTCCGCACCGACGTCGAGCGGGTCCGCGAGGCCGGCCTGCCGACGCTGATCCTGCACGGCACCGCCGACAACATCCTGCCGATCGACGCCACCGGCCGCCGCTTCCGCGACGCGGTGCCCGCGGCGCAGTACGTCGAGATCGAGGGCGCTCCGCACGGCCTGCTCTGGACCCACGCCGCCGAGGTCAACGAGGTGCTGCTGGCCTTCGTCCAGGCCTGACGAGATCCTCCGTCACCCGTCGCGGCGCCCCTCGAGGGGTGTCGCGGCGGGCAGCGGCGGCTCCCGACGAGCCGGGCTGCCGCGGGTCAGTCGAGGGTGCGGGTCATGAAGACGCTGTGGGGTCGGGTCGGTAGTCGCCGAACGGCGGGCACCCGACGAACCCGTGGCGCGCGTAGAGGGCACGGGCGGGGGCGAAGAAGTCCTGGCTGCCGGTCTCCAGCCACAACGAGCGCCAGCCGCGCTCCCGGGCCCGATCCACCAGGTGGGTCAGCAGGGCCGCGGCCACACCGCGTCGCCGGGCAGCCGCCGAGGTGCGCATCGACTTCACCTCACCGGAGTCCGGTGACAGCTCCTTGAGGGCGGCACAACCCAGCAGGACGTCGTCCTCCCAGGCGGTCCAGACGGTCGTCCCCGGGGAGGTCAGACCGCTGAGGTCGAGGGCGTGGACGCTCTCCGGCGGTGAGGTGGCGTGCATGTCGGCCAGGTGCTCCTCGAGCAGCGCGTGCACCGCCGCCCGGGACAGGTCGTCGCGCTCGATCCGCACGCCGGGAGCCTAGCGGGACGAGACGCGCGGGCTGCCGGCGAACGCGGACCCCGTCGGGCGGCACCAGGCCAGCATCCGGCGGCCCCCATCGCGCGCGGCGGGTACCGGCGTCGCTCGGACGAGGCGGGCGGATCCCGGGCCGGCGGCGTCGATCCCGCACCGATGTCGGTGCACACCTGACGCCGGGAAACGGGTCAGCCCGCGGCCGGGCGACGCCCGTCGCCCGTCGCCCGGTCGACGGGCCGGTGACCGTCCTCGGGCCGTCGTGGTGCCGGCCGGGCACCACCTCGAGGCTGCCCGGCGGTGGACGGCCGTGACGGATTTCGGCCGTCACTCGTCCTCGTGCGGACCCGTGACCCAGGCGTGGCGGGGGCTCTGCTGCCTGCCGGCCATGACTGACCCTCAAATTCCGTCAGCGATCCCGCCCGCCCGCCGCCGTCCCTGGTGGCCGGTCCGGTCCGGCGCCGGCGATCCGGCTGGCCCGCCGCCACCCCGGCCGCCCGTCGGTAGGCTCTCCGGGGGCGGTCGAGGGGCCGGCCCAGCCGAGCCGAGGAGTGCCAGCCATGCCCCAGGACGTCCGCCGCGTGTGCTTCCAGCTGCAGGTCGAGCCGGACCGGATCGAGGAGTACAAGCGTCGTCACGACCCGATCTGGGCCGAGATGGCCGAGGCGCTGGACGCCGCCGGCTGGCACAACTACTCGCTGTTCCTGCGCCCCGACGGCCTGCTGATCGGCTACTTCGAGACCGACTCGCTCGAGCGGGCCCAGGCGGCCATGGCCACCACCGACGTCAACACCCGCTGGCAGGCCGAGATGGGGCAGTTCTTCGTCGACCTGGACGGCGCTCCCGACACCGGCTTCCTGGAGCTGGAGGAGGTCTTCAACCTCGCCGACCAGCTCCAGCGGCACCGCGGTGGCGCTGGTGGCTGAGGAGCCGACCGCGGGGGACGACGGCGCGCTCCTGGCGTGGGCCCTGGCCACGGGCGACCCGCTGGCCGACGACCTGGTGGCCGAGCAGGCCGCGCTGGGCCCCGGCGCCCGTCGCTGGCTCGAGCAGGGACTGCGGGCAGGGGTGGCTTCGCTGTCCGCGGATCCTCCCGCACCCGGGTCGGTCCCGCCCGCGCTGGGGTCGTTCCTGGCCGAGGCCGAGGCGGTGGTCGACGCGGCGGGCGCACGGCTGCTGGCCGAGGGTCCGCTGCCCACCTTCACCACCCCGACCGAGGTGCACGTCATCTCCCTGAGCGCCGGTGCTCTGGTCCGGGTCTACTCCTCGCCGAGCATCGCCGGGGTGCTCGTCGGCACCGGCGACCTCGTCGCCGACGCCCACCGCAGGATCGTGGAGACGGGGCGGTGGCTGGGGACCGCGACCCTCCCCGGGTCGTTGCGGCGCGGCGCCCCGGGGTACGTGGCCACGCTGCAGGTCCGGCTGCTGCACGCCCGCGTCCGGGCCTCCCTCCGGCGCGACCCGCTGCGCCACCAGGACGGGCCCGCGCCCCTGAACCAGCTCGAGCTGGCCCGGACCTGGCTCGACTTCACCCTCACGGTCATGACGGCGGAGGCGCAGCTGGGCTTCGACCTCGACCCCGCCGAGCAGGCGTCCCTCTACCGCTACTGGCGCTGCCTGGGCCGGCTGCTGGGGGTGGACCACCGGCTGCTGGCCGACGTGACCGACCACGACTCCGCCCGCCGTCTCGACGCCCTGGTCGCGCGCGGGACCGAGGCACCCGCGGCCGCCTCGGCCACCCTCACCGCCGCGAGCCTGACCGCCGTCGCCGCCGAGCTGCGCCGGACGACCCGGTTGCCGCGGTGGGTCGGGAGCCCGGTCCTGGCCGCCGTCGTGCGCCGCGTCCACGGCCACCGGCTGGCCGACGGGCTCGGCGTGCCCAGGGCGCCCCTGGCCGCAGCGCTGCTGACCCCGGTCGTGACCGTGCTGCGCCGGCACCGGAGGTGGCGTCGACGACGTCCCGGGTCCTGGGCGGCTGCGGTCCGTGCCAACCTCGCACGGACCCGCTCGTTCCTGGACGCCGAGACGTCGACCACCGCCTACCAGCACCCGCGCTGACCGCGGCCCGACGCCGACCCGGGTGCTGGACCCGGTCGCCGGTCGGCTCTCAGTCGGTCGCGACGAGGACGACGACCTTGCCCGAGACCGGCGTGACGTCGAGCTCGGCGTGGAAGGCCGGCAGCTCCTCGAGCCGGATCCGGCGGCTGACGTCGATGTTGAGCTCGCCCCGGTCGACCGCTGAGACCAGCCCGGCGAGCTGCTCGGCGTCGCTGCGGACGAAGACGTTCAGCCCGCGGACGTCACGGGCCTCGTCGCTCGGGGCCTGCATCCACACCGTGGTGTTGACCACGACCCCGCCGGACCGCACCAGGCCGGCCTGCCGGACGAGCTCGGAGGGCTCGACCGGGGCCAGGTTGAGCAGCACGTCGACCGGGTCCGCCACCGCCGCGACCACGTCGGTCGTGGTGTGGTCGAGGACCTCGTCCGCCCCCGCGGCGCGGACCCGGTCCGCGCTGCGCGGGCTCGCCGTGGCGATGACGTGGGCCCCGGCGTTCTTGGCCAGCTGCACCGCGTAGCCACCGACCGCGCCACCGGCGCCGTTGACCAGCAGCCGCTGCCCGGCGGTGAGCCCGCCGAGCTCGAACAGCGCCTGGTACGCGGTCAGACCGACCACCGGCAGGGCCGCCGCGTCGGCGAGCGGGACGCTGGAGGGGGCCGCGGTCAGGATGTCGGCGGTCGCGATGGCGTACTCCGCCGCGGCGCCGTCGCCCACCATCGGGAGGAACCCGATGACCGCGTCGCCGACCGCCACGGAGTCGACGCCCTGACCGAGCGCGTCGACCGTCCCGGCCACGTCGATGCCGGGGGTGTGCGGGAGGGCGACCGGGAACGGGCCCTGGAGCCCGCCGCCGCGGATGCCGGCGTCGACGCCGTTGAACGACGTGGACGCGACGCGGATCCGGACCTCACCCGCGGCGGGGACGGGCACCGGCACGTCCTCGGCGCGGAGGACCCCGGCGTCGCCGTACTCGTGGAAGCGCACTGCCTTCATGTCGATCTTCTCTCTCTGGGAACCAAGTGCTTCGAGTTCGAAGCAACATCTGCAACGTAGCACTGCTTCGAAGTCGAAACAAGTACGATGGCGGAATGACCCCACCGGACCAGCCCCCGCCGCTCGAACCCGCCGAGCTGAGCGCGTACTTCGCGCTGATCGAGGTGAGCAGCCTGCTGCGGCACACGATCGAGCAGCAGCTGCGCGAGGCCGGTGACCTCAGCTACGTCCAGTTCCAGCTCCTGGCCACCCTCGGCGACGCCGCGGACGGCAGCCGGCGCATGACCGAGCTGGCCGACGGGGTGGTCTACAGCCGCAGCGGGCTGACCTACCAGGTCGGCCTCCTGGAGCAGGCCGGACTGGTCGCCCGCGCTCCCTCCGCCGAGGACGACCGCGGGGTGACGGTGACGGTCACCGAGGCGGGCCGGGACGTGCTCGCCCGGGTTTTCCCGGGTCACATCGAGGTCCTGCGGGAGCTCTTCCTGGAGCCGCTGTCGGGTGCGGACGTCCGGACCCTCGACCGCGTGCTCGGTGTGGTCCGTGACCACATGCGTGCCGTCCCGCCACGCTCGGCCAGGTCGCGACGCAAGGGTGCGGCGCGGCGGCGTCCCGCAGTGGACGACGCCTGACGCCGGCAGGTCCCGGAGGGTCACCCGAGCAGTCGCGAGCGCCTGAGGCGGGCCCCGGGGTCCACGGCGTCGGCGACCGCCGCCGCCCGCTCCCGGACGTCGGCCGGCAGTGCGTCGGGCACGGTCGCGGCGCCCTCGACCCAGGAGCCCGGGGTCGTCCCGGCGTCGGCGGCCGACCACACCTCACGAGCCCGGGCGAAGGTCGCCTCGACGCGGTCCCGGGGGAAGAGGGTGAGCGGGGCGACCGCGTGGTAGATGAAGTCCCCGGGCGGCGCCACCACGGCCCCGGCGCGCCTGGTCGGTGCACCGGCGACGTGGCGGATCTCCATCATCACCACCGCGGCGTCCTCGGACGCCGCGGTCGCGAGGAGCGCCCCGGCGATCTCGGGGGTCGACGCGTCGAGCCAGCGGGCGTCCCCGATGGCGGCGGTGGCGGTCGGGGGGTCGAGGTGGATCCGGGCCAGGCCGGCGGCGTCGGTCGGGCCCCAGGTGTCGGAGACCGGGTCCGCCACCGCGCGCAGCGCGTCGAGCAGCGGCGCCGCGGCGCCCGGCCCGTCGGGGTCGGCGATCGCCAGGTGGACCGCCACCCTCCCGTGCAGCTCCGCGGGGAACGGCGGCAGCGGCGGCACGTGCAGCACGGCGATGCTGGAGGAGACCGTGCTGCCCAGGGTGCCGATCGTCCGGGACCAGGCGGCGAGCAGCTCCGGCAGCGCCTCGCCCTGCCACAGCAGCGCCCCGGCGTGCAGGTCCGGCGCCGGGAAGAGGTCCAGCTCCAGGGTGTGGGCGACCCCCACGCCGCCCGCCCCGCGGAAGGCCCAGACGGCCTCCCGGTCGAGCTCGTCGGGGGCCTCGTCGGACGCGGTCCGGGAGCGACCGGCGGCGTCGACGTAGTGGACGGCGCGGAGGGCCCCGCTGGACAGCCCGTCGCGGCGGACCAGCCAGCCGATGCCCCCGCCGAAGGTGTAGCCCGACACCGAGACGCTCGGCGCCGATCCGGCCAGCCCGAGCAGGCCGTGCTGCTCGGCGGCGGCGTTGACCGCGGCCCAGGTGGCCCCGGCGCCGACGACCGCGACGCGGCGCTCCGGGTCGATCGAGACGGCGTCGAGCCCCGAGGTGTCGAGCAGGACCGTCCCCTCGTCCACCGGTGCGCCGGCTCCGTGGCCGGTGGCCTGGGGGACCACCTCGAGACGAGTGCCCGAGGAGCGGGCGAGCAGGGCCACCTCCTCGAGCGCGGGGGCGAGGTCCTCGGGGCGGGAGACGACGGCGACCCGCACGGGTCGCTGCTCGGTGGAGGAGTTGTGGGGCTGGGTGGCGGCGGCGTACGGCTCTGAACCGGGTGCGACGAGCATGCCGCCAGCATAGGGGAATAGTGGAGGATTTCCTCCGCTTACACCGACACCTACTTCGATCGGAGATCCCATGACCCACACCCAGCCCGTCGCCGTGATCGGCGCCACCGGACACCAGGGCGGGAGCGTGGTGGACGCCCTGCTCGCCGAGGGGCAGACGGTCCGCGCCTTCGTCCGCGACCCGTCCTCCGCCAGCGCCCGATCCCTCGGCGACCGCGGCGTCGAGCTCGTCGTCGCCGACCAGGAGGACGACGCGTCGCTCGACCAGCCCCTCCGTGACGTCGCCGCGCTCTTCCTGATGACCACGTTCGAGGGTCCCGACGGCACCGAGGGGGAGGCCCGCCGCGGCATCAGGGTCGCCGACGCCGCCGCTCGCGCCGGCGTGCCGCACGTCGTGTACTCCTCGGTCGGAGGGGCGGAGCGGGGGACCGGGATCCCCCACTTCGAGAGCAAGCGCCGGGTCGAGCAGCGGCTCGCCGAGGTCGTCCCGACCACCCTCCTCCGGCCGACCTTCTTCATGGAGAACCTGGCCCCGCAGCTGGACGGCGCGGGCCACGGTGAGCTGGTGCTGCGGATGCCGGTGCCCGGCGACGTGGCCATCCAGATGGTCGCCGTCCGCGACATCGGTGCGGCCGCCGCGCGCGCCCTGCTGGACCGGGCCGCCGTCGGCGGCGGGGCCGTCGAGCTCGCCGGCGACGAGCTCACCATGGACCAGGCGGCCGAGAGGGTGGGCGCCGTGCTGGGACGCCCGACGCGCTACGAGAGCCTGCCGGTCGAGGTGCTCGGTGACGACGAGGACATGATGGCGATGTTCCGGTGGTTCACCACCGTCCCCGCCTACCAGGCCGACTTCGCCCTCACCCGCCAGCTCGTCCCCGACGTGCGGGACCTCACCGCCTGGGTGGCGGACGTGACCCGGGCCGGGGCGGCCGCCTAGGACCCGTCGGGGTCGGAGGCGATGCCGCGCAGGAACACCGCGCGCTGCTCCGCGGCGGCCTCGGCCCAGCCGGGGACGTTGGACATCGGCTGCGCGAGCATCGCCCCGAACCGCACCACGGTCCCTGCCGTCACCTCCGGGCGGACCGAACCGTCCTGGTGACCACGCTCCACGATCGCGCCCATGGTCTCCCTCATCCGCTGCCGCAGCTCCGCGGACTCGGTGCCCTCGGTCATCGGCGCGCCGTGCAGGGGCAGCGCCAGCTCGTCGCGGTGGGCGAAGGTCTGGTGCAGGAACCGGCTGATGGCGTCGTGACCGGTCTCGCCGGAGACCAGCGCGTCCTCGGCCTCGGCCAGGATCAGCCGGTAGGCGCGGACGGCCATCGCCTCCAGCAGCGCCTCCCGGTTGGGGTAGCGGCGGTAGAGCGTGCCGATCCCCACCCCCGCCTCGGCGGCGATCTGCTCCAGCGGGACGAACCTGCCCTCGGCCAGACCCGAGCGCACGGCGGCCGCCAGCAGCCGCTCGGCGTTCTCCGCGGCGTCCTTGCGGAGCCGGCGGCCAGGTGTGGACGTCATGGGCTCACGACCCTACGCCGGGCGGGAGGACCGCCCGGCCGGGGTCCGCCACGACCGGCCGCGGCCCGCGGACCCGCCGTCAGGACCTGCTTCCCACGACCCGTCAGGCCTCCCACGGACCTGTCGGGTCGTCAGGAGCGCGTCCTGACGGCGCAGGGCGTCAGGGGCGGAGCAGCACCCAGCCGAAGGACGGCAGCTCCACCCGGCCGGTGCCGAGCTCGTCGGAGGAGGCCAGCGTGGTGTGGTCGCCGAGGTCGACGACCACCGGCTCGGTGCCGTGGTTGATCAGGGTCACCACGTCACCGCGGCGGGCGGCCTCCACGGTGACGGGGAGTCCGCTCCACACCGGCTCGACCCCGACCTGCTCCAGCAGCCAGCCGACCAGGACGTCCGTGCCGTCCTCGTCGGGGACGGTGGCCAGGTGCCAGCCGGTGCCGGAGCCGACGGCCCGGCGGGTCAGCGCCGGCCAGCCGTCCAGGCGCCCGCTCTCGAAGGTAGCCACCACCTCGGCCGGGCCCTCGACGTCCTCGACGTGCACCTCCTCGGCGAACAGCCCGCCGGTGAAGGCCGGCAGGTCGCCGGCGGTCGCCCGCACCGGCGCGCTGGACTGGCCGGTGCCGCCGGGGTGGTCCAGGGCGCCGAAGTCCTCCAGCCAGACCCCCAGGGCCGGGCCCAGCTGGGTCAGGTAGCCGCCCGCCCGGAAGCGGTCGTCGGAGTCGACGACGTCGGTGAACGGGGTGACCAGCAGGTGGCCGCCACGCTCGGCGAAGGCCAGCAGGTTGGCCGCGCCGTCGGCGGTCAGCAGGTAGGTCTGCGGCAGCACCACCAGCGAGTACGCCGACAGGTCACCGGTGGGCGGGACCAGGTCGACCATCACGTGGCGACGGTGCAGCGCCCGGTACCAGCGCTGGACCAGCGGCAGCAGCTCGAGGACCACCGGGTGGTCGGGGTTCTCCACCGCCCACCAGCTGTCCCAGTCCAGCACCAGCGCGACCCTGGCCTCGCCACCGGGGGCGGGCAGCTCGGGCAGCGCGGCCAGGTCCGCGCCCAGCTCCACCACCTCCCGCCAGGTCCGGGTGCGGGTGCCGGCGTGCGGCAGCATCGCGGAGTGGAACTTCTCCGACCCGCCGGCGGACTGGCGCCACTGGAAGAACAGCACGCCGTCGGCACCCCGCGCCACGGCCTGCATGCTGATCGCGGCCATCTGCCCCGGCGCCTTGGGGGCGTTGGTGGGTCGCCAGTTCAGCGCGTTGGTGGACTGCTCCATCAGCAGCCAAGGCTTCCCGGGCTTCAGCGAGCGCATCAGGTCGCGGGCGAAGGCGGCCGCACGGAAGGACTCGGGGTCGTTGGGGTCGGGGTAGGCGTCGTCGGAGACCACGTCCACCTCCGCGGCCCAGCGCCAGTAGTCCAGCGGCGGGTGGGCGCCCATGAAGTTGGTGGTGATCGGCTGGGTCGCGCCGGCGTCGCGGATGATGTCGCGCTCGGTGGTGTAGAGCTCCAGGAAGGAGTCGCTGGTGTAGCGGGAGAAGTCCAGCAGCTGGGTGGGGTTGACGCTGTACGGCGCCTTCCGCGGCGGCAGCACCTCCTCGAAGGAGTCGTAGC
Source organism: Auraticoccus monumenti (assembly GCF_900101785.1). Taxonomy (GTDB): domain Bacteria; phylum Actinomycetota; class Actinomycetes; order Propionibacteriales; family Propionibacteriaceae; genus Auraticoccus; species Auraticoccus monumenti. Next base: position 494,392 of record NZ_LT629688.1, on the reverse strand, counting down.
GCTGGGACCAGAACGCGGTGCCCCACGCCCGGTTGAGCTCGGTGACGTCGCCGTAGCGGGCCCGCAGCCACGCCCGGAACCCCACCGCCGCGGCGTCGGAGTAGTCCACCGGCAGGTGGCAGGCGTACTCGTTGTTGACGTGCCACATCACCACGCCGGGGTGCTCGGCGTAGCGCTCGGCGATGGTGCGCGTCAGCTCGGCCGCCAGCCGGCGGTAGTCCGGGGAGGCGTGGGAGTACTGCTGGCGGCTGCCCGGCCAGTAGGTGGCGCCGTCGGCGTCCTGGGCCAGCACCCCGGGGTAGGTCCTGGTGACCCACGGCGGGGGTGAGGCGGTGGCGGTCGCGAGGTCGACCGCGATCCCGCCCTCGTGCAGCAGCTCGATCACCTCGTCCAGCCACTCCAGGTCGAAGACCCCCTCCCGTGGGGAGATCCGGGCCCAGGAGAAGATCCCGACGCTCACCATGGTGACGCCGGCCTCCTGCATCCGGGCGACGTCCTCGCGCCACACCTCGCTGGGCCACTGCTCGGGGTTGTAGTCGCCGCCGTAGTGCACGGGTCGGTCCTCTCTGGCGCCTCCGTGGCGCCGGGTGGGTGGGACGGTCAGCCGCGGGCGAGGAGTCGCTCGGGCACGGCCAGGGAGGCGAAGACCAGCAGGCCCAGGCCGGGGAGCACCAGGGGCGGCAGCTGCCAGGTCAGCAGGGCCACGAAACCGACCGCGACCGCGACGTAGCAGGCGCCCACGGGGTCCGTGCCGAGCTCCTGGGGGACCGCCCGCAGGGCCGCGCGCCACCCGGTCGCGGGGGACCAGGCGCGCGCGGCGACCACCAGCACGGTGCCGAGCACGGCCAGGCCGACCCAGCCGGCGACCACGACGACCCGACCACCCGGCAGCACGCCGGCGGTGCCGAGGGCGACGTCGAGGGCGAGGGCCGTGCCGAGCAGGAGGGTGACCAGCCCCACCAGCAGCGAACCCAGCACCCCCTGGCGCAGGTCGGCCAGCACCTCACCGACCCCGTGCGACTCGGCCAGCAGGTAGCGCCGCAGGTGCCGGACGCCGAGCGCCAGGGCTAGCGGCAGGGTGATCAGGGGGAGTGCGACGAGCAGCACGACGACCCCGGCGACCATCACCTCGCCGAACAGGGCGAAGGCCCCGGTGGCACCGGGCCAGCGGCCCGGCCCCTGCTCGGAGCGGACCGGGCCCGACCCCGACAGGGCCTCCCGGCGTTCGGCCCGAGCACGCTGACGCGGCGACCGGCGTCCTGCCGGTGCTCGTCTGCTCGGGGCCACGGGGGTCAGCCTTTCAGACCCTGCGTCGCCACGCCCGTCACGATGAACCGCTGGAAGACGATGAAGAAGATCAGCACCGGCAGCAGGGCCAGCAGCGACACGGCCACGGTGGCGCCGTAGTCCGACGTGCTGGTGGCGTCGTTGTAGAGCCGCAGCGCGATCGGCAGCGGGTACTTCTCGGGGCTGGTGACGTAGAGCAGCGGGGACAGGAAGTCGTTCCAGGTCCAGATGAAGGCGAAGATCGAGGAGGTGATCACCGCCGGGCGGATCAGCGGCAGGATGATCGACACGAAGGTGCGGAAGTGCCCCGCGCCGTCGATCCGGGCCGCCTCGTCCAGCTCCCGCGGCAGCCCCCGGATGAACTGGACCATCAGGAAAACGAAGAACGCCTCGATGGCCAGGAACTTGGGCAGGATCAGCGGGATGTAGGTGTCGATCAGGTCGAGGCGCTGGAAGATGATGTACTGCGGGATCAGCAGCACGTGGAACGGCAGCAGCAGCGTGCCGATCATGGCGGCGAAGAAGAGCCGCGCGCCGACGAACTGGATCCGGGCGAAGGCGTAGGCGGCCATCGCCGAGGACAGCACGGTGCCCACCACCGACAGCCCGGCGATCAGCAGCGAGTTGGCGAAGTAGCGCCACAGCGGTGTCCCGGCGATGCCCTCGACCACCTTGAAGAAGTTGGCCACCGTCGGCTCGTCCGGCAGCAGCCCCCGGTTGGAGCCGAACTCCGGCGAGGGCTTGAAGCTGGCGAAGACGAGCCACACCAGCGGGTAGAGCACCAGCACGGTCAGCAGGACCATCGCGACGACCCAGAGCACGGGGCCGAGACGACGGCGGGCCGGCTTGCGTCGGGGCGCCGGCGTGGGAGCGGCGGGACCGGTGCTGCCGGCCCGGACGGTCGTGGACGTGCTCACTTGTTGTCGCCTCCGTAGTGCACCCAGGACCTGGAGGTGCGGAACAGCACCGCCGCGATGATCGCCACCACGATGAGCAGCACCCAGGCCATGGCCGAGGCGTAGCCCATCTGGCGGTCGGAGAAGGCGCGGCTGTACAGGTACAGGGTGTAGAAGTTCGTCTGCCCGGCCGGGCCGCCGGAGCCGTTGGAGATGATGTAGGCCGAGGAGAACACCTGGAAGGCGTTGATCGTCTCCAGCAGCAGGTTGAAGAAGATGACCGGGGACAGCATCGGCAGGGTCACCCGGAAGAACTTGCTCACGGGGCTGGCGCCGTCGACGTCGGCGGCCTCGTACAGCTCCTTGGGCACCTGCTTCAGCCCCGCCAGGAAGATGACCATGGGGGCGCCGAACTGCCAGACCGCCAGGATGATCATCATCGGCAGCACCAGCTTGACGTTGCCCACCCAGCCGCCGAGGTCGAGCCCGATCGCGCCCAGACCGGTGTCGACCGGGCCCTCGGAGTTGAACATGGCCCGCCACACGATGGCCACGCTGACGCTCGCCCCGATCAGCGACGGGGCGTAGAACGCGGAGCGGAAGAAGGCCGAGCCGCGGTCGTGGTAGTTGAGCATCATGGCCACGGCGAGCGCGGCGGCGAGCTTGATCGGTGTGCCCAGGAAGACGTAGATGGCGGTGACCTGGACCGACTGCAGGTACGTCGGGTCGTTGGTGAACAGCCGGACGTAGTTGTCCAGACCCACCCACTTCGGGTCCCCGAAGAGGTTGTACCGGGTGAACGACAGGTACAGGGAGACGACCATGGGACCCACGGTCAGCCCGACGAAGCCGATCATCCAGGGCAGCAGCAAGGCGTACCCGGCGACGGAGTCCCGGCCGAGACGCGGCTTGCGCGCCTTCGGCGGCCGGTCGCCCGCACGGACGTCGACCTCCGTGCGGGCGGCCGTCACGGCCACCGGAGTGTGCGCCGGGTAGGCGCTGGTGTCGGTCATGCTCGTTCCTCCAGGTGGTCGTGACGGGTCAGCGGGTGGGCGGCCAGATCAGATCAGGTTCTCCATCTCGCGGAAGATCTGGTCGACCGCCTCGTCCACGGTGATGACCCCCAGGCCGAGGTCGGTGCCGGTGGTGCGGAACTCCTCCTCGACGCTGCCGAAGCCGTTGATCGGGGCCGGCGGGGCGGCACCCAGGCGGGGGGCGATGGACTCCTCGTAGGCCTTGATGTCGCTGTCCATGTCACCCAGGTCGACGCCCTCGAGCTGGGAGCTGGAGGCGGGCAGACCACGGTTGGTGCCGAAGGCGGCGCCGACCTCGGGGGAGTTCACCAGGAAGTCGACGAGGGCCACAGACTCCTCGGGGTGCTCGGTCTCGGCCGAGATGGTGTGCAGCATCGACGGCTTCAGGTACAGGTCCTGGGCGCCCTCGACGGTGACGGGCGGCTCGACCATGCTGAGCTCGACGTCCTCGCCCAGGTTGGACTTGTAGTTGGCCCCGAAGTTGTCCCAGGTGAGCTCGCTGGCGCCCAGACCGGCGTCGAAGGCCGACAGCGGGTAGACCTCCTCGGCCTCCTGACCGGAGACGCCGCCGCCGTTCTCCTCCCGGGTCGGCTGGCTGAGGTTGAAGAACTCACGCAGCTGGTCCTTGGTGAAACCGGGCTGGGCGTCCTCGGTGAAGAGCTGGCCGCCCTGGGCCCGCAGCCAGATCTCGAAGTTCTGGATCCGGGTGTAGCCGGTGGTGCCGTCCACCTCGCCGTCGGTGGCCTCCGTCACCGACTTCGACCAGGCGTTGTACTCCTCCCAGCTGCCGCCACCGGGGTAGGGGTCGACCCCGGCCTCGGCCAGCAGGTCGTCGTTCTGGAACAGCGTCCACGCGTTGGTCGAGGTGGGCACGCCGTACTGGGTGCCGTCCACCTTGCCGGTGTCCAGCACCGCGGGGTCCAGGGTCGAGGTCTCCAGCCCGTTGCCGACGTACTCGTCCAGCTCGAGCAGCATGCCCTCCTCGCCGTACTGGCGCAGGTAGGAGTAGTCGAACTGCATCACGTCGGGCAGGTCACCGCCGGCGGCCTCGACCTGGCGCCGCTCCCAGAACTCGGGGAAGCCGAGGAACTGGACGTTGACGGTGACGTCGGGGTTCTGCTGCGTGAAGGCGTCGATGGCCTCGGTGTACATCGCGGCGCGGGCGTCGTTGCCCCAGAAGGCGAAGTCGAGGGTGACCGGCCCCTCCGCGCCCTCCTCGCCACCGCCGCCTCCGCAGGCGCTGAGGACCAGCGCGCCACTCAGGGTCAGGGCGACAGCGGCGGCCGCACGGCGACCTCGGGTGAATGGGAACATCGTTGTCCTTCCGGAACGTCGTTGTCGCTCGGGTCAGGTGGGCGTGAGAAAGCGCTTACCGGTCCGAGGGTAGGTAGTCGTGGGGTCCGATGCAAGCCCGTCCTAAAAACGATTCAATCCTGTGACCGTGCGGCTTCGGGCCGGTGCTTGCCTGACCGGTCTGCCGCCCCCGCCGACTCTGCAGGGCGCCGCGCGAGACCGGGCTGCCGGACGCTCGACTCGCGACCGGTGATCTCCGGCCGCCCCTGCCCGCGTGTATGTCGTCGCGATCGCCACCGGCGTGGCGTGGCGTGTCGCGCTGTACCGAGCCCACGGCGTACAGCCCTGCAGGGCTGACCTGGGTGGAGGTGTCCGCTGTGCTGGCCGTGAGCGCACGCTGGAGCCGCGGTCACCCCAGGAGACGACAGCGGCGCATCCCTGCACACGTGTGGGCCAAGAGGTCGGTACAGCGCGACACGCCGTGACACGCCGGCCGAGAGCGGAACGACATACAGGCGATCAGGGGCGGGGGCGGATCCTGGGGAGGTGTCCGGGGCCGGTGCGGCTCAGCGTGCGGGGACGGTCCTGAGGTCGCGGACGGTGCTCTTCAGACCGGCGCGGTGCGGGTCGGTGCGCAGCTGCTCCGGGGTGACCTCGCTGCCGAGCTCGGCGGAGGCGTAGATCGCCGTGACGATCTCCAGCGCCCGGGCCGGGGCGGTCACCACGTCGGGCAGCGGCCGTCCCCCGGCCAGCGAGGCGTACACCGAGGCGACGAGGTCGTCGTGGGAGCTGGGTCGCTCCGCGGCGGGCAGCGCCCACCCCGCTGCCTCCTCGGTCGTGACGTGCGCGGCAGGGGTGATCCGCCAGTGGTCGTGGCCGTGGCCGTAGAGGTGGTCGAGGGTGACGGTGGCGTGCTCGGTGTCGATCCGCAGCGAGCTGGTCTGGCGCGGGGACAGGACGCTGGCCACCAGCGAGGCCACCGTGCCCCCGGCGAAGCGCACCGTGGCGGTGGAGACGTCCTCGGTCTCGACCTCGCGGTCCAGCCGCCACAGGTCGGCCCGGACCGAGGCCCAGTCGCCGAGCAGGTGGACCATCAGGTCGATCTGGTGGACGCTGTGGCTGAGCGTGGTGCCGCCGCCCTCGGTGGCCCAGCGGCCTCGCCACGGCTCGGCGAAGTAGTCGGCGTCGCGGTACCAGAGGGTGTGGCAGAGAGCCACCAGCGGACGGCCGAGCCGGCCCGAGGTCAGCAGTCCGCGGACGTGCTCGACCGCGCTGCCGGTGCGCTGCTGGAACACCACGGCGAGCTCGCGCCCCGCCCGGCGCGCGGCGTCGGTCATCGCCTCGAGGTCGTCCAGGCTCAGCGCCGGCGGCTTCTCGCAGACCACGTGGGCCCCGGCCGCGACGGCCGCCTCGGTCTGCTCGCGGTGCGGACCTGGCGGGGTGCAGATGTGGACGACGTCGACCTGCTCGGTGGCCAGCAGGGTGGCCAGGTCGTCGTGGACGCGGGGCAGGCTGCCGTCCGGGTCGGGGGTGCACCCGTCGACCAGCGCCTCGGCGCGCTCGCGCTGCTGGTCGGTGACCGCCACCAGGCGGGCGTGCGGGGAGGCCTCGAGGGCCCGGACGTGCAGACGCGACACCGCGCCGGCGCCGACCACCGCCGCCCGCAGCACCCGGCCGGCGCGGGCGGGTCCGCTCACCGCAGGTCCAGCTCGGCGACGACCACGGGCAGACCGGTCTCCAGCGACCGGTTGCCGGCGATGCCGACCGAGACCGCCGCCACGCCGTCCTCCAGACCGGAGACCCGGTGCAGCGGCTCGTCGGTGGTGGTGCGGGAGAACAGGTGCTGCAGCAGGTAGGCGTCACCGCCGCCGTGGCCGCCGACCCCGGCCGGGATCTCCACCTCGGTGGCGCGCTCCCAGTGGCGCTGGAGCAGCAGCCGCTCGCTCTCCGGACGCACCTCGTCGACGCCGAAGTCGGCCGGGGTGGCGGTGGGGTCGACGATGCCGAGGCTCTCGGGGCCCACCACGACGGCCGCCCGCTCGACGACCTCGAGCTCGGCCCGCCCCTCGGTGCCGTTCACCATCACCCGGTAGCCCTCCCAGGGGGAGTGGGCGTTGAGGGAGTAGCTCATGGTGGCGCCGTTGTCGTAGTCGACCAGCAGCGACAGGTTGTCCTCGATGTCGATGCCCTCGTCGAAGACGTCGCGGTCGCGCAGGTAGCCGTCGTGGTGCTCGTTGTCGAGGTAGAGGGCCTTGTTGCGGGCGTCCTGGCTGAGGTCGAGGGCGAAGGGGTCCCCCGCCGCGTGCCCGGTGCCACGCTCGGGGCGGGGACCGAGACCACGGCTCTCGGCGTTCTCGCGGCCGTAGAAGCGCAGGCCGCCGCTGGCGAAGACCCGGGTCGGGTGGGCGTCGATCCACCAGTTGACCAGGTCGAAGTGGTGGGAGGCCTTGTGCACCAGCAGGCCGCCGGAGTTCTGCTTCTGGCGGTGCCAGCGACGGAAGTAGTCCGCGCCGTGGGCGGTGTCCAGCACCCACTCGAAGTGGACGCTGGTCACCTGGCCCACCCGCCCCTCGCTGATCAGCGTCTTGAGGCTGCTGTTGCGCGGGCTGTAGCGGTAGTTGAACGTGGTGACGACCTGACGACCGCTCTCGGCGACGGCGGCCGCGATGCGGCGCACGCCCTCGGCGTCGATGGTCAGCGGCTTCTCCACCACGACGTCGGCGCCGGCGAGCAGCACCCGGGAGACGTACTCGGCGTGGGTGTGGTCCGGGCTGGTCACCACGACGCGGTCCAGGCGCTCCTCGGCCACCATGGCCTCGACGTCGGCGGGGGCCCACCGGCTCGGCAGCGGGGAGCCCGCCGCGGCCACGACGGCGTCGTAGTGGTCCTGGCGGCCGGGGTTGGTGTCGCTCCAGGCGACGAGCTCGGCCTTGTCGGCGTGCTCTCCGGTGATCGCCCCGATGTACATCCCTGCTCGGGAGCCGGTGCCGATGATTCCGTAGCGTTCGCGGGGCATAGTCGTCCTTGACGGTAGAAAGCGTTTTCTGCGGTCCATGTGTACCAGGGGCGAGGATGCCACGTCGAGGGGCCCACCCGACAGGGCGGGGGTGCGGCGTCCCGGCCCCGGACCCCGCCCCTGGGTAGCATCGCGCGGGAACACGGTGTCCGCTCGTCCGGGCCGCGCCGCTGACGAGGGGGTCGAGATGTCTCAGCGAGCTGGGTCGCGCCGCGGGGTGACGATCGCCGACGTCGCCCGGACGGCCGGGGTGTCGCTGGCCACGGTCTCCCGCGTGATGAACGGCCGCCAGACGGTGGACGCCACGCTGGCCGACCGGGTCCGCACCGCCGCCACCGACCTGGGCTACGCCCCCTCCCCGCTGGCCCGCGGCCTGGTCAACGGCCGCACCGACACCGTCGCGCTGATCGTGCCGGACCTGGGGAACCCGAGCTTCCACGGCGTGCTGCACGGTCTCTCCGGTGCTGCGTTGGACGACGGGTTCCGGGTGCTGGTCGCCGACTCCAGGGAGAAGGTGTCCGACGAGCCCGTGCTGGCCCGTGACCTGCGACGTCGTGCGGACGCCATCGTGCTGTGCTCGCCGCGCTCGGAGACCTCGGTGGTCGCCGGCCTGCTGGAGGAGCTGGCCCCGGCAGTGGTGGTCAACCGGCGCGACCTGGAGCAGGACGTGACCAACGTGGTGAACGCCTCGGACCACTGCGCCGAGCTGGTGCTGGAGCACCTGCACTCGCTGGGTCACCGGCGCGTCCTCTACCTCTCCGGCCGGGAGGTGTCGGCCTCCAACGCCGCCCGGCTCGACGGCATCGCCCAGTTCCGCCGGCTCCACCCCGAGATGCAGGTCGAGGTGCGCTTCGGGGGCACCACGCTGGCCGACGGCTGGGGCGCCTGCGACGCCGTGCTCGCGGCCGACGTGACGGCCGTGATGGTCTTCAACGACATGACCGCGTTGGGGCTGCTGGCCGCCCTGGCCGAGCGGGGGGTCCCGGTCCCGGACCGGCTCTCGGTGGCCGGCGTCGACGACGTCCCCTACGCCGCCTACTCCCACCCCCCGCTGACCACGGTGGTCACCGACCCGTCGGCGGTCGGGGCGCAGGCCTGGTGGCGGCTGGGGCTGGTGCCCCAGGACGGCCGCGAGAGCCCGCACCGCGTGGACGCCCGGCTCGTGGTCCGGCGCAGCACCGGCCCGGTGCCGGCGTGACCCTGCCCGCCGCGGCTCCCGGCTGGGCTCCGGTGCCCGGCCGGTCGTCGACCTGACCCGGCGACCGCTCCTGCACCGTGCCACCGGGCAGCACAGCGCCCGGACCGCCGTGAGGCGGACCGGGCGCTGAGGAGTGTGCAGCGGGTCAGTGACCCAGGCCGACCTTGTCGACCCTGCGGTGGTACCGCATCCCGGCGAGGCCACCGAGGACCGCCCCGGCCAGGGCCGCCAGCACCAGCACGACAGCGGTGATGATGCCGCCCGTGGTGAGCGCGCCCTCGTTGACCGGGAGCCTCGGGAACCCGTTGAGGTTGGCCAGGACGTCGAACTGGTTGCCGGCGATCAGCCCCAGGACGGCCACGACCACGGCGATGATCACGGCCCAGAGGAAGACCCCCAGGCCCTGCTTGGCACCGTTGAAGCGGGCCATCCGACCGGCGACGTACCCGCCGGCGAAGTAGGCCACCAGCACGATCACCAGCAGCACGATGCCGCCGACGAGACCGACGGTCTCGGGGTTCTGCGCCGCAGCGGCCGGGTCGACCTGCTGGGCCAGTCCCACCCCGGCGCCGATGGCGGTGAGCAGGGCGGTGAGCAGCACCGCGGTCCCGGTGGCGGTCAGCCACCCGAAGAAGCAGGCACCGAACTTCATGCCCCCGAACTCCTCCTTCTCCCGCGCCACGACCTCCCGGCGGTCACGCCGGGGCGTGCCGGCGACGGTGTCGTCACGGTCCAGGTCGTGGTCGGACGCTCTCGTCCGCTCGCCGTCCTGGGGGTCCATGGCCTGACTCATCTCGCCCTGCTCTCAGTTGGTGGTGCGGTTCAGCGGGTGGGGCCGTCGTGGCGGGTGTCGTCGTCGACGCCGGCGGTCTCGATCTGCTCCTTGCGGACCTCCTCGGAGATGGTCTGCTGGTCGGTCACCGTCTCGGTGCCCAGGCGGACGCGCTCGACCGGCACGGCCTCCTTGTCGACCACGGGGCGCTCCTCGTGCAGGACGACCTCGTGCTCCTCCTCGGAGATGGCGGGGCCGTCGAGGGCGTCACCGCGGTTGGCGTCGGTGATCGGCTCGCGCTCGACCCGGACCTCCTCGCGCTGCACGGGCACCGTCTGGGTCACGTTCTCGGTGACCACGTACTTGCGGAGACGGGCACGCCCGGCCTCGCGGCGCTCGGTGCCGACGTGCAGCTGCTCCTCGGAGCGCGTCATCGCGTCGTCGGTGGTCGGGCCGGAGGTGTCGTGGCCCTCGGTGAAGCCGGCGCGGGTGTCGGTGCCGTGGGCGTCGGTGCCGTGCGTGTCGGTGCCGTGGGTGTCGGTGCCGCGGGTGCGGTCCACGTCGTCGTACCCGCCGGTGCGGGTGCCGCCGCCGACGCCGTAGTAGTCGTACAGCGTGGCCTCCTCGGCCTCGGACAGGTGGCCGTCGGGGTCGACACGCGGGGCGTCCTTCACGCGGGCCTTGTCGTACTGGACCACCAGGTCGTCGCCGTCGATGCGGGCGCCCTCGAGGGGCACGAAGGACTCGGAGGTCCCGAAGAGCCCGGTGTTGACGGTGACCCAGCTGGGCTGGCCGCTGGTCTCGTCGAGGTAGATCTGCTCGGCGGTACCGATCTTGTCCCCGCTGCTGTCGTAGACCTTGTTGCGGCCGCCGATGAAGCGCTGGGCCTGCTCAGTGTTGATCGTCATGCGATGCACCTCTTGTCGTCGTGGCGTACACGGACGGAGTTGACGCGCCGTGTGGGGCTACCGGAGCGAGTCGTTGCTCTCTCACGGCGTCCCAGCAACAGGGGTACCCAGAGGTGTCGAGAGCCCACACGACGACAGGAAAAGACCAGGTGCCCTTCGCTCACGTGCCAGGGCTCGGGGAGGGCAACGGCTGGTCGGGTTCGTCTGACTGACGAGCCGTGCCCGATCGCCCAGCGACTGCATCCGCAGGACACGGGGCGTGGCGTCGGGACCGCCGAGACGGGCCCTCGCGCTCAGCACCGCCCGGTCGGGCCAGGACGAGCGGCCCTGAGCCGGCCCGGGCGACGACCCCGCGGCGAGCCGACGGTGCCGACCGTGACGGTCTGATCACCGTCACCGCCGACGTGTCACGACCGACGGTGTCGGCCGGGCACACGCCCTCCCCTCGGTCGTCGGCCCTCAGCGCACAGCACCCCGGTCCCACCAGGTGAGCCGATCGGGGCGCGGACGTGAGCGCGCGGCGGTGGTGGGTAGGGCCGGTGCACGAGCGAGGCACACCCAGCCGAGACGAGGACCCCATGAGCACCGTCGGAACGGAGGCTCCATGAGCCTCGACCTGCGTCGCGAACCCGGCACGGTCGCCAGCGGGCTGCTCCGCACGGGCTCCTTCACCGCCGTCCTGGACGAGGACGTCTGGGCCTGGTCCAGCGAGCTGGTGGCCATGCTCGGGTTCACCGAGCACCCGGTGGAGGCGACCACCGAGATCTTCCTCGAGCACGTCTGGGCCAGTGACCGGGCGTCGGTCTGCCAGGCCCTGGAGGAGGCGACGGGCGGTCCGACCGCCACGATGGCCACCCTGCTGACCGAGGCCGGGCGCCCGCTGTCGGTGGTCCTCAGCGCCCAGCCGGCCCCCGGCCACGAGCACATCCCGGACTGGTTGACCGGTGCCGTCCAGGGCACCGTGGTCGACCTGGGCGACCGCTTCCGCGGCTGAGCCACCGCGGCCCGCCGGGCCCGGGACGCCCCGACCGGTGGTCAGGGGGTCCCGGGAGGGGCGCTCACTGCTCGGACAGCACCGAGACGCCGGGGGTGCCGGTGTGGACGATCTTGCCGGGGTTGAGGTTGTGCTTGGGGTCGGCGAAGTCCAGCAGGCCGCCGATCAGCTCCTGACCGGCCGGGGAGACGTCCTCGGCCAGCCACGGCGAGTGCTCGACCCCGACGCCGTGGTGGTGCGAGAGCGTCCCGCCGGAGCGGATGAACTCGGACTGGATGGCCCGCTTCACCACGTCGTACTTCTCGATCACGCCCGGCCCCTCGTGGGCCACGGCGAAGGTGAAGTACAGGCAGGCGCCGGAGTGGTAGTTGTGCGAGAGGTGGCACATGATGTAGCCCTGGCAGCCGATCTCGGCGAAGGCCCCCTCGGCGGCGGCGATCACGTTGTCGTAGAGGGGCTTCAGCTTCGACCACGGGGCTGCGGTGTCCGACACGTCGGCGGCGGCGCCCCGGTCCAGCAGGAAGTCGCGCAGGTAGGGCGTGTCGAACTTCTTCTGGTCGTAGAGCACGCCCGGGCCCTTGCCGACGACGATGCCGCCGTGACGGGTGACGATCTCACGGACCAGCCGCTGCTGCAGGGCCACGTGGGACCGGCTGCCCTCGAAGCCGATGAAGCTGAGGCACAGCTTCTGCAGGTCCCAGCCCTTGCGGGTGAGGTAGGCCATCAACCCCTTCGTGACGTACTTGCTGATGCCCTTGCTCTTCTTGGACGTGGCCAGCGAGAACTGGGTCTCGCGCTCGTCGGAGACGCGGCCCACCAGCGGGGTGGCGTCGGACTTGTGGATCTCGCGCAGTGCCTCCAGCCCGGTGGCGAAGTCGGGGAAGAAGTACCCGAGCACCACGCGCTCCTCGGCGACGCGCTTGACGTTCACCCAGGCCTCGGTGATGACCCCGAGACGGCCCTCGCTGCCCAGCACCATCTCGCGCACCGACGGGCCCGTGGAGGAGCTCGGCAGCGGCCGCAGGGTGAGGACCTTGCCGGGCATGGCCATGGTCAGGCCGCGGGTGATGTCGGCGATGTCGCCGTAGCGGTCGGACTGCATGCCCGAGGACCGGGTGGCGATCCAGCCGCCCAGGGTGGAGTGGCTGAAGGAGTCGGGGAAGTGCCCGATGGTCCAGCCGCGCTGCTGCAGCTGCTCCTCCAGGTGCGGGCCGAGGGCGCCGGCCTGGATCAGGGCCAGCCCGGACTCCTCGTCGATCTCCAGCAGCTTGTTCATCCGGCCCAGGTCGACCGACACCACCGTGCGGGTCTCCCCGCGCGGCACCTCCAGGGACCCGGCGATGTTGCTGCCGCCCCCGAAGGGGATCAGCACGGCGTCGGCGGCCACCACGGCGTCGACCACCCGTGCCACCTCGTCGGTGCTGTCGGGGTAGACGACGACGTCGGGCATCCGGCCGAGCTCGCCGCGGCGGATCCGGATCAGGTCGCGGACGCTCTTGCCGAAGGTGTGCACCACCCGCTCCATGGCGTCGGTGGTCACGTACTCCTCGCCGACCAGACCGGCCAGCGTGCTGCGGAGGTCGTCGTCGAGCCGGGGCTCGGGGACGTCGAGCTCCTCGAAGCGCAGCGGCGGTCGGGCGGCGGGGGTGGTGACGTCGATGCCCACCCGCTCACGCACGAACGGGGCGAACTTCGGCTTGTCCTCGTGGTGGAAGGAGATGCCGTCGAGGCCCCACCCCCACCACTTCATGTGCTGCACGCCCTTCATGACGTCTCCTCCTCGTCCGCACTGCTGCGGTCCTCGTCGCTGCGACGCCTGCGCGTCCGGTCCCGGTCCTGGTCGCCCCGACCCCGCTCGGGGACGCGCGGACCGCGGCGGACCAGCCGCGTGCCCATCCGGCGCAGGCCAGGCACGAGGAGCTGTCGTTCGCGCGTCCTCCGCGGCGTCCCGTCCTCGCCGTCGTCCTCCGGCGGTGCGGCGGGGCCCTCGGTGGCCACCGTCTCGCCCGAGCCGAGGGACTGCTGCGCCTGCTCCTCGATCACCTCGCGGGTCTCGTCGTCGCCGCGGGCCAGGAGGGCCTCCCGCGCCTCGCGCTCGGCGGCCAGGCTGGCGTACTCGATCAGGCGGGGGAGACCGACGGCCAGGGCCGTCTGGTCGTGCATGTCGCTGATCACCTTGGCGATCCGCTCGGAGAAGCGGGCGGCGGCCTCACCGGGACGCGCCCACATCGGGCTGCCGATCACCACGTGCACCCGCGGACGTCCGCGGCGCACCCAGCCCGTGCCGTGCGGCATGGCCTCGTGCGCGCCGACCAGGGCCACCGGGATGCACGGGACGTTGCGGCTGATGCACAACGCCGCCGCACCGGGCTTGAAGCGGGCCATCTGGCCGGTCCGGGAGCGGGTTCCCTCAGGGAACAGCAGCAGCGGCACGCCGTCGGAGAGCAGCTTGCCGGCCAGCCCCTTGCGGTTGCGGGTGCCGCCGCGCTCCACCGGGAAGGCGTTGAAGAACAGGGCGGTGGGGGCGGACTTCCACCAGCTCTTGAAGAAGTAGTCCGCCGCGGCACCGGCCGCCAGGTAGCGGGAGAGCCGGCGCGGCAGGGCGCCCATGATCAACGGCGTGTCCAGGTGGCTGCTGTGGTTGGAGACCACGACGTAGGGCCCGCTGAAGTTGTCGAGGTTCTCGCGACCGTGGACCTGCACGTCGGTGATGGCCCAGACCACCGGGCGCAGCAGACCCCGCTGGGCCACGAATCGCGCCCCCGCCTGGGTGCGCGACGTGTAGCGCTCTCTGCCTGGCACCCGCTCAGAGTAGGGCCCCGGGCCCAGCGACGCATTCTGGGCCGGACCCCGGGCAGGGCAGGTGGATGCCCTGCCACCTGGTCGCCGCGGTGGGCGTCGACCGGCCGCCCCCTCCCTCGTGGCGGACGTCGACCGCGAGGGAGGGCGGCACCGTACCGACCGGCTGCCCGGCGCTCAACGGGCCCCGGGCACACGCACGTCGACCCAGACCAGGCGGTGGTCGGAGGAGGGGAACGGGAAGGTGCCGGTCAGGCGGGACAGCGGGTCGTCGCTGGTCGGCCAGAAGACGCCGGCGTCGACGGTGCGCAGCTGGCGGCTGGGGAGCACGTAGTCGACGCGGATGTTGCCCGGCGGCTCGGCGAAGTCGGCGGTGTCCTGGGCCGGCGGGGCGGTGTGCAGGAGGTTGGGCCCGCCCTGCAGCTCCGTGGCCTCGACCGCGCCCTCGCTGGTGGGGACCTGGCCGCTGCCGACCTTCGGGTTGTCCAGCAGCTGGCTGATCGAGCCGGGCAGGGAGTCCCCGTCCTCGGGGTCGGAGTTCTGGTCGCCGGCCACCACGAACATCGAGCCCGGCCTCAGCCCGCCGCGCACGCCCTCGTCGTCGTAGACGTAGCGCGACGCGCTGGGGCCGGAGACGTAGTCGGACCAGAAGCGGATCTCGTCGCTGTTGCGCCGGCCGTTGCGGTCCTCCGGGCCGTCGAAGACCGGCGGCGTCGGGTGGCTGGCCAGCAGGTGCACCTGGCGCTGGCCGATCCGGATCGGGACGTCCCAGTGCGACTTGCTGGACAGCCGGACCTGCTCGAGCTCCTCGGCGTCGAAGAAGTCGGCCGGCTCGGGGGTGCTCGGGTCGTCGGGCAGCAGGGCGCCGGGCATGTCGGCCCAGCGGAACAGCTGGAAGGTGCGGACGTCCTCGACCGCGATCGGGTGCCGGGAGTACACGACCATGCCGTACTGGCCGGGGAAGACGCCGAAGCCCCACGCGTCGTCCGGACCGCCCACCGTGCCGTCGCCGTTGAGGTCCAGACCGCTGGGGACCCCGGTGTTGACCGGGGCGCTGAAGGAGTACGGGTACTCGATCGGGTCGGCCCCGTCCTGGGAGCGGCCCAGGTAGTTCTCGGCGAAGAGGTCGACACCCCGGCCGGCGGCGTCGTGGTCGAACTCCTGCAGCAGCACCACGTCGGGCCGGTTGCGCTGCACGATCTCGGCGATGGTGCGGGCCTGCGCGTTGTCCGGCGTGGACAGGTCGGCGACCAACCCGCCCTGCGTCGCCCGGTTCAGCGAGGCGTTGAAGGTGGCGAAGCGCACCGAGCCGGGAGGGGCGGCCTCGGCGGGCTGGCTGGACCCGACGGCGATCGAGGAGGCGCCCAGCAGGGCGGTGGCGGCGACGGCGGCCAGCTGGCGTGACGTGCGGTTCGGCATGGTCCGACCCTGCCAGAGGGGACCGACAGCTTCCGCCGCGACGGGTGAACAGTGGGTGACCGTCTGCGTCGCGTCCTCGAGCGGGCGGGATGCCGCTGGATCACCCGCGTCGGGGTGGGGGTGCAGTACGTTCGAGGTCAACCTGTCGAGAGTGGAGCGGTCATGGATCCCGTCGTCATCGTCATCATCGTGGTCGCCGTCGTCCTGCTGGCGGTGGTCCTCGTCCTGCTCCTCACCCGTGGGCGCAAGGCGGCCAAGGCCAAGGAGGCCGAGAGGCTGCGCGAGCGCTCCGCCGAGCAGCAGCTGCAGGTCCGGGAGAGCGACGCCGACGCCCGCAGCGCCCAGGCGGAGGCCCGCCGCGTCAAGGCCGAGGCCGACCGCCAGGCCGCCGAGGCCGAGCAGCAGGCCGCCGAGGCCGAGCGCCGCGCCGCCGAGGCCGAGCGGCTGCAGGCCGCCGCGGGTGAGAAGGAGTCCGCGGCCTCGGCCCGCCGGGCCGAGCACGAGGAGACGCTGCGCCGGGCCGCCGAGCTCGACCCCCGCGGCGGCTCTGGCGACGGCGACCAGCACGGGCGCCCGGCGCACGACCAGCAGGACCACGACCTGCACCGCGACGACCACCGGGGTCATGACGAGCAGGGCCGCGACGCCCGCCACGGTCACGACGAGCACGACCAGCAGCAGGGGCACCGCTCCCTCGGCGAGCGGCTGACCGGGCACGGCGACCAGGGTCGCGACGACCGGCACGAGCACGACGAGCAGCAGGGGCAGCGCTCCCTCGGCGAGCGGCTGACCCGTGACGACCGCTCCACCGGTGGCGCCTACGCCGCCGACCCCGGTGACGCCCAGCGTCCCCAGCACGCCTCCGAGGACGACCGCCCGGGTCCGGACGCCCCGCGCCGCTGAGCCGCCCGGTCAGGGGTCCGCAGCGCAGGCCGGCCGAGCCTCCCCGGGGTCAGCGGAGCGCCCCCGCCCGGCGCCGCGGGCGGGGGCCGACCCGGACGGCGTCGTCCGGGCTCACTCCCCGGGGTAGCGCACGCCCACCTGGCGCCGGGCCTCGTCGAGCACGCCCATCACGTCGCGGGTGTGCTGCCAGCTCATCCGTGGGCTCTCCCGCTCACCGGCGGCGATGCGGCGGGCCGCCTCAGCCACCTGGAACTGGAACCCGCCCTCGATCCTGCCGTCCAGCTCGCGGGGCTCGCCCTCGTGCGGCACCACGGTGACGGTGGTCGGCGTGAAGAAGGTGCGCTCCACCTCGATCCGCCCGGTGGTCCCGCTGATGCACGCCGCGTTGGGCGTCCGCGACCACAGCGTGGTGTGGGCCACCCCCTGGGCGCGACCGGGGTAGCCGAGGGTCAGCGCGACCTGGCCGTCCACCCCGGTCTCGGTCAGCGAGCCCGAGGCCGACACCGAGGACGGTGCCCCCAGGACGTCGAGGACGAAGGACACCGGGTAGACCCCGAGGTCGAGCAGCGCGCCGCCGGCCAGCGCCGGGTCGTACATCCGGTGACCGGGGTCGAGCGGGAAGGCCTGCCCGTGCTGCGCGGTGACCGAGATGACCTCCCCGATCGCCCCGTCGGCCAGCAGCCGGTGGATGGCGGCCACGTGCGGCAGGTGCCGGGTCCACATGGCCTCCATGGCGAACAGACCCCGCTCCTCGGCGACGGCCAGCACCCGCTCGGCCTCGGCCAGGTTGCGGGTGAAGGCCTTCTCGACCAGCACGTGCTTGCCGGCCTCGAGGGCCATCAGCGCCTGCTCGGCGTGCTCGGAGTGGGGGGAGGCGACGTAGACCGCCTCGACCTCGTCGTCGGCCACCAGCTCGGCGTAGCTGCCGTGGCTGCGGGCCACCCCGTGCTCCCGGGCGAAGTCGGCGGCCCGATCGGCGCTGCGGGAGCCGACCGCCACCACCTCCGAGCGGGTGTGCTGCTGGACGGCGCGGACGAAGGTGCGCCCGATGCCACCCGGGGCCACCACCCCCCACCGCACCGGGGGTGCTTCGCGGGGGTCCGGCACGGCGTCCAGGACGGACTCGGTCATGTGTGGCCTCTCGGGTTCGGTCAGTGCGGGCGTCGGGAGGAGCTGAGCGCCGACGACACCCAGCGGATGGTGCGGCGCGGGGTGTGGCGGGCCACCTGGATGGCCACCTTCCAGCGTCGGGTGGGGATGCTGATCACCTTGCCGCGGGCGGCGTCGTCCAGGCACTCGCCGACCAGCCGGTCCACGTCCACCCAGGCGATCTCGGGGATCTTCCCGGCGCGGATGCCGGCCCGCTCGTGGAACTCGGTGTGCACCCAGCCCGGCGCGAGCGCCGTCGCCGTGACCCCGGTGCCCCGGAGCTCCACCGCCAGCCCCTCGGTGTAGGCGGTGACCCAGGCCTTGATGGCCGAGTAGTGGCCGAGGGTGACCCACCCGGCGGTGCTGGAGACGTTGATGATCGAACCGCTGCCGCGGGCGCTCATGGCGCGGCCCGCGGCGCCGCCGATGAGCAGCACCGCCCGGCACATCACGTCCAGTGCGCGCTCGTGGGTGCTGGTGTCGGGGTCCAGCAGCGGGCTGTGCAGCCCGAACCCGGCGTTGTTGATCACGAGATCAACTGGCCGGTCGGCGTCCTCGGCGCGGGCGGCCACGGCCCGGGTCTGCTCCACGTCGGACAGGTCGGCACGGAGCACCTCGACCTCGACCCCGTAGACCCGGGAGAGCTCGGCGGCCGAGACCCGCAGCCGCTCCTCGTCGCGGGCCACCAGGACCAGGTCGTGCCCGCGGGAGGCCAGGTGGCGGGCGAACGTGGCCCCGATCCCCGCCGTCGCCCCGGTCACCAGCGCAGTCGTCATGGCGCTCAGGCTAGTGGACAGCACGCCCGGGACCGGGGTCACCACCGCCCGGTCCGCCGCCCGGGACGGTGGCTAGGGTCGTCCCGTGGCGGCCGCCGGACGTCGGGCGCCGAGGGAGGAGCGACGGAGATGAGCATGCAGGACAAGGTGGCCCTGGTGACCGGTGCGGGCTCCGGGATCGGCCGGGCCTCGGCGCGGCTGCTGGCCCGCGAGGGAGCGGCGGTGGCCCTGGTGGGTCGCACCGCGGAGGAGCTCGAGGAGGCGGCGGCCGAGATCGAGGGGGACGGCGGGCGCGCCATCACCCTGCTGGCCGACGTCAGCGACGAGGAGGCCCTGGTCGCCGCCGTGGAGGGGACGGTCCAGGAGCTGGGTCGGCTCGACGTCGTGGTGGCCAACGCGGGGGTGAACGGGACCTGGGCCGGGATCGAGGAGCTCACGGCGGAGGACTTCCGCAGCACCCTGGACATCAACCTCACGGGGACCTTCCTCACCATCAAGCACGCGGTACCGCACCTGAAGCGGCAGGGCGGCTCGGTGGTGGTGGTCTCCTCCGTGAACGGCACCCGGATGTTCTCCAACTCCGGCGCCTCGGCCTACGCGAGCAGCAAGGCCGGGCAGGTGGCGCTGACCAAGATGCTGGCCGTCGAGCTCGGGCCGAAGGGGATCCGCCTCAACGTGGTCTGCCCCGGCGCGATCGAGACCGAGATCTCCGACAACACCGAGGCGGCCAACGAGGACGTCATGATCCCCGTCGAGTTCCCGCGGGGGCAGATCCCGCTGACCGGCGGCGAGCCGGGGTCGGCGGAGCAGGTGGCCCAGCTGGTGCTGTTCCTGGCCTCCGACGCCTCGAGCCACATCAGCGGCACCGAGGTGTGGGTGGACGGGGCCCAGTCCCTGCTGCAGGGCTGATCCGACGGGGTTCCTCCCCCGGACGCCCCGCGGCGACGGCGCAGACCCGCTCAGGCCTCGCCGAGGGCCTCGCGGAGGCGTCCGCCCGCGGCGTCCAGTCGTGTGCGCGCCTCCTCGGCGGAGACCCCCAGCCGGAGCCGGACCACGGCGTCCTTGACCGAGAGGTCGCTCTCGGTCAGGGCCGCGGCGGCCGTCCCGGCGTCCACGTCGGCGATGCGCTGCACGATCCCGGTGGCCCGGGCCACCAGCTTCTCGTTGGACGCCCGGACGTCGACCATCAGGTTCCCGTAGGTCTTGCCGAGCCGGACCATCGTGATGGTGGAGATCATGTTGAGCACCAGCTTCTGCGAGGTGCCGGACTTGAGCCGGGTGGAGCCGGTCACCAGCTCCGGGCCCACCACCACCTCGATCGGTCGGTCGACCGCCGCCGAGAGCGCCGAGCCGGCGTTGTTGGAGAGCCCGACCGTCAGCGCGCCGGCCGCGCGGGCGGCCTCCACGGCGCCCAGCACGTAGGGGGTGCGGCCGCTGGAGGCGATGCCCACCACCGCGTCGTCCGGGCCGACCCCGAGCCCTGCGACGTCCTCGCGGCCGAGCTCGGCGGAGTCCTCGGCGCCCTCCACCGCGGTGGTCAGCGCGGTCGGCCCGCCGGCGATCAGACCGGTGACCAGCCCGGGCGGGGTGTTGAAGGTGGGGACGCACTCCGAGGCGTCCAGCACCCCGAGCCGCCCGGGCGTCCCGGCGCCGACGTAGACCAGCCGCCCGCCGCGGGCCATCCGCTCGACCACGGCCTCGATGGCCGCGGTGATCTGGGGCAGGGCCGCCTCGACGGCCCGGGGCACCTCCTGGTCGCGCTGGTTCATCAGGGCGGCGAGCTCGCCCACCGGACGGGTGTCGAGGTCGGCCAGCGACTCGTCGACGGTCTCGGTGGTCAGGGACGTGATGTCAGGGGCCATGCCCGTAGCCTGCCGAACCGCCCCTCCGGGCGCCAGCGACGGCTCAGCCGACCGCCTCCAGCGCCTGCCGCGCGATGGCCAGCTCCTCGTTGGTGGGCACCACGGCCACCGTGACGGGGGAGTCCGGGGTCGAGATGGTGCGGGCGTCCCGGCGGTCGGCGCCGTTGGCCTCCTCGTCCAGGACGAAGCCGAGCGGGCGCAGCCGCTGCACCACCGCCGCCCGCAGCCGGGGGGCGTTCTCACCCACCCCGGCGGTGAAGGTCAGCAGCTCGGCCCCACCGAGCAGGGCGTGGTAGCCGCCGACGTAGCGGACGAGCCGGTGCACGTAGACGTCGAGGGCGAGCCGGGCGGCCTCGTCGCCGGCGTCCACCCGCTCCATCAGGGCGCGGAAGTCGTTGACCCCGCTGAGCCCGAGCAGCCCGGAGCGCTTGTTGAGCAGGGCGTCCAGGTCCTCGGTGCTCCAGCCGGCGCGGGCCAGCGTCAGCACCACGGCCGGGTCGAGGTCGCCGCTGCGGGTGCCCATCACCAGCCCCTCCAGCGGGGTCAGCCCCATCGAGGTGTCCACCGGGCGGCCGCCGTCGACGGCCGAGGCCGAGGCCCCGTTGCCCAGGTGCAGCACGATCTGGCGCAGCTCCGACAACGGCCGGCCGACCAGCTCAGCGCCGCGGGCCGAGACCCAGGCGTGGCTGGTGCCGTGGAACCCGTAGCGGCGGATCCGGTGCCGGGCGGCCACCTCGGCGTCGATGGCGTAGGTGCTCGCGGCGGCGGGGAGGGAGGCGAAGAAGGCGGTGTCGAAGACGGCCACGTGCGGGAGGTCGGGACGCAGCTCGCGGGCCGCGCGGATGCCCGTCGCCGCCGCCCGGTTGTGCAGCGGGGCGAGCACCTGCAGGTCCTCGATCTCGGCCAGCACCTCGTCGGTGATCACGGTCGGCTCGCTGCGGTCCCCGCCGTGCACCACCCGGTGCCCCACGGCCACCAGGTCGACGTCGTCCAGGTGCGGCCCGTGCTCGGCGAAGGCCGACACCACCAGGGCCAGGGCCTCGGCGTGGTCGGCCACCGGTCGGCCGTCGCCGTCGGTGCGCCGGCCGCCGGAGGAGTGGCTGGAGGTCGCGCCGCTCTCACCGATGCGCTGCACACCCCCCTCAGCCAGCACCTCCTCGGAGTCGGCGTCGACCAGCTGGTACTTCAGCGAGGAGGAGCCGCTGTTGAGCACGAGGACGCTGCGCATGACCGGCAGGCTACCCAGCCCGACCCCAGCACCGCTGAACGGACGCTCCTGGCTCGTGGGCCGTCTCGGCACCGTGCTCCGGGCACGTGGTCTGTGGGGTCAGGACGCGGCGGGCCGTGGTGCCGTGAGGTGCAGCAGGGTGCGGGTGGGTAGCGACGTGGCCACCCGCCCGAGCCAGCGGTTCCTGGTCCCGGAGATGACGCTCAGCGGTGGGTTCCTGCGTCCTAGCGCCTGGAACGCGGTCGTCACGACCTCGGCCGGGGTCTGGAAGCGCACCCCGGTGGTGGGGGTGCCCGAGGCGCGGTAGAACTCCGTCGCGGTGGGCCCCGGGGAGAGGGCCAGGACGGTCAGCCGGCTCCCGCGCAGCTCGTGGGCGAGTGCCTCGGTGAACCGGATGACGAACGCCTTCGATGCCGCGTACACCGCCATCCCCGGAACCGGGAGGTAGCCGGTGAGGCTGGCGACGTTGACGAGCGCGCCCTCACCGGACTCGAGCAGCTGCGGGAGGAACGCGTGCGAGACGTCGACGGTCGCCTCGGCGTTGACGCGCAGCTGCCGGCTGATCTCCTGCTGGCTGCTGTCCACGAAGTCCTTGGTCAGACCGGTCCCGGCGCAGTTGATGACGGTGCCGACCCTGACCCCGGCCTCGGCGAGGTGTCCGGCCAGCCGGTACCCGGCACGGTCCTCGGACAGGTCGGCCGCGACCACACGGACCTGCCGTCCCGTCTCGGAGCGGATGGTGGCAGCGAGCGTGTCGAGCACGTCAGCCCGGCGGGCCACCACGACGACGTCGGCGCCGCGGCGCGCGAGACGCCGGGCGAACTCCGCGCCGATGCCGGAGCTCGCCCCCGTGACCAGAGCCGTGGTTCCTGCGTAGCGCATGCGGTGCCTTCCTGGTCGGCGTGCGTGCTGGGGGCACGGCACACCACTGGATGTGTCAAGTTCTCACATGAGGTTAGACGCTAATGTAAGGGCATGCAACATGGCAGGTGGACCGGTGGGTGCTGAGCGTGGCTACCACCACGGCGACCTGCGCAACGCGCTGCTGGCGGCGACGACGGAGCTGGTGCGCGAGCGCGGCGCCCGTGGCTTCAGCGTGTCCGAGGCCGCCCGCCGCGTGGGGGTCTCCTCCTCCGCCCCCTACCGGCACTTCGCCGACCGCGGGGCGATGCTCGCCGCCGCGGCGGTCCGGGGATTCACCGAGCTCGAGGAGCGGTTCGCACGGCTGCCCGCTGCGGACGCCCTCACCGACCTGGCGGGGCAGCTCGCCACCGAGTACCTGAGCTTCGCCCGTCAGGACCCCGCCCGCTTCGAGGTGATGTTCGCCCACGGGGTCGACAAGACGGAGCACGAGGACCTCCTCCGGCAGGCGACAGGGGTCCAGGAGCGGTTCGAGGCCGCGTTGAGCCCGTACCTTGCGCAGGCCGACACCACCCGACGGGCCGCTGAGCTGTGGGCGCTGGCCCACGGTGTGGCCACCCTCGCCGTCGGGGGGAGCGTGCAGCACGTCCTCCCCGACGAGCACATCAGCGAGCTCGCCGACTCCACCGCGCGGGCCTGGGCCCGCGGGGTCGTCGGGGACCGGTAGGACGGGCCGGGGGAGCAACTGACCCCTCGTCAGGGCAGCGGGCCGTCGGTCAGAGGGTCTGGGCCTGCACGCAGGTGATGGCCACGGTGTTCACGATGTCGTCGACCGTGGCGCCGCGGGAGAGGTCGTTGACCGGCTTGTTGAGCCCCTGCAGCACCGGCCCGACGGCTACTGCGCCGGCGCTGCGCTGCACCGCCTTGTAGGTGTTGTTGCCGGTGTTCAGGTCGGGGAAGACGAACACCGTGGCCCGGCCCGCCACCAGGGAGTCCGGCAGCTTCGTCCGGGCCACCGAGGGGTCGATGGCGGCGTCGTACTGGATCGGCCCCTCCAGCGGCAGCTCCGGGGCGCGCTCGCGCACCAGGGCCGTGGCCTCCCGCACCTTCTCCACCTCCGCGCCGGACCCGCTGCTGCCGGTGGAGTAGGACAGCATCGCCACCCGCGGCTCGATGTCGAAGGCGCGGGCGGTGTCGGCGGAGGAGACCGCGATGTCGGCCAGCTGCTCGGCGGTCGGCTCGGGGATCACCGCGCAGTCGCCGTAGGCCAGCACCCGGTCCGCCAGGCACATCAGGAAGACGCTGGAGACGCTGCGCACCCCCGGCCGGGTCTTCACGAACTCCAGCGCCGGCCGGATCGTGTGCGCGGTGGTGTTGACCGCGCCGGAGACCATGCCGTCCGCCAGCCCCAGCTGCACCATCATGGTGCCGAAGTAGGACCCGTCGACCAGCCGCTCCCGGGCCTGCTCCGGGGTGACGCCCTTGTGGGCGCGGAGCCGGGCGTACTCGGCCGCGAAGCGCTCGAGCAGCTCGGGGTCCCGGGTGGAGACCACCCGCGCGGCGTCGAGGTCGAAGCCGAGGGCGGAGGCCCGGGCGCGGACGTCGTTCTCCTCCCCGAGCAGGGTCAGGTCGGCGACGCCGCGGCGCAGCAGGATGGCCGCCGCCTCCAGCACCCGCTCGTCCCCGGACTCCGGCAGCACGATGTGGCGCCGGTCCGAGCGGGCCCGCTCCAGCAGCTGGTACTCGAACATCAGCGGGGTCCGCACCGTCGTGGGCGGCAGGTCCAGGACCCCGGACATGGCGGCGGAGTCGACGTGGTCGGCCCACAGCGTCCGGGCGGCCTCCACCTTGCGGGTGGAGCCGACGATCATCGGCCCGTGCAGCCGCGACAGCCGGTCCGCGGTGGCGAAGGTGCCGAGGTCGGTGACCGCGATCGGCAGGTCGGAGTCCACGCCCTCGAGCAGCCGCATGATCGACTCCGGCACCTCGTACCCACCCACCAGGATGATCCCGGCCAGCGGCGGGAAGGTGCCCGAGCGGTGGGCCAGCACCAGCCCGGCCAGCACCTCGGGGCGGTCCGAGGCCGCGATCACCGTCATCTCCGGCCGGAGCCGGGTCAGCACGTTGGGCAGCGTCATCCCGGCGACCAGGACGTCGAGGGACTCCCGGTCCAGCCAGCTGTCGTTGCCGCGCAGCACGGTGGCCCTGGCGGCCTCGAGCTGGCGCCGCACCGACGGCGCGGACAGCACCCGGCTCTCCGGCAGGGCAGCGGTGGTCAGCCCGGGCAGGCGCTCCAGCAGCAGCTCGCGGGTGGCCTCCAGCCGCTCCGGTGCGACGCGGTTGGCGACCACCACGGTGACCTGGGCGTGGGCCGCGGTGAAGGCGGCCCGGGCCTGCTCGGCGGTGACCACGACGTCCTCCGGGCCGCGGTCGACGCCGCTGACCACCAGCACCACCTGGGCGCCGAGGTTGGAGGCGATCCGGGCGTTGAGGGCGAGCTCGGTGGGGGTGGAGACGTCGGTGTAGTCCGAGCCGAGGACGAGCACCGCGCGGTAGCGCTCGGCCAGCTCGCCGTGGGTGTGCACGATCCGGCTCAGCGCCTCGTCGGGGTCGGCGTGGGCGTCGGCGTAGCTGACGCCGAGGGCCTCCTCGTAGTGCTGCTCCATCCCCGGCTGGTCCAGCAGCAGGTCGATGATGGTGTCGCGCTGGTCGCCGTGCACGAGGGGCCTCAGCACCGCCACCGAGCCCACCTCCCGCACCAGCTGGTCGAGCAGGCCGAGGGCGACCGTCGACTTCCCGGTCACCCCCTCGGGCGAGGCGATGTACACGCTGCGGGTCACGCCGCGAGCCTAGCGAGAGCCTGGTCAGGCCTCCCGGTGGACGAGCGTGGACCGAAGGTCGTCAACAAGTATTGACGCAGGAGTGTCGTCAACATATGTTGACGTCATGACCGATGCGACACGAGTGACGGCGGCGGCCTCGAGCCCCGACCCGCACGAGGGGTTGGCCGCGGTGGCCGCGCTGAGGGTCCTCCAGGAGTCGCTGGAGGAGCTGCAGGTGGCCAACGCGCGACGGCTGGGCTGGTCCTGGCAGCAGATCGCGGCGGTGCTCCAGGTGAGCAAGCAGGCCGTGCACCGCAAGTACCGACGACTGGAACGGTGAGGGAGCGAGATGTTCGAGAGGTTCAGCGCAGGTGCGAAGCAGGTCGTGGTGCTCGCCCAGGAGGACGCCCGCGGTCGCGGCCAGTCCACGGTCCGCAGCGAGAACCTGCTGGTCTGCCTGGCCGAGGCGGTCCACGGGCCCGACACGGCAGCGGCGGAGCTGCTGACCGCCCTGGGGATGGGGGCCGTCGACGTCCGGGCGGCGGTGGACCGGCTGCCCGGCGCGGCTGGTCCGGCGCCCGACGGTGACCGGCTGGCCCGGCTGGGGATCGACCTCGACGAGGTCCGCACCCGGGTGGAGGAGTCGTTCGGCCCGGGGGCGCTGGAGCGGACCGCCGCCGCCCAGCGCAAGGCGCTCACCGGCCACATCCCCTTCGACGCGGGGGCGAGGCAGAGCCTGGAGCACTCCCTGCGGGAGGCGCTGGAGCTGGGGGACCGCCGGTTGGGCACGGAGCACGTGCTGCTCGGGGTGGCCCGGGCCGAGGGCGGGGCTGGCCACCACCTGCTGGCCGCGGCGGGGATCACCTCCGAGCGGCTGCGGGCCGAGGTGCGACGCCGGCGCCTGGCCGCCGGCTGACCGGCGGGGAGGGTCCCCGCACCGCTCAACCCCCGGCGAGCTCCCGCAGAGCCGCGACGTGGGCGGCGAAGGCCGTCCGGCCCTCGGGGGTGAGCCGGAACCAGGTGCGGGGACGCTTCCCCACGTGGCCCTTCAGGATCTCGAGGTAGCCGGCGGACTCCAGGATCGTGGCCTGCTTGGACAGGGTGGAGTCCGACACCTCGACGGTGTCGCGGACCAGGGCGAACTTGGCCCGGTCCACCCCGGCCAGGAAGGCCAGGATCGAGAAGCGCACGGGCGCGTGCACCACCTCGTCGAGCCGGTGCCTGGGGTGCTCGGACGTGGTCACGGGGCGACCGGGCGGGCGTCGGTGCCGCCGGCGACGGACCGCCGGGCCAGCTTGGTGACCACCACGGCCGCGAGCAACGTGACCACGACGATGGCACCGCCACCGACCAGGAACCAGCTTGGTCCGGACCGGGTACCCAGCACCATGCTGCCGGCCCAGAGCGCCGCGAAGACGCCGATCGTGGTCAGGTGCACCGCCGTCATGTGGCGCGGGCGGGCCGGCTGGCGGCCCTGCCAGACGCTGAGCAGGGTCACCGCGACGGCGAACACCGGCATGCCGACCAGCAGCGCCACCCGCAGCGGGGCGGTGGCGAAGAGGGTCAGCGTGCCCAGGCAGACGAGGCCGAACAGGACGAGGTAGGTGGCGTAGGTCCGGCTGGCCCGGAGGGCGGCGCGGCCCATCCGGTCGGCCTGGTCGAGGAGAGCGGTGGATTCGTGCGGCGCGGAGGACATGAGTGAAAACTAGCAAGTATTTTCTTGGTTGGAAAGTACTTGCTGTCGGTCGTCGGTCGTCGGCTCAGGCGAACGCCGTCCGCAGCCAGGCCAGGTCGTCCAGGTGCCCCTCGCCAGGCGTCTCCACCACGATCGGCGCCCCGGCCTCGCGGACGACCTGCAGCGCGCCCTCGGGGTCGACCTGACCCTGGCCCCAGGTGGTGTGGCGGTCCGCGCCGGAGTCGAAGGCGTCACGGGAGTCGTTGGCGTGCACCAGGTCGATCCGGCCGGTGATGGCGCGCACCCGGTCGACCAGACCCGACATCTCCTCGCCCCCGGCGTGGAAGTGGCAGGTGTCGAGGCAGAAGCCGACCCGGTCCCCACCCTCGGCGGCCGTGACGGCCTCCCACAGCTGGGCGATCCGGTCGAGGTGGCGGGCCATCGCGTTGGTGCCGCCGGCGGTGTTCTCGATCAGGATCGGCACCGGCGCGTCCAGCTGGTCGACCGCCTTGCGCCAGTTGTCGAAGCCCTTGGCCGGGTCGTCGTCCTTGCCGACGTGGCCGCCGTGCACGACGACCCCGGCCGCCCCGATCTCGGCCGCCGCGGTGACCGTCTGCTGCAGCAGCTTCCGGCTGGGGATGCGGATCCGGTTGTTGGTGGTGGCCACGTTGAGCACGTACGGGGCGTGCACGTAGAGCGCCACCCCGGCCGCCTCGGCGTCGGCCCTCAGCGCCGCGGCGCCGCCTGCGTAGGCCACCACCGGCCCCTTCCACCCCTGCGGGTCGCCCAGGAAGAACTGCGACAGCTGGGCGCCGCGGGCGCGCGCCTCGGCGATCGGGTCGGTCTGGTCGACGTGGGCCCCCATCGGTGGTGTCTGCATGCTGCTGACCCTAACGACCCGCTCCGACAGCCGCGGGCGTGCCGGGGAGGCGTCGGAGCCGCAGCAGGTCCATCGGGTCGGCCTCGTGCGGGGGCAGGCTGGCCACCAGCTCGGGGGAGTGGGTGTCCGTGCTGTGGCCCTCGAGCTCGACCAGCCGGGTGCCGCGCTGGCCCAGGACCCGCAGCGACGCGGCGACGACCGCCTGCAGCAGCGTCGTGCCGGCGGGCTGGTCGCGTTGCACCGTCTCGCTGACCACCAGCGTCCGACCGTCCCAGACGTCGGGGGACACCAGGCTGAGGGCGACCGGCTGACCGTGGGCGTCGCTCGCCACCATGGACAGGTCGCGGTCGAGCCCGGCGCTGTAGCGGAGCCACGCCTGGGGCAGCCGCTCGGTGCGGACGTCCCCGAACGGTGTGTGGGACCAGGTGAAGTAGCTGCTCCAGGCGGCCTCGACCGCCGCCGGATCGTGCTCGCGCACCGGCGCCACCCGGTAGCCCGCCGGAACGGGGTGCTCGTCGATCCACCGCCGCCACGGCTCAGTCGTCGGGTCGGCCCAGGGCTCGGGGCAGTGCACCGCCACCTCGCACCCGATCGACTCGGCGAACTGCCGCCTCAGCGGCTGGGACCCCATCGCGCGGCCGATCACCGGCAGCGGGCGGGCCGCCGCCGTGCAGGCCGCCCGGTACAGCTCGGTCCCGATCCCCTGCCGACGGAGGGGCTCGGTGACGTGGACCTCGCAGAAGTAGGTGTCGGTCACGGCGGCCAGGGCGATGGTGGCGGTTCCCACGGCGACCCCGTCGCGCTCGGCGACGAGGCTGCGACGCCAGGGGTCGTCGCTGCTGGGTCGCAGCGGGGGCACGTCCGGTGGCAGATGCTCACCGTCACGGGCCGGACGGACGGTGGTGGCAGGCGTCGACGAGGAGGGCTCAGGAAGGGGCATGCCGTGAGGGTGTCACCCCCTCGCCAAGAGAATCAACGGTTTCGAGCGACAAAGTGACCATTGAGCGGAAAGAAGTTCTTGTGATACCGGCTTCGACGACAATTCATATTGTACGCCACGAAAGGTCCGTCCACCGGCAACCGATACGGAGAGTTCAGCGCGAATCCCCCCGGCGCGCCACCACGACGCGACCGACGTTGCCCCGTCTGCGCCCACGTACCCCCGTCTATAGACGGGGCTAGGTGTGCCTAGAGGGGGCTAAGTGGGATTTCGCGGGGAGGGGTCGCCCGGGGCGTGTTTGGGCTGGCCGGGACGGGTCAGGGGCGAGGCGGGCGCGGCGTGCCGATCTGGCCGCGGGCCGTGGGTGAGGCGGGCCAGGGTGGAGCGCCGCCGCCGTCCGAGGGAGAGCAGGGCCGTCTCTACGCGGGCCCTTCGCCCCGTCACGACCGACGTTGCCCCATCACGTCCGCGTTGCCCCGTCTGCACCCACGTCCCCCCGCCTATAGACGGGGCTAGGTGTGCCTAGACGGGGCAACGTGGGATCTCGCCGGGCACGGACTCGGGGCAGGGCCGCGCAGGCAGGCCCTCGCAGGCAGGGCCTCGCGGGGACGGGACGGACGGGTCAGGCGGGGCGGGGGGTCAGGCGTCGGTCGTGGGGAAGGGGAGCAGACCCGCCTCCACGGCGGGGGCGGCGTAGGCGCGGGCCAGGGAGTCCAGGGTCTCGTGGGCGTTCAGCCCGCTGGGGTTCGGCACCAGCCAGAGGGCGGCTCCGGCCAGCTCCTGGTCCTGGCGGCCGAGGCGGTCGCGCGGACGTCCGGTGGCGGTCCGCCAGGCGGTGATGCCGGCCACCGCCACCACCCCCGGCCGGTGCTCGGTCACGGTGGCCTCCAGCCGGGCGAACCCCTCCCGCAGCTCCTCGCGGGTCAGCTCGTCGGCGCGTGCGGTGGCCCGTGGGGCCAGGTTGGTGATGCCGATGCCCCGGGCCAGCACGGCCGCTCGGTCGTCCTCGGTGAAGCCGGTCGAGCGGTCCACGTCGACGTCGACCACCCCGGCCCGGCGCAGCGCCGGCCAGAACCGGTTGCCGGGGTGGGCGAAGTGGGTCCGGGTGGCGGCGGTCCACAGCCCGGGGTTGATCCCCACGAACAGCAGCCGCAGACCCGGCCCCACCAGGTCGGGCACGACGGCGTCGCGGAAGGACTCCAGCTCGGCTCGGGTGAAGCCCATCGGCGTCAGTTGATCCGGCGGAACACCCCGGTGCCACCCTGCTGGTGCGGCAGCGGACCGGACTCTGGACGGTGGTTGACGCCCAGGGCGTCCAGCCGGGCCGTGTGCTGGGCCAGCCGCTCGCTGAACTCGGCGAAGGAGCGTCCAGCCGGGTCCGACCAAGCCACCTCGGCGTGGGCGCAGGCCCGCGGCCACAGCATGTACTCCACCCGCGACAGGTCGGGCATGTACTCGGTCCACACCTGGCACTGGGTCCCCAGCACCCGGGCCGCGCTGGCTTCGTCCAGACCCTCCAGCGGCTCGAAGCCGTAGGCGGTCTCGGTCGTGATCAGCCCGCCGATCGAGTAGGGCTCCTCGGCCAGCTCGGAGGGGTAGTAGTCGAAGTAGGTGGCGGTGATGGGGGCCATCACCACGTCCAGACCGGCTCGGGCGGCCTCCACGCCCTTCTCCGGTCCCCGCCAGGCCATCGCCGCCGCGCCGGGCAGCGGACCCTCGTCGCAGATCTCGTCCCAGCCGATCAGACGGCGTCCGCGCTCGGCCAGCCAGTCCCGCAGCTGCTCGGTGAACCAGCGCTGCAGGTGCCCGGCGTCGGGGAGCCCGCGGTGCTCGGCCAGCGCCGTGCTCTCCTCGCTGCCCAGCCACTGCACCCGCGGCGCCTCGTCCCCGCCGACGTGGATGAAGGTCGAGGGGAAGACGTCGAGCAGCTCGGTGAACACGTCCAGGACGACGGCCATGGAGGCGTCGTCGGTGCTGATCACGTTGTCGTAGATGCCCGGCGCGATGCCCACCTCGTCCACCCGGTGGCCGGGGACGGCGAGCTCGGGGTAGGCCTTGAGGGCGGCGGTGACGTGCCCGGGGAACTCGATCTCGGGGACGATCGTGATGCCGCGCTCGGCGGCGTAGGCGACCAGGCTGCGGAGCTGGTCCTGGGTGTACCAGCCGCCGTGCGGGGTGCCGTCGAGCGGGCCCCCGGGGCCGATCTGGCTCTGCGGCCGGGTGCTCCCGACGGTGTGCAGTCGCGGATGGAGCAGGCTCTCGAAGCGCCAGCCCTGGTCCTCGGTCAGGTGCAGGTGCAGCACGTTGTACTTGTGCAGGGCCAGCAGGTCGACGAAGGCGTAGAGGTCGCGCAGCGGCATGAAGTGGCGGCAGACGTCGATCATCACCCCGCGCCAGCCGAACCGGGGCTCGTCCTCGATCCGCACCCGGGGCAGGACGAGGGCCTCGCCGGTGCCGCCCGGGGTCAACGTGCTCGGCGGCAGCAGCTGGCGCAGGGTCTGCACCGCCCAGCCGACGCCCGCCAGTCCGCCGGCGGTGATCCGGACGTCGTCGCCCACCTCGAGCCGGTAGGCCTCCTCGCCGAGGGAGTCGTCCAGGGCCACGTCCAGGGTGCCCCGGTCGGCGGCCTCCAGGGCCAGGCCGGTGCCGGGGGAGAGCAGCCGGCGGACCACCGCCCTCGCCTCCGGTGGACCGCTCACGGTCGCACCTGCAGGAAGCACGAGCTCACCCTCGAGCTCGTGCACGGACCGGGGGGCTGGGATCACGGCGGGCACGCATGGAGTCTGGCAGACCCCGACCCGTCGGCGCGGGCCGTTAGGGTGCGGCGCGACGGTGCGGTGCGGAGGAGGTCGTGGTGCTCAGCGTGCGAAGCGTGGTGCCGCCGCTCGGCACGGTCGCGGTGCTCCGCTCCGAGGCCGCCCGGCTGCGGGGGACGGACGGGCCCCGCAGGGCGCTCCCGGCCCCGCTCCCCGTCCCCTCCCCGCCCGGGCTCCACCTGCCGACGGCGGTGCTGGCGGTCGGCGTCGCCGGGGTGGAGCCGCCGCCGCTGGACCCGTCCGCGGTGGGTCTGCTGCTCACCGACGCCGCCGCGGTGGCGCTGGCCTCCGTCGGCGGCGGGCACCGCGCGCTGGTCGCGGCGGAGGTCGACGTCGCGGAGGGGTCGGCGACGCCGGACGGGGCCGCCCTCCGCTCGGCCGCCGAGGTCCTCCTCGAGCGGTCGGGGCGGGTGCCGCAGGGAGGTGGTGCCGGACGTCCCGACGCCTCGCCCTCCCCGGTCGAGCCGGTGGACGGGTCCGGCTCGGACGAGACCCGGGACGTCTCCGACCTGGCCCTCGCGGACGGGCTCGGCGTGCCCACGGCCCGGTTCGCCGACCTCCCCGTCGCGGCCTGGACCGCCTGGCCGGAGGACCTCGCCGGGGTGCTGCGCCAGGTCTGGGCCGGTCTGTCCGGCCGGCCCGAGCTGGTGCGCGCCGCGCAGCGCTCCTGGGAGGAGGTGGCGACCGCGCTCGAGGAGCGGGCGGACCGGCTCGCGGACTCCTCCGACGGGTCGTCCCCGGACGAGCGGGCCGCGCTGGCCGAGGTCCTGCGCGCCCACGCCGCCCTCTGCCGCGAGGTCGGTGCGACCTGCGTCCGGGTGGCCGCCGAGGTGGAGGCCACCAGGGCCCGCGTCCTCGGCTGGCTGGTCGCAGCGGACGGGCCGGCGGCGGCCCGGTCGACGAGTACCAGCTCGGTCAGGCCGACGACGGCGGCCACCGCGGACCCACCGGCCCCGACGGCGGCCACCGCGGACCCGCCCGCCCCGACGGTCGCCCACGCGGACCCGCCCGCGCCGACGGTCGCCCCCGCGGACCCGCCCGCCCCGACCGTCACCCCCACGGACCCGCCCGCAACGACGGTCCCGCCCGCACCGACGGTCCCGCCCGCACCGGCAGTCGCGCCGGGGTGGCCGCCTGCACCGGACGCGTGCTCCGCACCCGCCACGCTGACTGCGTCGTCAGCGCCTGCGACGCTCCTCCCGCTCCCGGTCGCCGACGCGCTGGCCGAGCGGCTGGAGGCGGTCGCCGACCTCCTCGAGGGGCTGGTGGTGTCGGGGACCGCCGAGCTGGGCCGTCTCGACGCCGCCGGTCCGGCCCTGTCCCGCGCCGCCGCGCTGCTCCGCGGCGAGACCGACCCCGGACCACCGGGCGCCACCGCTCCCGGCAGCCCGACCGCCGCCGTGGCCGGCCCCGACCCGGTCGCGCTGGACCACGCCGTCGCGCTGGTCCAGCAGCACTGGAGCGCGGCCGCCAGCGGCGGGCCCGGGCCGGACCTGCCGGCCGGCTGGCGCCGCGTCGAGCCGCAGGAGGTGGGTCTGGACCCGGCCCTCCTGTCCGACGAGCGCTCGGGCTTCAGCGCCGCCCTCTTCACCGGGCCGGCCTGGGTGCTGTCCTTCGCCGGCACCGACTTCTCCGGCGACCTGGTGGCGGACTTCCTGGTCGAGGACCTGACCGGCGGGCTGGTGCTGTCCCCGCAGGTGGCCGACGTGCTGGCCCTGGTCGACGCCCTCCACGGCACGCCCCTGCGCGACGTCCTGATCTGGAGCGGGCACTCCCTGGGCGGGCGCCTCGCCGCGGTCGCCGCGATGGCGTCGGGAGACACCGCCGTCACCTTCAACGCCGCCGGGGTGAGCACCGCCACCACCGGCTACGTCGCCGCCCGCTGCGGGACGACCGCGTCGCAGCTGCTGGACTCCGCGCGCCGGGGTCTCGTCCGGGCCTACCGGACCGAGGGCGACGTGGTGACCGTCCTGCAGGAGCGCCCGCCCACGGCGCCCCTGCTGCCGGACGCGCCGGGACGTCCGCTCCCGCTGGGTCGCAGCGTGGACGGCCTGGTCGAGGGTCACCTGATGCCGCACGTGGTGGCTGAGTGGGAGCGGGCGCACGGCCACCTGCTGGACCGGTGACGATTACCGCTGCGGTGGCGCCAGGCGGTAGAGTCCGACGCTGGTCGACCTGTCGACCGTCCTGGCCCACCGAACGGGCCAGGTCTGCAATCGCCCTCCTGCCACGGGGACGTCCCGTGGCCGCCGAGACCAGAGGAGGTGGAGTACGCGATGCGTAAGTACGAAGTCATGGTGATCATCGATCCCGACACCGACGAGCGCCAGGTGAACCCCATCCTGGAGCAGTACACCAAGGTGATCACCGACGCCGGTGGCACCATCGAGAACGTGGACGTCTGGGGCAAGCGCCGCCTGGCCTACGAGATCCAGAAGAAGACCGAGGGCATCTACGCCATCATCGGGCTCACCTCTGAGCCCGACGCGGTCAAGGAGATGGACCGTCTGTTCTCCATCAACGAGGCCATCATGCGCACCAAGGTGATGCGTCCCGTCCCGGAGAAGCAGAAGAAGAGCTGAGCCCGTCCTCGGCGTGCCGAGGACGAGTTGTCCACTGATCCCCGTCACGGGCGCCCCGGCGTCGGTGACGCGTGGCACAGTGAACCGGACACCACCACCTGAACTGATCCCGGAGACACCATGGCAGGCGACACCGTCATCACCCTGGTCGGCAACCTGACCGCCGACCCCGAGCTGCGGTTCACCCCGTCCGGGGCGGCCGTGGCCAACTTCACCGTGGCCTCGACCCCCCGCACCTTCGACCGCCAGAGCGGCGAGTGGAAGGACGGGGACGCGATGTTCCTCAACTGCGCCGTCTGGCGGCAGGCCGCGGAGAACGTGGCCGAGTCGCTCCAGAAGGGCATGCGGGTCATCGTCCAGGGCCGGCTCAAGTCACGCAGCTACGAGACCCGCGAGGGCGAGCGGCGCACGGTGTTCGAGGTCGACGTCGACGAGATCGGCCCGGCGCTGCGTTACGCGACGGCCAAGGTCACCCGCACCTCCAGCGGTGCTGGCGGCGGTGGCGGTGGCTACAACGGTGGCGGCGGCAACGGCGGCGGTGGCGGTGGCGGCTACTCCGGCGGAGGCAGCTCCGGCGGGGGTGGCGGCTACGGCGGCGGCTCCGGGGGGTCCGGTGGCGGCGGCGGCGGCCAGGACTCCTGGTCCGGCGGCGGCAACCGCGGTGGCAGCTCCGGCGGCGCGGCCGGTTCGGACCCCTGGGCGCAGGCCCAGACCGACGAACCTCCGTTCTGATCCCACGCTCGTAAGGCCGGGCAGCGCCCGGTCCCAGAACCACATTCACGCCGGTCAGTACCGGCAGGCACATTCCGGCTCACCCGCCGGGCTCGATACAGAGGAGCACCACAATGGCCGCACAGCGCAAGCCACCGATGAAGAACCCCAAGAAGGGCGCGGGCCCGGTCAAGACCGTCCGCCTCGGCAAGGTCGACTACAAGGACACCGCCACGCTGCGGAAGTTCATCTCCGAGCGCGGGAAGATCCGGGCCCGTCGGGTCACCGGCCTCTCCGTGCAGGACCAGCGCAAGGTCGCCATCGCGATTAAGAACGCGCGTGAGATGGCCCTGCTGCCCTACGCCTCCACGGCTCGCTGAGAAGGGACGGGACAGACATGAAGCTCATCCTGACCACCGAGGTCTCGAACCTCGGCATCCCCGGCGACGTCGTCGAGGTCCGTGACGGCTACGGCCGCAACTTCCTGCTGCCGCAGGGCCAGGCCATCCGCTGGACCCGTGGCGCGGAGAAGCAGATCGACGGCATCAAGCGGGCGCGCGACGCCCGTGAGATCCGTGGCATCGAGCACGCCCAGGAGGTCCGCGACCAGCTCGAGGGCCTGACGGTGTCGCTGCCGGTGAACGCCGGTGACTCCGGCCGCCTGTTCGGCGCGGTCACCGCCGCCGACCTGGCCGGGGCGATCAAGCGGGCCGGTGGCCCCTCGGTCGACAAGCGCACCATCGAGGTCGGCAAGCCGATCAAGCAGGTCGGTCGCCACACCGTGGGCGTCAAGCTCCACGAGGGCGTCACCGCCCACCTGCCGGTGGAGGTCGTCCCCGCCTCCTGAGGCGGACAACGACCCTGCAGGGCCCGTCGGACTCCCGTCCGGCGGGCCCTGCTGCGTCGGCGAGCAACGGCGCCGCCGGGCCTCACCCGTCGGTGCCGGAGGACTGGGAGTGCGGTTCGGAGACGCAGAACTGGTTGCCCTGCGGGTCGGCCAGCGTGACCCAGGCGAAACCGCCCAGCTCGTGCCGAGCCACCTCGGTGGCGCCGACAGCCACCAGCTCGGTCACCTCCGCCTCGAGCGAGCCCCCGGCCACCAGGTCCAGGTGCATCTTGTTCTTGCCCGGGGTCGGGTCCGGCACCTGCTGGAAAGCCATCAGGTGGTCGGTGCCGGGGAGGGACACGATCAGGAAGTACCCGTCGTTCTCCTCCACCACCGATCCGCCCAGGCGCTCGGCCCACCAGCGGGCCAGGGGTGCCGGGTCGTCGCTGTCCAGGGTGATC
The DNA here is from genome assembly GCF_900101785.1 of Auraticoccus monumenti. GTDB lineage: Bacteria > Actinomycetota > Actinomycetes > Propionibacteriales > Propionibacteriaceae > Auraticoccus > Auraticoccus monumenti. The sequence continues at coordinate 458,284 of NZ_LT629688.1, read as the reverse complement.
ATCGCCAACGTCATCGTCATGCTGGTGACGCTAGACCGGGCCACTGACAGGTGTGGAAGGGTTGGCCCATGCCGATCCCGGACTTCATCACCGAGCTGCGCACGATGGTCGGCCACCACCGGCTCTGGCTCCCAGGGGTGTCCGCCGTGGTGACCGACGACGACGGGCGGGTCCTGCTCGAGCGCCGCAGCGACAACGGCCGGTGGACCATCCCCAGCGGCATCCTCGAACCGGGGGAGCAGCCGGCCGAGGGCATCCTCCGCGAGATCACCGAGGAGACCGGCGTCACCGCACGGGTGGAGGAGCTGGTCGAGGTGCACAGCGAGGAGCCGGTCACCTACGCCAACGGCGACGTCTGCCAGTTCCTCAACCTGCTCTACCGCTGCCGCCACGTCTCGGGGGAGGCGCGGGTCGCCGACGACGAGTCCCTGGAGGTCGGCTGGTTCCGCCCCGAGGCCCTCCCTGCGATGACGGCCTACCAGCTCGAGCGGATCGAGCGCGTCCTCGGCCCGAGCGGCGGCTGAGGACCGATCAGGCGCCGACCCGCATCCAGCGGGTGCCGCGGGAGCGGAGGACCAGCGTCACCGCCCGGGCCAGCATCCAGACGCTGTAGGCCGCCCAGAGCCACACCAGGCCCGCCCCGCTCCAGCCGACCAGCAGGGCCAGCGGGACGTAGACCACCGTGGTCACCAGGCTGGCCAGCCCCAGGTAGCGGGCGTCCCCGGCCCCGATCAGGACCCCGTCGAGGACGAAGACCACACCGCTCAGCGGGGTGATCAGCGCGACCACCAGCAGCACCTCGCCGACCAGCCGCTGCACCTCCGGGTCGGGGGAGAACAGCGGCACGTACAGCGGGCTCGACGCCCACACCACCGCCCCGAAGAGCACCCCGGCCAGCACCCCCCACATCACCATCCGGCCCATCAGGCTGCGGACCAGGGCGACCTGCCCGGCGCCCAGGTAGCGTCCGACGATGGCCTGGGCGGCGATGGCGATCGCGTCCAGGGCGAAGGCCAGCAGCACCCACAGGCTGTTCACCACCTGGTGCGAGGCCAGGCTGAGCACCCCCAGGCTCGCGGCCACCACGGTGGTGGTGAGGATCGTCGCCTGCATGCCGGCCGTGCGCAGCACCAGCCAGACCCCGGTCCGCACCGCCGCGAGCACCCCCGCCGGGTGCCAGCGCCACCGCACCCCCTGCCGGTGGGCGCCCCGCAGCACCGTCCGGGCCAGGTACAGCGCCCCCGCGGTCTGGGCCAGCACCGTCCCGGTGGCCGCGCCCACGATGCCCAGGCCGGCGCCGTGCACCAGCCCGATCGAGAGCCCCATGTTGACCACGTTGGTGGCCACCGCCACGTAGAGCGGGGTCCGGGTGTCCTGCAGCCCGCGGAGCACGCCGGTCGCGGCCAGCACCACCAGGATCGACGGGAGGGCGAGCGCCACCACCCTCAGGTAGGTGGTGCCCTGGGCCACCACGGTGGGGTCGTCGGAGTACAGCCCGACCAGTCGGCCGGCCAGCAGGACCAGCCCTCCCGCCCCCACGGCGCCGATCAGCAGGGCCAGGCTCAGCCCGTCCAGACCGCCGGAGAGGGCGCCGCGCAGGTCACCGGCCCCCAGTCGCCGCGCGACGGTGGCGGTGGTGCCGTAGGCCAGGAAGATCGACAGCGAGACGACCACGCCGAGGACGCTGGCCGCCGCCCCGAGCCCGGCCAGGGAGGACGTCCCGAGGTGGCCGACCACGGCGGTGTCCACGATGATCAGCAGCGGCTCGGACACGAGCGTGGCGAAGGCGGGCACGGCCAGGGCGAAGATCTCTCGGTCCAGCCCGCGACGGTCGGCGCGGGTGCCTGGGTCGGGGGTCGGGGGAGGGGCGACGGGCACCGCCCCACACTAGGGGCGCCCCGCGGGTCAGGAGCGGGCGTCCGCGGCCCAGCTCCAGGGGTAGCCGGGGTCCTCGCAGGCCAGCGCGGCCTCGCCCAGCTCGAGCGGGGCGAAGGTGTCCACCATCACCGCGGACTCGTCGAAGCGCTCCGCACCCAGCGAGGCCTCGATGGCCGAGGGCTGCGGGCCGTGGGCGAACCCGCCCGGGTGCAGCGACACCGAGCCGAGCCCGATGCCGGAGCCCTTGCGGGCCTCGTAGTCCCCGCCGACGTAGAACATCACCTCGTCGGAGTCGACGTTGGAGTGGTAGTAGGGCACCGGGATGCTCAGCGGGTGGTAGTCCACCTTGCGCGGCAGGAAGTTGCAGACCACGAAGTTGTGCCCCTCGAAGACCTGGTGCACGGGCGGCGGCTGGTGCACCTTGCCGGTGATCGGCATGTAGTCCTCGACGTTGAAGGTGTAGGGGTACAGGCAGCCGTCCCAGCCGACGACGTCGAAGGGGTGCGTGGCGTAGGTCAGCACCGTGCCGACCACCCCCGCCGACGTCCGGTGCCTGACCAGCACGTCGACGTCGTCGCCCTCGGCCAGCAGCGGCTCGGCGGGCCCGTGCAGGTCGCGCTCGCAGTAGGGGGCGTGCTCGAGCAGCTGGCCGTAGCGCGACAGGTACCGCCTCGGCGGTGCGATGTGGCCGCTGCCCTCGATGGCGTAGAGGCGCGACGGCTCGGCCGGCAGCCATCGGTGCGTGGTGGCGCGCGGCACGAGCACGTAGTCCCCGGCCTGGTAGGACAGGGCGCCGAAGACGGTCTCCACCGTGCCGCTGCCGGTCTCGACGTAGACGCACTCGTCGCCGATGGCGTTGCGGTAGAGCGGGGAGGGGTCGGTTCCGGTGAGCACGTAGCCGATCCGGACGTCGGCGTTGCCCAGCACCAGACGGCGCCCGGTCACCGCGTCGGCCCCGGTGCCGTCGGGCAGCAGCTGGTGCAGCCGGAGGTGGCGGGGCAGGAGGGGGTGGTTGGGGGTGCGGCCCTGGTCGGGGAGCGTCCAGACGTCACCGGCCACGACCGCCGAGGGGACGCCGCGGTGGTAGAGCAGCGAGGAGTCCGAGGAGAACCCCTCCTCACCCATCAGCTCCTCCCGGAGCAGCCGCCCGTCGTCGCCGCGGTGCTGGGTGTGGCGGGTGGGAGGTACCTCTCCCAGCCGGCGGTAGTAGGCCACGTCGCCCTCTCCTCGGTCCGCTGAGCGGACGTCTCGTCCACTCAGCATCCTTCGTTAGGCTGGCGGACGTGTCAACGCCGGGGCACCGGCCCGCACCGGCGCGAGGAGGTCGAGGATGAGCACCCGCCAGAGCTGGGGGTCCGGCGCCGCCGGGTCGGGGTTCGACGTCGACCACCTGCCCTACGGGGTGTTCTCCGCGGGGACCGACGCACCGCGGGTCGGGGTGCGGATCGGGGACTGGGTGCTGGCCCCGGCGGCGCTGCTGCGTGGCGAGCACGACGACCTGGCCGCCGCGTGCGAGGCCGCCTCGCTCAACCCGCTGATGGCGCTGGGTCGACCGGCCTGGCGGCGGCTGCGGGCCTGGCTGACCGACGTCCTGACCGACCGCTCGCGGGCCGAGCAGGTCTCGCCCGCCCTGCACCACCTCGACGACGTGGTCCTGCAGCTGCCCTTCGAGGTGGCCGACTACGTCGACTTCTACGCCTCCGAGCACCACGCCACCAACGTGGGACGGATCCTCCGTCCCGACGGGGAGCCGCTGCTGCCCAACTGGAAGCACCTGCCCGTCGGATACCACGGCCGGGCCGGCACGGTCGTGGTCTCCGGCACCGACGTCGTCCGCCCGCACGGCCAGCGCAAGGGGCCCGACGACCCGGCTCCCACCTTCGGCCCCACCCGGCGCCTGGACCTGGAGGCCGAGCTGGGGTTCGTGGTCGGGGTCGGCTCGGTGCAGGGCCAGCCGGTGGCGGTGGACGACCTCGCCGAGCACGTCTTCGGGGTGGTCGTGCTCAACGACTGGTCCGCCCGCGACGTCCAGGCCTGGGAGTACGTGCCGCTGGGCCCCTTCCTCGGCAAGTCCTTCGCGACCTCGGTGAGCGCCTGGGTCACCCCGCTGGAGGCCCTCGACGCCGCCTGGTGCGACCTGCCGGGCCAGGACCCGGAGCCGCTGCCGTACCTGCGGGTGGGTCCGCGCGCCGGGCTGGACCTGAACCTGGAGGTCGAGCTCGACGGGGTGGTGGTCTCGCGCCCCTGCTACGCCGCGATGTACTGGTCGCCCGCGCAGCTGCTGGCCCACACCACGGTCAACGGGGCTTCGCTGCGCACCGGTGACCTGCTCGGCTCCGGCACGGTGTCCGGCCCGGAGCCCGGCACCCGGGGCTCGCTGCTGGAGCTGAGCTGGGGCGGCCGGGACCCGCTGCGGGTGGGCGACGGTGAGCGCACCTTCCTGGAGGACGGTGACGAGGTGGTGCTGCGCTGCTCGGCTCCCGCCGGAGGTGGGGGACGGCTGACCCTGGGTGAGGTCAGGGGGCGGGTGCTGCCGGCGGTTCCCCGTCCGCTCCGGTGAGCGAGGCGGCCGCGGTGAGCACCTGCGGGGCAGCCGCGTCGACGTCGAAGTCACCGAGCGAGACCACGCCGACGCAGGCCTCCGGCGACCAGGCGCTCCCGCTGCGGGGGAGTGCGGCGGCCACCCCGACCGCTCCGTCCTGCAGCTGTCCGCGGGTCGCCGCCCACCCGCGTCGACGCGCCTCCCGGACGGCTTCCGGGTCGCCCGGGAGCTCCGGGCGGGCGGCCCGCAGGGCCAGGCCCGAGGCGCCGCGGGAGAGCGGATGGCGGCTGCCCACCCGGTAGCCGACCCGCAGCACCGACGTGCCCGGGTCGCAGGCCAGCACCACCACGGCCTCCTCCCCCTCGGCGACGGCCAGGAAGCCGGTGGCGGCGGTCCGCTCGGCCAGGTCCTGCAGCACGGCGGGGGCGCGGGTGAGCACGCTGGGCCACCAGCGTCCGGCCAGGACGGCCAGCCCGGCCCCCAGGTGCAGCCGGCCGGCGGCGTCGCGCACCACCAGACCGTGCGTCTCCAGGGTGGTGGCCAGCCGGTGCCCGATGGCCCGGGCCACGCCCAGCCGGGCCGAGAGCTCGGGGATGCTGAGACCGTCGGAGGCGGCCACGACCTCGAGGGCGCGGATCCCGCGGTCCAGCGTCTGCAGCGTGCTCACGTCTCGTCCCGGAGGTGGTGCGGCGCCGCCGGTGGCGCGGCTGCGCCGAGCGTACGGCACGGGACCGGGCCGCGGGTCCTGGTGTGCGGCGGCCGCTACGGCCCTACGGTGGTCGGGTGCGTGCGGTCCGCTACCCCGGCTACGGCCTCCGACCCGAGCTGGTCGAGCTGCCCGAGCCGTCCTGCCCCGACGACGGTGTCCTGGTGCGGGTGGAGGCGACGGGGGTCTGCCGCTCGGACTGGCACGCCTGGCGCGGCCACGACCCCGTGCCGCTGCCGATGGTGCCCGGTCACGAGTTCGCCGGCACGGTCCACGCGGTCGGGTCCAGGGTGCGGGGCTGGCAGGTAGGGGACCGGGTGACCGCCCCGTTCGTGCAGGGCTGCGGGCGCTGCGGCTGGTGCCGCGACGGCCAGGCGCAGGTGTGCCCGGACCAGGTGCAGCCGGGCTTCACCACCGACGGGTCCTTCGCCGAGCTGGTGGTCGTCACCGCGGCCGCGACGAACCTGGTGCGGCTGCCGGACGACGTCGACGCGGTGGCCGCGGCGGCCCTGGGCTGCCGGGTGGCCACCGCCCACCGGGCGCTCACCGTGCACGGCCGCCTGGCGGCGGGGGAGTGGCTGGTGGTGCACGGCTGCGGCGGGGTCGGGTTGTCGGCGGTGATGATCGCCCGCGCGCTGGGTGCCCGGGTGGTGGCCGTCGACGTCGCCGAGGGGCCGCGGCGGCGGGCCTCGGAGCTGGGGGCCGAGACGGTGCTGGCCCCGGGCCCGGACCTGGTCGAGCGGGTGCACGAGCTCACCGGCGGTGGGGCCCACGTCTCGGTGGACGCGGTGGGGGTCCCCGCCACGGTGGCCGCGTCGGTGCACTGCCTGCGACGCCGCGGCCGTCACGTCCAGGTCGGGCTGCTGCTCGGCGAGGACGGGACGCCACCGGTGCCGATGGGACCGGTGGTGGCCCAGGAGCTGTCCCTGCACGGGTCGCACGGCATGCCCGCGGTGGACTACCCGGCCCTGCTGGAGCTGGTCGCCTCCGGTCGGCTCCGCCCGGGCGAGCTGGTCGGCCGGGTGGTCCAGCTCTCCGGGGCGCCGGACGCCCTGGTCGGCCTGGACGGCGAGCCGACGACCGCCGGCATCACCGTGATCAGCCTGGGCTGACGGTCCGACGCCGAGCCCCGCCTACCCCCTGCGGGGAGGCGGTGGGCGGCCTGCTCACCAGCCGAGGACCGCGAGGATCCCGGTGGCGGCCGCTGCGACGGCACCCGTCCAGAGGACGATCGCCACGACCTGCCAGAGGATGACCCACTCCTTGCGGACCCCCGAGGCGACGAAGAACGCCGCGGTCAGCATGGTGGGGAGGGCGAGGGGCGCCAGCAGGCTGGCCCCGGGGACGCCGAACTTCACCATCCAGCGTCGGAGCCGGGCCCGTCCCCTGGACCGGCGGGTCGGCTTCGCCCCGGCGGTCTCACCCCCGTCGTCCCCGCCCGTGCCGGGGTCGACCGCGACGGCGGCGGTCGTCCCCGCACCCGCACCGCTCGCGCCGGTACCGGTGCCGCTCGCCCCGGCGTCCGGACCGTCGGTCGTGGCGGGTGCTCCGAGGGTGGCGGCGCCGGACCCGTCCGCGGAGGACGCGACCGACGCCTCCTCCGGCCTCCCCGCTCGTGCCCGGCGGCGGAGAACGCCGCCGCGGAGACGGGAGCCCAGGAGGACGACCCCCACGACGCACAGGATGTTCCCCGTGATGGCGGCCAGGGCCGCGACCACCGGGTGGATGCCGGCGATGATGCCCAGGGCCACGGCTCCCTCGCCCTCGACGTAGGGGATGGCGGCGGCCAGGGCGACGATCAGGGGCTGCAGCAGGTCAGGGACCCGTTCCATCAGGTCCTGCAGCCAGTCGTAGGGGTTGTTCATGTCTCTCTCCTCGGTGACGTGCGTCGAGGGAGCGGCTCGGCCGCCCGCCGACGTGATGACCCCACTCCAGACCGTGTTCTCACCACAGGGTCAAGCCCGGGCCCGCCCGGGCGGTGCGGAGGCCCTCGTTTGACCCTGTGCCGGGAACACGGTCTTCAATGGGCGGACGCCGACGGGACCCCTGCGTCCGCCGGGAGAGGAGCGGTCGGGATGTGGAGCACGCGCGAGGTGGCGGAGCTCGCCGGGACGACGGTGAACACCGTCCGGCACTACCACCGCGCGGGCCTGCTCGAGGAACCGGAGCGGACGTCCAACGGCTACAAGCAGTACCGGGCACGGCACCTCGTGCGGCTGCTGCAGATCCGTCGGCTCCGGGACCTGGGGGTCCCGCTGGCGCAGATCGAGACGGTCGGGACCGCCCAGGGCAGCGACTCCTCCCGTGCGCTGCTCGCCATCGACGCCGACCTGGCCTCGAGCATCGAGCGCCTGCAGCGGGCCCGGGCGGAGATCCGGGCGATCCTCGACGGGTCCACCACCACGGACGTACCGGCCGGCTTCGAGGACGTCGCGGACCGGCTGTCCGACTCCGACCGCTCACTCGTGCTCGTCTACTCCCAGCTCTACGACGACTCGGCGATGTCGGACCTCAAGCGGATGGTGGCGTCGGAGCCGGCCGGCGCGGGCGCCGAGCTGGATGCCCTCACCCCCGACGCCGACGAGCCCACCCGCCAGCGCATCGCCGAGGCCCTGGGCCTCAGCATCGCCCGGCACCTCTCCGACTTCCCGTGGTTGCTGGAGCCTGCCGAGCACCTGTCGAGGAGCCCGCAGGAGACGCAGGAGACCTTCCTCGAGACGCTCGGGGAGCTGTACAACGAGGCGCAGCTCGACGTCCTGGTGCGCGCCGGCGCGCTGGCCCGGGAGCAGGTGGGCGCCGGGGTGACCGGGGCCGCGCCCGAGCCCGCCCCGCCCGACGTGCCGGTCACCGGCACCGGCGGTGCGCCGGAGGACGGCGGTGGCGGGTCCGGCCGGTGACCCTCGCTCCGGCTCCGGCTCCGGTGCCGGCTCCCGACCCGGCTCGGTGGGTCGTCTAGGTGCGGTCGTGGAGCACCGGGAAGGAGGTGCCGGTCTCCCGCTCGGCGAGCTCCCAGAGCCGGCGGGCGGTCTCGTGGTCCCGGGCCCGAGGGGCGCGGCCGACCAGGGTCGGCAGCCCACGCATCTCGCCGGGCCCGTCGGGGCCGACGTAGCTCCCCGGCGGCAGGTCCGCGGTGGCGGCGACCAGGGTGGGCAGCGCCCCCATCGCGCTGGACTGGGCGAACAGCGAGCAGACCGCGGTCACGACCGCGTTGACCCGGTCGCTGCGGGTGGCGCGCTGCAGGTTCGTCAGCGCCCACCCGGGGTGGGCCAGCAGCACCTCGCCCGGCGACCCGGCGGCGCGGAGCCGCTCGCCCAGCTCCAGGCCCCAGAGCATGTCGGCCAGCTTCGACTGGGTGTAGGCGGCGGCGACGGAGAACCGGCGACGGCGGAAGTGCGGGTCCTCGAGGTCGATCCGACCGTGGCGGTGCGCGCCGGAGGCCACCACCACGACGCGTCGGCGCACCTGCGGCAGCAGCAGGTTGGTCAGCGCGAAGGGGCCGAGGAAGTTGGTGCCCAGCGCGAGCTCGAAGCCGTCGGCGGTCTCCCGACGGGTGGTGGCGGCGACCCCGGCGTTGTTGACCAGGACGTCCAACGGACGTCCGCCCCAGGCACCCGCCGCGGCCCGGACCGAGGCCAGGTCGGCGAGGTCCACCCGGAGCACCTCGGCGCTGCCCCTGGCGTCGGCGCCGATCTCCTCGGCGACCCGGTGCCCGCGCTCGGCGTCGCGGACGGCCAGCACCACGTGCGCCCTCCGGGCGACCAGCTGCCGGGCCGTCTCCAGACCCACGCCGCTGGTGGCGCCGGTGACCAGCACCGTGCTGCCGTCGAGCTCGGGGAGGTGCTGCTCGCTCCAGGTGCGGTCCATCGCGCCACCCAACCACATCGTCGTCCACAGGGTCGTCCACAGCTGGGGAGAACCACACACGTGTAGTTCGCAGGACCCGTGCCGTCACCCTCCTGACCGGCGTCGGACGCACGAGGGGCCCGGGACGACCAGCGTCCCGGGCCCCTCGACAGGTCAGGTCAGGCGCGTGCCTGGCTGACGCCACCCTCCGAGGCCAGCAGCTCCTCGTCGGACGGCTCGACATCGGCCGAGACCTCGACCGTGTCGGCCGTCGGCGGACGACCAGGCAGCATCGTGGCCAGCGCGATCGCCACCAGGGCCAGGACGGAGGCGACCATGAAGGCCAGCTCGATGCCGCCCATCTGGGCCTCTTCGGCCCCCACGCCGCGACCGGACAGCGAGGCCCCCCGCACCGCCATCACCGTGACCAGCAGCGCGGTGCCCGCACCGCCGGCGACCTGCTGCAGCGTGCCCACCAGCGCGGAGCCGTGGGAGTACTGCTGGCGGGCCAGGCTGTTGAGCCCGGCCGTCATGGTCGGGGTGAAGGTGAACCCGATGGCCATCATCAGACCGGTGTAGAGCACCACCAGCATCACCAGCGGCGTGTCCAGGCCGGCGCGGCTGAAGGCGAAGAGCAGCACCGCCAGCACGCTCACCCCGGGCAGCACCAGGACGCGCGGACCGACCTTGTCGTACAGACGGCCGACCAGCGGCCCCATCAGGCCCATGATGATCCCGCCGGGCATCACGAAGAGACCGGTCTGGGCGGGGGTGAGACCGCGGAGGTCCTGCAGGTAGATCGGGAGCAGGATGCCTGAGCCCAGCAGCGCCCCGAAGGCCACCATCATGATGCCCAGGGCGAGGGTGAAGGTGCGGCTGCGGAACGTGCGCAGGTCGAGCAGCGGACGGTCCTCCTTCTGCAGCGCGATCTGGCGCCGGACGAACAGACCCAGCGCGACGACGCCCACCGCGAGCGGCACCAGCAGGTTGCCGATGTTGCCGTCGCCGAAGCCCTCACCGATCTGGGTCAGCGCGTAGACCAGGCCGCCGAAGCCGAAGGCCGAGAGGACCACCGAGGGGAGGTCGACCGGGGCCTTGGTGGTCTCGCCGAAGTTCTTCAGCCGCAACGCACCGGCCACCAGCATGGTGAGCGCGATCGGCAGCACCAGGCCGAAGACCCACCGCCAGCCGAGCGCGTCCTGGATCAGGCCGGAGGCGGTCGGGCCGAGGGCCGGGGCCACCGCGATCACGATGGAGATGTTGCCCATCACGACGCCGCGGCGGTTGATCGGGACCAGGGTCAGCACCGTGGTCATCAGCAGCGGCATCATCACCGCGGTGCCGCTGGCCTGGATGATCCGACCGAGCAGCAGCAGGCTGAAGGCCGGGGCGAGCGCGCACAGCAGGGTGCCGGTGCTGAACAGCCCCAGGGAGAGGAAGAAGACGCTGCGGGTGGTGAGCCGCTGCAGGATGAAACCGCTGAGCGGGATGACCACGGCCATGGTGAGCAGGAAGGCGGTGGTCAGCCACTGCGCCGTCGTCGCCTCGACCGAGAAGGCCTCCATCAGACGGGGGACGGCCACCGACATCGTGGTCTCGTTGAGGATCAGGACGAACGCCGACAGCAGCAGGATCGGGATGATCCCTCGGGTGTCCTGCGTGGCCGGTGCGCTGGAGGGTGGGGAGTCGGTCACGGGCGAGCCTTTCGAGGCGGTCATGGCGGTGCTGACCAGAGCGAGCAGGAGAACTCATCGACGAGTGTGGCCCCGGGCGGGCGGCCGACGTCCAGGGGCGTCGGTCGCGGGCGAGTGCGAGGCTAGAACAGTCAAGCACGGGTGTCAGACACTTATTCCCCCGCCGAGGAGGACGTCCGGACGGTGGCAGACTGCCCCCGTGCACGACCAGTCCGACGCGGCGCCGCCGCTGCTGCTCAGGGGCGTCCGACGGGTCGGTGGACCCGCCGGGGGCCGGTTCGACGTCCGGCTCGAGCGGGGCCTGGTGGCCGAGGTCGGCGAACGCCTGACGACCCGTGGCGCCGAGGTCCTCGACGCCGACGGCGGCTGGGTGCTCCCCGGTCTGTGGGACCAGCACGTGCACCTCGGCCAGTGGGGGCTGACCTTCGGCCGCCTGGACACCGCGGGTACCACCACCCCCAGGCAGGTGCTGGACCTGGTGGGCCGGCGGGTCGCCGAGCTGGAGGCGCGCGGGGCGCCGACCGACGCGGTGGTCACCGGTTTCGGGCACCGCACCGGTCACTGGACCGAACCCGCCCTGGTGTCCGAGCTGGACTCCGTCGCCGGCGACCACCCGGTGCTCCTCATCACCGGCGACGTGCACGGCTGCTGGATGAGCTCGGCCGCGCTGCGTCTGGTCGGGCTGCCCCTGCGCGAGGGCCCGGTGGAGGAGCGGGACTGGTTCGAGGCGCAGCCGCTGCTGCTGGGGCTGCCCGGGGCCGACGCCCAGAACGAGGCGGGGGTGGCCGCGGCGGTCCGGGCCGCGTCGGCGCGGGGCGTGGTGGGGCTCACCGACTTCGAGTTCGCCCCCAACCACCTGCTCTGGCCGCAGCGGCTGCTGGCCGGGGTGAGCGGCGTGCGGGTCCGGGCGGGGGTCTACCCCGACGGGCTGGAGGAGGTCATCGCGCTGGGCCTGTCCTCGGGGTCGGCGCTGGCCCCGGAGCAGGACCCCGACGGGCTGCTGCGGATGGGTCCGCTGAAGATCATCTCCGACGGGTCGCTCAACACCCGCACGGCCTGGTGCTGCGAGCCCTACGCGGTCGGGGTCGACCCCCACCCGGGCGCGCAGCACCTGCACGGCACGGTGAACTTCGCGGCCGAGGAGCTGCAGCAGCTGCTGGGACGCGCCCACGCCGCCGGGCTGGAGGCGGCGGTGCACGCCATCGGCGACGCGGCGGTGGGAGCGGTGGCGGACGCCTTCGAGCGGACCGGTGTCCGCGGCAGCATCGAGCACCTCCAGCTCGCCCGTCACGAGGACCTGCACCGGCTCGCCGCGCTCGGGGTGCGGGCCAGCGTCCAGCCCTTCCACCTGTGGGACGACCGCGACGTGACCGAGCTCAACTGGCCGGGCCGTGCGGACCGCTGCTTCATGTTCGCCTCGATGCTGGCCGCCGGGCTGGAGCTCTCGCTGGGCTCCGACGCCCCGGTGGCCCCGCTGGACCCCTGGCTGGCCATGGCCGCCGCCGTCCACCGCTCCGCCGACGACCGTGAGCCCTGGCACGCCGAGGAGGCCATCACCCCCGCCCAGGCGCTGGCGGCCTCCACCGGTGGGGTCCGGCGGCTGGAGGTCGGGGGCCCGGGCGATCTGGTGCTGGTCGACCGCGACCCGCTGGCCCCGACCGGCTCCACCGCCGAGGCGGCCGCGCTGCTGCAGTCGGTGCAGGTGCGGGCCACCGTCGTCGCGGGTCGACGCACGCACTGACCTCGACCGCCGTGCGGTGACGCACCCGGGTGCCTCCGGGTCGGCCGGGACCTCCGGCGATGCGCCCCTCGGGACCCGGCGGCGTGGCTAGCGTGGCCCCATGACGCCCGACCCGCAGGTGCTCGACTGGCTGCTCGACTCCGACCCGGCGCTGCGCTGGCAGGTGGAGCGCGACCTGGCCGGGGCACCGCCGGAGGTGTGGCAGGCGACCAGGGCCCGGGTGCCCACGGAGGGGTTCGGGGCGGAGCTGCTGTCGAAGCAGGACCCCGACGGGCAGTGGGCCGGGGGCGCCTTCTTCCCCGCCGGCTTCGAGTTCTCCTCCCCGGAGTCCGGTGAGGATCCCGGGCAGCCGTGGACGGCGACGACGTGGTCGCTGAAGAGCCTGCGCGAGTGGGGTGTGGAGGCCGACGTCCTCGCCGGCACGGTCGAGAAGCTGGCCGTCAGCTGCCGCTGGGAGTACGACGACCTGCCCTTCTGGGGAGGTGAGGTCGACTGCTGCATCAACGCCTGGACACTGGCCAGCGGCGTCTGGCTCGGAGCCGACGTCTCGGGCATCGCCCAGTGGTTCCTGGACCACCAGCTGCCCGACGGCGGCTGGAACTGCGAGTGGGTCGAGGGCTCCACCCGCAGCTCGGTCACCAGCACCCTGAACTCGCTGGAGGGCCTGCTGGTCCACGAGGTGGCCACCGGCGGCTCGGAGGAGCTGCGGGCCGCCCGGCTACGGGGTCAGGAGCACCTGCTGGAGCGCCGGCTGCTGCGACGGCTCTCCACCGGTGAGCTGATCACGCCGCGGGTGACCCACCTCGCCTACCCCTTCCGCTCCTTCTACAGCGCCCTGCACGCCCTCGACCACTTCCGCGCGGCCGCCCTGCACGACGGGGTCGCCCCCGACCTCCGGCTGGCCGAGGCGGTCGAGTCGGTCCGCGCGGGTCGCGAGCCCGACGGCACCTGGGTGCAGCAGCGCCGCCACCCCGGCGACGTCTGGTTCGAGGAGGACGTCCCCGTCGGCGAGCCCTCGCGCTGGCTCACCTTCCACGCCACCCGCGTCCTCGACTGGTGGGACGCCGCGGCGAGCTGACCGCGGACCTCACCCAGGGAGCCGCCGCGCGCGACGCACAGGGGACCGCTGCGCCCGCACCCGGACACCAGGGCGACGGTGGCGACCCACGAGCCGTGGCGGCCGGCGCCTGGCCCGGGCCACCCCGCAGCAGCGGTAGGCGTCGCGACGTGCACGACCCTGCTCGTGCGAGCAAGCCGGGGCTCGTGGCGGGCTGTCGTGCTCCTCCGGACAGGATGGTGCGGGACGGCCCGGAGCCGTCGAGCGGCGCGGGGTCGGCGCCTCAGCGCCGGCGCGGGCGGGGGATCCCGGCGGTGACGACCACGGGCAGGTGGTCCGAGGCGAGGGTGCTGACGACCTCCGGGTCGGAGGTGGTGACGCCGCGGGTGAGCACGTAGTCGATCCGGGTCCGCGGGGCCTCGGCGGGGTAGGTGTTCCCCTCGGGTGCGGCTCCCGCGAACGGGTCGTCGAGGTCGTCGCCCAGCCGGAGCACCTCGGCGCTGTCGGGGGTGGCGTTGAGGTCGCCGACCAGGAAGCCGGGGCGGTCGGCGGTGGCGGAGAGCAGCTGCTCGATCTCGGCGACCTGGGAGAGCCGCTGCTCCTGGCGCTGGTGGTCCAGGTGGGTGGTCCAGAAGTCCACCCGGGTGCCGCGGACGTCCAGCTCGGCGTGCAGCAGCCCGCGCTGCTCGGTCGGGCGCTCGGGGTAGGGGATGCTGGTCAGCAGGTGGTTCTCGGCGGAGACGATCGGGAAGCGGCTGAGCACGGCCGTGCCGTACTGGCGGCGCTGGGTGCTGCCCGGTGCGGGATCCAGGTCGAGGTTCGCGCCGTAGGTGACCCGCATCCGCAGCCGCTGGGCCAGCCACTGCGCCTGGTCGACGTTCCCGGAGCGGGCGCCGAAGTGCCGGTCGACCTCCTGCAGACCGACCACGTCGGCGCCGGAGTCCTCGATCACCCGGGCGGTGCGCTCGAGGTCGAGGACGCCGTCGACCCCCGCGCCGTGGTGGATGTTGTAGGCCATCACGCGGACCTCGTAGGGCGGCGTCGGGGCCTCGGGAGCGGCGGCGGCCGGCACCAGGGTGGCGGCGACGACGGTGAGCAGGGCGGCGAGGGCGGTGGCGGTGCGGATCAGTGCGGTGGGCACGGGTGTCTCCTGGGGGTGGGCGGACCTCCCCACCCTGCGCCGTCGGGGGAGCGGGCGCCCGTCGCCGCGGTGACGGGTCGGTGACGACCCCGTGACCGGCAGGGGCAACGGCCGGCTCAACGCGCCTTCTCACCCCGCTCGGCCGCCGCGGCGACCTGCTGGACCCGCCTGGCCCGGGTGGCGGGCCGTCTCGCCTGGACCAGCCAGGTCAGCGCCATCTTGCGCGAGGACGGGCTGAAGGAGTCCCAGTGGTCCCGGGCGCCGGGCCGGTCGGCCAGCGCGGCCGCCAGGTCCTCGGGCACCACCAGGTCCTCGACGTCGTCCAGCAGGGTCCACGACCCGTCCTGGTGGGCCCGGTCCAGCACGCGCTGGCCGGCGGGCTGCATCCGTCCCTGCGCCAGCACCCGGGTCAGGCGCTCCTTGTTCGGCCGGGACCACCCGCTGCCGGGTCGCCGCGGCGCCAGCCAGATCCGGTTGCGGTCGGCGTCCACGGTGCCGGCGGTGCTGTCGATCCAGCCCCAGCACAGCGCCTCGCAGACCATCTCGTCGTAGCCGGGTGCCGGCCTGCCGGTGTGCCGCTTCCACTGCACCACCCAGACCCCCTCGCCACGGTCGTGGTGCTCGGCCAGCCACGCGCGCCACTGCTCCAGCGTCTCGGGGTGCACGGAGTTGTGCGGGGTCAGCTCCACGGTGGCCATGGCGGCATGGTGCTCCTCACCGCGGGCCCTGGCAACGGTCCGGGGGACACCGCCGGGCACCCCCGCACGGGCGACGAGGCCCCCGGAGCGCGGTCAGCCCGGACGGCTCACTGCACGTCGAGCAGCTCGTCGCCCTCGTTGCGGGGACGGTCCTCGTCGGGGTTCAGCTCCGGCTCGCCCTGGCGGCGGGTCAGGCTGACCAGCGCCGCCCCGACCGCGGTGGTCAGCGGCAGCGCCGCGACGAGACCGATCGAGCCGACCATGGTCCGCAGCACCTCGGCGGCGAACTGCTCCTGCTGCACGATCTCGATCGCCGGCCGGGCGTAGATGGTGATCAGCAGCAGCACCCCCAGCGACGCGCCGGCGGTGGCGAAGGCGATGGTGTAGACGGTGGAGGCGATGTGGTCCCGGCCGATCCGCATCGCCCGGGTGAAGATCTTGCCGACGTCCTTCTCGCTCTCGGCCAGCTCCCACACCGCCGAGGCCTGGGTGATGGTGACGTCGTTGAGGGCGCCGAGGCTGGCGATGATGATGCCCAGGATCACCACCGACGACAGCTGCAGGTCCGGTGCGGAGGTGGAGAGCAGGAAGTCGTCCTCGGCCGCCACCCCGGTCAGGTGGGCCCACTTCACCGCCGCGTAGGAGAGCGCCGCCGAGATCACCAGCCCGAACAGCGTCCCGATCAGCGCCGTCGACGTCCGCGCGCTGAACCCGTGCGTGGTGTACAGCACCACGAACATGATGGCCGAGCTGCCGATCAGACCGACCATCACCGGGTTCGACCCGCTGACCAGGGCGGGGAACATGAACTGGATCATCACGAACCCGGCGAAGCCGAGCCCGATCATCGCCACCAGACCCCGCAGCCGGGCGACGGCCACGATGGCCCCCACGAACAGCAGCCCGAACACCACCAGCGGCACCTGCCGGCTGAAGTCGGAGAACTGGTAGCCGGCCGGGGCGTCGGGGATCGGCACCCGGATCAGCTTGACCCGCTGGCCCGGCTCGACGCCGGAGGAGTAGACCGCCTCGGTCAGGGTGACGCCGACCGTCTGCCCGCGCTCGGGCCCCTGCAGCAGCTCCACCGACAGGTCGGCGCAGATGCTCTCGAAGGACGGGTTCGACCCCTCGAGACCGTCGCAGTTGATCTCGTTGACGCTGACCACCCGCCCCTCGGGGGTGGTCACGCCCTCGACGGAGTAGGTCGAGGCGTCGGAGCGGATGTGGTCGGCCACGTCGGTGGGCCACATCACGATCAGCCCCACCAGCGTCCAGACCGCCAGCGGCACCAGCACCACGACCATGATCCGCATGGCCCGCCGCTGCCGGTCGGCCGACTCCGGGGTGGAGGGCCCGCTGTGGTGAAGGTGGGTGTGAGACATCTGTCGCCTAGTCTTGGTGGACGTGACCGAACCGACGGATCCCCCCGCCGACGCGTCGCACCCTACCCGAGGCCGACGGCCCTCACCGGGGCGCGCGCGTCCCCGACGGAGCCTCCCCCGGAAGTCGAACTTCCGGCTCTGGGTGCTCGTCGCGGTGCTGCTGCTGGCCCTCCCCGGGGCCATCATCGGCGTCCGCACCCTGGGCGCGGCCCAGCAGCCGCAGGCCGCGGACGTCCCCCCGCTGCCCCCGCCCAGCGCGGCCACCCCGACCCCGACCGGGACCGGCGGGTCGGAGGAGGCCACCAGCACCACCCCCGGACCCGACCAGGACGCCGAGGACGTGCCGGACCCCGACCCCTCGGAGAAGGCGCCGAAGACCCCGTCCGTGCCCGCCTCCGGGCCGCAGGAGTACGTCACCGTCGACCGTCCGACCCGTCCGGGCTCACGCTCCGGCCAGCTGCTGCGCTACCGGGTGCTGATCGAGGAGAACCTCGACCTGGACCCCGGGGACACCGGTGGTGAGATCGCGGCCACCCTCGACGACGAGCGGAGCTGGACCGGTGACGGCTCGGTCCGCTTCCAGCTGGTGGAGCCCGGCGACGCCGTCGACTTCACCGTCTACGTGGTCACCCCGGGCACCACCGACGTGCTCTGCGCACCGCTGCAGACCCGCGGCGAGGTGTCCTGCCGCAACGGCGACAACGTGGTGCTCAACGCCAAGCGCTGGGTGCTCGGCGCGAAGGCCTACGGGGACGACATCACGAACTACCGCCGCTACCTGGTCAACCACGAGGTGGGCCACCGGCTGGGCTACGACCACGTCGACTGCCCGGGCGAGGGCGAGCCGGCGCCGATCATGCTGCAGCAGACCAAGGGCGTCGGCGCCTGCGAACCGCACCCGTGGGTGAAGTCGAGCGACCGGTGAGCACCGCGGGGGGCCCGGTGCGGCTGGTGCGCCTCGACGGCGACCCGGCGCTCTGCCTCCAGGTCAACCTGGCCAAGCTGCGCCACGGGCCCGGTGACCCGACCCACCGCCGGGTCGGGCCCGGTCAGTGGTGGCGGGCCAGCCGGACGCCCGAGGGCCCGGCCACCAGCGTCTGGGTGGCGCTGGCGGACGGGGTGCGGGTGGAGGCCTGGGGTCCGGGCGCGGGGTGGACCCTGGAGCAGGCGCCGCGGCTGCTCGGCGCCGAGGACGACCACGCCGGCTTCGAGCCCCGCCACCCGCTGCTGACCGAGGTGCTCCGGCGCCGTCCCGGGCTGCGGATCGGGGCCAGCGACCGGGTGCACGAGTCGCTGGCGCCGGCCTGCCTGGAGCAGGTGGTCACCGGGAAGGAGGCCTTCCTGGCCTTCCGGCTGCTGGTCCGCGAGTTCGGCGAGCCCGCCCCCGGCCCGGCGCAGGACCCGGACTCCCTGGCCGCGGGCCTGCTGCTGCCGCCCGAGGCCCGGACCTGGGCCCGGATCCCGAGCTGGCGCTACCTCGCGGCGGGGGTGGAGCAGCGGCGCAGCGCACCCCTGGTCCGCGGTGCCACCCGGGCCGCCGCCCTGGAGCGCACCCTCGAGGGGCCGCACCGCGAGGCGGACCGCGCGCTGCGCTCCATCCCCGGCATCGGCCACTGGACGTCGGCGGAGGTCCGCCAGCGCGCCCACGGCGACACCGACGCCTGGAGCGTGGGGGACTACCACGTGGGCGGGGCGATCAGCTACGCCCTGCTGGGGGAGAAGCTCGACGACGCCGCCGCCACCGAGGCGCTGGAGCCCTACCGCGGCCACCGCTACCGGGTGCAGCTGCTGCTGGAGCTGGAGGCGCCGCGCCCGCCCCGGCGCGGGCCCCGCTTCACGCTGCCGACGCACACCCCGCGGGCCACCCGCGGGCGGTCCTGACCCCCCGGGTCAGCGGGCGGTGGCGGTCCCGGACGCGGTGGAGGTCGCGCTGGTGCCGGCCACGTTCACGGCCCGCACCGTGGCGGTGTAGGTCTTGCCCCTGCTCAGCCCGGTGACCTTGACCCAGGTGGTCGGCGCGGCCACCTCGACGGTCTTGGTGCCGCCGTCGCTGGTCCGGCGCACCGTGACCAGGTAGCGGGTCGGTGCCCCGCCGGAGGGCTTGGACCAGTCCACCTTGATCGACGTCGCGGTGTCGGTGGTCAGCCCCGACGTCACGACCGGCTTGGCCACCTTGCTCGGCGCGGCGACCACCGTGGTGGTCTTGCTGACGGTCTTGCCGGTGCCGATCGCGTTCACCGCGGCCACCGTGAAGGTGTAGCTGCGGCCCGGGACAAGGTAGCGGAAGGTCCGGTTCAGCTCTCCCTTGGGCACCAGCACGCTCTCGGGCCCGCGGCCACGGGAGTCGGTGCCGGACCGGGTGACGCGGTACCCGGTGACCACGCGGCCGTTGTCGCGCAGCGGGGCCTTCCAGGTCAGCAGGACGCTCTTGGCGGCGTGGTCGGTCGTGAGCACCGTCGACGTCGGCGCGCCCGGGGCGGCGAAGCGGACGTCGGAGTACACCAGCCGGTTCGGGCTGCCGGCGCGGTCGGCGACGACGTCCCAGGTGCTCAGGTCGCGCACGGCGCCCCAGACCTGGCCGCTGCTGGCCCGGGGCTCGCGCTCCAGGAAGCGGGCGACGACCCCGGTGACGTGCGGTGCCGCCATCGAGGTGCCGTCGAGGGTGGCGGTGGCGCTGGTCGAGCCCTTCCAGGCCGAGCGGATCCCCACGCCGGGGGCGAAGAGGTCGACGCAGCGGCCCTGGTCGGAGAAGGGCGCGCGCCGGTCCGAGCGGTCCGAGGCGGCCACGTTGATCGCGCGGCCGAACCGGCCCGGGCTGGAGCTGCAGGCGTCGGTGTCCTCGTTGCCGGCGGCGGTGACCACGGGAGCACCGGCGTCGTACAGGGCGCTGATCGCGGCCTCGGTGTCGGCGACCAGCTCACGGCCGTCGGCGTCGAGCCCGCCGGTGTAGACGCCCCCGGAGAAGTTCACGACCACCCGCTCCTCGATGCTGCGGGCGTAGTGGCCGAGGTCCTGGAAGGCGTAGAGCACGTCGCTGAGGTAGGCGTCACCGTTGCAGTCGAAGACGCGGAGCGGCAGCACCCAGGCGTCGGGCGCCGCGCCGTAGGTGCTCCCGGCCGCGGTGCCGGCCACGTGGGTGCCGTGCCCGTTGCAGTCCTCGGGCGTCTCGTCGACGGAGAAGTAGTCGTAGCCGTCGAGGACGCGGTCGGTGAAGTCCTGGTGCGCGGCGTTGATGCCGGAGTCGACCACGGCGACGACCACGCCCTCGCCGGTGGTGCGGGTGGTGTAGGCGCCGTCGAGGGTGCGGCTGCGCTGGTCGATGCGGTCCAGCCCCCAGGGCACGGCGGCGGAGGTGCCCGCACCGGCGCTGACCGTGGCAGGGGTGAGCCGGATCTGGACGTCCTTGACCACGCGCTCGATCCCCGGCTGGTCGGCGAGGCGGTCGGCCTCCCGGGCGGTGAGCTCGACGGTGAAGTCGCCGCTGGTGCGCCCGGCGAAGCGGGGCCGCGGGGCCGGCTGGCCGTCGGAGCGGGAGGAGATCCGCTCCGCGCTGCTGCGGCTCTCCGCACGGACGAGGTAGCGCTCGGCGGGCTCGTCGGCCTGGCTGACCGCCGGCGAGAGACCCAGCAGCAGGGCGGGGGCCAGGAGGAGGGCGAGGGCCGCACGGGTGGCGCGGCGGGAGGGGCGGGGGAGGGGGCTCACGGGGGACTCCTGCGACGCGGCGTGGGCCGCCGGGGCCGGGCCCGTGACACCGGGTCCGCGCGAACCATATGGGTTCGGCGGGGGTGCTGACCAGTGCCTGGACGAATTCGTTGTCGGTCCGTGACCGGAACCGGAGCCGCCTCGTGCCTCAGTCGCTGATCCGGGTGAGGATCTGGGTCTCGTCGCCCTCGTCGTCCACCTCGGCCAGGGTGGTGCTGCCGGGCAGCTGGACGGTGAACTCCGCCCCGCCCTCGGCCGAGCGCCCGGCCCGCACCCAGCCGCCGTGCCGGGCCACCGTGGTCGCCACGATGGAGAGGCCGAGACCGGTGCCGGGGGTGTTGCGGGAGGAGTCGGCGCGGTAGAAGCGGTCGAAGATGTGGGGCAGGTCCTCGTCGGTGATCCCCGGCCCCTGGTCGGAGATCCGCAGCCGGTCACCCTCCAGCAGGACGTGCACGGTGCCACCGGGAGGGGAGAACTTCACCGCGTTGTCGAGCAGGTTGGTGATGGCCCGCTCCAGGGTGTCGGGCTCGCCGATCAGGTAGAGCGGGTTGAGCTCGACGTCGAAGGTCAGCCCGGGTCCGCGGCGGCGGGCCCGCTCGATCGCGTTGCGGGTGACCTCGCGCAGGTCGATCGGCTCCGGGGACGGTTCCACCCGGTCCTCGCGAGCCAGCTGGACCAGGTCCCCGACCAGGGTGGTGAACTCCGCCAGCTGGGCGGCGACGTCGCGCAGGATCTCCGCCCGGGCGCCCTCGGGCAGCATCCCGGTGCGGTCGTCGGCCACCAGCAGCTCGATGTTGGTGCGGAGGCTGGTCAGCGGGGTGCGGAGCTCGTGGCCGGCGTCGGCGATCAGGCGGCGCTGGCGCTCGCGGGACAGGCTGAGCGAGGACAGCATCGTGTTGAACGAGCGGGTCAGCTGGGAGAGCTCGTCGTCCCCGTGCACCTCGATCGGGTCCAGGTGGTCGGTCACCGTCACCCGCGACACCGCCCCGCTCAGCTCGCGCACCGGTCTCAGGCTGGAGCGGGCGACGGCGTAGCCGATGAAGGCCGAGCCCACGGCGGCCAGCCCGCCGAACGTGCCCATCACCAGGGCCAGCGAGCGCAGGATCGAGGTGTAGGGCTGCAGCGGCCGCCCGATCACCAGGGCGTAGCTGCCCTCCTCCTCGATCTCCATCGGCACCGCGACGATCCGGTACAGGTTGCCGTTGTCGGCCCGGCCCTCCCGCGCGGACGACCCCTGGCCCAGCCGGGCCACGGCCATCTCCTCCGCGCCCCACACCAGCGAGGTGGACGCACCGGGCACGCGCCGGACCGAGCCGTCGGTGCCCAGCACCAGCAGGGAGACGTTGACCGTGCGCAGCGCCTCGGCGTCCAGGCCGCCCAGGGTGGAGATGTCGGCGGAGACCGAGTCGGAGGTGAAGCTCGCGATCTCGGTCAGCTCGTCGTCCAGCTGCTGGTACAGCGACACCCTGGTCACCAGCCAGCCGGCGACCCCGGTCAGGGCCACGGTGCAGGCGACGGCCAGGGCGGTCAGCACGGAGATCCGGCGCCCCAGCGTGGGGGAGCCCAACCACTGCCAGATCACGGCGGGCCCTCGATCACGGTGGGGTTTCACGCAGCACGTAGCCCACGCCACGCACCGTGTGGATCAACCTCGGCTCGGACTCGGCCTCGGTCTTGCGACGGAGGTAGCCGATGTAGACCTCGAGCGAGTTCGCGGTGGTGGGGAAGTCGAACCCCCACACCTCGTTCAGCAGCCAGCCGCGCTCCAGCACCCGCCGCGGGTTCTCCATGAAGGCCTGCAGCAGCGCGAACTCGGTCCGGGTCAGGCTGATCGAGCGGTTGCCGCGCAGCACCTCACGGGTCTGGGTGTTGAGCGAGAGGTCGCTGAAGGTGAGGTGCTGGGCGGTCGGGTCCAGGGACTCGTTGACCGTCCCGGCCCGCCGCACCAGGGCCCGCAACCGGGCCAGCAGCTCGTCCAGGGCGAACGGCTTGGCCATGTAGTCGTCGCCGCCGGCGTCCAGCCCGTCCACCCGGTCGCCGACGGCGTCGCGGGCGGTGAGCACCAGGATCGGCACGTCGTTGCCGGTGGAGCGGAGCATCCGGGTGGTCTCCAGGCCGTCCAGCCGCGGCATCATCACGTCCATGATCACGGCGTCCGGGCGCACCGCGGACAGCCGGGCCAGGGCCTCGACGCCGTCGCTGGCGGTGCTGACCTCGTAGCCGCTGTACTGCAGCGAGCGGGCGAGGGAGTCACGGACGGCCTGGTCGTCGTCCACCACCAGGATGTGCATGGGCCCCACCTTAGGGCCGATGCCCCTGCAAAGCCCTGAAGAGGCCCGGCATGGCCGCCTCGATGCTGGCCAGGGTGTCCCCGAAGCCCTCCCCCCCGCCGTACCAGGGGTCGGGGACGCCTGCGCCCTCGGGTGCGGCCGGGTCGAAGTCGGTGAGCAGCCGGACGTTGTCGTTGCGGTGGCCGGTGATCTGCTCCATCCGGCGCACGTGGACGTCCTCCATCGCCACCACCAGCTCCGCACCGGCGATCTCGTCGGCGGAGACCTGGGAGGCGACGTGGTCGTCGGCGTCGTAGCCGTGGCGCTCCAGCCAGACCCGGGCCCGGGGGTCCACGGGGTTGCCCAGCTCCTCGGTGCTGGTGCCCGCGCTGGTGAAGCGGACGCCGTCCAGCCCCTGGTTCTCGGCCCACTTGCGGGCCACCCGCTCGGCCATCGGGGAGCGGCAGATGTTGCCCCAGCAGACGAACACGACCTCGCGGACGTCCTGGTCGGGCGCGCTCACGCCGTCCTGGTCGGGCGCGCTCACGCCGTCCTGATCGGGCGCGCTCACGCGCGACGCCGACCACGACGGCGGTCGTCGCCGATGAACGCGTTCAGCACGAAGCTGACCACCGAGATGATGAGGGCGCCGAAGAGGGCGTTCCAGAACCCGTCGACGTGCCAGCCCAGCCCGAACCAGCCGCCGATCGCGGAGGTGAGCCAGAGCATCAGCGCGTTGATGACCAGCAGGAAGACCCCGAGGGAGAGCAGCACCACGGGGAGCGTGACCACGGTGAAGATCGGCTTCACCACGGCGTTGACGATGCCGAAGACCAGGGCGACGGCCAGCAGCACCAGGACCATCCGGACCGGGGAGCCACCACCCAGGGTGATGCCCGGCAGCAGCAGCGTGGCGACGCCGAGGGCCGCGGCGTTGGCGAGGAGTCGGAGCAGCATGCCTCCATGGTTCCACGGGCCCCCACGCCTTCCGGGCCGTCGCGGCGCATCTCCGGGTGTGGCCAGGGCATGTCGGGGTACCGGTGGAGCAGGCGTCGACCCCGGTTGGTACCGTCGGCGGCTGTTTGCCTGGTGGCCGGACCCGGCCGCGACCGAGACCAGGCGCCCCGTGCGCCCAGGAGGAGAACCGTGCAGATCCCCACCCGCCGATCCCGCACCACCCAGAGCCCGGCCGCCGGACGACGCGGTCCGCGGGCGCTCGTGGGCCTGCTCGCCGCGTCCTCCCTCGTGCTCAGCGGCTGCGGCGGCGGCGGCGGTGGCACCGAGGGCGAACCGGCCGACAGCGGCAGCGACGCGCTGATCACCGAGGGGACGCTGGTCGCGGCCTCGAGCGGTGAGTACCGCCCCTTCAGCTACTACGAGGGCGACGAGCTGGTCGGCTTCGACAAGGACATCGCCGACGCCGTCGCGACCGAGATGGGGCTGCAGCCCGACACCCAGACCGGACGCTTCGACACCCTCGTGCAGGGTCTGCAGAGCCGTCGCTACGACGTGGTGATCGGGTCCATGACCCCCACCCCCGAGCGCGACAACGCGGTGGACTTCACCGACGGCTACTACACCTCCGGCGCGCAGATGTTCGTCCGCGAGGACAGCGACTGCAGCGATCCCCGCGCGATGGACGCCCCCGTGGTCGGGGTCGCCAGCGGCACCACCTACCAGACGTTCATCGAGGACGAGGGCCTGGCCGGAGAGGTCAAGACCTACGGCTCCGACGTCACCGCCCTGACCGACCTGGCCTCCGGCCGGCTGGACGGCGTGGTCACCGACAAGCTGGTCGGGCTGAACCAGGTCAACGAGGCCGAGCAGCCGCTGAGGACCTGCGGTGAGCTGCTGTTCAGCGAGGAGCCGGCCTTCGCCGTCCGCGACGGGAACACCGCGCTCGTCGAGGACCTCAACGCCGCGCTGGCCGCGATCAAGGAGGACGGCACCTACGCCGAGCTCAGCGAGAAGTGGTTCGGCCAGGACATCTCCTGAGCCATGGGAGACTTCCTGACCGCCCTGGTCGACTCCTGGCCGCTCTTCCTGGAGGCCGCCGGCCGCACGCTCGCGCTGTCGGCGGTCGCCCTGGTGCTGGCGCTGCCGCTGGGCGCCCTGGTGTCGGGCCTCGCCATGAGCAAGATCCGTCCGCTGCGCTGGTTCGCCGCCGGCTACATCGGCCTGATCCGCGGCACCCCGCTGATCACGCAGATCTTCATCCTGTACTTTGGGCTGACCATCGTGCTGCTGCTGCCCGGGTTCTGGGCGGCCTCGATCGCGCTGGCCTTCCACAACTCCGCCTACATCGCCGAGATCATCCGCTCCGGCTTCCAGTCGGTGCCCAAGGGGCTGGACGAGGCCTCGCGGTCCCTCGGCATGAGCTGGTCGCGGACCCTGCTGCGGGTGCGCGGTCCGCTGGCCTTCCGCACCGCGCTGCCGGCGCTGGCCAACCAGTTCATCATCGCGGTGAAGGACTCCTCGCTGGCCGCCTTCGTCACCGTGGACGAGCTGTTCCAGGTGGCGCTGCGGCTGACGGCCTCCACCTACGAGCCGATGACGTACTACGTGATCGTGGCCTTCTACTACCTGGCCATCGTGCTGGTGCTCACCCTCGTGGTGAACCGGCTCGAGCGCGCCCTGAGCAAGCACCGGAGGTGAGCGGGCGATGAGCATCGTGAGCATGGAGCAGGTCTCCAAGCGCTTCGGGGACAACGTCGTGCTGGACGGCGTCGACCTCGAGGTGGCCAAGGGTGAGGTGGTGGTGCTGATCGGTCCGTCCGGCGCGGGCAAGAGCACGCTGCTGCGCTGCGTGAACGGGCTGGAGTCGATCGACGGCGGGGCCATCACGGTGGACGGCAGCCCGGTGGTGCAGCAGGGCCGCCAGCTCAACGCCCTCCGGCAGCGGATCGGGATGGTGTTCCAGCAGTTCAACCTCTTCCCCCACCTCAAGGTGATCGACAACATCACCATGGCCCAGCGCGACGTGCTCGGGCGCTCCCGGGCCGAGGCCGAGCAGCGGGCGACGGCCCTGCTGGAGCGCGTCGGGCTGGCCGAGAAGGCGCGGGAGTACCCCGAGCGGCTGTCCGGCGGTCAGCAGCAGCGGGTGGCGATCGCCCGCGCCCTGGCGATGGACCCGGTGCTGATGCTCTTCGACGAGCCCACCTCCGCGCTGGACCCCGAGCTGGTCGGGGAGGTGCTGCAGGTGATGCAGGACCTGGCCGCCGAGGGGATGACCATGCTGGTGGTGACCCACGAGATGCGCTTCGCCCGGCGCGCCGCGGACCGGGTGGTGCTGATGGCCGACGGGGGCATCGCCGAGCAGGGGAGCGCCGAGCAGGTGCTGGAGCACCCCACCAGCGAGCGGGGACGGGCGTTCCTGGCCGAGCTCGGCGGCTGACCCGACCGGCGCCGGACCAGGGGCCGGTCGGGGCGTTCCCCGGGTGCGCGACGACGCCGCCTGGGCCTAGCGTGCGGGTCATGGAGAACAACCGGCCCGACCCCCGCGGTGAGGCCGCCCGCCCCGACGTCGAGGCGGCGCTGGCCGCCCGGCGCGAGCTGGGCCCGGAGTACGACGAGGCCATCGCCGCCGGCCTGGCCGACCGGGTCGAGCAGCTGGCGGCTGCCCGCAGCGCCGAGCTGGCCGTCCTTGGCCGCTCCGGGTCGGCGGCGGACCAGGCCGAACGCAGCTCGCGCACCCAGCGGTTCACGCTCGGCGTCATCTCCCTGGGCGTCGGCGTCCCGATCACCGCCATCAGCGCCACGAACGTCGAGCCGGGGCTGCTCGGGGTGGTGGTCTCCTGGGCCGGGATCGTGGGGGTCAACGCCGTCTTCGCGCTCGGCAACCTCCGCTCCCGGCGCCGCGACCGCTGATCGGTCACCGCCCGGTCGCACCCCGGTGCCGGTCGACCTGGTGACGTCGACCGACCGAGGTGCCGAGGGGCCGGGTGGCTTCGTCGCCGTGATCGTGACCGGGAATGATGCATCGACTGCAGGATTCCGCTTTGTCCTCAGGCGCGCGTGAGGTTGGATGGTAGGAACCCACCTCTCCGCACACCCTGGTCAGGACGTCCGACTGATGCAAGCGGTTACCACCGTCCACCCGTCCACCCACCCCGTCACCGCCGACGCAGGCTCCGACGAGGTCCGACCGCTCATCGCCCCGCCGCCGGCACGCAAGCGGCCCACCACCTCGCTCTTCCGGCTGCGCACCTACCTGTACGCCTACGGCGCGCGCTACCTCATCATGGCCGTGGCCTCCGTGCTGGGCATCGGCTTCTCCCTGGCCATCCCGCTGCTGACCCGGCGCGTGATCGACGGCCCGATCGCCGACGCCGACCAGCGCGGCCTGCTCATCCTGGGCACCGTGGCGACGGCGGTGGGCATCGGGGAGGCGGTGGTGCTGTTCCTGCGCCGCTGGATCGTCTCCCGGGCCAACAACGGCTCCGAGCGGCTGATCCGCACCGACCTCTACGCCCGCCTCCAGCTGCTGCCGATGTCCTTCCACGGCCGCTGGCAGGGTGGTCAGCTGCTCTCGCGGATGATGACCGACCTCGCGATCATCCGGCGCTTCCTGGGCTTCGGGATGATCTTCCTGGTCGTCAACATCGCCCAGATCATCGTCGTGGTCATCATGCTGCTGGTGATGTACTGGCCGCTCGGCGTGGTCGTGGCCGCCTCGATCGTTCCCGTCGCCTGGCTCTGCCACGTCAACGAGAAGCGCTACACGAAGCTGTCGCGCAAGGTGCAGGACCAGCAGGGCGACGTCGCCTCCAGCGTGGAGGAGGGCGTCCACGGCCTGCGCGTCATCAAGTCCTTCGGCCGCTTCCCCCACCTCTACTCCGGCTTCGAGCGCCGCACCAACGAGCTCTACGAGACGTCGATGGACCGGGTCCGGCTGCAGTCGAAGTTCCTCACCTTCCTCGAGGTCATCCCCACCTGCACGATGATCATCGTGCTCGGCATCGGCGCGGTGGCCACCGCCCGCGGCGAGATCAGCATCGGCACCCTGGTCGCCTTCATCACCCTCCTGCTGTCGCTGATCTGGCCGGTCGCCGCCCTCGGCTTCCTGCTGGCCATGACCCAGGAGGCGATGACGGCCGCCGACCGCATCGCGGAGATCCTGGACGCCGAGAACCCGCTGGTCGACGGCACCCGGGTGCTGGAGTCCCCCCGCGGGCACCTGCGGCTGGAGGGCGTCGGCTTCCGCTTCGACGACTCCGACGAGGACACTTTGAAGGGCGTCGACCTCGACATCGCCCCGGGGGAGACGGTCGCCCTGGTCGGGGGCACCGGCTCGGGCAAGACCACGCTGACGGCGCTGGTGGCGAGGCTGGTCGACGTCACCGAGGGCCGGATCACCATCGACGGGGTGGACGTCCGCGAGCTGCGGATCTCCTACCTGCGCAGCCTGGTGGCCACCGCCTTCGAGGACCCGACGCTGTTCTCCATGTCGGCCCGGGAGAACCTGACCCTGGGTCGGGCCGACGCCAGCGACGCCGACATCGAGCAGGCGCTGGACATCGCGCAGGCGCAGTTCGTGAAGGAGCTGCCCTGGGGTCTGGACACCCGGATCGGTGAGCAGGGGATGAGCCTCTCCGGCGGTCAGCGCCAGCGGCTCGCGCTGGCCCGCGCGGTGCTGGTCAACCCCAAGGTGCTCGTCCTCGACGACACCCTCAGCGCCCTCGACATCCACACCGAGGCGCTGGTGGAGGAGGCGCTCAAGCGGGTGCTGAGCGACGTCACCGGTCTGGTGGTCGCCCACCGGGCCTCCACCGTGCTGCTGGCCGACCGGGTGGCGGTGCTCAGCCGCGGGTCCATCGTGGCGGTGGGCACCCACGCCGAGCTGCTGGCCACCAGCCAGGAGTACCGCGACCTGATGTCGGCGGACTTCGACGCCGAGGCCGAGCTCGACGAGTGCCGGTGCCCCGAGCACCCCAGACGCCACCCCGACCGGTCCGGCGACGAGCGGGCGGAGGTGGCCCGATGAGCACCTCCACCCGTGAGAGCCGTCGCGACCGCCAGCGCGCCGCCGAGCAGCGACCGGCCGACGTCGACGCCTGGCGCGGCGTCAAGGCCGAGGGCCAGGAGGAGATCAGCACCTCCGGCTCGGTCTTCCTGCGCCGGCGCTCCTGGCTCCTGCTGCGCGACCTGGTCCGCCCCCACCACCGCGCGCTGCTGGTGCTGGTGGTCGTGGTGGTGCTGGCCAACGGCGCCCGGCTGGCACCGCCCGCGCTGGTGCAGCGCGGCATCGACGTGGCCATCCCGGCCCTGGTGGACCGCGACGCGATCGCCCCGCTGGTCACCGTGATGGCCCTGATGCTGGGGGCGGTGATCGTCCAGGCCATCGGCAACATCATCTTCGTCCGCGGCTCCGGGCGGGTCGGGCAGCAGATGCTGCTGGAGATCCGCCAGCGGCTCTACCGCCACTTCCAGACCCTCGACGTGGCCTTCCACGACCGCTACACCTCCGGGCGCGTGGTCTCGCGGATGACCAGCGACGTCGACGCGATCGCCGAGATGGTGCAGACCGGGTTCTCCGGCCTGGCCACCGCGGTGCTCACCATGGTCGGTGTCGGCGTGCTGATGCTGGTGCTGGACTGGCAGCTGGGCCTGGTCTGCCTGCTGTCCTTCCCGGCGCTGATGCTGCTGGTGCGCTGGTTCTCGAGGCGGACCGCGGTGACCTACCGCGGCGTCCGGGAGGCCTCGGCCTCGGTGATCATCCAGTTCGTGGAGACCATGAGCGGCATCCGCGCCGTCCAGGCCTACCGCCGCGAGGGCCGTAACAAGGAGATCTTCGAGGACCTGGCCGACCGCTACCGCGACGCCAACGTCACCGCGTTCCGGCTGGTGGCGATCTTCATGCCGGGGGTCAAGCTGGTCGGCAACATCACCATCGGCCTGACGCTGCTCTACGGCGGCTACCGGGTGCTGCAGGGGGAGATGACGGTGGGCGTGCTGGCCGCGTTCCTGCTGTACCTGCGGATGTTCTTCGAGCCGATGCAGGAGATCAGCCAGTTCTACAACACCTTCCAGTCCGCCACCTCGGCGCTGGAGAAGCTGTCGGGGGTGCTGGAGGAGCGTCCCAAGGTCGCGCCGCCGGCCAGGCCGGCCGAGCTGCCGCGGGCCCGCGGGGCGATGCGCTTCGAGGGTGTCCGGTTCGCCTACGTCGACGACCGTCCGGTGCTGCCGGGGCTGGACCTGGACGTCCCGGCGGGTCAGACCGTGGCCCTGGTCGGCACCACCGGTGCGGGCAAGACCACCATCGCCAAGCTGATGGCGCGCTTCTACGACCCCACCGAGGGCCGTGTCACCCTCGACGGGATCGACCTGCGCGAGCTCGACGACGCCGACCTGCGCCGGGCGGTGGTGATGGTCACCCAGGAGAACTTCATGTTCGACGGGACCATCGGGGACAACATCCGCTTCGGGCGTCCGGACGCCACCGACGAGGAGATCCGGGAGGCCGCCCACGCGGTGGGGGCCGACACCTTCATCGACTCGTTCCCCAAGGGCTACGACACCGACGTGGCCAAGCGCGGTGGACGTCTCTCCGCCGGTCAGCGCCAGCTGGTGGCCTTCGCCCGGGCCTTCCTGGCCGACCCGGCGGTGCTGATCCTGGACGAGGCCACCTCGAGCCTGGACATCCCCAGCGAGCGGCTGGTGCAGCAGGCGCTGCAGACGATCCTGGCCGACCGGACCGCGGTGATCATCGCCCACCGGCTCTCCACGGTGGAGATCGCCGACCGGGTGCTGGTGCTGGAGCACGGCGAGGTGCTGGAGGACGGCTCCCCGGCCGAGCTCACCAGCCAGCAGGGCGGCCGCTACGCCGCGCTGCACGAGGCCTGGATCGACTCGCTGGCCTGAGGTCCCACGCCCCACCCGCCCGGCCAGGTCGCCGGGCGGGTGAGGGGCTCCCGGCGGTTCCCTGACACCTGTCACCGCCCCGGCGCGCCATCCGCTGGTTGACTGACGACGTGACCGACACCGCGCTCTCCCTGCAGGGCCTGCACAAGTCCTTCGGGGCAAAACAGGCCGTCAGCGACCTCACCCTCGACGTCCGCGCCGGCTCCATGTTCGGCCTGGTCGGACCCAACGGGGCGGGCAAGACCACGACGCTCTCGATGGCCACCGGGCTGCTGCGTCCCGACGCGGGGCGGGCCTTCGTGCTCGGCTCCGACGTCTGGGCCGACCCGGCCGCGGCCAAGGCGCGGATGGGGGTGCTGCCCGACGGCGTCCGGCTCTTCGACCGGCTCAGCGGTCGGGAGCTGCTGCGCTACGTCGGGCTGCTCCGCTCGGTCGACCCGGGGCTGCTCGAGACCCGCAGCGCCGAGCTGCTGGAGGCCCTCGGGCTCACCGAGGACGCCGACAACCTGGTGGTCGACTACTCCGCCGGCATGACCAAGAAGATCGGGCTGGCCTGCGCCCTGGTGCACGCGCCGCGGCTGCTGCTGCTGGACGAGCCGCTGGAGGCCGTCGACCCGGTCTCGGGGGAGGCGATCCGCTCGATCCTGCGCAGCTACGTCGCCGGTGGTGGCACCGTCGTGCTCTCCAGCCACGTGATGGAGCTGGTGGAGAGCATGTGCGACACCGTGGCGGTGGTGGCCCAGGGACGCGTGCTGGCCCTGGGCAGCCTGGACGAGGTCCGGGCCGGGGAGTCGCTGCAGCGCCGCTTCATCTCCCTCGTCGGCGGCAAGGAGCTGGACCAGGAGGCACTGACGTGGTTGCGGTCCTCGTAAGGCTCAAGCTGGCGCTGCTGCGCAACGCGCTGACCCGCAGCATCTGGAAGGTGCTCGGGCTGGTGTTCGGCGGGTTGTACGCGCTGGGCGTCATCGCCGCCGCCTACGCCGGCTTCGTGGCCCTGCGCATCAACGACGACCCGATCCTCACCGGCGGTCTCACCGTGCTCGTCTTCTCCCTGGTCACGCTGGGGTGGGTGGCGTTCTCGGTGCTGATCTCCGGCATCGACGACACCCTCAGCCCGAGCCGGTTCGCCCTGCTCCCGCTGAGCGCCCGCCGGCTCCAGCCCGGCCTCTTCGTCGCCGGGCTGCTCGGGATCCCCGGGGTGGCCACCACGGTGGTCGCACTCGGTCTGGTGGTGGCCTGGAGCGGCTCGCTGGTCACCGCGCTGGGGGCGCTGGTGGCCGTCCCGCTCGGGGTGGCGACCTGCTTCCTGCTGTCCCGCCTGGCCACCGCCGGCCTCGCCGAGCTGCTCGGCACCCGCCGCTTCCGCGACATCGCCGTGGTGCTGCTGGCCCTGTCCGGGGCCGGGATCGGCATCGGGGCCAACGTGGTGACCGGCTCGATGGGCACCGACCCGACCGCCTGGTTCGGCGCGCTGGAGCGGATCACCGACGTCCTGGCCTGGACCCCGCTGGGGTGGGCCTGGGCGCTGCCGGCCTCGCTCGCCGAGGGCGCCTGGCTGGCCGCCGCCGCCCGGCTGCTGCTGGCCGTCGGTCTGGTGGTCCTCACCTGGTGGGGCTGGGGCCGGTTCCTCGAGGTGCGGCTGACCAGCCCGCTGGAGAGCCGCAGCGGCTCGGGGAAGGTGCGGTCCGGGGGTGCGCTGGACCGGTTCTTCGGGGCCACCCCGCGGGGTGCGGTGGCCGCGCGCTCGCTGCGCTACTGGCGTCGCGACCCACGGCACCTGGCCAACCTGGCCGCGCTGATCGTGCTGCCGGTGCTGATCGTGGTCACCCAGTTCGCCCAGGAGGAGCCCAACCAGCTGCTGGTGGTGTTCTCCCCGCTGCTGATGGCGCTGCTGCTGGGCTCGGTCATCTCGATGGAGCTGGCCTACGACGGCTCGGCCGTGGCGCTGCACGTCCACACCGGGCTCGCCGGCCGCGACGACCGGCTCGGGCGGCTGATGGCGGCGGGCGTGCTCATCGTCCCGGCGCTGGTGGTCATCTCGGTGGCCTGCGTGGCGATCGCGGGCCGCTGGGACCTGCTGGTGGCCACCCTGGCCATGACGCTGGGGGTCGCGGTGATCATCGGCGGGGTGGCGAGCTGGATCAGCGTCTTCTGGCCCGGGCACGCCCCGCCGCCGGGGGCCAACCCCTTCGGCAAGGGGTCCAGCGGTGGGCTGGAGGCCATGGTCTCCTTCGGTGTGGTCACCGGCGCCTCCCTGGTGGCCTCGCTGCCGGTGCTGGCGGCCGGGATCGGCTCGCTGTGGCTGGGCTGGCTGCAGTGGGTGGCCCTCGGGCTGGCCCTGGTGCTGGGCGCCCTGGCCAGCTGGGTCGGTGTGGTGCTCGGCGGCCGCGCCCTGGACCGTCGCTGGCCCGAGGTGCTCCGCAGCGTCACCGCCCTCGACGCCTGACCGACGTCCGTGACGGCGGCTGCCGCTCGGCCGTCGGCAGCGCGCCCCGCTGGTGGGCAGCGACACGCCTCGACCGGTACGTGTCGGCCGTCGAGCCGTCGGCGGCGATGCGCGCTCGACGTCCTCTCACGGCAGCCCGGGCGCTGCAGCGGTACGCCGAGGACCGCCCCACCTGCTGACGACGAGGACAGGTGGGGCGGTCGGCTGTGGGCCCGCGCGCAACGGCGGAGGTAGCGTGCTGGGGATGTGTCCCTCGCTCCTCAGGCGCCCAGCTGGCTCTGGACGGCCCGGGTGTCGAGGAGGTACCACATGTCCTCGAAACGTCCGTCGCGGAAGTGGTAGAACGCGTACTCGGTGAACTCGACAGCCTTGCCGGTCGGCTGGAGACCCAGCCACTCGGTGACCGGGGTCCCGGTGTCGGTGAGACGCGCCGCGACGCGGTCACCCTCGATGACGAGGTCGTCGAGCCGCCACACGAAGTCCTCCACCGCCGCCAGGTGCCCCTGGATCGCAGCGACGTAGTCGTCGCGCGAGACCGGCTCGCCGTTGAAGGTCAGCTGGTCGTGGGCGAACTCGTGCATCCGGTCGAGCTCGCGGTTGTTGATGGCCTCGATGTAGCGGTGGTAGACCTCGTGCAGGTGGACCTGGGTGTCACTCACGTGTCCGTCTCCTTCTCCGTCCTCGGCGGGGTGCCGGGCTCCGTGCCCCACCGGACACCCTGTGGTCGGGACACGGTCAAGACGTCATCACCGACGAGCTCGTGCGCAGCAGCACCCGGGCGGCCCGTGTGCTCCGACCTCGGGCGAGCCCGCTGTCGTCCTGCTGGGCCGCTGCCCGAGCCGCAGGTCGAGCACTTGACCTTGTTCCAGGAACCGGGTGTCGACTGACACCACCTCCGACCAGGAGGCGGGGCACGGCCCCGACCACACATGGCTCGAGCACGACCGCGCTGTCGCGTGGAGGCTCGGCCGGAAGGACGTACCGATGAGCAACGCAGACGTGCTGGCGCACTACCTCGACTGCCTCAACAACCGACACCTCGACGACCTCGACCAGGACGTCCACGAGACGCTGGAGGTCAACTTCGTGGACACGGCGCTGACCGACTACCAGGGCGTCATCGCGTCGAACATCGCCGCCGTCCCCGACTTCCACTGGGGCGTCAGGGACATGCTCGAGGACGGCGACACCATCGCCGTGCGCTTCGTCGACACCGGCACACCGATCACGAGCTGGTTCGGCCTGGAGGCGACGGGCCGGTCGTTCACGATGCAGGAGACCGCGTTCTACCACTTCCGCGACGGCAAGCTGGCCTCGGTGCAGTTCCTCCTCGACCTCGACGCCGTCCGCAACGACCTCGCCGGCACCGCCGACAACCCGGCCACCGGACGCTGATCACGCCGACCAGCTCTCGTGCGAGGTCGAGCACAGGGACCTCGCACGCCCCCTGCGGCGACGCGAACGACGTGGCGCGCTCGAGCCGACGCCGTCCGCGAAGCACGTCAGTCAGCGACCACCACACGACGGATCGAGGACCACCCGTGTTCGACAACACCACCGAAGACTTCATCCAGCCCGACGACGCCGCCCTCACAGCTCGCGGACGCGCGCTGATCATGATCGGCCGAGACGGCATCGCCGGCGGGGACCAGCAGGCACTCGAGGCGTACTTCCACCCCACCTTCCGCTTCCACGGCCCGGGCGGTGGGGAGGTGACGCGTGAGGACCTGTGGGCCTTCTTCGCCGGCTACCGCAGCGCCCTCGAGGACTTCACGGTCGAGCGGCGCGCCGTCATCGACCAGGGAGGCGAGTACATGTCGGCTCGCACCAGCTTCTCGGGTGTCTTCACCCGCCCGTTGGAGCTGGCGCCGATGGGCACCCTCCAGCCGACGGGCGAACCCTTCGACTTCGACGTCATCAACATCTTCCGGGTGGATGCTGAGGACCGACTGGTGGAGGAGTGGGCGCTGTACGACACCTTGCTGGTGATGGCCAAGCTCGGTGTGGACGTGGGCTCCGCCGCCGGCAGCGGAAGCTGAGCCTCGCTCCTGCGGAGGCTCGTGGCTGGACGCAGCCCGTCATCTCCCGCCAGACCGAGCGACGACGGCTGGCGGAGCCGGCAGCTCGGGGTGTACCCCGCCGTGTCGTCGAGGCGACCACGAGCGGCGAGTCGCCCCGTCAGGGGCGCCGATAGCCATGCGGCGCCCTCCAGGCCACCCCCGGGTGGGGGCCGGAGCGACGACGGGTGGCGACTGGCCATGACTGGTCGTCTCCGTGCTGAGCGAGGCGACTACTGGCGGCGAGTCGCCCCGTCGGTGGGTGGAAGGGGCCGGGGCGACGACGGGGTGCGAGTGGCCGTGACTGGTCGTCTCCGTGCTGATCGAGGCGACCACTGGCGGCCAGTCGCCCCGTCGGTGGGTGGGAGGTGTCGGGAGGGTGGCCTCGGGCGGTGAGTCGCCGCGGCGCCCGGGGAGGCGGAGGTCAGGGGCGCCAGGCGGGGTCGCGGCCGGCGAGACCGAGCGTGCGGTCCAGCAGGGGCGCGTCGGGCGAGATCTCGAGCACGGGGCCGAAGAGACCCTGCCGCGCGGACGGGTGGTCCGGGGTGGCCGCGCACATGGCGTGCGCGGCGCCGACCGCCTCGGCGTCCGGGGAGTAGGCCAGCCCGGTGGCCACCGCGAGGTCCCAGCCGTGCAGGACCAGTTCGTCGGCTGCGACCACCAGCGCCTGCTCGGCCGGGAAGCCGAGCCCACCGGCCCAGGTCGCGCCCTCCGTGGCGCCGGGGGTCTGCCAGGCCGCAGCGAGGTCGGTCAGCGCCGCCGGCAGGCTGGTCCGCCAGTCGTCAGGGAGCCGGACGGCCGTCGGGTCCGGGGGTGTCCGCGTGGTGGGCCCGTCCACCTTGCGCGCGGCGTCGGCGAAGGCGATCGACAGCCCGTGCAGGTGGGCCAGCAAGCCAGCGACGTCGTAGCCCGGGCAGGGGGTGGGTGAGGAGAGGGCGTCCTCGGGCACCGCGGCCACCAGCCGGGTGATCTCCGTCGTCTGCGCCGTCAGGTCGAGCATGGTGCCTCCTGGTCGTGGGATACACGGTTCGACCCCGGCGCGAGCCCCAGCTCATCGCGGTACCGGGGGCTCCTCCCTGCAGACGTGCACGCCGTGAGCCGGCGACATCGCGACACGCCGCACCACGCCGGTCGAGACCGGGACGACATACAGCCGGTCAGGGCGCGGTGGAACGGTGAGGGAGGGGACGGTCAGCCGGCGGCCAGGCGCCGGACCGCGTCGATGGTGTCGGCCTCGTCGGCGGTCTTGTCCTCGCGGTAGCGCAGCACCCGGGCGAACCGCAGGGCCAGCCCGCCGGGGTAGCGGGTGGAGCGCTGCAGCCCGTCGAAGGCGATCTCCACCACCTGCTCCGGCCGCAGCGGCACCACCCAGTCCCCACGCTCGACCACCCACGGGCTGTCGGGCCACTCCAGCGACCGGAAGCGCTCGGTCTGCCAGGCCAGCATCTCGTCGGTCATGCCCTTGAAGGTCTTGCCCAGCATCACGAAGCCGTCGCCCTCGCGGGCGCCCAGGTGGATGTTCGAGAGCAGCCCGCTCCGCCGCCCGCTGCCGTGCTCGACGGCCAGCACCACCAGGTCGAGGGTGTGGCGCGGCTTGACCTTGATCCAGCCCTTCCCGCGCCGTCCCGCCTCCCACGGCCCGGCGGGGTCCTTGACCACCACCCCCTCGTGACCGGCGGTCAGCGCCTCGGCGGCGAAGGCCAGCGCGGCGTCCCTGTCGGCGGTGCTGAGTCGCGGCACCACCAGGTCCCCGGCCACCTCGGCCAGCTCGGCCGCGCGCTCGGCGGCGGGGGCGTCCAGCAGGTCGCGGCCGTCACGGTGCAGGACGTCGAAGAACCAGCACCCCAGCCCGCTCCCGGAGGCGGCGGTGTCGCTGCGCTGGTGCCGTGCGGCCAGGGAGGCGCTGTCCTGGAAGGCGACCGCGCGCCCGGCCTCGTCGACGGCCAGCGCCTCCCCGTCCAGGACCAGGCGCTCGGCCGGCAGCGCCCGCACCGTGGCCACCACCTCCGGCATGCGCTCGGTGATGTCGTCCAGGCTCCGGCTCCACACCCGGACGTCCTGGCCGTCACGGTGCACCTGGATCCGGATGCCGTCGAGCTTGGCGTCGACCAGCCACGGCGGGGCCAGCGCGTCCAGCGCCTCGCCCACCTCGGGGGCGGACGAGGCGAGCATGGGTCGCACCGGACGCATCAGCTCCAGCCGGAAGGCCTCCAGCGCGGACGCCCCGCCCTCGCGCGCGGCCACCGCCACCGCCGACGCCGTCCCGCCCAGCATGGCCGCCCGCCTCACCAGCGCCAGCGGCAGCTCCGAGGCCGCGGCCACGGCGTCCAGCACCACCCCGTCCAGCGCCCCCTGGCGCAGCTCACCGGTCAGCAGCCGACGCAGGAACACCTGCTCCTCGGCCGTGGCCCGGCCCATCAGGTCGTGCAGGAGAGTGCGCCGCCGCTGCTGGGAGCCGGTCCCGGACTCGCCCTCCAGGGCGTCCAGGACGGCGTCCACCTCGACCACGGTGAGCGTGGACGTCGTCGCCGGCTCCGGCAGGTCGGTCAGCGACCGCCAGCCGACACCGGTGCGGCGCTGCCGCAGGGAGCCGCTCAACCAGTCGGTGAGCAGACCCACCTCGTCCGCACCGGCCCGCACCAGCAGCGCGGCGATGGCCTCCCGCTTGGCCGTGCGGGCCCGGGTCGCGCCCACGCGGGCGCTGGTGGCGACGACCTCGCCGAGGGTGAGCTGCTCCATGGGTGCCTCCTGGGGAGGATCATGCCGTCCGGCGCAGCGACACCAGCCCGAGGGTCAGCAGCGCGAGGTGGGCCAGCAGCAGGACGCCGGCGACGCCGACGAGGGTGACCCAGCTGCGGTCCTCGACCACCACCCGCACCTGGCGGTAGGGGACGTCGCCGGCCGGGTCGACGGTGAACAGCACGTCCCCGTCGATGCTGCGGGGGTTCAGCGAGTCGTCGAAGGCGGTCAGCACCGGTTCACCGGGCAGCGAGCCGAGGACGTCCATCGCCGCGGGCGGAGGACCGGCGTAGCGGACCCGCAACGCGTCCGACCCCTCCACCTCGGCCACCACCCGGTGCTCGGCCAGCACGTAGAGACGGACGGCCTGGCTCCGGGTGGCGGTGGCCCCCAGCCGCATCGGGTAGACCGCGTGGTCGGTGGCGAAGGTGGCCACCAGCGGCTGGCTCGGACCGTCGGGCACGGCGTCGAGGACCAGCCGGACGGCCAGCACCCGCCACCCCTCCTCCAGGTAGACGCCGAGCCCGGCCAGCACCTCCTCACGGACCCGGAACCCGTTCTGCTCCAGCCAGGTGCCGACGGCCCCGGGCTCCCCGGACAGCTCGGCGACGTCGTAGTCGCCGATCTGCTGGCGGCGCGTCACGTCCACCCCGGGGGCTCCACCCGGGGCGCCGTCCCCCGGCCCGCCCATGAGCACCGGCAGGTAGCGGTACTCGGTGCGCACCTCGGGCCGGGTGTGCTTGTCGAGGACGGTGAACAGGTCGTCCGGGGCCAGCGACAGCTCCGCGGTGGCGGGCACCGGCAGCAGGAAGGCCAGCTCCTCCCCGTCGCCCTCCAGTCCCATGCTGATCGCGGTGGTCTGGCGGGTGCCGTCGAAGACGATGGCCGCCTGCTCCCCGTCCGCGCTGAGCCGGTGGCCGTCGGCCGGTTCGACCGCCCCGCAGGCGCACGCGCGGGCGTCCGGGGCGACCACCCACCAGCCGAGCAGGACGGCGAGGGCCAGCAGCAGGCGGAGGGCGGGACGCATGCGGGAACGGTACGGCGGCGCGGGGGCACCGGGTGCCGCTCCGGCCCGACCCGGCTCACGGCCCGACCCGGCGCCGGCCCGACCCGGCTCCGGACGGCCCTCGCCACCGACGGCCCCGACCGCCCCGGCGGCGGATGCTCGGGCGTCCTGGCTTTCTGGCCAGTGCCCGACGGCGGGGCTATGGTCGGCTGAGTCGGCGATGCAGCCACCCTGCGCCGACGTGGCACGCGAGCCGGCACACCCACCGGAGTGCCCACCCCGGCGAAAGGACTGTCGTTGAGCCCCACACCCGCCGACGAGACCGATCTCGTCCAGCTGCTCACCCCCGAGGGCGAGCGCGTCGAGCACCCGGACTACGCCTTCACCGGGGACGACGAGGAGGTCGCCGGCTACCTGCGCGACATGGTCCTCGGCCGCCGGATCGACACCGAGGCCACCGCGCTGCAGCGCCAGGGCGAGCTGGGTCTGTGGGCCTCGCTGCTCGGCCAGGAGGCCGCCCAGGTCGGGTCGGCCCGGGCGCTGGGGCCCAACGACGTCGTCTTCCCCACCTACCGCGAGCACGCCGTCGGGTTCTGCATGGGCGTGGACCCCATCGACCTGCTCGGTCTCTTCCGCGGGGTGGACATGGGCGGCTGGGACGCCGAGGCCACCCGCTTCCGGATCTACACCCTGGTGATCGGTGCGCAGACGCTGCACGCCACCGGGTACGCGATGGGCCTGGAGCGCGACGGCCTGGTCGGCAACGGCACCCCCGAGCAGGACGCCGCCGTGGTGGCCTACTTCGGCGACGGGGCCACCAGCCAGGGCGACGTCAACGAGGCCTTCGTCTTCGCCAGCTCCTACAACGCCCCGGTCGTCTTCTTCTGCCAGAACAACCAGTGGGCGATCTCGGAGCCGATGACCCGGCAGTCCCGGATCCCGCTGTACCGGCGGGCCAGCGGGTTCGGCTTCCCCGGCGTCCGGGTCGACGGCAACGACGTGCTGGCGGTCAAGGCCGTCACCGACGCCGCCCTGGAGCGGGCCCGCAACGGCGGCGGTCCCACCCTGGTCGAGGCCTACACCTACCGGATGGGTGCCCACACCACCTCCGACGACCCGAGCAAGTACCGGCTGGCCGACGAGCTGGAGAAGTGGCGGCTGCGGGACCCGATCGAGCGGGTCCGGGCGCTGCTGCGGACGTCGGGCTCGGTGGGGGAGCAGTTCTACACCGACCTGGCCGCCGAGGCCGACGACCTGGCCGCGGACCTGCGCCGGCGCTGCCTCGAGCTCACCGCGCCCGGGCTGGACGGCATGTTCGAGCACGTCCACGCCGAGCAGACCGAGTACCTCGCCGCCCAGCAGCAGGCCTACCGCGAGTACGCCGACAGCTTCCAGATGGAACCCGTGGCCGCCGACGGAGGGGGAGCGCGATGACCCGGATGACGCTGGGCAAGGCCCTCAACGCCGGTCTGCGCCGCGCGCTGGAGGCCGACCCGAAGGTGCTGCTGGCCGGTGAGGACATCGGCAAGCTCGGCGGGGTCTTCCGGATCACCGAGGGTCTGCAGAAGGACTTCGGCGAGCACCGGGTGATCGACTCCCCGCTGGCGGAGTCCGGCATCGTGGGGACGGCCGTCGGGCTGGCCATGCGCGGGTACCGACCGGTGGTGGAGATCCAGTTCGACGGGTTCGTCTTCCCCGCCTACGACCAGATCGTCACCCAGATCGCCAAGCTCCGGTTCCGCACCGCCGGCCGGCAGAAGCTGCCGATCGTGATCCGGATCCCCTTCGGCGGCGGCATCGGGGCGGTGGAGCACCACAGCGAGTCCC
Source organism: Auraticoccus monumenti (assembly GCF_900101785.1). Lineage (GTDB taxonomy): Bacteria > Actinomycetota > Actinomycetes > Propionibacteriales > Propionibacteriaceae > Auraticoccus > Auraticoccus monumenti. The sequence continues at coordinate 417,695 of NZ_LT629688.1, read as the reverse complement.
CCGAGGCCTACTTCGCCCACACCCCGGGGCTCAAGGTCGTCACCTGCTCCAACCCGACCGACGCCTACTGGATGATCCAGCAGTCGATCGCCTCCGACGACCCGATCATCTTCCTGGAGCCGAAGCGCCGCTACCACGACAAGGCCGAGGTGGACGAGACGGCGACGCCGGTCCCGCTGCACCAGGCCGCCGTGGTCCGCGAGGGCACCGACCTGACGCTGATCGCCTACGGTCCGATGGTCCGCACCTGCCTGGACGCCGCCACCGCCGCCGCGGAGGAGGGGCTGGACCTGGAGGTGATCGACCTGCGGACGCTCTCCCCGATCGACACCGCCACGGTGGTGGCCTCGGTGCAGCGGACCGGTCGCGCGGTCGTGGTGCACGAGGCCCAGCAGAACCTGGGCATCGGTGCGGAGATCTCGGCCCGGATCACCGAGCACTGCTTCTACTCCCTGGAGGCGCCCGTGCTCCGGGTCACCGGCTACGACATGCCGTACCCGCCCAGCCGGATGGAGGACATGTACCTGCCCGACCTGGACCGTGTCCTCGACGGAGTCGACCGCGCCCTGGCGCACTGAGACGGGAGCACGCAGCGATGCAGTACTTCAACCTGCCCGACCCCGGTGAGGGACTGGTCGAGGCCGAGCTGGTCACCTGGCGGGTGGCCGTCGGGGACGAGGTCGCGGTCAACGACGTGGTGGTCGAGATCGAGACCAGCAAGTCCCTGGTCGAGCTCCCGAGCCCGTTCAGCGGCCGGGTGGCCCAGCTGCTGGTCGAGGAGGGCACGACGGTCGACGTCGGGACCCCGATCATCGCCATCGACGACGGCACCGACGACGCGGCCGAGGACGAGGACGCCGCGGCCGCCCCGAACCTGGTCGGCTACGGGGTGAAGGCGGCCGGCACCACCCGTCGCCCGCGTCGGGGCGCCGGCGCCGCACCGTCGGCGGGGGCCGGCGACGGCGCGCCGCCCGGGTCCGGGGCCGGGGGTGCCGACGAGGCCGCCGGTGCGTCGGCAGGCACCGGCGCCGAGCAGGGGGGCAGCCCGGCCGGGACGCCGTCCGCGCCGGCAGCTGCGCCGTCCGACCAGACGGTGCGGCAGGTGCAGGCGCAGCTGAACGACTCCTTCGACCCCGGTCACCCGGTCTCGCGCCCCGCCGGTGCGGTGGCGCCGCTGGAGCCCACTCCGGCCCAGCCCGCGGGCGACCCGCTGCCCGGCCCGGGACGCGGTCCGTCCGAGCCCGCCGAGGAGCGCGGCCCGGTGCTGACCAGGCCGCCGACCAGGCTGCTGGCCAAGCAGCTCGGGGTCGACCTGCGCCGTCTGGCCGGGACCGGGGACGGCGGGATCATCACCCGCGCCGACGTCGAGGCCGCCGCGGCGACCTCGGCCCTCGCCGGTGCCGCGGCCCCGGCGGCCCCGGCGGCCGGGGTCGGCACCCCCGCCGCCAGCCCGTCGACGGCGGGCATCGGTGACGAGGACGGCGTCCTGCCCGACCCGGCCGTCAGCTCCGACGGCCGGTGGAGCGACCCGGGTGCTCCCCGGGCGGACGACGACGAGCGCATCCCGGTCCGCGGGGTCCGCAAGATCACCGCCGAGGCGATGGTCAGCTCGGCCTTCACCGCCCCCCACGTCACCGAGTGGATCGAGGTCGACGTCACCGCCTCGATGGAGCTGCTGGAGCGGCTCCGCTCCCGCCGCGACCTGGCCGAGGTCCGGCTGACCCCGCTGGTGCTGGTCGCAGCCGCGGTCTGCCGGGCGCTGGAGCGGACACCGGAGCTGAACTCGCGCTGGGTCGAGGTCGAGGGCGGGGCGGAGATCGTCCGCTCCCGCGAGGTGAACCTCGGCATCGCCGCCGCCACCCCGCGCGGCCTGGTGGTGCCCAACGTCAAGGGTGCCCAGCGGATGCGGCTGCGGGAGCTGGCCGAGGCGCTGGCCGAGCTGGTCGCGGTGGCCAAGCAGGGACGCACCCAGCCGGCGGCCCTCTCCGGTGGCACCTTCACCGTCACCAACGTGGGCGTCTTCGGCATCGACGGCGGCACCCCGATCATCAACCCCGGCCAGGCCGGCATCCTGTGCCTGGGGGCGATCAACCGCCGCCCCTGGGTGGTCGGCGAGGGCGTGGAGGAGCGCATCGAGCCGCGCTGGGTGACCACGCTGTCGGTCTCCTTCGACCACCGGGTGGCCGACGGTGCCGAGGGCTCCCGGTTCCTCGCCGACGTCGCCCTCGCGCTCGCCGACCCGGCGATGGGCGCCCTGCTGTAGCCCCGTCGGCCCCGGCGGCCCCGGCGGCCCCGGTGGCCCCGGCGTCCCCGGTGCGACGTCTGGCCGGGTAGTCCCGGCCGGACGTCGGACCAGGAGGGCGCTGGGGCCGAGGGCAGGACTAGGTTGCTGCGGTGAGTGAGCAGCAGCGGGCGCCGCACCTGAGCGCGGAGCAGTTCCGGGCCCAGGCGCACCAGGTCGTGGACTGGATCGCGGACTACTGGGAGTCGGTGGGGGAGCGTCCGGTGCTCTCCCAGGTCGAGCCGGGAGCCGTGGCAGCGGCCGTCGACGGGACGATCCCGGACCAGCCGGAGTCCCTCGACGCGGTGCTGGCCGACGTCGACCAGCACCTGGTCCCGGGTCTCACGCACTGGCAGCACCCACGGTTCTTCGCCTACTTCCCGGCCAACTCCTCACCGGCGGGCGTCCTCGGCGACCTGCTCAGCAGCGGCATCGGCGCCCAGGGGATGCTCTGGGCGACCAGCCCGGCGGTCACCGAGCTCGAGCAGGTGGTGCTCGACCAGCTGGCCCGCGCCCTCGGCCTCTCCGACGCCTTCTGCCACCTCCGCGACGACGGCAGCCCCGGTGCCGGTGGCGGCGTCATCCAGGACACCGCCTCCACCGCCACCTTCACCGCCCTGCTGGCCGCCCTGCACCGGGCCACCGGCGGCCGGGCCCGGACCGAGGGCGTCGAGCAGGGGCGCTACACCGTCTACGCCTCCACCCAGGCCCACTCCTCGCTGCAGAAGGCGGCGATGATGAGCGGGCTGGGGGAGCGGGCGGTCCGTCTGGTCGACGTCGACCCCTGGACCCAGCAGCTCGACGTCGACCGGCTCCGCGAGGCGATCGAGGCCGACGTCGCGGCCGGCCGCGTGCCGGTGATGGTGCAGGCCTGCGTCGGCACCACCGGCACCGGTGCCGTCGACCCGGTGGCAGCCATCGGCGAGGTCACCCGGCGCCACGGCGTCTGGCTGCACGTGGACGCCGCCTGGGCCGGTGTAGCCGCGCTCTGCCCCGAGCACGCCTGGGTCAACGAGGGGGTCGCCGAGCTGGCCGACTCCTACGTCACCAACCCGCACAAGTGGTTGCTCACCACCTTCGACTGCAGCACCTTCTGGGTGCGGGACCGCAGCGCCCTGGTCGGGGCCCTGTCGATCCTGCCGGAGTACCTGCGCAACCCCGCCACCGAGTCCGGCGCGGTGGTGGACTACCGCGACTGGCACCCCCAGCTCGGCCGCCGCTTCCGCGCGCTCAAGCTGTGGACGGTGCTGCGCAGCTACGGGCTGTCCGGGCTCCGGGCCCACCTGCGCGCCGGCATCGCCCAGGCGGCCCGGGTGGCCGAGCTGGTGGACGCCGACCCCCGCCTGGAGCTGGCCGCGCCGCCCGTGCTCGGGCTGGTCAGCTTCCGGCTGGCGTCCTCGGACGGGCTGGGGGCCGGACGGGCCGACCAGCTCACCCGGGAGGTGATGGACCGGGTCAACGCCTCCGGCGCGGCCTACCTCAGCCACGGCCAGGTGGCGGGGCGGCCGTTCGTGCGCTGGGCCTGCGGGGGCTGGCGCACCGGTGCCGAGGACGTCGAGCAGACCTGGGCCGAGCTCGACCGCACCCTCACCGAGCTCCTGCCCACGCGCTGAACCGGGCACCCCCCACCCTGGGTCGGGCGGCCCCGGCCGGTAACCTGCACAGATGTTGACCGTCGACCCGTTGACCCCCGAAGACATCAACCAGCTGCTGGACGCACGTGATCCGGCGAGCGTCACCATCTACCTCGAGTCGTCCCCCGTGCCCGCCCAGCAGGAGGGCGCCCGGATCGCCCTGCGCAACGCGGCCGGCGAGGCGGAGAAGGAGCTCGTGGCGGGCGGTTGCGCCCCCAAGGAGGCCGCCGCGGTGGTCGCCCCGGTGCGCGAGCTGTCCGAGCAGCTCTCCTTCTGGGAGCACCAGGGCGCCTCGATCGCCCTCTTCGCCGCCGCCGGCGAGCTGCGCTCCTTCCGGATGGCCAGCCGGCTCCGCCCGCACGTGGCCACCGGTGACCGCTTCGACGTCGGTGCCCTGCTGCGCGCGGTGACGTTCCGCAACGGCGCGCACCTGCTCGCCGTCGCCGCCCACGACGTCAAGCTGTACGAGCTGACCGCCGACCGTCGCGCCGAGGAGGTCCACCTCGACCTCGACCTGGACGAGCTGAGCGCCACCCTGGCCGTCACCGACAACCACGGCCAGGCCGACATGCGCGCCGCCCCCAGCGACCGCACCCAGCGGGAGCGCTTCGCCGGACTGGTGCAGCGGGCCGTGCTGCCGACCGTGCGCCGCACCGGGCTGCCCCTGGTGATCACCGGGGCCCCCGACCTGGTCGCGGCCTACCGCACCGTCAACGAGTACGACCAGCTCCTCGAGGACGGTCTGGACGTCCACCCCTCCTCCCTCGAGGTGGACGACGTGGACGCCCGCACCCGCGAGGTGCTGGACACCCACTACAGCCACGAGCTGGCCGGGTGGCGCGAGCTCTTCGGCACCCGTCGCAGCGCCGGCCGGGCCACCACCGACCTCACCGAGGTGGCCAAGGCCGCCACGATGGGCGCGGTGGAGGAGCTGTGGTTCGACATGGACGTCGCCCAGGAGGGCCGGCTGGCCGAGGACGGCGAGCCCGAGCTCGTCGACGAGGGCGGACCGGACACCTACAACGTGGTCGACGAGATCGCCGCCCGCGTGCTCCGCGCCGGCGGCACCGTCCGCGCCGTGCGTGAGAAGGACCTGCTGGACGACTCCCCGGTCGCGGCCGTGCTCCGGTTCCCGAAGGAGTCCGCCGGCCTCTGAGCCGCGCGGCACCGACGTCCCCGGGCCACGAGCCGGCCCCGGGACGTCGGCCGCTGGGAGCGGTCGGGGAGAGAGGGAGAGGACCCGCTCGCCGGGGCCGGGACCGGTGCCGTGACGTGCACCCGGGACGTCCAGAGCCCGCCCCTGCAGGTCCGGGCGTCATCTCCGAGCTCGGGGAGAGGCTCAGTGCGCAGTCCTGTCGGTGCCGCCCGGGTCCGCGGCGGTGCCGTCGCCGAGACCGCTGGTGCCGTCGGTGGTCATGTCGTCCCCGGGCAGGTGACGATCTGGACCATCGTCACCACGGCCGGCACCTGACCCGGCGTTCACAGGGCGGCTGTGTAGTGACCCGCCTCCAGGTCCTCCAGCAGGCTCGGACCGGACGGCTCCCAGCCCAGACGCTCGCGGGTGCGGTGGCTGGAGACCGGCAGGTCGGCGGCGAAGAAGGCTCCGACCCAGCCGAAGTGCTCCGCGGCCCGCTCCGGCGGGATGGACCCGACGGGTACGCCCAGGCCGCGGCCGATGGCCTCCGCGATGGCCCGGGTCGGCACCCCCTCCTCGGCGACCGCGTGCACCGCCGTACCGGCCGAGTCGCTCTCCACGACCAGCCGCACCAGTCGAGCCGCGTCGGAGCGGTGCACCGCTGACCAGCGGTTGTCGCCGTCTCCGACGTACGCCGAGAGGGCGCGCTCCCGGGCGACCTGGGCGAGGGTGGCGACGAAGCCGTGGTCGCCGGCGCCGTGCACCGTGGGCGCGAACCGCACGGCCACCGGCCGTACGCCGCGGTCGGCGAAGGAGGCCGCCGCCACGGCGGTGGTGCCGCGCGGGTGGACGGCCGGGTCCGGCGAGTCGTCCTCGGTGGCGAGCCGCCCGACCGCCAGTCCGAGGACGCCCGAGGCGAACACGAGCGGTCGCCCGCTGCCCTCCAGGGCAGTGCCCATGGAGTCGATCGCCGCGCGGTCGAGGTCGACCGCCTCGGCGACCTTCGAGAAGTCGTGGCTGTAGCCGAGGTGGACCACGCCGTCGGAACCGGCCGCGGCCTCGGCCAGTCCGGCGGTGTCGTCGAGGCCGCCCCTGCGCACGTCGGCGCCGAGGGCGGCGACCCGCGCCGCGGCCTGGTCGGAGCGGGCCAGCCCGACGACGTGGTGGCCGGCCCGCAGGAGCTCCGGGACGACGGCTGAGCCGATGAAGCCCGAGGCTCCGGTGACGAAGATGCGCATGAGGTGTCCCTCCGTAGTGATGTCACTTGATGACATCACCGTAGCACCCGCCATGTCGCACTGTGACATCAACTATCATCGCGCCATGAGCCGCTGGGAGCCGGACTCCGCCGAACGACTTCGTGCGGCGGCCCTCGAGATCTACCTCGAGCAGGGCTACGAGCAGACGACGGTCGCCCAGATCGCCGACCGGGCAGGGGTCACGGCGCGCACGTTCTTCCGCCACTTCGCCGACAAGCGCGAGGTGCTGTTCCTCGGGTCCGAGCTCCTCGAGCAGGAGATGACCGCAGCGTTGGCCGCCGCCCCCGCGAGCGCCCGGCCGATCGAGGCGGTGGCGGTCGCCCTGGACGCCGCGGCGGAGTTCCTGGGCTCGGGGCTCGCGCACTCCCGGCGTCGGCAGTCGGTGATCGCCGCCAACGCCGAGCTCCGCGAGCGCGAGCTGATCAAGATGGCGCGGCTGGTGGACTCCCTGGCCCAGGTCCTGCGGCAGCGCGGCAGTGCCGAGCCCGAGGCCCGACTGGTCGCGGAGGTGGGCATCGCGGTCCTGCGGACCGGCTTCGAGCAGTGGGTGGGCGGGCCGGACGACGGCGACCTGGCCGGCGTGCTTCGGGAGTCCCTGGCCCGGCTGGGCGCTCTGGTCGAGCGGTAGCGACGGGCCCTCGGACGTCCGCGACGTGGACCGCTGGGACCGGTGGGGGACAATCGAGCCATGAGCCGGATCCTCGTCGTCGACAACTACGACTCCTTCGTCTACAACCTGGTGCACTACCTGGCCCAGATCGGGGCCGAGGTCGAGGTCTGGCGCAACGACGACCCGCGCTTCGCCGAGCCGGGCTGGGCCGACGGCTACGACGGGGTGCTGCTCTCCCCGGGCCCCGGCACCCCCGAGGCGGCCGGTGTCTGCGTCGACGTGGTCCGCACCCACGGCGGACGGCTCCCCATCTTCGGGGTCTGCCTGGGGCTGCAGTCCATCGCGGTGGCCTACGGCGGGGTGGTCGGCCGGGCCGCGGAGCTGCTGCACGGCAAGACCTCCCCGGTGCTGCACGAGGGGGAGGGTGTGCTGACCGGTCTGCCCAGCCCCTTCACCGCCACCCGCTACCACTCGCTGGCCATCGAGCCGGTCTCGCTGCCCGAGGTCCTCCAGGTCACCGCCCGCACCGAGACCGGCGTCATCATGGCCGTGCGGCACCGCGAGCTGGCGGTCGAGGCGGTGCAGTTCCACCCCGAGTCCGTGCTGACCGAGGGCGGCTACCAGATGCTGGCCAACTGGCTGGCGGTCTGCGGTGACGTCGAGGCGCCCGCCCGGGCCGCCGACCTCAGCCCCCTGATGGCGGTCTGACCCGACGTGCCAGGTCTGCAGTCGCGGCTCGGTCTGATGATCCGCGCGCGGGTCGCCGGCGAGGACGCCCAGACGCGTGCCCGTCGCATCTGGGACACCCCGGGCGAGCGCTGGTTCACCCCCGAGGACCCGGTCTGGCGCGTCCACTCCGACGCGTCGATGTTCCCCGGCGGCGTGGCCGCGCTGCTGCTGCAGTCCCTGCACCCGCTGGCCATGGCCGGGGTCGCCGGCCACAGCGGCTACCGCGGTGACCCGTGGGGACGTCTGCAGCGCACCAGCGACTACCTGGCCACCACCACCTTCGGGACGGTCGAGGACGCCGAGCGGATCATCGCCCGCGTCCGCGACGTGCACACCCGGGTCCGGGGCAAGGACGAGCGCGGTCGGCCCTACCGCGCCGACGACCCGGTGCTGCTGAGCTGGGTGCACGTCGCGGAGGTGGAGTCCTTCCTGGCCGCCCACCAGGCCTACGGGGCGGCGCGCCTGACCCCCGCCGAGGCGGACCGCTACGTGGCCCAGGCCGGGGTGGCCGCCCGGCTGCTCGGCGTGCCCGACCCGCCGACCACGGTCGTCGGCCTGGCCCAGCAGCTGGCCTCGTACCGGGCCGAGCTCGAGCCCTCGCCGGCCGCTCTGGACGCCGCCCGCTTCCTGCTCCGCGAGCCACCGCTGCCCCGCGTGGCCCGGCCCGGCTACGCCGCCATCGCCGCCGGTGGGGTGGCGCTGCTGCCCGACTGGGCGCGGGTGATGCTGGACGACGCGCTGCCCCCGGTCCCGGACCGGCTGGCCCGCCCGGCCCGGCAGGCACTGGGCCGGGCAGCCACGGCCACGGTGCGCTGGGCCATGGCCGGGGTCGACTGAGGGCTCAGCCCACGGCGCCGGTCCGGGCCCACCGCAGGGTGGTGACGCCGGTGAAGCCGGGCAGCTCCAGCCGGGTCTCGGCCCGCTGCTCGTAGCCCAGCCCGTAGGCGTCGACGTACTGGCGGTACACCCCGACGTACTCCGAGCCGGCCAGCGCGGCCTCCAGCGCCCCCGGCTCACCCACCGCGGAGATGACGTAGGGCGGGGCGTAGGGGATGCCGTGCAGCACCACGGTGTTCCCGACGCACTTGATGCCGGTGGTGGAGATGACCCGCTGGCCCTGGATCGTCATCGCCTCGGCGCCGCCCTGCCAGAGCACGTTCACCACCGCCTGGATGTCCTGCTGGTGCACGACCAGCAGGTCGCCGTCGACGCCGACGGGGTCGATGCTGGCCGGGGCGTCGGTGAGGGTGACGGTGACGCCGGGTCCGCCGACCGGGTCCAGGCCGACCTGCTGGCCCAGCCTCGCCGAGCGCTCGACGTCCTCACCGGTGCTCCCCGCCCCCGTGGCCATCTGGTCCACCTCGGCGCGCAGGTCGCTGACCCGGCCGGCGAGCTCGCTGCTGCGGGCGGCCTCGCTGCGGACCAGGTCCACCAGGTCGGTGTTGCGCCCGGGGCGCAGGTCGGTGCCGCGGGCGTTGATGGCCGAGACGGTGATCATCAGCCCGGCCACGAAGCAGACCGCCACGGTCAGCAGCCGACGTCGGGGAGTCGGTCGGTCGCGGCGCACCCGGTGCCTCACCCGCGCGCGGGCCCGTTGCCACCACCCCATGTCGCCCCCCCTCTCGCGCCGTCCGCCCGGGTGGGCGAGGTGCCAACCGCTGGTCCAGTGACTACGCTACCCAGGAACCCCGACCAGCTGGGGACACGAGGAGGACCGGTGCCCGAATCCAAGGTGCGCAAGAGCGTCACCAACCGCAGGCGACGTGAGCGCGGCTCCGCCGCGGCGCTGAAGTCCCCGACCAGCCGCCGCTGGGTGCCGCCGGTGTTCATCACCGTCGGTCTGCTGGGCGTGGCCTGGCTGGTGACCTACTACATCTCCAGCACCACCGGCTCCACCGTGCCGCTGCTGACCGACCTGGGCGACTGGAACATCTTGATCGGCATGGGCCTGATGGCCAGCTCGTTCGTGATCGCCACCCTCTGGCGCTGACGGCGACGCGCCCGGCCCGAGGACGACGACGGCCCCGACCCTCGCGGGGTCGGGGCCGTCGCTGCGTTCTCGGTCAGCCGGTGGGGGTGGGGCTCGGGGAGGGCGAGTCCTCCGGCTCGTCGGGGGTGGCGCTGGGCTCGGGCGTGTCCGACGGCGTCGGCTCCGGTTCCGGGTCCGGTTCCGGCTCCGGTGCAGGAGCCTCGGCCAGGGTGACCGTGATCTGGTCGCCGCGGTCGACGAGGGTGCCCGCCTCGGGGTCGGTGCTGATCACCGAGTCGGGGTCGGCCTCGTCGCTCTCCTCCTCCTCGAAGACGACGTCGGTGAACCCGCGCTGCTGGGCGTCGGCGCGGACCGCCTGCTCGTTGAAGCCGATCCACCGGGGGACCTCGGACTGACCGGTGGCCACGGTGAGGGTCACGTCGGTGTCGGTGCTGACCTCGGTGCCCTCCGACGGGTCCACCGCGAGCACCTCGTCCGGCTCGGCGTCACCGGACTCGTCGGTGGCCTCCTCGATGCGGATGTTGTCCTCGTCGAAGCCGGCGTCGACCAGGGCGTCGACGGCGTCCTCCCGGGACGTCCCGACCAGGTTGCCGGGGATGTCGGCCTGCTCGGGACCGATGTTGATCGTGACGATGACCGTGCTCCCCACCGGGACCAGCTGGTTGGCCGGCGGGTCCTGGTTGGTGACGGTGCCCACGGAGGAGTCGTCGGCACCGCGCTCCTCCTCGACCTCCATCTCCAGCCCCTGGCCCTCCAGGTTGTTGCGGGCCACGCCCTCGGTGACGCCGTAGACGGCCGGCACCGCGACGGTCTCGACGCTCGGGGAGGCGCTGGGGTTCGCGCGCTCGTCCGGCGGGTTGAGCAGGAAGACGCCCGCGGCCACGGCGCCGGCGATGACCAGCAGGGCCAGCACCGCCACCAGCACCCAGGGCCACCGGCGGGCCGGCTCGTCCTCCTCCTCGGACAGCTCGACCACCTCCTGCTCGAGGGGGGAGCCGGCGCTGGCCGCGGTCACTGGGGTGGCGGCCGAGGGGCCGAGCACCTGGGTGGCGGCCGCGCCCGCCCCCACCGCGGCAGCCGCTGGGGGCAGCACGGTGGTCACCTCCTGGCCGGTCAGCAGCCGGCCGATGTCGTCGCTCATCTCGCGCGCGTTCTGGTAGCGGGCGTCGGCGTCCTTGGCCAGCGCGGTGAGCACGACGGCGTCGATCGGCTGGGTGATCAGCGGGTCGAGCTGGCTCGGCGGGACGGGCTGCTCGCGGACGTGCTGGTAGGCCACGCTGACCGGGGAGTCGCCCACGAACGGCGGACGCCCCACCAGCAGCTCGTAGAGCAGGCAGCCGGCGGAGTAGAGGTCGCTGCGGGCGTCCACGGTCTCCCCGCGGGCCTGCTCGGGGGAGAGGTACTGCGCGGTGCCGATCACCGCCGCGGTCTGGGTCATGGTGGCGGAGGTGTCGGCCATCGCGCGGGCGATGCCGAAGTCCATCACCTTGATCGTGCCGCTGGGGGTCAGCATCACGTTGGCGGGCTTGATGTCGCGGTGCACGATGCCGGCCCGGTGGCTGTAGCTGAGGGCCTCCAGCACGCCCTGCATGATCTCCAGCGCCCGCTCGGGCATGATCTTGCGGCCGTCGCGGAGGACGTCGCGCAGCGTCGAGCCCTCGACCAGCTCCATCACGATGTAGGGGATCGCGATGCCGGCCCGGTCGTCGAAGTCCTCGCCGGTGTCGTAGACGGCCACGATGTTGGGGTGGTTCAGCCCGGCCGCGGACTGCGCCTCACGACGGAACCGGGCCTGGAAGGTGGGGTCGGCGGCGAGGTCGGCGCGCAGCCGCTTGACCGCCACCTGGCGGTTCAGGCGGGTGTCGGTGGCACGGCGAACCTCGGCCATGCCACCTCGGCCCAGCGGCTCTCCGAGCTCGTAGCGGTCTCCGAGCAACGTCATCGGTTGCGGTCCTTCCTCGTGACGCCGCGGGCGGCGCACAGCTGGCGCGGTGGGCGGGGGGCCCACCGGCGTCGTCGGGCGCCCTGGACGCGCTGCGGGCGGGTGGTCCTCACCGGACCACCGCCTCGGTCACGGCCCGGGCGATGGGGGCGGCGAGCCTGCCGCCGGCGATGTCGTTGCGGGCGATGTCGGCGTCCTCGACGAAGACCGCGACGGCCACCTGCGGGTCGTCCATCGGGGCTGCGGAGACGAACCAGGCGAAGGGGTTGCGGGACAGGTCGGACTGCGCGGTGCCGGTCTTGCCGCCGACCTCGATCCCGTCCAGGCGGGCGTTGGTGCCGGTGCCGTCCTGGACGACGTTGACCATCATCTGCTGCAGCTCGGCGGCGTTCTCCGCCGACATCGCCCGGCCCAGCTCCTGGGGGCGGGTCTGCCGCAGCACCGACAGGTTGGGGGCGCGGACCTGGTCCACCAGGTACGGCTCCATCACCACGCCGTCGTTGGCCACCGCGGCGGCCACCATCGCCATCTGCAGCGGGGACGCGGCGACGTCGAACTGCCCGATCGCGCTGAGGGCGGTCTGGGCGTCGTCGGGGGCCTCGGGGAAGCGGCTGGCCACCCCGTTGAGGTCGGCCAGGTGGCGGGTGCCGAAGCCGAAGGCCTCGGCCTGCTGGCGCAGCGCGTCCGCACCGAGGTCGACGCCGAGGTTGGCGAAGGCGGTGTTGCACGACACCTGCAGGGCGCGGTCCAGCGTGGTGGTCTCGCCGCCGCAGTCGGTGTCGTTGCCGAGGTCGGTGGTGGTGCCGGGGAGACGCAGCAGCTCGGGGGAGTCGAGCTCGGCGTCGGGTGCCATCCCCGACTCCAGGGCGGCCGCCGCGGTGACCAGCTTGAAGGTCGAGCCGGGTGGGTAGACCTCGCGCGCCGCCCGGTTGGCCAGCGGGTTGTCCTCGTCCTCGGCCAGCTCGGTGTAGGCCTCGTTGGCGGCCTGGACGTCCTCCGCGTCGGCGATGCGGTTGGGGTCGTAGCTGGGGTGGCTGACCATGGCCAGCACCGCACCGGTCTGCGGGTCCAGGGCCACCACGGCCCCCTTGGTGTCGCCGAGGGCCTCGGCCGCGGCGCGCTGGGCGTCGGGGTCGATGGTGGTGGTGATGCTGGCGCCCTCCGGGGTGCGTCCGGTGACCAGGTCCACCAGCCGGCGGACGAAGAGGGAGTCGTCGGTGCCGGCGAGCTCGGTGTTGTAGCTCTCCTCCAGCCCCGAGCGGGCGCGGTCGTAGGAGTACCAGCCGGTGACGTGGGCGTAGAGCTCGGGGTCGGGGTAGACCCGCTGGTAGCGGAAGTCCCCGTCCGAGGCCCGGGTCTCGGCGATGGGGGTGGTGCCGACCAGGATCGCGCCCCGGTCCTGGGAGAACTCGGCGTCGCGGACCCGGCGGTTCAGCGGGTTGGCGTTCAGGCTGTTCTGCTGCACCACGATCAGGAACGTGCCGTTGCCGAGCAGCAGCCCGAACAGCACCATGCAGACCAGGGCGACGCGGCGGATCGGGCGGTTCACCGACGACCTCCCAGCAGCCGGGCGGTCGGGATGACCTGGGTCTCCTCGGCGTCGGGGGAGGCCTCCAGGCGGGTCGCGGCCGGCTTGCGGGCCTGGTGGCTGATCACCAGCAGCAGGGCCACGATCACCCAGTTCGCGATCATCGACGAACCGCCCTGGGACATGAACGGGGTGGTCAGGCCGGTGAGCGGGAGCAGCCGGGTGACCCCGCCGATGATCGTGAAGACCTGCAGGGCCAGCACGAAGGAGAGCCCGGTGGCCAGCAGCTTGCCGAAGTGGTCCTTGGCGGCCAGCCCGGTCCGCAGCCCGCGGGCGACGATGACGCCGTACAGGGTGATCACCGCCATCAGCCCGGCCATCCCCAGCTCCTCCCCGACGGCGGCGGCGATGAAGTCGCTGCGCGCCAGCGGGGTGAGACCGGGACGTCCGAGGCCCAGGCCGGTGCCCAGCAGCCCGCCCCAGGCCATGCCGAACTGGGCGGCGATGATCTGGCCGTTCTGGTCGACGTCGGAGAAGGGGTCCAGCCAGGAGTCGATCCGCACCCCGACGTGGGACAGCTGGCCCACCCGGTCGGCCAGCAGCACCGCGGCGCCGGCACCCACCGCGAACATCAGGGTGCCCAGCACCGCCCAGCCGGGGCGCTCGGTGGAGACGTAGAGCATCATCACGAACAGGCCGAAGAACAGCAGGGACGTCCCCAGGTCGCGCTGGTAGACCAGCACCACCATGCTCGCCACCCAGACCAGCGCGATCGGGCCGAGGTCGCGGGCGCGCGGGAGGTCGATGCCGATCACCCGCATCCCGGCCAGGGCCAGCACGTCGCGCTTCTCCACCAGGTAGGAGGAGAAGGCGATGGCCAGCACCACCTTGGCCACCTCGGCGGGTTGGAAGGAGAACCCGGCCACCTGGATCCAGATCTTGGCGCCGAACTGCTCGGAGCCGATCACCGGGGCCAGCGGGAGCAGCAGCAGCAGCAGACCGAGCAGACCGAGGGTGTAGGTGAAGCGGATCAGCGGCCGGTGGTCGCGCAGCAGCAGCGCGGTGGCCACCAGCAGGGCCACCCCCAGGGCCGTCCACATCAGCTGCTGGGTGGCCCCCGACGTGGCGGGCTCGTTGATGATGTCGATCCGGTGGATCATGACCAGGCCGAGACCGTTGAGCAGCAGCACGCAGGGCAGCAGCAGCGGGTCGGCGTAGGGCAGCCGGAACCGGACCACCAGGTGGGCGACCAGCCCCAGCGCCACCCAGGCGGCCGCGGCGAACGGGAGGTCGTCGGGCAGCGGCTGACCCTGGTTGAGGTGCACCAGGGCGTAGGCGCCGATGCCGAGGGCCTGGGCGAAGAGCACCATCGCCAGCTCGACGCCGCGCCGCTTGCGGTGGACCACGACCACGCTCGGCATCTCGGTCAGCAGCGCCATCAGCAGGCCCCGTCCTCGGGCAGCGGTCCGGGATCGGGGGAGGGGGAGGTGCCCGCGCTCGGCGAGGCGGTCGCCTCCGGCGGCGGCGTGTCCGTCGGGCGCGGGGTGGGGGACTCGGTGGCCTGCGCGCGCTCCTCGCGCTGGCGGATGCAGTCCCGGGAGACCGAGGCGAGCTCGGCCACGGTGCTGCGGGCGTCGGCCAGGCTGCGGGCCTCGATGGTCGAGCGGACCCGGTCCTGGTAGAGCAGCGGCAGGTCGGCGATCGGCGTCTGCTGGATCTCGTAGACCTGGTTGAGGGCGACGCCGCCGATGGTGTCGGGCAGGCCGCGGTAGATCGCCACCTGCTCCTCGGCCGGACCCACGAAGTACTGGGTGCGTCCCCACAGCACCGCACCGGTGGCCGCACCACCGACCAGCACGACGGCCAGCAGCAGGGTCAGCACCACCCGGATCACCCGCCGGTGCCGCGGCGGGGGCGCCTGCAGGGCGTAGCGGTCGCTCTCGTCGTCCCCGTCCGGCGGGGTGCGGGCGGTGCGGGGGGTGGAGGTGCGGCTCGGCGGGGGAGCGACCGGGACGTCGGAGCCCGGCTGGTCGCCGTCGGCCTCCTCGTCGCCGAGGTCGATGGTGCGGGAGCGGATCGCGACGTCGGGGATGTCGGTGGAGCCGGCGGCCCCGAGCACCATCACCTCGGGCAGCGGGGTGTCGGGGTCGGTCTCGACGAGGTCGGCGATGACGATGGTGATGTTGTCGATGCCGCCCTCGCTGTGGGCCTCGGCCACCAGCTCGCGCAGCGCCTGCTCGGGGTCCTCCCCGCCCAGCACCGGCTCCATCACGGCGTCGTCGACCAGCCCGCACAGCCCGTCGGAGCAGAACAGCAGCCGGTCCCCGGGCAGCATCGTGTGGGTGCTGAGGTCGGGGTCGTTGGCCGGCTGGCCGTTGAGGACCTTCAGCAGCAGCGAGCGGTGCGGGTGGTAGGCCGCCTCCTCGGGGCTGATCCGGCCGTCGTCGACCAGGCTCTGCACCCAGGAGTGGTCGTGGGTGAGGCGGGTCATCACGCCGTCACGCAGCAGGTAGACCCGGGAGTCGCCGATGTGGGCCAGGGCCAGGTGCTCCCCGTCGAACATGCCGGCGTCCAGGGTGGTGCCCATGCCCTCCAGCGAGTGGTCGGCGGCCACCAGGTCGGCGATGCGGTCGTTGGCCCGGCGGACGATGTCGGCCAGCACGCGGAGCATCTCGTCCAGGGCGAGGGTGACGTCGTCGGGGGCGATCGGGTCGATGTCCTCGAGGTCGGCCGGCAGGACCGGGACGCCCTCGCCCTCGGCCCCGGAGAGGGTGTCGGCCACCGGGCTGGCGGTCTGGTCGTCGGGGGTGGCGGCCGCCTCCTGCTCGGCGGCCATCGCGGCCAGCCGGAGCTCGGCGTCGGCGGCCTTGACCTCCGAGATCGCCACCGCGGAGGCCAGGTCGCCCGCGGCCGCGCCGCCCATGCCGTCGGCCACCACCAGCATGGTGGGGCTCGCGTAGCCGGAGTCCTGGTTGTTCTTGCGCACCAGGCCGATCTCGGAGTGCGCCACGTAGCGCAGCTGCAGGCTCATCACACCACCAGCTTCAGCACCGTCCGGCCGATCCGCACGCTGTCCACCAACGTGATGGTGGTCGGGGCGGTGATGCGCTGGCCGTTGACGTAGGTGCCGTTCGTGGAGCCGAGGTCCTCGACGTAGTACCCGCCGGAGCTGTCGGCGTCGATGCGGGCGTGCCGGGTGGAGACGTAGTCGTCGTCGAGCAGGATCGCGCAGTCCGAGCTGCGCCCGATCAGCACCGGACCGGAGAACAGGTCGGCCCGCTGACCCTCCTTGACCCCGTTGGTGATCTCGACCGCCCGCGGGGACTGGCGCGCCTTGCGCCGCTGGCTGCGCTTCTGCAGCGGCTGCTCCAGCTGCTGGGGGAGCTCGCTGGCCTGGACGGTGCGGCCGAACAGGTCGGTCCGGATGACCGAGGCCGCCGACAGGATGAACACCCACAGCAGCGCCAGGAACAGCACCTTGAGCAGGGTGACGACGAGTTCGGACACGTCAGTGCCCCGTGGGGGCGTGCACCAGCATCCGGGTGGAGCCGATCTCGATGCGGGTGCCGGCCTGCAGGGCGGCCGAGCGGACCCGCTGGCCGTTGACCACGATGCCGTTGGTGGAGCCCAGGTCGTTGATCTCGATCGACAGCTCGCGGCCCTCGTCGCGGACCGAGATCTCCGCGTGGCGCCGGGAGATGCCGGGGTCGTTGATGCGCAGGTCGGCCTCGGTGCCGCGCCCGATGACCAGACCGGGGGGCACCAGCGGGTGCCGCATCCCGTTGACCTCGAGCACCAGCTGGGCCCGGTTGATCTGGGTGGTGGAGGCGGGACGCTCGGCGTCCACCCCGGCGACGGCCTCCGAGGCCACGGTGAAGCGGCCGGTGGGGAGGGACTCGTCGAGCTCGTAGTGGATCATGATCGGGCCGTTGAAGACGTAGCCCTGCTCGGAGGCGTGGCGGCGCAGCTCGGGGATCAGCTCGCCGGTGAGGGTCTTGCCGTAGGGGGTGAGGCGCTCGTAGTCGTGCTCGCTGAGGCCGATCACGAACTCGTTGGGCACCAGCCGGCGGTCCCGCGACATCAGCTTGGCCTCGGAGTCGAGCTCGCGCTGGAGCCGGGCCGCGATCTCCACGGGCTGGACGTCCCCCTTGAAGGCGCGCGCGAAGACGCCGTTGACGGCTCCCTCGATCCGCTTCTCGAACCGCTCGAAAACGCCCATGACCCTCCCTCCGCACGCCGGACGGCCCTGATCCTATGCGGCTCAGGGGTGAGGCGGCGAAACCGTGCACCGGTCGGCGCGGGGCTGCCGACCTCGGTCCGACCGTAGCGGCGATCGTGCTGCCACCGTGGGACGAGCGCCGTCGAATCGTGCGTGCGCTCGGCCCCGTGCTAGAGTTCCACGGCTGGTTCACACAGGTGTGGATCCACTCGCGCGAGTGGCGGAACGGCAGACGCGCTGGCTTCAGGTGCCAGTGTCCTTAGGGACGTGGAGGTTCAAATCCTCTCTCGCGCACACACTCCCAGAGCTCCCGGTCGGGTCATCCGACCGGGAGCTCTGTCGTTCCCGGAGCCTCCTGCGGTCGTAGGAGACGGTGCGGTCCTGCTGGTCGGGACGTCTTCCGCGCGGGGGCGACGCTGACCTACAGTCGCGGGGCCCGTCAACCCCGACGGGGCAGGCGATAGGACACCGCATGACCACCGAGCAGGACGTCTCCGCGTCGGAGCAGCCGGATGCCCCGGGCCCCACCAACCCGCGGGGGCGGGTGATCGTGGCCAGCCTCATCGGCACCTCGATCGAGTTCTTCGACTTCTACGCCTACGCCACGGCCGCGGTGCTGGTGTTCCCCTCGCTCTTCTTCACCGGCGCGGACGAGACGACGCGGCTGCTGGCGTCGCTGGCCGTCTTCGGCGTGGCCTTC
This sequence comes from Auraticoccus monumenti, assembly GCF_900101785.1. Classification (GTDB taxonomy): domain Bacteria; phylum Actinomycetota; class Actinomycetes; order Propionibacteriales; family Propionibacteriaceae; genus Auraticoccus; species Auraticoccus monumenti. The sequence goes on along the minus strand of NZ_LT629688.1, from coordinate 399,668 downwards.
GTGGCGCGGCCGGTGGGCTCGATCCTGTTCGGCCACTTCGGGGACCGGGTGGGTCGCAAGGGCACGTTGGTCGGCTCGCTGCTGCTGATGGGCATCGCGACCTTCCTGATCGGCTGCCTGCCCACCGCGCTGACCCCCGGCTGGGAGTTCTGGGCCCCGGCCTTCCTGGTGGTGCTGCGGTTCTGCCAGGGGCTCGGGCTGGGTGGTGAGTGGTCCGGCGCGGCGCTGCTGGCCACCGAGAACGCCCCGGCCGGCCGCCGGGCCATCTGGGGGACCTTCCCGCAGCTGGGGGCGCCGATCGGCTTCATCCTGGCCAACGCCATCTTCGTGGTGCTCAGCCTGACGCTGACCCCGGCGCAGTTCCAGAGCTGGGGCTGGCGGGTGCCCTTCCTGATCAGCATCGTGCTGGTGGCCATCGGGCTCTACGTGCGGTTCAAGCTGATCGAGAGCCCGGCCTTCCAGCAGGTGCTGGACCAGGGCGAGGTGGCGCAGGTGCCGCTGGTGCGCGCCTTCAAGACCGCCTGGCGCCCGATGCTGCTGGGCACCTTCATCATGCTGGCCACCTACGTCCTCTTCTACCTGATGACGACCTTCACCATGTCCTACGGCACCACGCCGGACACGGTGCAGAAGGCGCAGGCGGCGGCCGAGGCGGCCGGACGACCCTTCAACCCCGACTCGTTCCTGCCGGGCCTGGGCTACACCCGCACCGACTTCCTCACCATGCTGATCATCGGGGTCGTCTTCTTCGGCATCTTCACCCTGGTGTCCGGTCCGCTGGCCGAGCGCCTGGGGCGCCGCCGGCTGCTGATCGGGGTCACGGCGGCCATCGCCGTCTTCGGCCTGCTGTTCTCCACCATCTTCGACGGCGGCACGGTCGGGGTGATGGCCGGGCTGGTCATCGGCCTGTCGCTGATGGGGCTGACCTTCGGGCCGATGGGTGCGGTGCTGCCGGAGCTGTTCGCCACCAGCGTCCGCTACACCGGCAGCGCCATCAGCTACAACGTGGCCAGCATCCTCGGTGCGGCGGTGGCGCCCAGCATCTTCGTCGCGCTCTGGGCCGCGGCCGACGGCAGCGTCTTCTGGGTCGGCGCCTACCTGACCGGGGCCGCGCTGATCACGCTGGTGGCGCTGGTCATCAGCCGCGACACCGCCGACGTCGACTACACGACGCGGACCATCTGAGCAGGCGCCACCGGAGGGGTCTGGTGGCCGGGGCGGGACGTCGCTAGCCTCCGAGCAGGACGTCCCGCCCACCCGAGGAGCGCAGCATGGCAGCCCGACTCAACCCCTACCTGATGTTCGACGGCCGGGCCCGCGAGGCGATGGAGTTCTACCACGGCGTCTTCGGTGGGGAGCTCAGCATCAGCACCTTCGGGGAGTACGGCGACCCCTCCGCCGAGGGAGCCGACGGCGTCATGCACGCCCAGCTGGACGCCGGTGAGCTGGTCGTGCTGATGGGCTCGGACCTCCCGCCCGGGACCGGGCCGGACCTGCCGGCCAACGGCACCCTGAGCCTCAGCGGGGACGACGCCGCCGCACTGCGCGGCTACTGGGACCGGCTGGCGGCCGACGGGACGGTCACCATGCCGCTGGAGAAGCAGATGTGGGGCGACGAGTACGGCCAGTGCACCGACCGGTTCGGGGTCTCCTGGATGGTGAACATCGCCGGCAGCGGGGCCTGAGCCGCAGCCGGCCGGGACGACGAGAGGCCCCCACCGCGGCAGCGGTGGAGGCCTCCGGGCCCGAGCGGGCGGTGGGTGTCAGCGCAGCACGCGGAGCTGCACCGGGTAGGTGTACAGCACGCCGCGGCTGGCGCGGACGGCGCCGAGCACGTGGCAGATGACCGTCATCAGCCCGGCCACCACCCACAGCACCACGGCCAGGGGCAGCAGCACCACGGTGAAGGCGCACACCCAGGCGATCACCGAGATCACCCAGGCCCACAGGTTGAAGTTGAACGAGCCGGCGGCTGAGCGGCGGACGAAGGCGCTGCGGTCGCGGAAGAGCAGCCACACGACGAGGGGTCCCACGAAGCTCAGCCAGCCGGCGCTCACCACCATCGCGACGATCGCCGAGAGGTGGGCGGCGACGGCCAGGGTGCGCTCGTCGCCCTGGACGGTGGACTGGTAGCTGGACATGGTGCCCTCCCGGGATCTGGTGCGGATGACTCCAGTGAACCGCGTCCGGACCCCCGATCGGCCCCTTCTGGGGGTGCGGCCAGGGTCGGTCCGGCCCCGGGAGGGGGCGGCCCCTGGCCCACCGCCCTCCCCGGCACGACTCGACGCGCCCTGACCGGCCTGACCCCTCGCGCCGGCCCGGCCGTCGCGGGACCAGGCTCCCGCGACCGAGACGGTCAGCCGGTCTGGGCGAGGGCGAAGGGCAGCACCGCCGGGGCCCCGTGCTGGCGCAGCAGCCGGGCGCAGGCCGTGAGGGTCCAGCGGGAGTCGCACAGGTCGTCCACCAGCAGCACCGGCCCCCGGGTGGCCGCCAGCCGTCCAGCCAGCTCGGGGCCGACCGCGAAGCGGTGCAGCACGTCGGCGGCGCGGTAGGCGCTGTTGCCGCCGCGCCCTCCGCCCTCGCCCACCAGCTCCAGGGACCCGAGGTCCTCCAGCCGGCCCAGGGTGGCCAGTCCCTCGGCCAGCGAGGCCACCAGCCGCGGCCGGGAGGCCGAGGGGACGGCGACCACGGCGACCGGTCGCTCCGCCCAGTCCCACTCGCGCAGCACCTCGACGCAGGCCCGGGCCAGCGCGGCCGGCACCTCGGCGTCTACCGCCCGGCCGGTCTCGTCGGTGCGGAACAGCTCGCGCAGCGCCTGGCCCCAGCCGAGGTCGGTGAGGCGGGCGACCGCGCGTCCCCGCTCGGGCTGCTCCTCGCGCGGGATCTTGCCCGACAGCTCCACCCCCAGGCGGGACAGCCCCGACGGCCACTGCGCCCGGGGCTCCAGCGCCACCCCGACCTGGGAGAGCCCGGACTCGGCCTTCTCGACCCAGTCGGTGGGGACGTCGGTCGGGTACCAGACCTCCTGACCGGCGGCGCGGAGGCAGCTGTCGCAGCGCCCGCAGCTGGCGGGGTCGGGGTCGTCGAGCTGGGCGACCAGGAACTTCATCCGGCAGCCCTCGGTGCGCTCGTACTCCACCATCGCCTGCTGCTCGGCCTCACGGGCGGCGGCGATGCGGGAGTACCGCTCCTCGTCGTAGTGCCAGCCCTGGCCGGTGCTGATCCAGCCGCCCTTGACGTTGGCCACCGCTCCGTCGACCGAGAGCACCTTGAGCAGCAGCTCCAGCGGGGTGCGGCGCAGGTCGACCCGGGCCTCCAGCGCCGGCACCGACAGCGGACCGCCGGCGGCCTCCAGCGCCCCCAGCACCGCGTCGGCCTTGGCCCTGCTCGGCATCGAGGCGGTGGCGAAGTGGCGCCAGATGTCTGGGTCCTCCGGACCGGGGAGCAGCAGCACGTCGGCGCGCTCGGTGGCCCGCCCGGCGCGTCCGACCTGCTGGTAGTAGGCCACCGGCGAGGACGGTGCCCCCAGGTGCACCACGAAACCCAGGTCGGGCTTGTCGAAGCCCATCCCGAGCGCGCTGGTGGCCACCATGGCCTTGATCTCGTTGCGCTTGAGCTCGCCCTCGGCCTGCTCGCGCTCGGCGGCGTCCGTGCGCCCGGTGTAGGCGCGGACCACGTGCCCGGCCTCGGACAGCAGCCGGGCGGTGTCCTCGGCGGCGGAGACGGTGAGGGTGTAGACGATGCCGCTGCCCGGCAGTGCCTCCAGGTGGGTGAGCAGCCAGCCGAGCCGCTGCTTGGCGCTCTGCAGCCGCAGCACCCCGAGCCGGAGGGAGTTCCGGGCCAGCGGGCCCCGCAGGGTGAAGACGCCACCCTGCGAGCCCTCGGCCACGTCGTCCACGCCGGCGCCCAGCTGCTCGGCCACGTCGGCGATGACGCGCTCGTTGGCCGTGGCGGTGGTGGCCAGCACCGGGGTCCCGGCCGGCAGGGTCGCGATGACCCCGGCGATCCGGCGGTAGTCGGGGCGGAAGTCGTGGCCCCAGTCGGAGATGCAGTGGGCCTCGTCGACCACCAGCAGCCCCAGCCGCTCCAGCAGCGTGGGCAGCACCGTCTCGCGGAAGCGCGGGTTGGTGAGCCGCTCCGGGGAGATCAGCAGGACGTCGACGGTGTCCGCGCGGAGCTGCTCCTCCACGTCCACCCACTCGGTCTGGTTGGCGGAGTTGATCGCCACGGCCCGCACCCCGGCGCGTTCGGCCGCCGAGACCTGGTCGCGCATCAGCGCCAGCAGCGGGGACACGATGATGGTCGGTCCGCTGCCCCGGGCCCGCAGCAGCATGCTCGCCACGAAGTACACCGCGGACTTGCCCCAGCCGGTGCGCTGGACCACCAGGGCGCGACGGTGCCCGGCCACCAGGGCCTCGACCGCCTCGTACTGCCCGTCGTGGAAGTCGGCCGTGGGCGCCGAGGTGAGGGCGCGGAGCAGCTCGAGGGCCTCGGAGCGGAGCCCGTCGGTGGCGGGGAGGGCGGTGTCGGTGGCGGTCACGTCCTGAGTATGTCCTCCACCACCGACAGCGACCCTCCGACGGCCCGCCCCTGTGGATGGTGCTCGGGGCCGGTGCGGCCCTGTGGATCAGCTGGCGGCGACGATCTTCTCGACCTGGGCGGTGTAGGCGGCGTCCAGCGAGTCCGTCGAGCCGTCCCCGCCGGGGATGCTGCTGCCGTTGAGCACCACCTGGCGCTCGCGGACCGTGGCCATGTACTGCGTGCTCGTGACGGTCTGGCCCGGCAGGGCGGTGCTCACGACCAGGCCCAGGGTGTCGGTGGCGCCCTCGGCCTCGGGCACGTCGGTCTCGGTGATCGTCACCTGGAGGGGTTCGCCCATGCCGACGTCCATGGTCAGCTCGCCGCAGGTGTCCAGCCGCTCCCGGGCCTCCTCCACACCGCCGACGGTCTCGCTGACCAGGGCGACCACGATCTCGGACTCCCCGGTGGCCACGGACAGGGCCGACCGACCGCTCTCGAGGTCCTCCTCGCCCTGGGCGAGGACCTCGGGGGTGAGGGCGCTCTTGCACTCCTCGGGCTCGATCGTGATCTGGTCACCGAGCTGGCTCAGGTCGGGCCCCCCGCTGACGGGCTCGGTGCTGGGCTCGAAGGTGAGCCCGCCGACCGCCCCGGACAGCACCAGGTCGGCGGCCTCCCCGGTCGGTGCGCCCGCGTCGCCCTCGGGGGCGCTCGAGGTCTCCGGCGCGGCGGAGCTGTCCGGTGCGGTGGAGGTGTCCGGCGCACCCGAGGTGGGAGCGCCCCCGTCCGCCGGTTCCGGGCTGGTGCTGCCACCGCAGGCGGTCAGGGTCAGGGCCAGCACGGCGGCGGGCAGCAGCAGGGTGAGGCGGCGCATCGGTTTGTCTCCTCGGTCCGGGTGGTTTCCTGGCGAGGCTAGGCGCTGACGGGGCCAGAACCCAGGCGCGTCAGGTCACGACTCGGTCCCGATACCTGGTCAGCGGGGGCCGGCTGTGGTCGACTGTCGACTGACCCCGAGGAGGTCGCCATGACGAGGAACGTCCACGAGGAGACGACGTCCGTCTCCGGTGAGCAACCCACCGAGCTCAAGCGCGTGATCGGGCCCGGTCTCCTGCTGCTGTTCATCGTCGGGGACATCCTCGGCACCGGCGTGTACTCCCTGACCGGCAAGGTGGCCGCCCAGGTGGGCGGCGCGGTGTGGCTGCCCTTCCTGTGCGCCTTCGTGGTGGCCTTCCTCACCGCCTTCAGCTACCTGGAGCTGGTGACGAAGTACCCACGGGCCGGCGGCGCGGCGATCTACACCCACCGCGCGTTCAGGATCCACTTCCTCACCTTCCTGGTGACCTTCGCGGTGATGTGCTCGGGCCTGACCTCGGCCTCCAGCGCCGCCAAGGCCTTCGCCGGCAACCTGTTCGCCGCGGTCGGCGTGGACGAGCCGACCGGCTGGGTGCTGCTGATCGCCGCGCTCGGCTTCATGACCGCGGTGGCGCTGGTGAACCTCCGCGGCGTGGGGGAGAGCGTCAAGGCCAACGTGGTGCTCACCTGCATCGAGCTGAGCGGGCTGCTGATCGTCATCGGCGTCGGGGCCTGGGCGCTGGCCCGCGGGGTCGGCGAGACGGGGCGGCTGACGGAGTTCAACGTCCCCGAGGGGGACACCGCCTTCGGGGCGGTGACCGCCGCCACGGCGCTGGCCTTCTTCGCCATGGTGGGCTTCGAGGACTCGGTGAACATGGCCGAGGAGACCAAGAACCCGAGCAAGATCTTCCCCCGCTACATGATCATCGGCCTGCTGGTCACCGGCGTGATCTACGTGCTGGTGGCCATCTCCTCGGTGGCGCTGGTCTCGCCCGAGGAGCTCGGGGAGGGGACCACCCCGCTGCTCAAGGTGGTCGAGGCCGGCGCGCCCGGGTTCCCGATCGCGGTCTTCGCCTGGATCTCCATGTTCGCGGTGGCGAACTCGGCCCTGATCAACATGCTGATGGCCAGCCGGCTGCTCTACGGGATGGCCCGGGAGAACGTGCTGCCGCGGCCCCTGGGCATGGTGCTCCCCGGCCGGCGCACCCCCGCGGTGGCCATCGTGTTCACCACCCTGCTCGCCTTCGCGCTGATCGCGCTGGCCGACCTCACCGCCCTCGGCGGCACCACGTCGCTCATCCTGCTGTGCGTGTTCACCGTCGTGAACATCACCGTGCTGGTGCTGCGACGGGACCGGGTCGAGCACCAGCACTTCCACACCCCCGCCGTGGTGCCGGTGATCGGCGCCATCCTCTGCGCCTACCTGGCGAGCCCGCTGTCGGGCCGGGCCTCCGCGGACTACGAGGTGGCCGGCTGGCTGATGCTGATCGGGGTCGCGCTGGGTGTCATCACGCTCCTGGTGAACAAGTACGTGCTGCACCAGAAGGCCGACATCGGCTCCAAGCAGATCGACCCGCGCACCCCGCACCGCTGAGCTCAGCCGAGCAGCAGCACCAGGCCGAGCACCAGCATCATGGCGCCGATGACCGCGTCGACGACCCGCCAGGTGGCCGGTCGCCCCAGCACGCCGGCCAGCCGGTAGGCGCCGAAGCCGAGCGCGGAGAACCAGACCACGCTGGCACTGGCCGAGCCCAGCACGAACTGCCAGCGGTCCTCGCCGTGACCGTTGGCCAGGGCGCCGAGCAGCACCACGGTGTCGAGGTAGACGTGCGGGTTGAGGAAGGTCAGCGCGGCGGCGGTCAGCAGCGCCGTGGTCAGCGACCCGGCTCCCCGCTCCCGTGCCTCCAGCGCCGCGGGCGGCCGGACGGCCCGACGGATGGCCAGCACCGCGTAGCCGATCAGGAAGAGCCCACCGCCCCACCGGGCTGCCGTCTCCAGCCATGGCAACCGCTCGACCAGCAGGCCCAGCCCGGCCGCTCCGGCGCTCATCAGCACCACGTCCGCCAGCACGCACAGCAGCACGACGGGAGCCACGTGCTCGCGCCGCAGCCCCTGCCGGAGGACGAAGGCGTTCTGCGCACCGATGGCGACGATGAGGGCGGCACCGCTGACGAAGCCGGTCAGCACCACGGAGAGATCCACGACCCCGACGCTAGGTCGCCACCGTGATGCAGTCCAGCGAAACTATCTGCAGTTGCTGAAGCCGAGCTTCATCTGCCTCCCTGACCGGGCCGAACCGTCAGCGGCGACGAAGCCCCTTCGCGGCCCGGCGGACGACCGCGCTGCCCACCAGCGCGAGCGCGGCCCCGCCGATCCACGGTGCCCCGACGACGAGGGGGTCGATCCAGGTGTGCGCGGTGTCGACCCGTCGACGGTTGTCGCCGGTGCGCGAGCGGAGGCCGTGGTACCTCGCCTCGGCCAGGATGCCGGTCTCGCTGACCGGGTCGTCCGGGCGTCCCTGCAGCAGGCCCGTGAACCGGGACCCGACGAAGTCCACCCGGTCGGCGGCGATCAGCAGCAGCCAGTGCGCCGCCCGCGCCTCGCTGAACCGCCGGTAGGAGTAGCGCCGGATGGCACCCGACACCCCGTGCAGCGGCTGGGCGGTGCCGAACACCGGCGTCACCCCCGCGTGCTCGATCGAGTGCTCGCGCGGGTGCTCCTCGGGCTGGCGGTCGGGGAGGTCCCAGTGGGCCCCGCTGGCGGCGGGGTCGAAGCGCAGCTTGGGTGTGGAGGGCCGGTCGGCCGGGTCGAGGTCGACGCCCCAGCCGGGGATCCGGGCGCGCAGCTCGTCGGCGGAGGGGTTGGGGTGGGGGCGGTGGGCGGTGTAGGCCACGGGAGGCTCCTGTCGTCTCGGCCGTCAGGCCTGGTCGGGGACGACGGCGATCTTCACGCAGTCGTCGAGCTTGGCCGAGAACATGTGGTAGCCCTCGGCGATGTGCTCCAGCGGGATGCGGTGGGTGATCAGCTCGCTGGGCTTGAGGTGACCGTTGCGGATGTGCTCGAGCAGCCGGGGCCACTGCCGCTTCACCGGTGCCTGGTTCATCCGCAGCGTGAGGCCCTTGTTGAGCGCGTCCCCGAACTTCACCGCGCTGAAGATGGGACCGTAGGCGCCCATCACCGAGACCGTGCCGCCCTTGCGGACGGAGTCGATCGCCCAGTTCAGCGCGGTCGGCGAGCCGCCCTGCAGGGTGAACTTGGCCGCCAGCAGGTGCTGGGTGAGGTTGCCGTCGGCCTCCGCCCCGACGCAGTCGATCGCCACGTCGGCACCGAGGTGGTCGGTGATCTTCTTCATGTGCACGACGATGTCGTCGTGCTCGGCGAAGTTGTAGGTCTCGGCGTGGGCGAAGGTGCGCGCCCGCTCCAGCCGGTAGTCCAGGTGGTCGATCACGATCACCCGACCGGCACCCATGAACCAGGCCGACTTCGCGGCGTACAGCCCGACCGGACCGGCGCCCAGCACCAGCACGGTGTCACCCTCGACGATGTCGCCGAGCTGGGCCCCGAAGTAGCCGGTCGAGCAGGCGTCGGTGAGCATCAGGGCGTCCTCGTCGTCCAGCCACTCCGGGATCACCGAGGGCCCGACGTCGGCGAAGGGCACCCGGACGAACTCGGCCTGGCCGCCGTCGTAGCCACCGGTGGTGTGGGAGTAGCCGTAGATGCCGCCGACCGCGGTCGCGTTGGGGTTGACGTTGTGGCAGTTGGAGTAGAGGCCGCGGGCGCAGAACCAGCAGGAACCGCAGTAGATGTTGAACGGCACCATCACCCGGTCCCCGCGCTGCAGCCGCTGCACCGACGGACCGACCTCCTCGACGACGCCGATGAACTCGTGGCCGAAGGTGTGACCGATCCGGGTGTCCGGCATCATCCCGTGGTACAGGTGCAGGTCGGAGCCGCAGATCGAGGCCATGGTCATCCGGATGATCGCGTCGTTGGGGTGCTCGATGCGCGGCACGTCCTTCTCCTCCACGCGCACCCGGTACGGGCCTCGGTACGTCATCGCCTTCATCCGGTCCTCCTGACCTGGTCGCTCCGACAGCGCCCTCCACGACGGCTGTACCCCGACCGGCGGAGCGCACCCCGTCGGTCCGCGACGACGTCGCCCCGCGGGCGAAAGCCGTGTCACGGGGTCGGGCGTCCTCCACCCGCGTGCCCGGCTCCGCAGCGCCACCGGGAGCCCCGCTCCCTCCTAGGCTGCGGAGATGCACCTGGATCCCGCCGCCCTCTCCACCCTGGCCGTCGTGCTGCGGCTGGGCAGCCTCGACGCGGCCGCCCAGGAGCTGCACCTGACGCCGTCGGCGGTGAGCCAGCGGCTCAGGGCCCTGGAGAACCGGGTGGGCCAGGTGCTGGTGCGGCGCAGCCGGCCCGTCCAGCCGACCGAGGGTGGTGAGGTCCTGCTCCGGCTGGCCGCGCAGATCGAGCTGCTCCAGGCCGAGGCGCTGACCGAGCTGCACGCCGGCTCAGACCCGTCCGCGCCGCCGACGCAGCTGGCGGTCGCGGTCAACGCCGACTCGCTGGCGACCTGGTTCCTGCCGGTGGTGGCCGACGTGCAGACGACCCAGCACGTGGTGCTGGAGCTGCTCCGCGACGACGAGCGGCACTCCGCGGAACTCCTCCGCCAGGGCCGGGTGATCGGGGCCGTCACCTCCGAGCCGCGACCCATCCAGGGCTGCCGCACGGTGCCCCTCGGCTCGCTGCGCTACCAGGCCGTCGCGGCCCCCGGGTGGGTCGAGCGCTGGGGGAGCGGGACGGCGGTCGACCTCGGGCGTGCCCCGGTGCTGGTCTTCGACCGCCGGGACACCCTGCAGCACACGATGCTGAGCGCCCTCGGCTGGGACGGCGCGCCCCCGCCGGCGACCAGCGTCCCCTCCTCGTGGGACTTCGACCGGGCGGTGCGGCTGGGCATCGGCTGGGGGATGCTGCCCGAGCCGACCATCACCCAGGCCCTGGACGCCGGTGAGCTGGTCGCGCTGTGGCCCGGACGGGGACACGTGGACGTCGCCCTCTCCTGGCAGCACTGGCGGCTCGAGTCCGCGACCACGACCGCCCTGACGACGGCCGTCGTGGCCCGGGCGGCCGAGGTCCTCCGCCCGCCGGACCCAGTCGCGTCGGCCCGGCCTGGTCCCTAGGCGGTCAGCGAGCCGAGGTAGCGGGCCAGCGTGCGGGGACCGGAGCGCGGGGCCACGGCCTCGACGGCGGCGTTGTAGTTGGTGTTGGTGTTCACGTCGTAGGTGAGCACGCGTCCGTCGGCGGCCTCGATGAACTCGATGCCGCAGACCTCCAGCCCGGTCCGGCGGGCGAAGGCCTGGTAGCGGGCCACCAGCGCGGGGTCGACGTCCTCGCGGAGGGTGAAGAGCTGCTGGTCCGGCTCGGGGGCCAGGGTGGCCCCGGGTGGCAGCAGCGGGCGTCCGGTGGCCGGGTCGATCGCGCAGGCGTCGGCCGGGCACAGCTGGAAGCCGCCGTGGGCGGTGTCGGCGTCGATGGCGTAGACCAGCTCACCGGCCACCAGCTCCACCCGGGTGATCCGCGGCTCCGCGGCCTGCACAAACTCCTGGACCAGGGTGATGCCGTCGACGGGCTCCTCCGACTCCGGCCCGGCCAGGTGCTCGGCGAGCTCCTCGACGTCCTCGAAGCGGCGCACCCCGAGCCCCTTGCCGCCCTGGTTGTGCTTGGTCACGAAGGGCCCGGGGACCGAGCGAGCGGCGGCCAGCACCTGCTCGCGCCCGACCGCGGCCACCGTGCGCGGGGTGTCGATCCCCGCGGCGCGGAGCGCGGTGAGCTGGTCGACCTTGCTCATCTCCAGCTCCAGCACCCGGCGGCCGTTGACGGTGCGGCGCCCGTGCGCCTCCAGCCAGGAGAGCACCGCCCGGGTGTGGTCCTTGGACAACCCGTGGCCCCGGGTGTGGGAGGAGGCGCTCATCCGGGACCAGAAGACGCCGTCCGGTGGTGCCTGGTCCAGGTCGAGGACTCCCTGGGTCAGCACCCACTCCGTCACCGGGACGCCCTCGGCGGCGAAGGCGTCGGCGAACGGGGGCCACCACTCGGGGTTCTCGTGCAGGGCGTAGACCATGGGTGCGCTCACGGATAGGACAAGGTGCCGGCCCGGTGCCGGTATTCCACCGCCGGGAGGACGCGCGGCGCCGCCGGCTCGGTCAGGCCCGGCCGGGCGGTGGCCCGTAGCCGACCGGGGCGGCCGCTGGGCCGCGGACGGCGCGGAACCAGTCGCTGGACGGCTTGAGCCACAGCAGCACGACGGCACCCAGGGCGACCGCCATGGTGAGCACGAGGACCACCTTGCTCAGCACCGGGGAGGGCTGGCTCAGGCTGTACAGGGCGTTGAGGAGGAAGATCCCGGCCAGCACGGTGGCGAGGATCCGCGACCAGCCCGCACCGCGCCCGCAGAAGACCGCGTTGAGGATCCACAGCGCCGTCCCCACCAGACCGCTCAGCGCGGCGACGACCAGACCGATGGTGACGGAGGCCTGCACCATCTCCGGGGTGGCCTCCACCCCCTGCCTGGCCAGCTGGTCGGCCACCATGTCCCGCATCTGGCCCATCACGGCCAGGGCGGTCAGCAGGCTGACCACGCTGAGGGCGGCACCGACCCACATCAGGAGGACGGCGAAGCGGACCGTGGCCGGCCTGGCCGGCCTGGTGCCGGTGGGCCCCGGCTGACCCGGAGGGTACGGACCCGGGGCGGCGGGTCCGGACGGGGAGGGGCCGGGCGCGGCCTGGTTCCACGGGTACTGCCCCGGTGCCCCCTGACCCGACGGGTCGGCGCCCGGTCGTGCCGGGTCACCCTGGGCGTGCGGACCTGGTGTGGCGCTCATCATCGCTCCTGTCGGGCCGTGGTGCTGCCACGCTAGACCCGCGGCGGTCCACCAGCGGCGGGCGCCACGCGACCTCCTCGCCACGCCGGACCCGTGGTGGGCCGGGCCCCGGCCGCCAGTGGGGTGGGCCGGACGGCGTCCGGTGCGAAGGTCTCCGTCACGGGCCCGCAGTCTCCTGCGCCGGGACGGGACCGCGGTGCGAGACTGCGAGCATGACGTCGACGTCCCGCCGCAGGGCCCGGCTGGCCGCGGCCCTCCCGGCCGCCGCCCTGGCCGGGGTGGCCGTGCACGACCTCGTCCAGCGACGTCACGCGGTGCTGCGCAACTTCCCGGTGCTCGGCCGGGCCCGCTACCTGCTGGAGAAGATCGGCCCGGAGCTGCGCCAGTACATCGTGGCCGGCAACGACGAGGAGCGGCCCTTCAGCCGCGACCAGCGGCGCTGGGTCTACAGCTCGGCCAAGCTGGAGAACAACTACTTCGGATTCGGCACCGACAACGACGTCGAGCACGGCACCGGCTGGCCGGTCATCCTGCACCGCACCTTCCCCGACCCGGTGCCGGTCACCGCGCACCACGAGGACGACCGGGCCCCGCTGCCCTCGGCCAAGGTGCTCGGCGGGCCGCGCGGGCGGCGGCACGCCTTCCGGCCGGAGTCGGTGGTCAACATCTCCGCGATGAGCTTCGGGTCGCTGTCGGGGGCCGCCGTGCGGGCGATGAACGCCGGCGCCGCGCTGGCCGGGAGCCTGCACAACACCGGCGAGGGCGGCCTGTCCGAGCACCACCGCCAGGGCGGGGGTCTGGTGCTGCAGATCGGCACCGGCTACTTCGGCTGCCGCGACGCCGACGGCCGCCTCGACCTGGACGCCCTCACCCGTGTGGTGGAGAGCGCTCCGGTCCGCGCGATCGAGATCAAGCTGAGCCAGGGTGCCAAGCCCGGGCTGGGCGGCGTCCTCCCCGCGGCCAAGGTCACCCCTGAGATCGCCGCCATCCGCGGCATCCCGCTCGGTCAGGACTGCGTCAGCCCGTCACGGCACAGCGCCTTCGGCGACGTCGACCAGATGCTCGACGTGGTCGAGGAGATGGCCGCGCGGACCGGGCTGCCCGTGGGCGTGAAGTCCGCGGTGGGGGAGATGTCGTTCTGGCACCGGCTGGTGGAGCTGATGGCCGACGGGCAGCGCGGGGTCGACTTCGTCACCGTCGACGGCGGCGAGGGCGGCACGGGTGCGGCCCCGCTGATCTTCAGCGACTCGGTGGCCCTGCCCTTCCGCGCCGGGTTCGCACGGGTGCAGGCGGTCTTCACCGAGGCCGGTCTGGCCGAGCGCGTCACCTTCATCGGCGCCGGCAAGCTGGGGCTGCCCGACAACGCCCTGGTCGCCTTCGCCCTCGGGGCGGACATGGTCAACGTGGGCCGTGAGGCGATGCTGGCCGTCGGCTGCATCCAGGCCCAGAAGTGCCACACCGACACCTGTCCCACCGGGGTGGCCACCCAGAGCCGCTGGCTGCAGCGCGGTCTGGACCCCGAGCTCAAGTCGGTGCGGCTGGCCAACTACGTCCGCACCCTGCGCCGGGACCTGCTCAAGGTCTCCCACGCCTGCGGGGTCGCGCACCCGGGTCTGATCACCACCGACCTGATCGAGCTGATGGACGGCCCGCTCAGCAGCACCAGCCTCACCCGGAGCGCCGGTTACCGACCCGGGTGGGGGCTGCCCTCGGCGGCCGACCGCGCCGAGATCGTCCGGTTGATGACCCGCCTCGGCGAGGAGCCCGAGCACCGGGCCCAGGGCTCGGAGCCGGTGGACAGCCAGCGCACCGGTCTCGGCGACTGAACCCGGGGGCCACGAGGGCTCCCGGCCGCCCGGTGCGAGGATCGGAGGACCGCGGCGTGAGGTCGCGCCCCGCACCGCCCGGAGGAGGAGAGATGACCGCACTCCCGTTCGACGTCCCCACCGACCTGTTCATCGGGGGGAGCTGGCGACCCGCCACCGGCGGACGCACCGTCGACGTCACCGACCCCGCCGACGGCGCGGTGCTGGCCACCGTCGCCGACGCCACCGCCGAGGACGCCGTCGCCGCCCTCGACGCGGCCGCCGCCGCCCAGCAGGACTGGGCCGCCACCGCACCACGGGAGCGCTCCGACGTCCTCCGCGCCGCCTTCGACGCCATCACCGCGCGCGCCGACGACTTCGCCCGGCTGATGACCCTGGAGATGGGGAAGCCGCTGGCGGAGTCCCTCGGTGAGGTGACCTACGGCGCGGAGTTCCTGCGCTGGTTCAGCGAGGAGGCGGTGCGGGTCGGTGGGCGGCACGGCGTGCGTCCCGAGGGGGGTGCCGAGATGGTGGTGCGACCCCACCCGGTGGGGCCGTGCCTGCTGATCACGCCCTGGAACTTCCCGCTGGCCATGGCCACCCGCAAGCTCGGTCCGGCCCTGGCCGCCGGCTGCACGGTGGTGCTCAAGCCGGCGACGCTCACCCCGCTGACCACGCTGGCCGCGGTCCGGGTGCTGGAGCAGGCCGGTCTGCCGGCGGGGGTGGTGAACGTGCTGACCACCACCGACGCCGCCGCGGTCACCGAGCCCCTGATGGCCGACCGGCGGCTCCGCAAGGTCAGCTTCACCGGCTCCACACCCGTCGGGCGCACGCTGCTCGGCCAGGCCGCCGCGAACGTGCTGCGGACCTCGATGGAGCTGGGCGGCAACGCACCGTTCCTGGTCTTCGACGACGCCGACCTCGACACCGCCGTGACCGCCGCGATGCAGGCCAAGTTCCGCAACGTCGGCCAGGCCTGCACCGCGGCCAACCGCTTCCTGGTCCAGCGGGGGATCGCCGACCGGCTGGTGGAGCGGCTCACGGCGGCCGTGGACGACCTGGTGGTCGGGAGGGGCACCGACGAGGGGGTCACCATCGGGCCGCTGGTCAGCGACGGCGCCGTGGCCAAGTGCGTCGAGCTGGTGCAGGACGCCGTCCGGCGCGGCGCCACCCTGGTGCGGGGCGGCCGGGCCCTGGACGGCCCCGGCCACTTCCTGGAGCCGGCGCTGCTCACCGACGTCCCCGCCGACGCCCGGATCTGCTCGGAGGAGGTGTTCGGCCCGGTGCTGGCCATCACCGTCTTCGACACCGAGGACGAGGCGGTCGCCCTGGCCGACGACACCGAGTTCGGGCTCGCCTCCTACGTCTGCACCTCCGACCTCACCCGGGCCCGGCGGGTGGTGGACCGGCTGGAGGTGGGGATGGCGGCGGTCAACCTCGGGGTGCTCTCCAACGCGGCCGCCCCTTTCGGCGGGGTCAAGCAGTCCGGGCTCGGCCGCGAGGGTGGCAGCGAGGGCATCGCGGAGTACCAGTCGCTGCGCTACACGCTGAGCCCGCTCTGACCTCTAGGCGGGCTGCAGCACGTGCAGGCCGAGGTCGTCGCTGAGCGCCTCGCAGGCCAGCACCCCGCGCACGCTGTTGCCGGTCGGGTCGATCGGCGGGCTGTACACGCCGAGCCCCAGCCGACGGGGGACGGCCGCGACCAGGCTGCCCGAGACCCCCGACTTGGCCGGGAAGCCGACGCGCTGCAGCCACCGGCCCGAGCCGTCGTACATGCCGCAGGTGGCCATCACCGACATCGTGTCGCGGGCCACCTGCTCGCTGACCACCCGCCGACCGGTCACCGGGTTGCGGCCGCCGAGGGCCAGGGTGGCGCCCATCACCGCGAGCGAGACGGTGCTGACCTGCACGGCGCAGGCGTCGGCGTAGACGCCGACGGCCTCGTCGACGTCCATGGTCAGCTGGCCCTCGGAGCGCATCAGGTGGCCCAGCGCGTGGTTGCGGTCCCCCAGCAGCTGCTCGGAGCGGCTGACGGTGGTGTCGTGGGCCAGCTCGGTGCCGGCGAAGGCCGACAGCCCGGCCAGCACCCGTGCCGACTTGGCCGCGCGGTCGTCCCCGGTGACCAGGGTCGCGGTCAGCAGCGCACCCGCGTTGACCAGCGGGTTGGCCGGGCGGCCCGTCCCGCTCTCGAGGTGGATGGCGTCGAAGGCCTCGCCGGTGGGTTCGCTGCCCACCGCCTCGGCGACCCGGTCGCGGTCGTCGGTCAGCGCCAGGGCGTAGACGAAGGGCTTGACCGCCGACTGCAGCGAGAACACGACGTCGCTGTCCCCGGCCTCGACGACGCGGCCCCCGGGGGTCACCACGGCCAGACCCACGACGTCGGGGTCGGCCGAGGCGAGCTCGGGGATGCTGTCGTCGACCTCACCGCCGCGCTGCTGCACCAGCCGGGCGTGCAGGCCCGCCAGGTCGTAGTCGAGGACGGGGTCGGCGGCAGCGGTCATCCGGCCAGTCAACCAGCCGGGTCAGTCGAGGTCGGCGCAGGCGAGGTGCGGCGACACCCGCTCCCACCGGCGCTCACCGGGGCGGGTGCTCTCAGCCAGCGTCTCCTGCAGGGCGCAGTAGGAGGGCTTGCGCTCGTAGTCGTCCTCCATGATCAGCGCGTCGCCCTGACCGGGGAAGGTGCCCGGTACCCAGGAGTGCTGGTCGAGCACACCCCACACGGTGAAGGACCGGCAGCCGTCGACACCGAGGCAGGCCTCGAGCGCCTGGGAGTACCAGTCGGCCTGGCGCTGGCGCAGCTCGGGGCTGAGCTGGCCGTCCGCGCCCACGGGGCCACGGACGTCGAGCTCGGTCACCGCGGTGGCCAGCCCCAGGTCGTCGAAACGCTGCAGGTTGGCCTGCATCCGGCCGTCGAAGCCGTACTGCAGCCCCAGGTGGGCCTGGACGCCGAAGCCGTGCACCGGGACGCCGTCGGCGAGCAGCTCCTGGACCAGCGCGTAGTAGGCGTCGGCCTTGGCGTTGGGGCCCTCGACGTTGTAGTCGTTGAGGAACAGCCGGGCCTCCGGGTCGGCGGCGTGGGTCCAGCGGAAGACGTCGGCGACGATGCCGGGACCGAGCTCTCGGATCCAGATGTTGTCCTCGGTGCGCAGGGCGCCGCTGTCGTCGAAGATCTCGTTGGCCACGTCCCACTGCTGGATGCGTCCGGCGTAGCGACCGACCACGGTGTCCACGTGGTCCTTGAGGATGGCGCGGAGCTCCTCGGGGCTGTGGTCGCCCTCCTCCAGCCACCCGGGGTTCTGGCTGTGCCAGAACAGGGTGTGCCCCCGCACGACCTGCTGGTTCTCCTCGGCGAAGGCGACGATGGCGTCCGCCTGGGCGAAGTCGTAGCGGTCGGGCTCGGGGTGGATGTAGTTCCACTTCATCTGGTTCTCCGGGGTGAGCGAGCTGAACTGCTCGGCCAGCACGGCGCGGTAGGTGGGGTCGTTGGGGAAGGGCTCGGGGTAGTCGGCGGTGGTGTGGTGACCACCGCCGGCCACGGCGCTGCCGATCTCGACCTTGCGTGGCGCCCAGTCGCGCAGCGTGTCCAGCCGGCTGGCCTTCTCGGCGGCGGGGCGGGCCTCGGCGGGTGCGGCGGTGGTGCCCACCACGGCGGTGGCCAGGAGGCCCAGGGCCATGGCGGAGCCGACGAGCCGGCGGAGGGGACGGAGGTGGGACAGGTGCATGAGATCTCCCGAGGGTGGTCGGGGGCCCGCGTGCGTGGACTCCCCATCGAGTCGTGCAGGTGGCGACACTTTCGAACGACGGCCGAAACTGTCTGGTGAGACGGAGCGTAAGCAGCACCGGTCGGCCGGTCAAGAGTCGAGCACGATGAGCGTAGTAGGCGAAGGGGTGCCGAAAGTTGCGAGCCGTACTCACGAATGCGGGTCCTGCGTCAGGCGGTCGCGGCGTCCGGATCGGTGGCACTCCGGCAGACTGCGGGTCGTGAGCACCGACACCGCCGCAGAGCCCGACACCTCGTTCTCCCAGCGCCTGTGGCGCGAGGGCGAGCCGACCTACCGGCAGATCCTGACCCACCCGTTCCTGCTCGGCCTGGCCGACGGGACCCTGCCCCGCGAGGCCTTCCGCTACTTCGTCGTCCAGGACAGCCACTACCTGCGGGCCTACTCCCGCTGCCTGGCCCTGGTCGCCGGCCGGTCCCCCGTGGAGGACGCGGTCCGCACCTTCGCCCTGCACGCCGCGAACGCCGTCGACGTCGAGCGCGAGCTGCACGCGTCGCTGCTGGGGGAGCTCGGCATCACCGAGGCCGACGTGGAGGACGCCGGGGTGGCGCCGACGACGCTGGCCTACACCTCCTACCTGACCTCGGTCTGCGCCACCGGCTCCTGGGCCGAGGGGGTCGCGGCGGTGCTGCCCTGCTACTGGGTCTACCGCGAGGTCGGGCGCACGCTGGTGGAGCGCTCCTCGCCCGACCCGCTGTACGCCCGGTGGATCGCGACCTACGGCTCACCGGAGTTCGACGCCGTCGTCGACCAGGTGCTCACCGTCACCGACGCCCTCGACGTCTCGGCCACGGAGCAGGCGCGGTGCCGGGAGCACTTCGCGGTCACGACCCGCTACGAGTGGATGTTCTGGGACGCCGCCTGGCGGCAGTACGCCTGGCCGGTCTGACCACGCGTGTCCGGCGGTCCATGACCGGTGGTCGGCCGGTCAGGGGCGTCCCTGGTGCCACGGTCGCCCTCCTCGGGGGACCGTAGGGACCGTGGTAGGGGTCGGAACCAGACCTTGCACCGATGTGCGCGCGGCCGTCCCGGCGTTGGATGGAGCCATGGACATCACACAGATCCTCCTCACCGTCGGGGCGGTCCTCGGCATCCTCGTCGTGGCCGCCATGGCCATCCTCCCCACGATCATCGAGGCGGAGTCGCACAACCCGCACTCCTGACCCGGCCCCGCCTCCCGCCAGCACCCGGCTCGTCCGGGCGGTTCGATACGCTCGCAGTCGAGCCGTCCACCGCACGAGAGGCAAGTGAGCCAGTCATGGCGAAGATCATCTACACCAAGACCGACGAGGCGCCGCTGCTGGCGACGTACTCCCTCAAGCCGATCATCGAGGCCTTCACCTCCGCGGCCGGCGTGGACGTCGAGACGCGCGACATCTCCCTGGCCGGGCGCATCATCAGCCAGTTCGGGGACCGTCTGACGCCCGAGCAGCAGCTGCCCGACGCACTGGCCGAGCTGGGCCAGCTGGCCACCACGCCCGAGGCCAACATCATCAAGCTGCCCAACATCTCCGCCTCGGTGCCGCAGCTGAAGGCCGCCGTCGCCGAGCTGCAGTCCCAGGGCTTCGACCTGCCGGACTACCCCGAGAACCCGACCACCGACGAGGAGCGCGACGCCCGCGCCCGCTACGACAAGGTCAAGGGCAGCGCGGTCAACCCGGTGCTGCGCGAGGGGAACTCCGACCGCCGCGCCCCCGCCGCCGTCAAGGGCTACGCGCGTTCCTTCCCGCACTCGATGGGTGCCTGGTCCCCGGACTCGAAGACCGAGGTGGCCACCATGTCCACCGGCGACTTCGCCTCCAACGAGACCTCCGTCGTGCTCGAGGCCGACGACACCCTCACGATCCAGCTGGTCGGCGCCGACGGCGGCACCACCGTGCTGAAGGAGTCGATCCCGGTGCTGGCCGGTGAGGTCGTCGACGCCACCTTCATGGACGTCGCGGCCCTGCGCACCTTCCTCGACGAGCAGGTGCAGCGCGCGGCCGACGCGGACGTGCTGTTCTCCCTGCACCTCAAGGCCACGATGATGAAGGTCTCGGACCCGATCATCTTCGGCCACGCCGTCGAGGTGTTCTTCGCCGACGTCTTCGCCCGGTACGGCGAGCAGCTGGCCGCGGCCGGGCTCACCGCCGACAACGGCCTCGCGGGCATCCTCAGCGGTCTGGACGCCCTCCCCGCCGACGTCCGCGACGAGGTCCGCTCCGCCTTCGAGGCCCGTCTGGCCGAGGCGCCGCGGCTGTCGATGGTCAACTCCGACCGCGGCATCACCAACCTGCACGTCCCCAGCGACGTCATCATCGACGCCTCGATGCCGGCGATGATCCGCAACGGCGGCAAGCTGTGGGGCCCGCAGGGCGAGGAGTCCGACACCCTGGCCGTCATCCCCGACCACTCCTACGCCGGCATCTACCAGGCCGTGATCGACGACTGCCGGACCAACGGCGCCTACGACCCGACGACCATGGGCTCGGTGCCCAACGTCGGTCTGATGGCGCAGAAGGCCGAGGAGTACGGCAGCCACGACAAGACCTTCGAGCTGGCCGGGGCCGGCACCGTGCAGGTCGTCGACTCCTCCGGTGCGGTGCTGCTGGAGCACCAGGTGCAGGCCGGTGACATCTGGCGCGCCTGCCAGACCAAGGACGCCGCCATCCGCGACTGGGTCAAGCTGGCCGTCGAGCGCGCCCGCATCACCGGGGCCCCCGCGGTCTTCTGGCTGGACCGCGAGCGGGCCCACGACGCCAACCTGATCAGCAAGGTCCAGGAGTACCTCGGCGAGCACGACACCGACGGGCTGCAGATCGAGATCATGAGCCCGGACGAGGCCACCACGTTCTCGGTCGAGCGGATCCGCCGCGGCGAGGACACCATCTCCGTCACCGGCAACGTGCTCCGCGACTACAACACCGACCTGTTCCCGATCCTCGAGGTCGGCACCAGCGCCAAGATGCTGTCGGTGGTCCCGCTGATGAACGGCGGCGGCCTCTTCGAGACCGGCGCCGGCGGCTCGGCCCCCAAGCACGTCCAGCAGCTGCAGAAGGAGAACTACCTGCGCTGGGACAGCCTGGGTGAGTTCCTGGCCCTGGCCGAGAGCCTGCGCCACCTGGCCCGCAAGGACGACAACGCCCGCGCTGCCGTGCTGGCCGAGACGCTGGACCGGGCCACGGAGAAGGTCCTCACCGAGGGCCGCTCGCCCGCCCGCCGGCTGGGCCAGATCGACAACCGGGGCAGCCACTTCTACCTGGCCCTCTACTGGGCCCAGGGGTTGGCCGGCCAGAGCGAGGACCCGGAGCTGGCCAGCAGGTTCGCCGCGGTGGCCCAGGCGCTGGCCGAGAACGAGCAGACCATCAGCCAGGAGCTGCTGGACGCCCAGGGCTCCCCGGCCGACATCGGCGGCTACTTCCGTCCCGACGACGCGAAGGCCACCCAGGTGATGCGTCCGTCGGCCACCTTCAACCAGGTGATCGACAGCCTGCGCTGAACCCCGGCACCACGCGACGACGGGCCGCCCTGCAGCTGCAGGGCGGCCCGTCGTGGTCCCGGGTGCGGGTGGGGCTCAGGTGAGGCTGCGGCGCCGGCGGAGCTCCTTGCCGGCGAAGACGCCGACCTGGCGCGTGGTGGCGGCGTCGACCACGGCACCGACGCCACCGCCGACCAGCGGGATC
Source organism: Auraticoccus monumenti (assembly GCF_900101785.1). Taxonomy (GTDB): domain Bacteria; phylum Actinomycetota; class Actinomycetes; order Propionibacteriales; family Propionibacteriaceae; genus Auraticoccus; species Auraticoccus monumenti. Next base: position 378,165 of record NZ_LT629688.1, on the reverse strand, counting down.
CGCTTGGTCAGCAGCAGCGCGCCGTTGGTGCCGCCCACCCGGGCGGCCATCTCGCGGACGACCCGCTCGGCCACGCGGCGGTCCAGGTCGGGGTCGAAGACGGGGGCGGTGGCCACGGCCATCGGGGTGGAGGGCAGCAGCCCCTTCTCGATCAGGCGGACGACCTGGTCACCGCCCAGCAGGCACATCATCATCCCGGTGCGGACCCGCGGGTCGTCGATGTCGTAGCCGCGCAGGTGCGCGATCGCCCCGACCATGCGGATCTGCAGCACCGACAACCCGGCCAGGTTGCCGGGGATGGAGACGATGCTGGCCAGCACCCCGCCCACGTTGGACATGAAGCCCTGGGCCGAGGACAGCGCCACGTGGTTGAGCACCAGCGCGTCGATGGCCGCGTCGACCGATCCGTGCTTCTGCAGCTGCTTGACCGCGACGGCCTTGGCGCCGGGCAGCTGGGCGAAGCCGTCGATGCCGAGCTCGAGCAGCACCCGCATCGCGCCACCGGCCGCCTGGGGGGCGTTGCGGGCGGCTGGGACCAGGTTGCGGGCGAAGTCGCCGACTCCCATGTGTTCTCCTCTGCTCGGGCGGGTCCAGCCTACGCAGCCGCCGGTCCCCGCACCCACGGTGGCGACCCTGAGCAGCCCCTGGTCCCGCGCGGCTCCCCGGTGCCGGCGGATCGGGCAGGATGGGCGGCATGGAGCTCTCCGCCTTCGGGGACGCCGAGGTCTGGCCGAGGCAGGACCTGATCGGGGTGTCCTCCCAGCTGGACGAGGCGCTGGTGCTCGAGGCCTACGTCCGCGGGGTGTTCCCGATGCCGCTGGAGGACGGGGTGGTCGGCTGGTTCGCCCCGATGGAGCGGGGCGTGCTGCCGCTGACCGGGCTGCGGGTGACCCGCTCCATGCGCCAGAGCGCCAAGCGCTACCGCACCACGGTCGACGCCGACTTCGACGCCGTGATCCACCGCTGCGCCGACCCGGCCCGCGACTTCGGCTGGATCGACGACCGGATCATCGAGGTCTACACCTCCCTGCACCGCGCCGGGGTGGCGCACTCGGTGGAGGTCTGGGACGCCGAGGAGCGGATGGTCGGCGGGCTCTACGGCATCGGCGTCGGCGGTCTCTTCGCCGGGGAGTCGATGTTCCACGACACCGAGCACGGCCGGGACGCCAGCAAGGTCGCGCTGATGAGCCTGGTCGGGCTGCTCTCCGCCGACGGGCGTCCCCGGCTGCTGGACGTCCAGTGGCGCACCCCGCACCTGGACTCCCTCGGCGTGGTCGGGGTCGACCGCCGCACCTACCAGCGGTGGCTGGCGCGGGCGCTGGAGCTGCCCGCACCGGACTGGCCGTCCTGATCGGGCCCCGTGTGATGATGTCGCCATGCCGGAGATGCCCGAGGTCGAGTCCCTGCGGCGGCACCTGGTCGAGCACTGCGTCGGCAAGGTCGTCGCCCGTGCCGAGCTGGCCGCCTTCAGCGCGTTGAAGACCTTCGACCCGCCGCTGTCGGCGCTGCAGGGGCTCGAGGTCACCGACGTCCAGCGCTTCGGGAAGTTCCTCGCCCTGGACGCCGACGGCGTCTGGCTGGTGTTCCACCTGGCCCGCGCGGGCTGGCTGCGCTGGCGGGAGAACATCCCGCCCGCGCCGGCCCGGCCCGGCAAGGGGCCGCTCGCGCTGCGGGTGGTGCTGGACGACGACTCCGGCTTCGACCTGACCGAGGCCGGCACCCAGCGCAAGCTGGCCGTCTACGTCGTCGGCTCGCCGCAGGACGTCCCCCACATCGCCACGCTGGGGCCGGACCCGATGGAGGACGCCTTCGGTCGTCCCGAGCTGGACGCCGTGCTGGAGCGGGCCGGCCGCGCCCAGCTCAAGGGCGTGCTGCGGGACCAGCGCGTGCTGGCCGGGATCGGCAACGCCTACTCCGACGAGATCCTGCACGCCGCCCGGATGAGCCCGTTCAAGCCGGCCTCGAGCCTCGACGACGCCGAGCGCGACGTGCTGCTGGCTGCCGTCAAGGGCGAGCTGGGGGAGGCGATCGAGCGCTCGAAGGGACGTCCGGCCTCGGAGCTGAAGGACCAGAAGCGCTCCGGGATGGCCGTCCACGGCCGGGCGGGTGAGGTCTGCCCGGTCTGCGGAGACACCGTGGCCGAGGTCAGCTTCGCCGACAGCTCGCTGCAGTACTGCCCCACCTGCCAGACCCAGGGCAAGAAGCTCGCCGACCGCCGGATGTCCCGCCTGCTCAAGTGAGCACCCGCTCAAGTGGGCACCCGGCCGGAGTCTGCCCCGACGGGCCGGCGGGTCAGCGCCCGCCGGGGTGGAGCGGGGTGCCGACCGGCCCGGCCGCGTGCGTCGCCGGCGGCTCGCCGAGGCTGTCGTAGAGCGAGACGAGGAACCCGGCCAGCATGAAGGCGGCGATGGCCGCCACCAGGGTCGAGGTGGACAGGGCCGGGATGAAGCGGCGGGCCCCGGTCACCGCAGCGGTGCTGGTGTGGTGCTCGTGGGTCAGGGCGTGCCCCTTCCCGCGGCGGAGCAGCGCCAGGTTCACCGGGTAGGCGGCCAGGAAGGCCACGCCCAGCGCCAGCGTCATCGCGAGCCAGAAGACGGGGTTGACCAGACCGGCGTCCATCGCCCCCGGGACGAGGGCCATCACCGTGTTGTCGACCAGCTCCATGGTGGCGATCGACAGGGTGTCGGCGGCGAGGACGACGCCGAGCGCCGTGCCCACCCCCAGGCCGGCCCGCAGCAGCGGCAGGGTGGACAGCGTGTAGCCGGCCAGGAAGGCCAGACCGACGGCCAGTGCGATCGTCCAGCCGGTCCCCAGACCGAGGGCGGTGCCGATCATCAGCCCGGCGATCTCACCGATGGCGCAACCGGTCAGGCAGTGCAGGGTGGCGCTCAGGGCCATCGACCGGGTCGCCGGGTGGGGTGTGCCGTGCGCGTGGTGGCCGTGGTCGTGCGCGGCCTCGTGCTGGTGGGTGTCGTGACCTGGCTGGCTCATGGCTACCTCGCTCGGTTGGGTTCCTGTCGGGACGGAACTATACCCCCCCGGGGTATATTCCGCAGCCCGTGGTCTCGTGCGCCGGTTCGTGGTAGGCCTGTGCCGTGATCATCAACGCCCGGACGGCTGCGGGGATCGCGGACGGGTCCGTCACCGTGCTCTTCCGTCGCTGGGAGGTGCCGAGGGTGCGCGTCGGCGGGAGCCAGGTGACCTCCGCCGGCGTGGTCTCCTTCGATGCCGTCGAGGAGGTCCCCGACGTCACCTCGATCCCCGAGGAGGACCTGGCGGCCGCCGGCCTGTCCAGCCGCGAGGAGCTGACCGCCCTGCTCGACCGTCGCCCCGGCCGGATCCACCGGGTCTCGGTCAGCCACGCCGGCCCCGACCCGCGGCTGGCGCTGCGGGACCAGCTGCCGGACGCCGCCGGGCTCGCCGACCTGGCGCGCCGGCTGACGCGGATGGACGCCGGTCCCAAGGGCGCCTGGGCGGTGCCGTCCCTGCGCTGGATCCGGAAGCATCCGGGGGTGGTCTCCACCGAGCTGGCCGTGCACCTGGACCGCGAGCGGTGGGGGCTCAAGACCGACATCCGGCGGCTCAAGGCGCTGGGGCTGACCATCAGCCTCGAGGTGGGCTACCGGTTGTCCCCCCGGGGCGAGGCCGTGGTCGCGCACCTGGACCGCACCACCTGAGCCGCCCGGTGGTCCGGTACCGGTCGGGACGTCAGTGGGTGGCCGCCCCGGTGATCGACGCGGTGAGCCGGCGGTCCACCCACGGCAGCCGGGCCGCCCGCAGCACCAGCCGGCGCAGCCACTGGTCCCGGCGGGTGCGCGGGACGAAGGCCGAGGCCGCTCGGCGTCCGGTGGCCTGCACCGGTTCCACCACCGAGCGCCAGGACGTCTCGTAGGCGGTCAGTGCCTCGTCGAGGTCGCGCCCACCCCCCAGCTGGCCCGCCAGCGCGGTCGCCCCGGCGATGGCCAGCGAGGCGCCCTGACCGGCCAGCAGGGACACCGCGTGGGCGGCATCACCCACCACCACGACCCGTCCCCGGCGCCACCGGGGGACCACCGACTGCGCCACCACGTCGAGGTAGACGTCGGGCGGGACGCGGTCGACGAGCTCCGCGGCCACGGGTCCGTGACGGACCAGCTCGCGACGGACCGCGGCCTGCGGGTCCGACGGCAGGTCCACCCCGCCGCGGGTGACGACGAAGGCCGACACCACGCCCGCACCGCCCGGTCGCTCGTCCGGGCGTCCGAGGTCGACGGCGAAGACGCCGACCTGGCCGTCGCGCACGTCGGTCAGGTGGACGTCCTCCCCGAGTCGTTCGGCCAGGTGGGGGGCGGTGCAGGTGAAGGCGGCGGTGTGGTAGCCGAGCGGGCGGAGGAACGACCCCTCCTCACCGAGGACCAGCCGGCGCACCCCCGAGTGGAGCCCGTCCGCCCCGAGCACCAGGTCCGCCGCCAGCACCGTGCCGTCGTCGAGCCCGACCCGGACCGGGGCCCCGGCACCCGGCTCCTGGTCGATCCGGGTGATGACCCGGCCGTGCCGCAGCACCACCTCCGGCGGGAGGGCCTCCCGCAGCACCTCCTCGATCTCGGGTCGCAGGATCGAGAAGTACCTCCCGCCGGTGGTCCGGAGGAAGGTGTCCAGACCGAGCTGCCCGGTCTGGCGTCCCCGGGCGTCGACGTAGCGGGCGGAGCGGTAGACCCGACCGCCGGCGCGCAGCGCCTCCAGCACGCCCAGCTCCTCGGCCGCCGCCCAGCCGGGGCCGAAGAAGTCGATCATGTAGCCGCCGCGGCGTGGGCCGGGAGCGACCTCCACCACGGTGACCTCCCAGCCCAGCCGGGTCAGGGCCAGCGCGTGCGAGAGGCCGGCGATGCCGGCGCCGCTGACGACCGCCCTCACCGTGCCCCTCCTGTCTCCCGGTCGGCGTGGGCCAGCACCGGCCCGAGCAGCCGGGGGAGGGCCCCCAGCGGCAGGCCCGGGTCCAGCCCCCGGTGCAGCGCCAGCCCGTCCAGCGCCGCCGCCAGCAGCGGTGCCAGGGTGGTCGCGGTGGTCGGTTCGACCCCCTGCTCCACCAGCCACCGGGTCAGCCCGCCGCGCAGCTCCACCAGCACACCCCGCAGCCGCTCGGCCACCGACTCGTCACGGGAGGCCGCGAGGTAGGTCTCGGCGAAGAGCAGGTGCATCGGGTGGTCCGGTGACAGCTCGGCGAGTGCGCCGACTCCGCGGTGCAGAGCCTGCTCCGGGCCGTCGGACCCCTGGAGCAGCGCCAGCCACTCCTGGACCATCGCCGCGATCGCCCCGGTGGCGGCCTCGGCGAGCAGCTCCTGCTGGGACCGGAAGTGGTAGTGCACCACCCCGGCCCGGACGCCGGCGCGGTCGGCCACCGCGCGGGTGCTCACCCGTCCCCACCCCACCTCGGCGATGAGCGCGGTGGCGGCCTCCAGCACCGCCGCCCTCGTCCTGCGTCCTCGTTCCTGCTGCACGTCGTCACGCTAGACGATGGTTGGACGAGCGTCCAAGTATCTGGGTCGAGCCGGGTGGGGACACGAAACAGCCCCCGGCGCCTGGCGGCTCCGGGGGCTGTGGGTGGGGCTGGGTCAGCGGATCTCGGGCGGCGGGGCCGTGCTGCGGGCACCCCACACGCTCTCGTCCTCCTCGAGCCAGGTGCCGTCGAGCTCGGTCTGCTCCTCCTCGTCCCGGTCACCCGCGCGACGCGCGGCCGCCGGGCCACCGGCCATGCCCTGACCGGCACCGCCGGCCCCGGCGCCGGTGCCACCCGCGCCCGAGGTGCCGGCGGTGCCGGTCCCCGCGCTACCGGTGCCGGGGCCGCCGGGACCCCCCACGCCGGCGGTGCCCGAACCGGGCATGCTGCCGTGCGCCCCGGCCGACAGCGAGGGCCGTCCACCGGCGAGGGAGAAGCTGGTACCGGGGGCGCCGCCGCCGGGCGTCGCCATCGGCAGGGCACCCAGCCCGCCGGGGCTCCCGGCCGGTGCGCCGGTGCTCATCGCCGGCAGACCGGACGGCGCTGCCGTCGTCACCGAGGGGGCGCCGATCGCGGTCACCCCGGCCGCGGACGTCCCGTCGGCGGCCACCGGCACCGCGCTCACCGGGGAGCCGCCGGACCCGCCGGGACCGCCGATCCCGCCGACCCCCGGGCCGGAGGGGCCGGTGCTGCCGGGCCCGAGGGGGCTGCCCGTCCCCGGTCCGCCGGGGCCGTCGGCACCAGGACCGCCGGGGCCGTCCGCACCCGGGCCGCCGGGGCCGTCCGCACCCGGGCCGCCGGGGCCACCGGGACCGGTCGGGGTGGGGCTGACCGGTGTGGTCGGGTCGCCCGGGACGGGACCGTCGGGACCGGTGGGTCCGTCCGGTCCGTCGGGACGGGGACCGTCAGGACCGTCGTGGCCGGGGCCGTCGGGCCCGGTGGGCCCGTCGGGTCCGCCTGTTCGCGGTCCGTCGGGGGAGGAGGGGCCGCCGGGGCCGGACGGGCTGCCGCCACCGCCGCCGGGGGTGCTCCCGCCACCGCCGGGCGGGGTGGGGGCGTGGTACTCGTCGCCGGAGGCGCTGTAGGTCTCCACCGGGGCGGGGGAGAAGGAGCGCAGCTCGGTGTCGATGCCCTGCGCGGCGGCGCGCACGTTGCTGCGCGGCCCGTCGTTGAGGCCCTCGGTCTCCATCATCTTGTCGAAACGGTGCTGGGAGTCGCTCACCGGCGTCCCCACCCGCGTGAACACCGTGGGGGCCGAGGTGAGCGGGTTCATCGCCTCGTTGAGCTCCCACTGCTCCTTGGGCACGGACTTCACCGGGGCGTCGTTGCCGCGCTTGATCTCGTACGGCGCGTTCGCCTTGGCCTTCTCGTAGTCCTCGTCCTCACCCTGGACGGCCTCCTCGATCTTGGAGAACAGACCCTGGTCGACCTCCTTCCGGGTGACGAACCAGGCGGTGTCGACGTCCCAGGGGACGTTGTTGCTGACCGCGGCGCTGTGGGCCTGGTTCACCGCGCGGATCAGCGGTTGGTACGCCCTGGCGTTGCGGCGCGCGACCTCGGCGAAGTCCCGGAGGGGCTCCACCAGGTCGCGGGTGATCATCGCGGCGTAGGCGCGGGCGCCGGCGCCGGTCCAGCCGCCCTCGGCCGTCAGCCCGGTGAGCTGGCGCTCCACCAGGTCGGCGACCTCGTCGGCCTGCCGGGCGGAGTCGCGCCAGTCGTCCTGGGAGCCCTCCAGGTCAGCCAGCTGGGTGGAGGCGATGAAGGCCATGTTCTGGCGCTGGGTGGCGCCGGCGTACTGGCCGCCACCGCCCCCGCCGTCGTGTGCGGCGTGCATGTGTCGTTCCTCCTCAGGCGCTGCGCGCGCCCTGTCGCATGACGGCGTCGACCTCGGAGGCGGCGGCGCTGTTCAGCCCGTCCAGGTCGGCGTACTGCTTGGCCAGCTCCTCAGTGCCGCGGACGAGCTCCTCGTGACGGGCCTTGAGGCGGCTCGCGCCCTCGACGGCGGAGCCGACGCCCTTCAGGTGCTCGCGCTCGGCCTGGTCCGCCGCCGGGTGCTCACCGAAGTCGGCCCGGGCGGACTCGCGGGCGGACATGCGGGCGTGGATCTGGGCCAGCGGACGGGCCTGGCTGTCGAGGAACCTGGCGAAGTCGCGGATGGCGCCAGGATCGACGGAGAGGTTCTTGTCGTCGGACATGTCACTCCTCGGGGGACGGAACTGCTGGTGTGACGCGCGAGCGGCCCGCTCGGTTCCACCGAGCGGGCCGCTTCCGGCGGTCGCCCGCCTCGAGGATCAGCCCCAGTTGCCCTGGATCTGGCGCTCGTTGGTGTCGTAGTTCTCGCTGATCTGGCCCATGGTGCTGGACATCTTGGTGATGACGTCGGACATGTGCGTGGCCGCAGCGTCCCACTCGGCCTTGGCCTGGGCGTAGGCCTGGCGCGCCGCGCCGTCCCACTGGGCCAGGGAGCCGCCGAGCTGGCCCTCGAGGGTGTCGAGGTGGTCGGAGAGCTGCTTGTGGGCGTTGGTGAGGTCGGAGATCCCCTCCGCCATCGCGGCGGAGTTGACCGAGGTGTAGTCAGACATTCTGATTCTCCTGGAGAGTGTGGGTGGTCGCCGGTGGTGGGGTGGTCAGCCGTTGAGCAGCGCGTTGATGGCGTTGGTGCTCTGGGCCTGCTCGTCCTCGGTGGTGGTGTACTTCATCTGGGTGTCCACGAGCTTGCCGTGGATGTCCACCAGGGCCTGCTGCACCTTGGCGAACTGGGCGTCGAAGTCGGTGAACGCCCGCAGGAAGGCCTGCGCCGCGTTGCCCTGCCAGCCGCTGCCGATCAGGTTGTTGATCTGGCCCTGCAGGTTGCGCTGGACGCCGTCGATCGCGCCGGCCTTCTCCTCGATCTGGCCAGCGGCCTGCTGCATCGCTGCCCGGTCAACACTGCTCTGTCCCGCCATGGGTTCCTCCGTAGAGTTGGTTCCCGGGTGCGTCCCGGAAGGGTGTCTGTGGGCCCCGGTGACGGGGCGTTGTTCCTGTCATCGACAGTAGGAGGAGAAGGGGTCACCGTGTCGGCGGGCCGGTGGAAAACCTCTCAGGCCGGCTTCTGCGCGTCCTCGATCGACAGCGACGTCCCGGACGGCAGGCCGCTCGGGATCAGCTTGAGCAGCGCGGCGGAGACGGGATGGGACGGGGTCTCGCCGTAACCCAGGGCCGCGCGGGACTCCGCGTCGGGGATCCCGTAGGAGCGCCGGTCGACCACCAGGAACGCCTGGCCGTCGTCGGGGGTGTTCTCCGGACGCAGCAGGGCCCCCCTCAGGGGCGCGGTCTCGACCAGGTCGGCGGTCCCGGGGACCGGTGAGGCCCCGGTGGGCCGGGGGGTGGGCGCCCCCAGCTCGACGACGGGCTGCGCGCCCTCGCCGTCCCAGCTGACGCAGAGCGAGGACGTCGCCTGGTCAGGTGCCGAGGACGCGCTGGTGGGCAGGCCGGCGGGCATCCCCTCCTGGCGGACCTGCCGGCTGCTGAGGTTGCCGACCACGTCGCCGGGGGTCAGCTCGGTGTTCTTGCGACCGTCGAGCTCCATCACCTTGTGCTCCAGGGCGCTGATCTCGGCCAGCCCGTCGGGCAGCAGCACGTAGTAGGACGTCACCGAACCCCGCACGGTGGCCAGCGACCCGACCGTGGTCATCTGGCCGACGCTGATGTCCGCGCCGCCCTCGTCGCCGGGGATGGCCAGCGGCTCCAGCGCCGGCCCGCGCGGGATGGTGTTGAGCATCGCGTCGCTCGGGGTGCCCGCCGCGGTGAAGCCGAGGTCGAGCAGCAGCGCCGGGACGTCGTCGTCCCCCCCGGGGACGGGGTAGGCGCGGCCCTCGGCCAGCAGGTAGTGCAGCCCGGTGCTGTCGCGCACCGCCGCCGTCGCAGGGGTCGGGGAGGTGGGTCCCACCCCGACCTGGAGGGTGGTGTAGCGGAGGTCGTCGACCGGTGCGGTGCTGCACACCCGCAGCGGCCACGGGCTGATGTCCGCGGCCGCCGGCAGCTGCGCCGGCGCGTCGGGGATGCCGATCCGCCCTGCCTGCGGCTCCCCGCGCAGGGTGGTCGACTTGAGCGAGACCACCGGACCGCCGCCGGTGGCCAGCCGGGCCGAGGTGATGTTCGTGGTCGGGTGCAGGCTGGTGCCGAGGAAGGCGAAGACCACGCCCGAGGACGTGTCGATGATGATGGTGCGGTCCTCACGCCAGTTCTTGGTGCCGCCGCCGGCGATGAGACCCACCACGCCGAAGCCGGCCAGCACCAGCACGGAGATCATGGCGCTGACGAAGGTCCCGGTGACGATCCGGCGCAGCGGCGGCTCGAGGTCGTCGGGGTTCCGCATCACCAGGGCCGAGACCAGGCGCTGGCTGGTGAACTTGTGCGCCTTGAGCAGGTCCTTGCGGGTGGCCATACCTCTCCTCGTCGGCGGTCCGGCCGGTCCGGCACCGGCGGGCCCTACAGTAATGGCGGCGGGGTCCCCCCTCGCCCGCTCGAGGTCCGGCAGGCAGGAGCCCAGATGGCGCGCACGACGTCCGCGACGGTGGCGCTCGCCCCCCGGCGTCCCCGGCTGCTGAGCCGGCTGGGGCCGTTCGTGGTCGCCGAGCTGCTGCTCCTGCTGGCGGTGCTGGCCGCGCTGACCGGCACCGTGGCCGGCTACGTGGTGGCGGGCGTGCTGGTGCTGCTGCTGGTGGTGCTGGTGGTCCCCTTCGGCGGCCGGTCGCTGGTGCAGCGGGTGCGGCTGCGGCTGGCCTACTCCCGACGCAGCCCGCAGACCGCCGCCGACACCGACGTCCCGCACGACCTGGTGCCGCTGGCCCAGTGGGTGCCCGGGCTCTCGGTGAGCCAGACCGTGACCGGGCGGGGGGAGGAGGTCGGGGTGATCACCGACGGGTCGGCCTGGACGGCGGTGCTGGCCCTCGACGCCGACGACGAGCTGATCGCCGACAGCGGCGAGGAGCTGAGCCTGCGCGAGCTGGCCGACCTCACCGTCCAGGACGACGTGGTCTTCGCCGGTGTCCAGGTGGTCACCTACACCGTCCCTGCCCCGAGCCGGCTGCTGCTGGGGGAGGACTCCGCGGCCGCGCGGGCCTACCTGGAGATCGCCCGGACCGTGCCCCCGACGGTGCAGCGCACCTGGCTGTGCGTGCGGCTGGACCCCCGGCTCTGCCTGGAGGCGGTGGCGCGCCGGGGCCTGGACAACGACGGCATCTACGCCACCCTCCGCTTCGGGCTGCACCGGGTGCAGTCGGTGCTCAAGCGGCAGGGGATCGAGACCCGCGCCCTGACGCCGCTGGAGATCCACGAGGTGCTGGCCCTGACCTCCGGCTCGGGCCCCGACGGCGGCGACGTGCGCACCCGCGAGAGCTGGCAGCACTGGGAGTGCGACGGGCTGCTGCACAGCGGCCGCGCGGTCCAGCAGTGGGGCAGCTCGGCGACCCTGGGCTACGGGCGGCTGCTGCAGGCCGTGGCCCAGGCCCCGGTGCTCTTCGCCGTCACCTCCTACGTGCTGGCCCCGGGGCGTGAGGCCAGCGGGGGCATCCGCCTGGTCACCCCGAACGCTGCGCTCGCGCAGGTGGGGGTGGACACGGTGACGGCCGCGCTGGGCCGCGACGTCCGGCTCGCGCCCGCCGGCGGGGTCCAGGTGCCGACCATGCTGGCCACCGTGCCGCTGGGCCGGGGGGTGGCGGCGTGAGCGGCTGGCAGCTCCCCGCGGAGGCGCGGGTCACCCCGGAGGTCGACGACTGGGCGATGCCGTCCCCGATGGCCGAGCCCACCCGCTCGGTGGTCCGGACCGGCCCGAGCGGCCTGCTGCTGGGGACCACCCCCGGCACCGGGACCGAGCCCACCCCGCTGGCCGTGCGCATCTTCCGCAACCGGCCGACACGCGTGTTCCTGGCCGTCCCCGAGTACGTCAGCTGGCTGCTGGCCTACCGCTGCATCTCCCTCGGCGCCCACCTCTCGGTGATGGCCACCGACCCGGGCCGCTGGGGCCGGCTGGTGCGCGCGGTGCACGACAGCGGCGGCAGCGCGGACCTGCTGCGTCCCGACCAGTCCCCGCCGGGCTCGGGGCGCCCCTACCGACCGTCGCTGGTGGTCGACGACATCGCGCACTACGACGGCAGCCAGGAGGCGCTGGGTCCCTGGCAGGCCGTGCTGGTCAGCGAGAACGCGGCCGCCTCGGGTGCGGTGTTCCAGCTGCGCTCCTGCGACATGGCCCTGGTGGGGCCGTGCGACGCCCGGGTGACGGAGAACCTGCGCCGGGCCTACGCGCTCAGCCCGCGGCAGGTCCGCGACTGCGCCGGGCTGGCCGAGGACGAGGTGGTGCTGGCGATGCCTCGGCGGCTGCTGCGGGTGCAGGTGCCCCCGACGCCGACCGAGTACCGGGTGCTCTTCAGCTGAGCCGGGCGTCCTCGCGGAGGTGCCCCTGGTGCCCCGTCGGGCTCAGGTGCCCTTGATGCCCCGGACCAGCTGGTAGAGGTTCAGCACCGCGAGCACCAGCGGGATGATGGCCATGATGGCGAGCCACTCCAGGATGTCGCCGAAGCGGCCCCAGACCGGGGAGACGAAGCGGTTGTACATCTGGGCGGCGTAGTAGCCCAGGGCCACGGTGAGCGCCACCACGACGGTGGTGCCCACCACGGTGAGCAGCACGCCGTCCTGGACCATCAGCGCCAGCCGCACCACGGTCGCGGTGGTGACCACCAGGCCGCTGATCAGCACCACCAGCCGCTGGGTCAGCCCCACGAAGGCCCGGGCCCGCAGCAGCAGGGCCAGACCGACGGCCCCGGCCAGGGCCAGGGCGGACCAGCGGCCGTCCAGCACGAGGACCACCGAGAGGATGGTGGCCCCGACCGAGGTGGCGAACAGCAGGGCGGCGAGGATCCGGTCCGCGGCCACCGCACGGGCCACGATGTCGGACTGCACGGGCTGGTCGTCGCGGGCCAGCTCGTCGGCCGACGTGGGCAGGTTCGGCATCGCCACCCGCGCCAGCCGGTAGCACAGCGCCGGCAGCAGCGGGGTGACGCCGAGCAGCACCGCCACGGCCACCGCCGCGGCCTCGACCGGACGTCCGGGCGGGAGCACCGCGGCCATCGCCACGAGGATCAGCAGCAGTGCGGTGACCGCCACGGCGGCGAAGGCGTGGGGGCGGATGGCCGTGCCCAGCGCCATGGTGCCGGAGGCGAGCAGCACGAACCCGCAGGCGGCCAGGGACCGCAGCCCGATCTCGTCGGTCCCGAGCAGGAACCAGCCGCCGGTCCCGGCCAGCGCGACGCAGAGCCAGGCGAGCACCACGGCCACCGCGGCCCGGTCGAAGGCCCGGGACAGCAGCACCGCGGCCAGCCCGGTGCCCAGCGCCAGACCGAGCGTGGTCAGGCTGACCAGCAGGCCCGGACGACCCAGGGCCAGGACCATCGGCAGACCCAGCAGCACCAGCGAGAGCACGGCCAGGGCCGTCCGTCGGCTGTGCACCGGGCGCCAGGAGGGCTGGGTGTTGGTGGAGGAGGCGACGGCGTCGACCACGTCGTCGAAGGCGGCGTCGGGCATGGTGGCCTGGCGCTGGCGCAGGTGCAGGATCTCGCCGTCGCGGATGCCCAGGGCCGAGACCAGCCGGTTGGGGTCGAGCGGGTCCTCCCCCAGCCGCTGCAGCACCCAGGTGTGCACCGGGTCCCCGGTGGCCGAGCCCTCGTGGCCGGAGAAGCGGACCACGTGCGGCAGCACCTCGCCGATCGTCGCGCTGCCGGGCAGCGCCAGGTCGATCCGCCGCGTCGGTGAGATGACCGTGACGCGTGCGAGGTCCTCTCCAACGCCAGTGCTCACGGGCGGCAGACTACTGGTCGGCGGGCCACCCGCACCCCGTCCCGCGGCGGGTGCCCGGACCGGCGTCCTCCGGCACCCGGAAGTGTCCCCCGCGCAGGGCATGATGTCCCTCGCGTGCGGTGGCCGTCCGGCCGACCGCTCCGCGACGGCACCGGAGGAGGACGCGGCACGATGGCGGTGAGCACCTTCACCCGCGGCAAGCGGGCCAGCGCGCCCGCCCTGCCCCGGGGTGACCTGCTGCTCGAGTCCCCGCCGGAGATCCCGCCCCCGGCCGGCGGCCGCGGGTTCGGGGCGGTGCTGCGGATGCTGCCGATGCTGGCCGGGGCCGGCGCGATGGCCCTGATGATGTCGACGTCGTTCAGCGGCGGCGGCGGTGGCGGTGGCCGGGGCGCCCTCGGCGCGGTGATGGGCGGCATGTACGGCATCTCGATGCTCGGCATGATGCTCACCCAGACCGGCCGCGGCAACGACGACCAGGCCCAGCAGCTCGACGCCTCCCGGCGCGACTACTTCCGCTACCTGACCCAGACGCGGCGCAAGGTGCGGGCCACCGCGGAGGCGCAGCGGCGCTTCGTGATGTGGCGCCACCCCTCGCCGACCGACCTCTGGGCGGTGGCCGGCGACCGGCGGATGTGGGAGCGGCGCGTCGACGACGACGACTTCGCCTCGATCCGGATCTCGGTCGGCCCGCAGCAGTTCGCCCAGCGCATCACCCCGCCGGAGTCCAAGCCGATCGAGGACCTGGAGCCGCTGACCACCGGCGCGCTGCGACGCTTCATCCGGACCCACCGCACCGTCCCCAGCGTCCCGCTCGCGGTCAGCCTGAAGGGCTTCAGCGCCATCACGCTGGTGGGGGACCAGGACGCCCAGCGCCGCCTCGCCTACGCGATGGTGGCCCAGATGGCGGCGTGGCACAGCCCCGACGACCTGGTCATCGCCTTCTGCGCCGCCCCCGAGGCCGTCGAGCGCTGGGAGTGGGCCAAGTGGCTGCCGCACGCCCAGCACCCGAACCGGTGCGACGGGGCGGGCTCGGTCCGCCTGATCGCCACCAGCAGCGGCGAGCTGTCCTCGCTCGCCGAGGGCCTGGCCGGGAAGCAGGGGCCGCCGGCCCACCTGGTGCTGGTCACCGACGGCGTGGGCGGGGCCAGCGCCGAGCAGCTGGCCGGTCCCGGCACCGCCACCACCACCGTGGCCGTCACCGCCCAGCGCGAGCGGCCGCGCCGGATCGACCCGTCCGTGGCGGTGCTGGAGGTGCAGGGCGGTGAGCTCACCCTGCACCGCCGCCAGGGGACGGGTCAGGTCGCCTCGACGCCGCTGGGTCGCCCCGACCAGCTCCCGATGGTGCAGGCCGAGCTGCTGGCCCGGGCCCTGGCGCCGTACCGGATGCCCGAGGTGCGCACCGACGACGTCGACGACGGCGACGACTCCCCGGAGGTGGTCTTCGAGCCGCCCAAGGACTACCCGGCCCAGGTCGGCGTCGGCGACCCGCTCACCCTCGACACCCGGGTGGCCTGGAAGCTGCGGCCGATGCAGAAGCGGCTGCGCGTCCCGGTCGGCAACGGCGAGGACGGCCGTCCGGTCGAGCTCGACATCAAGGAGGCCGCGCTCGGTGGCATGGGCCCGCACGGCCTGTGCATCGGCGCCACCGGGTCGGGCAAGTCGGAGTTCCTGCGCACCCTGGTGCTCGGCCTGGCGATGACGCACTCGTCGGAGCAGCTGAACTACGTGCTGGTCGACTTCAAGGGCGGTGCCACCTTCCTCGGTCTGGACGAGCTGCCCCACGTCAGCGCGGTGATCACCAACCTCGAGGGCGAGCTCACCCTGGTGGACCGCATGCAGGACGCCATCGCCGGTGAGATGGAGCGCCGGATGGAGGTGCTGCGCGCGACCGGGAACTTCAAGAACCGCGAGGACTACGAGCAGGCCCGCCAGGAGGGCGCCGACCTGCCGCCGATGCCCAGCCTGTTCATGGTGGTGGACGAGTTCTCCGAGCTGCTCGCCGCCCGACCCGAGTTCATCGACCTCTTCATCCAGATCGGCCGGATCGGCCGCTCGATCGGGGTGCACCTGCTGCTGGCCTCCCAGCGCCTGGAGGAGAGCAAGCTGCGCGGTCTGGACACCTTCCTGTCCTACCGGATCGCCCTGCGCACCTTCTCCCCGGCCGAGTCGCGGGTCGTGATCGGGGTGCCGGACGCCTACGAGCTCCCCACCCCGCCCGGCAACGGGTACCTCAAGTTCGACACGGTCTCGATGGTCCGGTTCAAGGCCGCCTACGTCTCCGGTCCCTGGCACGGCAGCTCCGAGCGCCCCCGTGGCGCGGAGGCCACCGTCGACCGCGACCCGCTGCAGCCGCGCGCCTGGGTGCCCCCGGTGCTGGAGTTCGTCCCCGGCCACGTCCCCGAGGTGCTGCCGCCGCGCGAGGAGGAGCCTCCCGCGCTGCCCGCCACCCTGGACGAGCTGGTGGAGGCCGCCCCGGCCGAGGAGGTCGAGGAGGAGGACGAGGAGACCCTGCTCACCATCGTGGTGGACAAGCTGCGCGGGAAGGGCTGGCCGGCCCACCAGGTCTGGCTGCCCCCGCTGGACCAGCCGTCCACGGTGGACCAGCTGCTGCGCAGCGAGCTGGTCGAGGTCGAGGGCCGCGGGCTGACCACCAAGGACGCCCGTTTCCACGCCACCCTCGGCGCCCCGGTCGCCCTGGTGGACCGCCCCCGCCAGCAGCGTCGCGACCCGATGTGGCTGGACTTCTCCGGCTCCGGCGGCAACCTGGCCGTGGTGGGCGGCCCGCAGGCCGGCAAGAGCACCGCCGTCCGCTCGGCCATCGCCGCCATGTCGCTGCTGCACACCCCCGACGAGGTCGGGTTCTACTGCCTCGACTTCGGCGGTGGCTCGCTCGCCTCGCTGCGCGACCTGCCGCACGTCGGCTCGGTCTGCTCCCGGCTGGACACCGACCGCGTCCGCCGCACGGTGGCGGAGATGACCTCGTTGCTGCAGTCACGTGAGATCGCCTTCGCCGAGCTCGGCGTGGACGGCATGACCAGCTACCGCCGGGGACGGCGCAACGGCACCATCGAGCGGGACCGGTTCCCCACCGACGTCTTCCTGGTCGTCGACGGCTGGCTGACGCTGCGTCAGGACTTCGAGGCGATGGAGGCCTCGGTGACCTCCCTGGCTGCCCGCGGTCTCGGCTTCGGGATCCACGTGGTCGCCACCTCCAACAAGTGGTCGGAGTTCCGGATCACCATCCGCGACCTGCTGCAGAGCCGGGTGGAGCTGAAGCTGGGTGACTCCTTCGAGTCCGAGATCGACCGCAAGCGGGCCGCGCTGGTGCCCACCGGCCGTCCGGGTCGGGGTCTGTCCAACGACGGGCTGCACATGCTGACCGCGCTGCCCCGGATCGACTCGGTGATGGACGCCGACGACGTCTCCGAGGGCTGCCGGGAGATGGTCCGCCGCGTCCGCGCCGCCTGGCCCGGCCAGGGCGTCGCCCCGGTCCGGATGCTGCCCGACGACCTGCCGGTGACCGCGCTGCCGCGGATGGAGCACGACGGGCGCCAGCGCACCCTGTGGTTCGGGATCGACGAGCTGGAGCTGGCCCCGGTCGGGCTGGACCCGCTCTCGGACCCGCACATGGTCATCTTCGGCGCCCCGGAGTGCGGGAAGTCGACGTTGCTGCGCACGATCCTCAACGGGATCACCACGCGGTACACGCCGAAGGAGGCCAAGATCATGGTCCTGGACTACCGGCGCTCGCTGCTGGGGGCCGTCGAGGGCGAGCACATGGCGGGCTACGCCGCCTCGTCCGCGGCCGCCACCCAGCTGATGAAGGACGCTGCGGCGGCGGTGCGCTCCCGGCTGCCGGGGCCGAACGTGACCCAGCAGCAGCTCCGCGACCGGAGCTGGTGGAAGGGCTCGGAGCTCTTCATCGTGATCGACGACTACGAGCTGGTCGGGACGAGCATGGGCCACGCGATGCAGCCCTTCTTCGACCTGGTCAGCCAGGCCAGCGACATCGGGCTGCACATCATCCTGGCCCGCGGCATGGGTGGGGCCGGGCGGGCGGTGTTCTCCGACCAGATCATCGCCCGGGCCAAGGACGCCCAGAACCCCGGCATCATCATGAGCGGCACCAAGGACGAGGGCGCGCTGCTGGCCGACGTCCGTCCTCAGCCGCTGTCGCCGGGCCGGGGCACCCTGGTCACCCGGTCCGGCAAGGTGCTGGTGCAGACCGCCCACACCCCGCCCAAGGAGCTCTGACCTCGCGGTCCTGCGCCCGTGGCGGGTGTGTGCGGACACGGCTGTCGGGTGGTCGCGGTGCGCGCCGGACGAGGGCAGCACGCTCCTCGTCCGCGGGTGGGTGTCGGCTGGCCGGGGACGCACCAGGCGCCGCTGCGGACCGGTCCTGGGGTGGACCCGAGCGGTCCTCGGGCAGGGGCCGACGGTTGTCGGGCAGGGTCCGACGGGATCCGAACGGGTCCCCCGGCCAGGATCCGACCGCTCTGGGCCGCCAGCTGGGTGACCGGGACGGCGCTCCGAGCGGGTCAGTCGCGCGGAGGGGCCCAGCGGCGTCGACGGCCCGCGGGCAGCGAGGCGGCCAGCACGGCCGCCACCAGCACCACGGCCACGGCTCCTCCCGCCACCGCGAGGGCGGTGTCGCGCTGGGAGTGGTCGACCGGAGGACGGTCGCGGTAGTCCTCGGCCGGGGTCGGTGAGGCCACCGGGCCCGGTGCCGGGGTCTCGGAGCTGACCACGTCGGTGACGGCGGCCAACGGGTTCACCACGCCCCAGCCGGTCTGGCGGTCGGGGGCCGTCCTCGGGGTCGGGTCGGCGGTGCGGCGCAGCCGGCGGGTGACCTGGCCCGGGGTCAGGTCGGGCTCCCGCTCCAGCATCAACGCGACCACACCGGTGACCAGCGGGGCGGCGAAGGACGTCCCGTCCACGCTCGACCACGAGCTCTCCCCGTCGATCGCGGGGTTGGCCGACAGCACCTTGACCCCGGGCGCCGAGACCGTCACCCGCAGCTCCTCGTGCGACTGCGACCAGTCCGGGGCGACGTCGTTGGGGCCGGTGGCCCCCACCGCGACCACCCCGGGGAACGCCGCCGGGTACGGCGGGTCGGCGGCGCCGCCGCCCCCGTTGCCCGCGGCGGCGACCACCACGATGCCGGCGTCGATGGCGTCGGCGACCGCGTCGGCGTAGTCGGCGTCGTAGGTGCTGGACTGGGAGATGTTGATGATGTCGACCTCCTCCGCGGTCGCCGCCCGCACCGCCTCGACCACCGGGGCGATCGGCTGGGGCTCCTGCGGGGTGGACTGGTCCGGTGCGGCCGGGCCGCTCTCCAGCGACCGCATCGCGATGACGGTCGCGCCCGGGGCCATGCCGATGAAGTTGGTCCCGTCAGTGGGTCCCCCGACTATCAGGGAGGTCACCTGGGTGCCGTGCTGGCAGTCGCGGAGGTCGCTGCCGGCGTCCACCTTCTGCTCGTAGCCGGCGTAGTTGACCACGCTGACGGAGGCCTTCCCGAAGACCGGCATCCTCCGGTTGTCCACCCCGGTGTCGATGACGGCGATCCGCACCCCGCGCCCGGTGGCGAGCTCGTGGGCCCGCTGGGGCTGGAGGCGGTCGACCGCCCAGGAGCTGATGGGTGCGTTGGCCTGGAAGTTCTTGCAGTCCCTGCTGCGGAACGGCTCACCGTCCCCGACGGCCGCCGCGGGCAGCGCGGCGGGGGAGAGCAGGGTGAGGGTGGCGGCGAGGACGCCGACGGCGACGGCCCGCGGGGAGCGCCGGCGACGGGTCCCCACCGTCCCGCTCGCTCGCTGCACGCGCACACCCTACGACGCCGGGGGTGCGTCACCGCCCGGTCCGGCGACCGCTCCGGTGAGGGTCAGGGCCCGCTCGGGGAGGCCACGTCCCGGCGGGCGGAGGGTGCGTCTCTCCCGGTCCCGCTGCGTCCCGTCGGGACGTCATCCCGAGCGCCCCGGGGGTCTGGCTGGGCGCTGCGACGCGGGAGGCGCCGGTGGTTGGGGCGGAGCTCTTGGGAAGTCCGGGTGCTGCCGCGACCCGCGGGCGTGGGGCGGTGCCCCAGACCCGCGGGCGGGGGGCGGTGCCGCCCGACCGGCTTACCCTCGTCCGCCTCGCCTCCTGCACGCGGGGCGAGGTCCTGCCCGAGGCCGCCGAGCGCCTCGCCGCCTGACGCCGAACCCCGCCTCTCGCGCCGAGGATCTGTTCATGCGCGCACGACGGGCCACGCTGGAGGCTGTCGTGCTCGTATGAGCAGGTCGGTGCTCGAGCACGCCGGCCGGGCGGCCGGCCCTGCCTGGGTCGAGGCCCCCGTCGTCGGCGGTCGTCGGTGCCTCAGCAGCCTGCGTGCCCGGCGGCGGCGGTCGTGGCGAACCGCTGCAGGACGTAGGCCGCCGTCCGCGCGACCTCCGGGTCGTCGTCGCGACCGAGCACCTCCAGGGTCGGCCGGGCCAGGGCGGCGGGCAGCTCGGCCAGGGCCTGCGTGATCCGGGTCCTCGGTCCCGGTCCACCACCGCCTCGCTGCACCGCGTGGGCGAGCACGGCACCGACGGGGTCGGTGAGGTCGTGGTGTCGAGCGAGGGCGCCCAGGACCTCCGCGGCCTCGACGTCCTGGTGCCCGGTGAGCACCATCTCCACCAGCACCGCCACCGCCACCGGCTCCCCGCGCGACCCCAGGGCGAGGGCGGCCCTGTGGCGGATCGCGTCGTCGGCGTGCCCGAGGACGCCGGTGAGCACGGCGGTCGAGCGTTCGGTGGACAGCTGGGCGATGGTGGTGACGGCACGTTCCCGGCGCTGCCCGTCGGGGGAGTCCAGCGCCGGCGCCAGGACGTCGAGCGCCTCGTCCCCGGACTGCCGCACGGCCCAGCGCAGGGCGCCGGCGACGACGGGGTCCGGCTCGGCCAGCAGCGCCTCGGCCAGCGGGCCCACCAGCCGGAGCGCGTCGTCCTCGCTGGTCGACAGCGCGCTCAGCTGGCGTCGGGAGGGGTCGTCGGACTGCAGCCCGCGGACCAGGGCCACGGTGCGCAGGACCTCCCCCCACCGGTCCGGGCCACCCGCGCGGACCCGATCCAGCCTCCCCAGCAGCTCCTCCGCGGCCGAGATCCGCTCGCGCGTCCGGGCGACCAGCTCCTCGACCAGCTCCGAGGGGGCGAACCCGGGGTCGTCGAGCGCCCGCCGCACCTCGGGCAGCGACAGTCCGAGGGAGCGGAGGCTCTCCACGTGGAAGAGGCGCTGGAGATCAGCCTCGGAGTACCGGCGGTACCCCGACGTGCTCCGCTCCGACGGTGCGACCAGACCGATGGCGTCGTAGTGCCGCAGCATCCGGGCGCTGACCCCCGAGTGCCGCGACACCTCACCGATCAGCACCAGGATCCCCAGAGGACGCCTCCGCCCCGCCGGCGACCGGCGCGTCCATCAGGGCCACGACGCGCTCGGCCTCGGAGACGGAGGCCTCGAACCCCTGCTCGGGGTCGAGGGTCAGGCGCTGGGTCGCGATCGCGTGCGTGCGCGTGGCCACGTCTCCCCGGGTGGCGGCCTCGGCCAGGGCGCTCCCGGCCGCCTCGCCCAGGTCGACCAGCGCCCTGCTGAGGCTCCGCCGGACCTCGGGACCGCCGCGACCCAGCTGCGTCACCAGGGTCGCGGCCAGGTCCGCCTCGGCACCCTCGGGGACCAGGGCGACGGCGGCCCGCCACGCGGTCCGGGCCACCTCGTCCTCGGGGTCCCGGAGCAGCTCCGGGGTGATCGCCGTCCAGCCCCGCGGGTCGCCCACCTTGGACAGCGTGTGCAGCGCCTGGCTGCGCGCCTGCGGCGAACCGTCCCGGAGCTCGGCGAGCAGCAGGGGGACGGTGACCGCGGCCGGGTGGCGCGTGAGCGCCCAGGTCAGCATGTCCCGGACGTAGAAGTCGGGTTCGAGGGCGCAGCGGGCCACCAGGACCGGCGGGTCCGCCGGTCCTGGCTGCATCCCGGCAGCCATGGCGGCCTGCAGCCGTGCGGAGGGTGCGAGGTCCTCCAGCGCCTCGCGCAGCGAGGTGGCCCTCGGGATCGTGGGTCCGGTCGTCGTCATGGGTGAACCTCCTGCCACCAGTCAAGACCTTCGCACGGTGTCAAGGTCAACGCCGCGCACGTCGTCCCGTCTCCCTCAACGGGGCGCCGTGCGGTGTGCCGCCTCGAGTGCTCCGCCGAGGGGCGTATCTCGGGCCGGTGAACCGGCGCGGCGGGAACCGGGCCCGGCGGGCTGGACCACCCCTGCGCCCCGCGGGCACGGCGGTCGTGGCGGAAGCGGCTGACGTCGACCGCCGGGCTCGCCCGACGAGCCCACGCTCGGGACGACTCAGGGGTGGTGTGCCCCGAGCGCCCGGGTCAGCATCAGGCAGGTGTCGTCGTCGAGGGGGACCGTCGCCCCCTCCGCGACGGGTCGGTGGTCGCGTACCGCACCCCGCCCGTCCGGCAGGTAGCCGCGGGCGGTGTAGAGCCGCTGGGCCGCGCCGTAGCCCGGGTGCAGTCCGACGCCGAGGCCGACGGTGCCGCCACGCCGGCCGGCGGCGTCCTCGACCGCCCCGAGCAGGGCGGCACCGACGCCGCGCCGGCGGAGGTGGGGGAGGACGTTGAGGTCGCACACCTCCGGCACGCCGGCCTCGCGGAACGGCGGGTAGTCCGAGGTCCACAGCAGCGTCACGTACCCCGCGAGCTCACCGGCGACCTCGGCCACCACGCAGACCCGCACACCGGTCGAGGTCTCGGCGAGGTAGCGCTGGTAGAGCTCGACCGGCTTGTGCCAGCCGATCCGGGCGAAGGCCTCCGACAGGGGCGCCGCGTCGTCCACCGTCATCGCCCTCAGGCGCACCCCGTCCACGCCACCACCCTGTCGTGGCCGGACGTCGGCGTCGAGCCGGTTGGCGGAACCCGTCAGGCGCGGCTGTGGCTGCTCAGCGCCAGGGCACCACCGAGACCGGTGAGGGCGAGCCCCGGCACCCGGTCAGCGCGGACGACGACCGCCCCCGTCGCGTGGCTGCTCGAGATCTGGTGGTCGAGCGGGCGCAGGGGCGGACGGCAGACCTAGCGAGGCGCCCGGACCGGTCTGGTGATGAGCCGCGGGGGTCGGGGGAGGGTCACGTCGTCGTCAGAGGCCCGGAAGGCCTCGATGACCAGGGCGGCGAAGCGTCGCGCGGTCGCCTCCCGCTGTGCCGGCGGGACCGAGGCAAGCCCGCGCCCGGCCAGCAGGACCAGCACGAGGTCGTCGACCACGAAGTCACCACGCAGCCCACCGACCGCCTGCGCACGCCCGGCCAGCTCGGCGAGCCGACGCAGCAGCGCCGCCCGGTGCTCGGCCAGGGCGTCGATGCCCGGGCTCCCGGACACGAAGGCGTCCACGAAGCCCTGGTTGCCGATGTTGAGGGTGCAGATCCGCTCGACCACCGAGCAGAAGCCGCGCCAGGGGTCGGGGTCGGTGCAACCGTCGTCCACGATGCTGCTGCAGAACCGCACCTCCTCCTCGAAGGCCTCCGACAGCAGCGCCTGCTTGGTCGGGAATCGCCGGTACAGGGTGGCGGGACCGACCTCGGCGCGGCGGGCGACGTCGCGCATGGTGACGTCGACGCCCCGCTCGGCGAACAGCGCGCGGGCGGCGGCGAGCACCCGCTCGCGGTTGTCCTGCGCGTCCGTGCGCAGCATCTGAGGCAGTCCAGCGGTCATGGCTCTCACTTCAGTCAAGTGGACGCGGGCGTCCGTTAGCGTCGCCAGCGTAGTGCAGCAGACGACCAGAGGAGACGACGTGCAGGCCGTGCAGATCGAACGGTTCGGGGACCCGAGCGGGATGGTGGTGGTCGAGGTGCCGGACCCGACCCCCGCGGCGGGGGAGGTGCTGGTCCGGACCGAGGCCATCGGGGTGGCCGGTGTCGACGCGGTGATCCGCCGCGGGACCCTCGGTGGGATGGGGTTCTCCGCCGGCCTCGTCCCCGGCAGCGAGGTCGCCGGGGTGGTGACCGACGTCGGCGCGGACGTCGACCCGGCGTGGGTGGGTCGTCGGGTCTGGGCCTTCACCGGTCTGGGCGGCGCCTACGCCGAGCAGGCCGTGGCCCCGGTGGGCGACGTCGTCGAGCTCCCCGACACCCTGACCGCCGTCCAGGCGGTGACGGTGGGGAGCGCGGCGCCCGTCGCCCACTTCGCGCTGGAGCGGGCCGGGCTGGTGGCCGGTGAGTCCGTGCTCGTGCGCGGTGCCGCGGGCAGCATCGGCATCGCGGCGGTGGAGCTGGCGGTGCAGGCCGGGGCGGGTGTCGTCGCGGTGACCACGTCCTCCGCCGAACGCGGCCGTCGGCTGGTCGAGCTCGGGGCCACCCACGTCCTGGACCGGACCGGAGCGGGCGGTCCGGACGCACCGGACGCGTTCGACGTGGTGGTCGACGTGGTCGGTGGCCCCGACGTGCCCGCCTTCCTGGACCGCCTCGCCCCGAACGGGCGGATGGTCCTCGTGGGCGTCGTGGCCGGGATGCCACCGGCCGACTTCGGCATGGCCCTGCTGGCGCGGTTCCGGCAGTCCCTCACCATCAGCACCCTCAGCCTCGACACCGTCCCGACCCCGGCGCGGGACGCCGTCCGGGCCGAGCAGCTCGAGGCCACCGCGCGCGGAGAGCTGCACGCCGTGGTGCACGAGGTGCTGCCGCTGCAGCAGGCCGCCGAGGCGCATCGCCAGATGGACCTCGGCGCCGTCTTCGGCCGCGTCGTCCTCACCCCCTGACCACCCCGTCCCGCTCGCCCGTGTGGCCCACCTCTCCGGTGGCGACTGGCTCCGACTCGTCGGCACGACCGCGACGGCGACGACTCGCGGCCAGTCGCCGCGCGAGATCGGGCTCAGTCGGCGACGTCGAGGTTCGGCGACCGGTACGGGACGCGCCCCAACCGGTCGTCACCTCCGCGAGGGAAGCGACGACGCGGGGCCAGTCGCCGCACGGGCGGCGCCTCAGGGCCTCGAGTCGGCAGGTTCGGCGAGCGGGTGCGAGTCGCCCCGACTGGTCGTCACCTCTCGCGAGGGTGGCAACGACTCGGGGCCATTGGCCGCGAAGGTGGGGCCCCTGGCGTCGGGAGGTCGGGCGACTCGCCCTGACAGGTCGTCACCTTCGCGAGGGAGACGACGACTCGGGGCCAGTCGCTGCCTGGGTCGATGCCCAGGGTGACGTCGGGAGGTCATGGGGAGGTCGGTGAGGAGTGGGCGAGTCGCCCCGACTGGTCGTCACGCCCGCGAGGGTGGCGACGACTTGGGGCCAGTCGCCGCTGGGGGCTGCCTCAGGGGGACGTCGGGAGGTCATTGGGAGGTCGGTGAGGAGTGGGCGAGTCGCCCCGACTGGTCGTCGCGCCCGCGAGGGTGGCGACGACTTGGGGCCAGTCGCCGCCAGGTGTGGGGCTTGGGTGACCTCGGGAGGTCGAGTGACGCTCCCCGGGACCGTGCCAAGAGTGACGTCGGGTGGTCGGCGAGGGACGGGCCACTCGTCCCGACCGGTCGTCGGCCCGCGCGTGGCCCCGAGGGAGCGTGACGGTCGCGGACGATGTGACGTCTCGAGGGTCGGCCGAGCGCCGGACGCTGGGCTCGGAACGGCGGAGACGGGGCGGGTTTCTCGGCGGGCGGGCGGTGCGGGGGCGCACCGGTGCGCGCGGCGCTATGGTGGGGCCGACATCTCGGGAGCTCGCACCCTGTGGCGGGCTGAGAGGGTGGAGTGGCGACGTGTCGCCGGGTCCCCGACCGAACGAACCTGACCGGGTAATGCCGGCGTAGGGAGGACCCCGTGAGCACGTCCACGCACGCCTCGAGCACCGACTCCCGGCCCGCCGCCGCGCGGCCGGAGGCGCCCCTCGTCCTGACCACCGAACCACCACGCCCGCTGGGCTTCTGGGACCAGTTCGCCACCTGGGCCAACCTCGGCATCTCGCTCTTCGGTCCGCTCACCGGCGCCCTGGTGGTGGCCACCACCGGGTCGGTGGCCAGCGCGCTGCTGGCGGTGGTGGTCGGCTGCCTGCTCGGCGGTGCGCTGCTGGCCTGCTCCGCGGTGTTCGGCGCCCGCACCGGGGCGCCGGCGATGGTGGCCCTGCGGGGCCTGTTCGGCCGCCGCGGCTCGGTCGCCCCGACCCTGCTCAACGTGGCCCAGAACGTCGGCTGGGCCACCATGGAGATCATCGTCATCTCCACCGCGGCCTCGCTGGTGCTGGGTGACGCCTGGCGCGTCCCGGCCGCCGTGGTCGCCGGGGTGGTGGCCACCGCGATGGCGCTCCGACCGCTGGGCAGCGTCCGGCTGCTGCGCAAGGTGATGGTGTGGGTGGTGCTGGCCGCCTCGGTGCTGCTCTTCGTGCAGGTGCTGCTGCGGCCCACCCAGCCGCTGGACCAGTCCGGGGTGCTCGGCTTCTGGCCGGCCGTGGACGTCGCCGTGGCCGGCGTGGTCTCCTTCGCCCCCCTCGCCGCGGACTACTCCCGGCACTCCCGCAGCGCCCGCTCGGCCTTCTGGGGAGCCGGCCTGGGCTACGGGCTGGCCGCGGTGGCCTACTACACCCTCGGGGTGCTGGCGGTGTCGCGGCTGACCGGCGACGACCTGATCGCTGCCCTGATCGCGCTGCCCGCCGGCTGGATCGCGCTGATGGTGCTGATGGTGGACGAGGTCGACGAGGCCTTCGCCAACATCTACTCCACCACCATGTCGGTGCAGAACCTCTTCCCCCGCGTGGACCGCCGCTGGGTGGCCCTGGGCGTGGGGGCGCTGGCCACGACGGCGGCCTGCCTGCTCGACCTCAGCCGCTACCAGTCCTTCCTGTACCTGATCGGCTCGGTGTTCGTGCCGCTGTTCGCGGTCGCCGCGGCGGACTTCTTCGGGGTCTCCGGCAAGGTCTGGGACGTCAGCGCGCACGCCCGGCTGCGGCTGGTGCCGGTGCTGGCCTGGGTCTGCGGCTTCGTCACCTACCAGCTGATCGCCCCCGGCACCGTGCCCTACTGGTCCGACGCCTGGGCCTGGCTGGCCGACCTGGTGGGCTTCAGCGCCCCGTCCTGGCTCGGCTCGTCGGTGGCCTCCATCGTGGTGTCGGTGGTCGCCATGCTGGTGCTCGGCCGGCTGGCGGCCCGCACCGGCCGCGGCGCCGTCGCCCCGCGGGGCTGACAGACTGCGGCCCATGACGGGTCAGGCAGCGATCGAGGTGGTCGCGCACCGCGGGTCCTCCGCCGTCCACCCCGAGTCCACCCGGGCGGCCTACCGGGCTGCGGTCGAGCTGGCCCGCCGGACGGGGCACCGGGTGGAGCTGGAGGGCGACGTCCACTTCAGCGCCGACGACCAGCTGGTGGTGCTGCACGACCTCACCCTCCGGCGCACCGGGGGGCGTCCGGATGCCGTGGCCGAGCTGACCGTCGCCGAGCTCAAGCAGGTCGACGTCGGCTCCTGGAAGGTGCCCGACCCCACGCCCGAGCAGCGGGAGCTGATCACCTTCGCCGAGCTGCTCGACCTGGTGGCGGGGGCCCGGGACGAGGGGGTCGACGTCGGGCTGGCGGTGGAGACCAAGCACCCGACCGCGCGCGGCCTCGACGTCGACCGCCGGGCCCTGGAGCAGCTGGCCGACCGCGGCTGGACCAGACCGGGGGCGCCGGTGCGGATGATCAGCTTCGAACCGCGGGCCGTGGCCCTGGCCGGGAAGCTGGCGCCGGCGCTGCGCCGCTCCCTGCTGGTGGAGAAGGACCTCGGGCCCTGGGCCGACGGCCACCTCCCCGAGGGCGTCGACACCGTCGGCGTGGACCACCGGCTGGCCGAGCGCCACCCGGGGTGGGTGGACCGGCTGCTGGCCCGCGGGCACCGGCTGCACCTGTGGACCGTGAACGACACGGAGGCCATGCGCCGCTGGCTGGACCGCGGCGCCACCGGTCTGACCACCGACCACCCCGACCGCGCGCTGGCCGTGGTGCACGGCGACCCGGTCCCCTCCTGAGCCCGGACGGCGGCCACGGTCAGAGCGCGACGAGGCTGCGGACCACCAGGACCGACGCCGAGGCGGCGCAGACCACCAGCACCACCACCCGGACCTGCCCCGGACGCACCCGCCGGCGCACCCGCGGGGCGACCAGCTGTCCCACCAGCAGGGCGGGGGAGAGCAGCGCCGCGACGGCCGCCTGGCGCCACCCGAGCTCCCCGCCCACCCCGAGCGCGACGAGGCTGAGGGTCGCACCGACGAAGAAGTAGACCGCGAGGGTCTGGCGGATCGTGGCCAGCGGCTGGTGCTGGTAGAGCAGGGCCATCGGGGGCCCGCCGATCGAGGACACCGTGCCGGTCACCCCGGAGAGCAGCCCGGCGCCCATCAGCGAGGCCGGTCGGAGCGGGACCCGGAGCGAGGACGCGGTCGTGACCACCGCCACCAGCACCACCACGCCGATGGCCAGGCCGAGGGCCGCCTGGTCCAGCCACACCACCAGCAGCGCCCCCAGCACGGTCCCGGGCACCCGCGCGGGCAGTGCCCAGGCCAGCCCGCGGACGTCCACCTCCCGGCGCCCCTCGAGCAGGGTGCCGACCGGCAGCAGCAGCGTGAGCCAGAGCATGAACCCGGGCATCAGCTCCGGGGCCAGCAGGGTGGTCACCGGCGCGGCGACCAGCCCGACACCGAGCCCGACGGTCGACTGCACCAGGGCGCCGAGGACGAGGGCCAGCGCCAGCGCGACGAGCACACCGGCGGGGACCCCGAGCAGCACCCCCGCCTCAGAGCGGGTCGCGGGCGATCGGGCAGGACATGCAGCGGGGACCGCCCCGACCCGATCCCAGCTCGGACCCGCTGATGGCCAGCACCTCGATCCCCGCAGCCTCCAGCCGCGCGTTGGTCTCGGTGTTGCGCTCGTAGGCCACGGCCACCGTCGGGGCCAGCGCCAGGGTGTTGTTGCCGTCGTCCCACTGCTCCCGCTCGGCGGTCACCGGGTCCAGACCGGTGTCGATCAGCCGCAGCTCGGAGATCCCCATCGCCTGCGCGGCGGCGTCCAGGAAGTGCAGCGGCTCCCCGACCACCAGGTCGTCGCCGTCGGCGCGCACGATCCGCGCGGACAGCCGGTGGGCCACGTTGGGGTACATCACCATCGCGTCGACGTCGACCATGGTGGCGATGGTGTCCAGGTGCATGGTGGCCCGCTCCTGGTCGATCGGCACCGCCACCACGGTGTGGGCCAGGTCCAGGGAGAAGACCGTCCGGGCCAGCCGCTCCACCCCCGCCGGGGTGGTCCGCTCCCCGACGCCGATGGCCAGCACCCCTTCGGCCAGGGCCAGCACGTCCCCGCCCTCCACGTGCTCCTGGTCCCAGCCGTAGATCGGGCTGGCGTCGGCGAAGCGCGGGTGGAAGCTGTAGATCAGCTCGGTCAGCTGGGTCTCCCGCTGCCGGGCCGGCATGGCCAGCGAGGTGACCGCCGGCCGGTCCCCGATCCAGACGCTGGAGTCGCGGGTGAAGAGCAGGTTGGGCAGCGGGTCGATGACGAAGTCGTCCTCGGCCATCAGTGCCGTGACCAGGGTGCGTGGGCCGTCGCGCTCGTCGTTGCGGAGCCCGGCCACCAGCACCTCGGCCAGCTGCTCGGGCCCCAGGTCGGTCAGGTAGTGCCGCAGCCACCCCCGCAGCTGGTCCCCCAGCCGGAGGTCGGTGGTGGTCAGCGCGACGGCCTGCTCCCGGGCGTCGGGCAGGGCCAGGGTCTGGGCCAGCAGCTCGGCCAGCAGCAGCACCTCCACGCCGCGGCTGCGCAGGGCCTCGGCGAAGGCGTCGTGCTCGTCCTGGGCGCGGTCGACCCACGGGATCCCGTCGAAGAGCAGGGCGTCGTTGTTGCGCGGGGTCAGCCGGCGCAGCTCGTTGCCCGGCCGGTGCAGCAGCACGGTGCGCAGCCTGCCCACCTCGGAGTGGACACCCAGCGGGGAGCTCGTGGTCATGGGGGGACTCTAGGAGACGCGCCGCGGCGGGTCCCGTCCGGCGGCTGGGGCGAGGCTCCCCGTGCTCCCGGACCGGTTAACCTTTCCTCGTCCCAGCAGGTGCCCCCGCAGCGCCGTCCGTGGTCCGAGGTGGCGTCAGGAGGTCCCGTGCGCAAGCAGCCCGTCGTCCGCGTCGGCGACGGCGTGCACCCGGCCACCGCACGGGCCACGGTCTGGCACCGCGACCACCGCCACGGTCTCGCGCTGGTGCTGACCAGCGTGCTCACCACCATCGTGGTCGGTCTGCTGGGCCCGTCGGTGGTCACCCTCGAGCTGGGGCCCGCAGCCGGCCTGCTGCCGCCGTACCACCTGCCGCAGCGCTGGTGGAGTCCTCCGGGCGAGCTGGTCGCCCCGAACGAGCTGGCCGTCTCGCTGGCCGTCCTGGTGGGGATCGGGGTCGGCGCGCTGGGGGTCTGGGTCTGTCTGCGCGCCCTGGCCGACGGCTGGCGCCCGCACCACCGCCGGCTGTTCGTGCTGGGCTCGGCGATGAGCACCGCCACGATCCTGGTCCCGCCGCTCACCTCCGCCGACGTGCTGATGTACGCCGGCTACGGACGTCTGCAGCTGCTGGGCCGCAACCCCTACGACATCACCCCAGCCGACATCTTCCGCACCCAGTACGACCCCGTGCTGCTGGCCACCGAGCGGCCCTGGCAGGACACCCCCAGCGTGTACGGACCGGTCACCGCCTGGACGCAGTGGTTCTCCAACGTCCTCGGCGGGGAGAACATGCACGACGTGGTCTTCTGGCTGCAGCTGTTCTGCCTGGTGCCCTTCCTGATCACCTGCGCCGGGGTGGTCTGGCTCGCCCACGGCGACCCGAGGCTGCAGGCCCGGGCCACCCTGCTCAGCGTCTGCAACCCGCTGCTGATCTGGGCGGTGGTGGCCGCCGCGCACAACGAGGCGCAGTCGGTGATGTTCGCCGTCTTCGCGATCCTGCTGATGCGCAAGACGCCCTTCGGTGCCGGGCTGATGATCGGGATCGCCGGGTGCACCAAGCTGTCCATCGGCCTCTACGGGCTGGCGATGCTGTGGGCCTACCGCCGCGAGCCCCGCAAGGCGTTGGCCCTCTGCCTCGGTGCGCTGGTGCCGATCGGGCTCGCCTACGGCCTCTGGCAGCCCGCCGCCCTGGTGTCGGTGCTGCGCAACACCACCTACGTCTCCTCCGGCTCGTGGGTCGCACCGATCTACGGCCTGATGACGCAGGTGCTGGGGCTGGGCACGGGCCCCTCGAAGGTGGTGCTCAACGTCGTCGCGTTGTCGCTGATGGTGGTGATCGCCTGGATGCTGTCGCGGGTGCTGCCGTGGCGGGCCGCGCCGGGGCTGCGTCCGGGCACCGACCCGCAGAGCGACCCGATCACGGTCGCCCTGCGCACCGCGCTGACCCTGTCGGTGGCGTGGCTGGTCACCTCCATCTACACCCTCAGCTGGTACGACCTGATCGCCTGGGTGCCGCTGGCGGTGATCGGGGCCACCCAGCTGGACCGGCTCTTCCTCTGGCGCGGTGCGCTGCTGTCGATGGCCTTCGTCCCCGGCCGCGCGATCGAGGTGGGCCCCGTGCTGGACGTGATCAGCTCCCGGATCCGTGACACCGCCTCCCCGGCGGTCCAGCTCGGCGTGCTGGTGATGATCGTGCTCTGGTGGCGCCGGATGTGGCTGCTGCCGCGGCGTGAGCTGAAGGCGATGGGCGGTCTGACCAGCACCGGCGGCAGCGTCCTGCTGCCCGCCTCACCCAGCACCCCCTCGGCGGTGCCGGTGAGCCCGAGGTCGCCGGAGACGGGACGCTGATGCCCACGCCGGCGGGGTGGTACCCCGACCCCGAGGACCACAGCACGGTCCGCTGGTGGAACGGCATCGGCTGGACGTCCTGGCGGGCCGAGGGTGCCGACGCCACCCCACCGCCGCACGGCGGCGACCCCCGGACGGTGGCCACCGTCGTCCCCACGGTCGACCGCGAGCGCCGCCACACCCTGCGCACCGTGCTGCTGGCGGTGCTCACCCTCCTCCTCGTGCTGGGCGTGGTCGGCGCCTTCGGGGCCACCCGTCGGGCGACCTCCCCGCTGCCGGGCAGCTCCACCTCCCCGACCGCCTACGGCAGCCCCAGCCCGGCGACCCCCGACCTGGCCCTCGACGACGCGACCCGGACGCTGACCCTGGCTGATGAGGTGGTGGTGCGGATGCCGGCGGAGCCGATGGCGGCGCCCGTCCCCGCCCCGGGCGTGGAGCTGTTCGAGGACGCGCGCTACTCCGACTCCGAGATCCACCCCGGCTGGTACGTCGTCGCCCTGGTCGGGCTGCTCGACGACGTCTTCGTCACCCCCGACGACCCGGCCGCCACCTCGCGGCTGGTCGGTGAGCGCGCCCTCGCCCTCTTCTACGACGACGTCCCGGCCGGGCTCGAGCCCAGCACCGGTCCCCTCGGCACGCTGCCGCCCGAGCGGGCCGCGCTCTGGACCGTCGAGGTCCCCATCGAGGAGGAGGACGTACCGACCACCTCCGCCACCGTCCGGGTCGCGGTGATCGCCCTCGAGGACGGCCGCCAGGTCGCGCTGATCAGCGACGTCGCCGACGACACCCCGGCCGACGCCGCGGCCGCCATCCAGGGGATGTGGGACGGCGTCGAGCTGCGCTGAGCCCGGCTGAGATGCAGGGCCGGCCGGGGACGGGTGGCGTCTAGGGTGGCCGGGTGCCAGACCTCGCCGGACCCACCGACCCGCCGACCAGCTACGGCTACCTCGGGCCGGCCGGCACCTTCACCCACCAGGCCCTGCTCGGTCTCGGCCTGACCAGCACCGAGCCGCGGCCCTACCCGTCCGTGCCGGCGGCGCTGCACGCGGTCCGCAGCGGGGAGGTGGACGCGGTCCTGGTGCCGATCGAGAACTCCGTCGAGGGCGGGGTGAGCGCGACCCTGGACGCCCTCACCTACGGCGCCCCGCTGGTGATCACCCGCGAGGCGGTCATCGACGTCCAGTTCGACCTCTACGTGCGCCCCGGCACCCGGCTGGAGGACGTCGGTCAGGTCATCACCCACCCGCACGCGGCCGCCCAGTGCCGCGGCTGGCTGGACGCCCACCTGCCGGCGGCCACGGTGACCGAGCGCGGGTCCACCGCCGGCGCGGCCGTCACCGTGGCCGACCCGGACTCCGGCTACGACGCCGCCATCTGCGCCCCCGTCGCGGGGAGGAGCCAGGGTCTGGTCGCCGCGGCCGAGGCCATCGCCGACAACCCCGACGCCCAGACCCGCTTCGTGCTGGTCTCCCGCCCCGGTGAGCTGCCGCCCCGCACCGGCCGGGACAAGACCACGCTGGTCTGCTTCATGCGCCGGGACCGCTCCGGTGCGCTGCTGGAGATCCTCGACCAGTTCGCCAGCCGCGGGGTCAACCTGTGCCGGATCGAGTCCCGGCCCACCCGCACCACGCTGGGCAGCTACTGCTTCTCCATCGACGCCGAGGGCCACCTCGACGACGCCCGGCTGGCCGAGGCCGTGATGGGTCTGCACCGGATCTGCCAGGCGGTGGTGTTCCTCGGCTCCTACACCCGCGCCGACGAGGTGGCCCCCACCGTCGCGGCCGGGCACGCCGACGACGACTACGCCGAGGCCGTGGCCTGGCTGGCCTCGCTCCGCCGCTCCACCCGCTGAGCGTCGGCGGCCGCGAGAGCCATCGAGACCTCGTCGACCAGACCCTGGCGGTGGGCCGCCGGGAGCCGCAGCACCAGCGCCCCGGGCACCACCTCGGCCACCATCGAGGAGCACCGTCCCGCGGTGTCGCCGTCCATCTCGTACCAGTCGGTGCGGTCGATCCGGATCGAGACCCGGCGACCGGTGAGCCGGTCCAGCTTGGCCTCGTCGCGGTCCCGGCGGGTGAGCACGCGGGTCACGATCCGGGCCCAGTCCTTCGCCCCGGCCGGTGAGGCGACCAGCAGGTCCAGCAGGCCGTCGTTGGCCTTCGCCTCCGGCATCAGCGGGATCCCGCCCTGCAGGAAGCCGACGTTGCCGATCACGATGACGCTGGCCCGGCGGCGGAGCACCGGACCGTCGTCGACCCGGATGGTGGCGTGCACGGGCGGGTGGGACGCGCTGCGGGCCGCGGCCACGAAGTAGGCCGCCGAACCCACCGCGCGCTTCAGGTCGGGGTTGGTGGCGGCCATGATGACCGCGTCGATCCCCAGCCCGGCCATCACGGTGAAGTGCTCACCCTCACGCTCGCCGTCCACGGTCAGCCGGACCAGGTCGATCGGGGTGTCCACCCCGTCCAGGGCCACCTTGAGCGCGGTGGTCTCGTCCAGCGGCACGCCGAGGTTGCGGGCCAGCAGGTTGCCGGTGCCCGCCGGGATCAGCCCGAAGGGGACGCCGGTCCCGGCCAGCCCGTCGCAGACCACCCGGATGGTCCCGTCACCGCCGGCCCCCAGCACCAGGTCCGCCCCCTCGCGCAGGGCCCTCGCCGTCATGGCCCGGCCGGGGTCGCCGACCGTGGTCTCCAGCCACAGCGGGGTGTAGCGGCGGGCGGCCAGCTCGTACTCCACCCGGCGCCGGAAGCTCGGCCAGTCGGTCACCTTCGACGGGTTGTAGACCACCGCGCAGGTGCGCTGCGGCTGCTCCGGGTCCAGCCGGGGGTGCACGAAGCGGTCCAGCTCGTAGGGCATCACCCGGACCCGGGCGACCAGCAGGGTCAGCGACGTCGCAGCCACCCCCCAGAGCAGCCCGCCGAGCAGGTCCGAGACCCAGTGCGCGCTCATGATCCAGCGGTCCAGCAGCACCAGCAGCACCAGCGAGGTGCCTCCCAGGCGCCAGGACGCCGTCACCTGCCGCGCCTGCCGGGTGTGGATGATGGTGGCGCTGACCGTGACCACCAGCACCGCCACCGCGGTCGCGTGGCCGGAGGGGAAGGCGTAGCCGGTGGCGCTGATCAGCTCGTGCGGGGAGGGCGGTCGCTCCCGCTCCACCAGGTGCTTCCAGACGTAGTTGCCTCCCCAGGCCAGGGGGACCGCGGCGAGCACGGCGACCGCGAGGTTCCGCAGCCGGTGCCGTGCGCACCAGAGTCCGAAACCCACCACCACGGTGTAGAGCACGACCGGCATGGTGAGCAGCGCCACCGCGGAGAAGACCTCCTCCGCGGGCGAGCCCGGCCGCAGCGGCCGGGCGGCCGTGGCCCGGTCCAGGGCGTCCAGGTGGCCACCGGCCACCAACCCGGCCAGCACGGCGAAGGCGACCAGCGAGCCGATCGCCACCACCCACGCCAGGGTGGGGGGCAGCCGGCGTTCGCTCATGGGGTGCAAGCGTAGGTGAGCGGCGGGGGCCCGCCGGACGCGTGCTGATCCTCAGGGCCAGAACGTCGTCGAGCGGAGGGCGTCGGCGTCGGTAGGCTGACCGCCGTGATCGACCCCAGGCTGCTGCGCACCGACCCCGACCGCATCCGCGCGACCCTGCGTGCCCGCGGTGAGGACTCCGCGCTGGTCGACGAGCTGCTGGTCGCCGACGAGGAGCGACGCGCGGCCATCGCCGGCTTCGAGGCGCGTCGGGCCGAGCAGAAGGGCCTCGGCAAGGAGGTCGCCCGGGCCCAGGGTGAGGAGAAGGCCGCCCTGCTGGCCCGCACGAAGGAGCTCGCCGCCGAGGTGAAGCAGCTCGACGCCGCCGCCTCCGCGGCGGGGGTGCGCTTCGACTCCCTCTTCGCCCGGGTCCCGAACCTGGTGCCCGACGACGTCCCGGCCGGTGGCGAGGACGACTTCGTGGTGCTGGAGACCGTCGGCACGGCCCGCGACTTCGAGGCCGAGGGCTTCGACCCGCGCGACCACCTGGAGCTGGGCGAGATCCTCAGCGCGATCGACACCGAGCGCGGCGCCAAGGTGTCGGGCTCGCGGTTCTACTTCCTGACCGGGCAGGGGGCCGAGCTCGAGCTGGCCCTGCTCAACCTGGCCATGAGCAAGGCGCTGTCGTGGGGCTTCACCCCGATCCTGCCCCCGGCGCTGGTCAAGCCGTCGGCGATGGAGGGCACCGGCTTCCTCGGCCAGGCCGCCCAGGACGTCTACCACCTGCCCGACGACGACCTCTACCTGGTGGGCACCGCCGAGGTCCCGCTGGCGG
The DNA here is from genome assembly GCF_900101785.1 of Auraticoccus monumenti. GTDB lineage: Bacteria > Actinomycetota > Actinomycetes > Propionibacteriales > Propionibacteriaceae > Auraticoccus > Auraticoccus monumenti. Next base: position 342,809 of record NZ_LT629688.1, on the reverse strand, counting down.
CCTACCACAGCGACGAGATCCTCGACGTGGCGAAGCTGCCGCTGCGCTACGCCGGCTACAGCCCCTCCTTCCGCCGCGAGGCCGGCTCCTACGGCAAGGACACCCGCGGCATCTTCCGGGTGCACTGGTTCGACAAGGTCGAGATGTTCGTCTACTGCGCCCCCGAGGACGCCGAGGCCCAGCACCGCGCCCTGCTCGGCTTCGAGAAGGAGTTCATCGAGGCCCTCGAGCTGCCCTACCAGGTGCTGGAGCTGGCCGCCGGGGACCTCGGCATGAGCGCGGCCCGCAAGTACGACTGCTACGCCTGGTTCCCCAGCCAGCAGCGCTACCGCGAGATCACCTCGACCTCCAACTGCACCGACTTCCAGGCCCGTCGGCTCGGCATCCGGGCCCGCTTCGAGGGAGGGACCGCCCCGGTGGCCACGCTGAACGGCACCCTGTGCGCGATGCCGCGGGTGATCATCGCCCTGCTGGAGAACCACCAGCAGGCCGACGGCTCGGTGGTCCTGCCCGAGGCGCTGCGTCCCTACCTCGGTGGGCGCGAGCGCCTGGTCCCGGTCCAGCGGTGACGCCGACCCCGAGCGGCGGCTCGCGCGCGCCGGGCGGCTGGCGTCCCCGGCTGGTCGCCCTGGACATCGACGGCACCCTGCTGCACCGCGACGGGAGCATGCCCGAGGAGGTCAGGGCGTGCGTGCGGCGGGTCGTCGACGCCGGGGTGCCGGTGGTGCTGGCCACCGGACGCGGCTGGCACGCCACCGAGTCGGTCTTCGAGGCGCTCGGGCTCCCGCCGGGTCACGTGGTCTGCTCCAACGGCGCGATGACCCTGCGCCACCCGCCCACCGAGGTGGTGCGCCAGGTCACCTTCGACCCCGGACCGGTGATCGAGAGCGCGCTGGCCCACCGTCCGGACGTCCGGATCGCGGTGGAGGAGGTCGGGCGCGGCTACCGGTTGAACCGGGCCTTCCCCGAGGGTGACCTGACCGGGCAGCTGGTCTACGAGAGCGTCGAGGACCTGTCGGCCCGCCCGGTCACCCGGGTGGTGGTGCGCGACCCCGACGCCACCGAGGAGGAGTTCCTCGCCCTCGCCGAGCGGCTCGGTCTGCACGGGGTGGCGTACTTCATCGGCTACACCGCCTGGCTCGACATCTCCCCCGAGGGCGTGGACAAGGCCTCCGCGCTGGCCCTGGTCTGCGAGGAGCTCGGGGTCGCCGCCGAGGACGTGCTGGCCCTCGGGGACGGCCGCAACGACATCGAGATGCTGGCCTGGGCCGGTCGGGGGGTCGCCCTGGGCGAGGCCCCCGACGAGGTCAAGGCCGTCGCCGACCACGTCACCGGCCCCTTCGCCGAGGGCGGCACCGTGGTCGAGCTCGGTCGCTGGTTCTGACCACAGTCGCTGGTTCTGACGACACACGCATGAGGAGCACCCGGTGAGACTTCCCTGGACCCTGCACGGAGACGGCCGCACGATCACCGGGGACGAGGTGGTGCACCCCGGCGAGCGGCTTGGCTGGCCGGCCACCATCGGCCTCGGGCTGCAGCACGTGGTGGCCATGTTCGGCGCCACCTTCCTGGTGCCGGTGCTGACCGGCTTCCCACCCACCACGACGGTGCTCTTCTCCGGCATCGGCACCATCGTCTTCCTGCTGGTCACCGGCAACCGGCTGCCCAGCTACCTCGGCTCCTCCTTCGCCTTCATCGCCCCGATCACCGCGGCCAGCGCCGGGGGAGGGATGCCCGCCGCCCTGTTCGGGGTGGTGGTGACCGGTGTCCTGCTCGCCCTGGTCGGGCTGCTGGTGACCCGCACCGGCACCGGCTGGATCGACGCCCTGATGCCGCCGGTGGTGGCCGGGGCGATCGTCGCGCTGATCGGGCTGAACCTGGCGCCCACCGCCCGGGACAACTTCGTCGCCGCACCGGTGACGGCCCTGGTCACGCTGACCGCGATCCTGCTCTGCACGGTGCTGCTGCGCGGCGTGCTGGGCCGGATGTCCATCGTGCTCGGCGTGGTGATCGGCTACGTGGTCGCTGCGCTCAGCGGCCAGGTCGACCTCAGCGGGGTGCGGTCCGCGCCCTGGGTCGGCCTGCCCGAGCTGACCGCCCCGAGTGCGGCGTGGTGGGCGCTGCCGGCGTTCCTGCCCGTGGTGCTGGTGCTGGTGGCCGAGAACGTCGGCCACGTCCGCTCGGTGGCCCACATGACCGACCCGGCGCTCAACAGGCTGACCGGGAGGGCCCTGCTGGCCGACGGCCTGGCCACCACGCTGGCCGGTGCGGGCGGCGGGTCCGGGACGACCACCTACGGGGAGAACATCGGGGTGATGGCCGCGACCCGGGTGTACTCCACGGCCGCCTACTGGGTGGCCGCCCTGTTCGCGGTGCTGCTCGGCTTCAGCCCCAAGTTCGGGGCGCTGGTGAACACCATCCCGGCGGGGGTGCTCGCTGGGGTGACGACCGCCCTCTACGGGCTGATCGGGATCATCGGCGTCAAGATCTGGGTGGACAACCAGGTCGACTTCTCCCGGCCGGCCAACCAGTTCACCGCGGCCACGGCGCTCGTGGTCGGCATCGCCAACTTCACCTTCACCGCCGGCGCCCTGACCTTCAACGGGATCGCCCTGGGCACGCTGGCCGCCATCGTGATCTACCACCTGATGAACGGCCTCGAGCGGCTGCGGTCCGGCCGGGGGGCCTCACCCGTCCACGAGTGAGACCACCCGACCCGGCGCGACGCCGCTCAGGCGGCGGTGCTGGCCACCCGGCGCTCCGCGGGAGCCGCGGTGCGCGGACGCCGGCTCCCGGCCAGGACGTCCTGGGTGGCCGCCACGACCTCGTCGAGCCGGGGTCGGCGGGTGGGCTCGGGCTGCGGGCCGGCGGCGTCGGTGCGGGCGCGACGCAGGTGGCGCTTGACGGTGGAGAGGGAGCAGCCCAGGCGGTGGGCCAGCGTCTCCAGGCTCTCGTCGGGGTTGGCGCGGCGCAGGCGGAGCACCTCGTCGTGGTCGACCTGGCGGTTGGGTGACATCACGCCAGCCAGGGTGTCGAGGTCCTCGGGGACGACGGTGATGCCGAGGCGGCGGCGGATCTCGCCGCGCTGGCGCTGCGTGGTCTGGGCCACGAAGCCGGCGACGTCGTGCTTGACCACGGCGTCGTAGAGGCAGCTCTTGAGCAGGGGGCAGGTCTCGCAGATGTTGCGGGCCTTGCGCACCATCATGGTGGCCTGGCGGCGCTCGTCGGCGTCGGCTCCGGCACTCAGACCCTCGTCCAGCACGGGGTGCTGGAACAGGTCGGAGAATTCGGTGCAGCTCGGCACGGGGCCGTTCGTAGAAAGCATTCTGGTTCCCCCCAGGATGTGCGGTTCAGGTGGCGCTTCCGGAGGGTGTGACGTCCCGGTCCCCCGGTTCGGTTCCCCCTCGTTTCGGCGCCGCGCCAATCGTGGCAGACCCGCGCCCCTCTGCACAGGGGTTGTGCGTGCTCATCTACCCGAACCTCGCTGTGCGCCTACCTCAGCACTTGTGAGTACAGGTACTCATGCATTCTGAGTGGTCCACGACCTTGCAGGACGCAGCTATTCCTGGAGGTCGAGAAAAGCGGCGGCCACGGCCCGAGACAATGAACGGCGGGTGAACGCCGAAAGGCATTCACCCGCCGTGGTGGAGCGGGAGGGGAGGTGGGTCAGAGGTACATGCCGCTGCCGCGCTGCGGTCCGGGCTGCGGCGGGTGCTCCGCCCCTCCGGGCAGCGCGCGCCGCATCTGCTCCAGCTGGGCCCGGGCGGCCATCTGCTGGGCGAAGAGCGCGGTCTGGATGCCCTGGAACAGGCCCTCGAGCCACCCGACCAGCTGGGCCTGGGCGATCCGGAGCTCGGCGTCGGAGGGGACCTCGTCGGCGGTGAAGGGGTCGGCCAGCCGCTCCAGCTCCTGGGCCAGCTCGTCGGAGAGACCGGACTTGAGCTCCTGCACCGCACCGGCGTGGATGTCGCGAAGCCGGGCCCGGCTGGGGTCGTCGAGGGGGGAGGACCTGACCTCCTCCAGCAGGGTGCGGATCATGGTGCCGATCCGCATCACCTTGGCGGGCTGCTCGACCATGTCGGTCACCGAGGCCCCGCCGTCCTCGCCCTCCTGGCCGCCCTGGACGACCTCGGGCACGACCTCCTCGCCCTCGACACCCTCGGCGCCGGGGGCCTGCTCGACCGCCATCCCGTTGGGGGTGACCACGACGGTGCGCCCGTCCTCGGTCTGCCCCGCGTAGACGGGCACCTGCCCGCGCCCGCCCTCTGCCTGGTTCTCCGTCATGACCCCGAGTCTAGGCACCGGCCGGTGGTCGTCCCCGGCGGGCGATACTGGCTGCGTGCTGCACGTCGAGCTGCTTCCGGACGACCCCTTCGAGACGCGCCTCCGCGCGGACTGGGAGGCCCTGGAACGCCTCGACCTGCCCAACCTGTCGCGTCACCGCTCGACCTCCAACCGCCCGCACGTCACGCTCAGCGTCCACTCCGACGACGTGCTGGCCGACGACCCGGCCGGCGGCCGGCCCCGGGGTCCGGCCCGGGAGGCGCTGGCCGACCGGCTGCAGCAGGGGCTGCCCCTCCCGCTGCGGCTCGGGGCGCTCTCGGTGTTCGGCAGCGGCCCCTACGTGCTGGTGCGGACGCTGGTGGTGAGCACCGGGCTGCTGGCCCTGCACGCGGGCGTGCAGGAGCTCCTCGGCCCGCCCTGCGTCGCCCACTGCGAGGTCGGACGGTGGGTCCCGCACACCACGGTGGCCCACCGTCTGGACGCCGACCAGGTGGCCCGGGCGCTGTCCGTCCTCGACCCGTCGCCGCCGCCCGGGACGCTGGTCCGCGCCCGGCTGTGGGACTCCACCCGGCGGGTGCTGGAGGACCTGGCCTGAGGGGGGCCGGCGGCGGTCAGCCCGCCCCGCCGCCGTCGGGGTGGTGGCGCACCAGCACCCGCGGGAACCCGTTGGAGACCGAGGAGGTGGGTGCGGCCACCACGAAGCCGTGCGCCTCGAAGAGCGCCCGGGTCCCCACGAAGGCCATGGTGAGGTCGACCCGCTGGCCCTGGTTGTCCACCGGGTAGCCCTCGACGGCCGGGGCGCCCTGCTCGTAGGCGTAGGCCGTGGCTCCCTCCAGCAGGGCGTGGGAGACGCCCTGGCCGCGGTGGCCGGGGCGGACCCTGATGCACCACACCGACCACACCGGCAGGTCGTCCAGGACGGGGATGGTGCGGGAGCGGGCGATGGGCAGCTCCGACCGCGGGGCGACCGCGGCCCAGCCGACGACCTGCCCGTCTCGGGAGGCCAGCACGCCGGGGGCGACCGGCCGGCGGCAGAGCTCGCGGACGTGCTCGGCGCGGGCCGGCCCGACCAGCGACCGGTTGGTGCGCGAGTCCAGCCGGTGGCTCAGGCACCAGCAGACCGAGGCGTCCGGGCGGGGTGCTCACGACGACGAGGCTACGCCCGGGTCGGTGCCGGGGTAATGGGTTCGCGAACTGTCCGAACCGGTCCCTAGGCTGACGGCACCATGCCACTCTTCCCACCGCGCGTCACCGCCTACACCGAGGGCTCCACCGAGGTGCCGGACACGCGCAGCCCGGCACGGTTCCTGCTCTGGCTGATCGGCTACCAGAAGGGCCTCTTCCTGGCCCTGGTGGCCGTGGGCGTCTTCTGGTTCCTCCCCGGCGCGGTCGGGCCCTACCTGCTGGGCCGGGCGGTCGACACCGGCGTCTCCACCGGCGACTGGGCCGAGGTGGTGCGGTGGAGCGCCCTGCTGCTGCTGACCATCCTGGGCGGGGTGGCCGCCGGCATCATCGGTCACACCCTGGAGGTGGGGTCCTGGCTGATCACCCTCTACGGCACGGTGCAGCGGGTCACCCGCAAGAGCGTGCAGATGGGTCACGTGCTCCCGCGCCGCACCCCGACCGGTGAGGTGCTCAGCGTCTCGGCCAGCGACTCCGACACCTTCGGGGCCACCCTCGTCGTCGGTGCCCGGGCGGTCTCGGGTCTGATCGCCTTCGGCGTGGTGGCCGCGCTGGTGCTCAGCACCTCGGTGCCGCTGGGCGTCGTCGTGCTGGTGGCCGCGCCCCTGCTCGTCCTCGCCGCGGCCCCGCTGCTGCGCCCCCTGCACCGCACGCAGGCGGTGGAGCGCAGCCGGGTCTCGGAGCTGACGTCGATGGCCACCGACATCGTGGCCGGGCTGCGGATCCTGCGGGGCATCGGCGGGGAGGCCACCTTCGGGCGCAACTACGCGGTGAAGTCCCAGGAGACCCGCCGCGCCGCGGTCCGGGCCGGGGCCTGGCAGGCCGCGGTGGACGCCCTGGGCGTGCTGCTCTCCGGGCTCTTCCTGGTGATGCTGACCTGGCTGGGGACCCGGGAGCTGATCGCCGGCCGGCTGACCATCGGCGAGCTGATCTCCTTCTTCGGCTACGCCGTCTTCGTGGTGCTGCCGATCCAGATCTTCTTCGAGGCGGTGCGCGCCTGGGTGCAGGGCCTCGTCTCGGCGCGCAAGGCCATCGCCGTGCTCGGGCTCCGCCCGCCGTGGCAGCCCCCGGAGACGCCGCGAGCCATCCCCGCCGACGCGGTGCTCGAGGACGAGCGCTCCGGGCTGGTGCTGGACAACGGCCGGCTGACGGTCGTGGTCAGCGGTCTGCCTGACGACTCCGCGGCCCTGGCCGACCGGCTCGGCCGCTACCTGCCCGACACCGGCACCCCGGCCAGCATCGAGGTCGACGACAGCCTCAAGGGCGCGGCCCGGCGCCGGGCCAAGACCGACGTGGCCGAGCGGCTGGCCACCCGGGCCCGTGAGGACGAGGAGCGCGCCCGGGCCCGCTGGGGCGTCACCCTGGGCGGGATCGACCTGTCCGAGCTCGACCTCGCCGGGCTCCGCTCCCACGTCCTGGTCAGCGACACCGCCGGCATGGTGTTCGCCGGCACGCTCCAGCAGGCCCTGGACCCGCACGGGCGGGCCACCCGCGAGCAGGCTGAGACCGTCATGGTCGCGGCCTCCGCCGACGACGTCTACGAGGCCCTGCCCGGCGGCTGGCAGGGCGTGCTGGACGAGCGCGGGCGCGGCCTCTCCGGCGGGCAGCGCCAGCGGCTGGTGCTGGCCCGCGCCCTGCTGGTCGACCCGCCGGTGCTGGTGCTGGTCGAGCCCACCTCCGCGGTGGACGCCCACACCGAGGCCCGCATCGCCGAGCGCGTGGCGCGGCTGCGTCGCGGGCGGACGACGCTGGTCATGACGGTCTCGCCGCTGTGGCTGCACCACGCCGACGAGGTGGTCTGGCTGGACGAGGGCCGCGTGGCGGCACGGGGGTCGCACACCGAGCTGCTGTCCGAGCCCGGTTACCGCCGGGTGGTCGCACGGGGGATGGAGGCCGTCGATGCCTGAGTCGACGATCCTGGCCAGCGAGCCGGAGTGGTTGCAGCACTCCGCCCGCAGCTGGCGCGAGGGCGCCACGGCCGAGCCTCGGGTGCCGGTCGGGCTGGAGGTGCCGCGCGGGGTCGGGGCGGGTGAGCGGATGCGTGCGTGGCGGGGCCGCCACCGGCTCCGTGCCGCCCGCGCCGAGGCCTACTTCCTCTCCTCGCGGGCGCCCGAGCGTGGTCTTCCGGTGGCCCCGGCCAGCGCGGTCACCGGGTTCCTCGGCGAGCTGCTCGGCCACCGCCGCACCAAGGTGGCGCTGCTGCTGCTGGCCAACATCGCCGCGGCGGTGACGGGTCTGGTGGTGCCGCGCATCCTCGGGTCGCTGGTGGACCGCGCGGCCGGCGGCGACACCGTGCTGGCCGGGCTCAACGCGCTGGCCATCGCGGTGGCCTCGGTGGTGGTGCTGCAGTCGCTGCTCACCTTCGGTGCCCGGTTCTCCTCCGCGGTCGTCGGCCAGGACGTGCTGGCCTCGGCCCGGGAGAGCGTGGTCCGCACGGTGCTGGCCCTGCCGCTGGGTCGGGTCGAGAGCGCCAGCAGCGGCGACCTGGTCACCCGGGTGACCCGCGACGTCTCGGCCATGAGCAACTCCGTCCAGCACGCACTGCCCCAGGCGGTGATCGCCGGCGCCACGTCGGTGCTGACCATCGTGGCCCTGCTGCTCAACAGCCCGCTGCTGGCGGTGCCCTCGCTGATCGCGCTGGTGCTGGTCAGCGTGCCGGTGCGGCGCTACCTGCGTCACGCGCCCAAGGGCTACATCACCGAGGGCGGCACCTACTCCACGATCAACACCACCTTCACCGAGACGGTCGAGGGCGCCCGGACCATCGAGGCCCTCGGTCTCCAGCGCCACCGGATCTCCGCCGGCGACGACGACGTGGCCGAGTCCAGCCAGGCCGAGCGCTACACGATGTCGTTGCGGAACCTGATGTTCGGCTGGATCGACCTGGCCTACAACACCCCGCTGGTCGCGGTGGTGCTGGTCGGCACCTACGGCTACCAGCAGGGGTGGGTCAGCCTGGGCGAGATCACCACCGCGACGCTGTACGTGCAGGCGCTGGTCGAGCCGGTGGACCGGCTGATCGCCAACGTCGACCGGCTCCAGGTGGGTATCGCCTCGACCACCCGGCTGCTGGGCATCCGGCAGGTGCCGCAGGACCGCGAGCCCGGCGACGCGCGCCCGGACGGGGTCGACCTGCTGGCCCGCGACCTGCGGTTCGCCTACCGCGAGGGCCACGACGTCCTGCACGGGGTCGACCTGCGGCTGCGCCCGCGGGAGCGGCTGGCCGTGGTCGGCCCGAGCGGGTCGGGCAAGTCCACCCTGGGCCGGCTGCTGGCCGGCATCAACCGTCCGCGCACCGGGTCGGTGACCGTGGGCGAGGTCGAGCTGACCGAGCTGCCGCTGGACGTGCTGCGCACCGAGGTCGCGCTGGTCACCCAGGAGCACCACGTGTTCGTCGGCACCGTCCGCGACAACATCGTGCTGGCCCGTGAGGACTCCGCCGACGACGTGGTGGTCCGGGCGCTGCAGGCCGTCGACGCCTGGGAGTGGGTGGAGCGGCTGGAGAACGGGTTGGACACCATGCTCGGCAGCGGCCACACCAGCCTGACCCCGGCGCAGGCCCAGCAGATCGCGCTGGCCCGGCTGGTGGTGGCCGACCCGCACACCCTGGTGCTGGACGAGGCCACCTCGCTGATCGACCCGCGCACCGCGCGCGACGTCGAGGGCTCGATGTCGGGGCTGCTGGCCAACCGCTCGGTGGTGGCCATCGCGCACCGGCTGCACACCGCCCACGACGCCGACCGGATCGCGGTGGTGATCGACGGGCAGATCGTCGAGCTGGGCAGCCACGACGAGCTGGTGGCCCACGACGGGGAGTACGCGGCCCTCTGGCGGGCCTGGACGTCCTGACCGACCCTCTGGCTGACGGGGGGGTGGCGGGCTCGAGGTCTCCGGGGGTGCTGCCTCTCAGGTGACCCTGGGCCCGAAGGCCCAGGCCACCATCAGTGGGAGCTCGGCCCGCCAGAAGGGGTCGCCGTGCCCGCCGGCCCGCTCCCGCAGCACGACGTCGGCGCGCGCCCGCTGCAACGCGTCGTGCCACCGGGTGGCGTTCTCGAGGAAGAACGGCTCCTCGGTGCCGGCGACGAGGTAGACGCGAGGGAGGGGGCCCGGCAGCTCGCTGGGCGGCCGGAAGCCGCCTCCCGGGGAGGCGGAGAGGACCGCGCCGTAGACGTCCGGGTGGCGCAGCCCCAGGGCGAGGGCGAGCTCCCCGCCGGCGGACACGCCGCACACCGCCGTCCGCCCGGCCGGCAGGGAGACGCCGAGGCGCGTCCGGACCCAGTCGCGGACGTCCCCGACGAAGAACGCCTCGTGCGCGGCGAACCGTTCCGGCGCGATGGTCGGGGAGTACTCGCCGAGGCGCACCACCTCGTCCTCGTCGGGCGTCCGGTGCACACCGACGACCATCGTGGGTGGTGCGTCGGTCGACCCGAGGTCCCGGCCCCACGGTCCGATCAGCTGCCCGTCCCCGGCGAAGACGACGGCCTCGGGCGTCATCGGCGGCCGGTACACCGTGACCTGCCGTCCGCCGTCGTGGTCGAGCGTCGCGGTGACGAGCTCGCCTGCTGCTGAGCCGGCCATGGGTCGTCCTCCTCCGTGGTCGTCGGGGTGGCAGGAGAGGGGTCAGGCGCGGGTGACGTCCCAGACGTGGTGCTCGAGGTCGTGCAGGGCGTAGACGCCGAGGGTCCAGGTGGTGAAGACCGAGCCGTTCGACCGGCGTCCGGGGCGCTCCCAGGCGTCGCCGCGGACGGCCGCGAAGGAGCCGGCCAGCCGCTCGGCCGCCGCGTCCAGCTCCTCGCCCACCCGGCCCGGGTCCTGCTCGGCGTAGCGCTCGGCGACCGCGGTGGCGTCCTGGTCCCAGTTGGCGTACTCGGGGTCGTCGTGGGTGAGCAGCAGCTGCAGCCGTTCGGCCATCACCCCGCAGACGTCGCGGACGTGGGCCCCGTACTCCAGCACCGACCAGGTCGAGGGGTCGGGTCGTCCGCGGGCGCCGGGCCGGCCGAGGGCGGCACCGACGCTCGTGGCCGCGGCGAGCAGCCGTCCGGGCAGGTCCGCCCACTCGACGGCCGTCGGGTCGAAGCCGCAGTCGGCGCAGGGCTGCTGCAGCACCCAGGTCCAGTCCTTGGTGTCCGGGATGATGGCCATGGCCGCACGCTAGCGCCGACGACCGGCCGGTGGGGACGCCGTCCGCACCGCTCCCCGCCCCTGCGAGCGCCGGGACCGGCTCCACCGTCCGGGCCGCGGGAGCCGGGCTATCGTGGCGCGGGTCCGTCACCTCCGAGGAGACCACCCGTGCGCGTCCTCGCCGCCGCCCTGGCCGGGCTGGTGCTGCCCGCAGCCGCCGCCCTCGCCCCGTCCCCGGGCGGCCGTCCCGGCCGGTCCATCCTCCCCGCCGAGCTGCCCCGGGTGCTCTCCGGCGGCGCCTGGCCCACCAGCCACGTGCAAGGCCTGGCGGTGGACCGGGAGGCGGGCGTCGTCTACTACTCCTTCACCCAGCTGCTGGTGAAGACCGACCTGGCCGGCGCCGTCCTGGGTACGGTCACCGGGCTCACCGGGCACCTCGGCGACCTGACCCTCGACCCCCGCGACGGCCGGGTGCACGGCTCGCTGGAGTACAAGGCCCAGGAGGCCTTCTACGTCGCGGTCTTCGACGGCGCCCGGATCGACCGGGTCGGCATGGACGCCGAGGCCGACGGCGTGATGACCACCGTGCACCTGGCCGAGGTGGTGGAGGACTTCACCGCCGACATGGACGGGGACGGGGTCTTCGACGGCGACACCGCCGCCACCGCCGACCACCGCTACGGCTGCAGCGGCATCGACGGTGTGGCCTTCGGGCCGAGGCTGGGCTCCCGGGGCGGGGAACCGGTGCTGGTGGTGGCCTACGGCGTCTACGGCGACGTGGGGCGCGAGGACAACGACCACCAGGTGCTGCTGGAGTACGACGTGTCGGGCTGGTCGCGGTGGGAGCGCCCCCTCAGCCAGGACGCGCCGCACCGCTCCGGGCCCAGCCGTCCGGACCGCAAGGTGTTCGTCCCGACCGGGAACACCCGGTTCGGGGTGCAGAACCTGGCCCACGACGAGCGCAGCGGGAGCTGGCTGATGGCGGTCTACCCGGGCAGCAAGCCGCACCTCCCGAACTACTCCCTCTACGTGGTCGACGGTTCGGTCGAGCCCCGGGACGGTCAGGTGGTCGGGCAGCCCGAGGCCGAGCGGGGGCTGGTCCTCCCGCTCGCCCCCGCCGGCCTGCACCACGAGCCCAGCGGCATCCGGGGCTACGAGCTCGAGGACGGTGGCTACGGCCTCGCCCCTGTGGGGGACGGCTGCTTCTACCTCGTCCGGGGCCGGGAGGTGGTCGAGGACGGCGTGCTGAAGCAGGACGCCACCGCCGTCCTGCACCGGTGGACCGGCGAGCTGCCCATCCCCTTCGCGCCGGTCCCCTGACCCTGGCGGCACCCCGTGGAGAGGGAGCACCGCCGGCGAGCCCCCTCGCGGGAGACCGCTGAGGGGTGAGCGGGTCCCGGCGGAGGCGCCGCCGCGGGTCTGGGTGGCGGTGGCAGGATCGGGGTGTGCCCGCCGCCGACCTGCCCACCAAGGACTGCGTCGTCTGCGGTCGGACCATCACCTGGCGGAAGAAGTGGGAGCGCAGCTGGGACGAGGTCCGCTACTGCTCCGACGGCTGCCGGCGGCGCTCCCGCAGCCGGTCCGGAACCGACGCGGAGCTGGACGACGCCCTGCAGCAGCTGCTGGACGCCCGGCCGGCGACGTCGACCATCTGCCCGTCGGAGGTGGCGCGGGCCGTCGGCGGTGAGGACTGGCGGGAGCTGATGGAGCCGGCGCGGATGGCCGCCCGCCGCCTGGTCGCCCAGGGCGGGGCCGAGATCACCCAGGGTGGCCGCGTGGTCGACCCGAGCACCGCCAAGGGTCCCATCCGGATCCGCCGCCCCCGCTGAGCCGCCCGCTGTCCGTCGACGCCGCGTCGCCGGACGCCCGGGCCGAGCTGCGCCGGCTAACCCCCGGAGGAGGGGTCGCCGAGGGCGTCCAGCGCCTCCTCGGCCTCCTCGCGGGCGGCACGGGCGGCGTCGAGCTCGTCCGCGGCCCGGTCCAGGGCCTCCCGCGCACCCTCGGTGGTGGTCCGGGCCTCCTCCTCGGCGGCCTCGGCCGCCTCCAGCTCGGCCCGCAGGTCGGCCACCTCCTGGCTGCGGCGGTCGAGCTCCTCGGCCGCCTCGCGGTGGGCGTCCTCGGCGGACGCGGCGGCGTCCTCGGCAGCCTCCGCCGCCGCCGTGGCCGTCTCCAGGGCGCGCCGCGCGTCGGTGAAGGCGCGGATCCGGGCCTGCTCGGCCTCCTTCTCCTCGCGGGTGCGCCGGCGTGAGCGGGCCTGGTCCAGGCTGGCGACGGGCTCCGGCTGGCGCGGCCGGGTGGACCCGGGGCTGACCATGCCGAAGCCGCTGTAGCTGGCGGCCCGCGTCATCCGTCCCGCCCGCACGTCCTCGGCCACGTCCGGGTCGGCCAGCGCGGCCTGCAGCGTGCCGGCCACCTCGGCCCGGACCGCCTCGGTGGTCGGGTGCCCGTGCTCGGCGGCCAGGGCGGCGGCCCGGCGGGTGAGCGCCTCCACCACCGCGGTGCGCTGGGCCGCGAGCGGGCGCAGCTCGTCGGCCGACAGGGTCTGGTGGGCGGCGCGCAGGGCCTCACCCAGGTCGACCAGGTCACCCACCGAGTCCGTCTCCTCCCGGGCCAGCAGGTTCACCACCCAGGCCGACACGGTGGGGCGGCGCAGGGCCTTGACCCGGGCGGACAGCGGCCGGTCACCGGCCGTGCGGGCGCGGGCGGCCAGGTCGTCGCGGGCGGCCACGAAGTCACCGGGCTCGAGGGCGAACAGGCCCGGCAGCTCCGCCTCCAGCGACCCACCGTCCTCCGCGTCCGGCACCGCTCAGACCACCAGCACGATCTTGCCGTGGCTCCGGCCGGACTCCAGCAGGGCGTGGGCCTCGGCGGCCTGCTCCAGCGGGAACCGGGTCTCGTGCGCCGGGCGGACCCGGCCGTCGGCCAGCATCGGCCACACCACCTCCCCGACGCGGGCGCAGATGGCGCTCTTCTGCTCCACCGGCCGTGAGCGCAGCGCCAGCGCGCTGACGCTCGCCCGACGGGCCAGCAGCGCCCCCAGGTCGAGCTCGCCGCGTCGTCCGCCCTGCATGCCGATCACCAGCAGGTGCCCGTCGGCGGCCAGCACCGAGACGTTGTCGGTCAGGTAGGAGGCGCCCATCACGTCCAGCACCGCGTCGACACCGCCGGGAGCGGCCGCCCGCACCGCCGCCGGCCAGTCGGCGTGGTAGTCGAAGGCCTCGTCGGCCCCGAGGTCCAGGCAGTAGGCCAGCTTGTCCGCGCTCCCGGCGGTGGTCAGCACCCGGCAGCCCAGCGCGCGGGCGTACTGCACGGCGAAGGAGCCGATGCCGCCGGCGCCGCCGTGGACCAGCACCGTCGCGCCGGCGCCCACCCCGGCGTGGTCGAGGTTGGACACCACGGTCGCCGCCACCTCGACCAGGCCGCCTGCGGTGACGAGGTCGACGCCCGGCGGCGGGGTGATCAGCTGACCGGCCGGGACTCCCACCAGCTCGGCGTAGCCGCCGCCGGCCAGCAGGGCCACGCAGTCCTGACCGGGCTGCCAGCCGTGGACGCCGGCGCCGACGGCCGCCACGGTGCCCGAGCACTCCAGACCCAGCGTCTCCGGCGCGCCCGGCGGGGGCGGGTAGTGGCCCTGGCGCTGCAGCAGGTCGGCCCGGTTCACCCCGGCCGCCCGCACCCGCACCAGCACCTCGCCCGGACCGGGGGAGGGGTCGGCGACCTCGCCGATCCCCAGCACCTCCGGACCACCTGCACCCTCGCACCGCACCGCTCGCACGACGTCAGGGTGCCACACGCCCGGTGGCCCCGTCGGCGCCGGAGGCCACCGTCCCGGGCCGATATGCTGTGGTGCTCCGGGGCCCGTCCCCGGCCTGGCGGGGTCGCATAGTGGACTAGTGCAGACGCCTTGAAAGCGTCCGAGCGGGAGACCGTTCCGTGGGTTCGAATCCCACCCTCGCCGCCGCGAGACCATCCGTCACCGACCCAGGGAGAGCACCGCGATGAGCGTGCACCGGTTCCGTCCACGACTGCCGATGCGGGCGCTCACCATCGGCGCGGCCCTGGAGGTGGCCGGCGCGGTGCTGGCGGTGGTCCTCGAGTCGACCACCGGGCAGCTGGCCTGGGTGATCCCCGGGGTGGTGCTGCTGCTGCTGGGGACCACCCTGATCGCGCTCGCGCTGCTCTCCTCCACCCGCAACGCCGCCGAGGTGGAGCTCACCGAGGAGGGCTACCGGGTGAGCAACCGGCAGGGCGAGCGCTCCGGCCGCTGGAGCGAGGTGTCTGCGGTGAAGCAGTCGGTCACCGGGGAGCGGCTCACCTTCGTGGGCTCCGACGGCACGGACGTGCACGTGGTGGCCACCGAGGGCGGCATCGCCGCGCTGTCGGCCGAGGTCACCCAGCTGATGAACCGCAGCCGGGGCTACGGCCAGCTCTGAGCGGGCTTCACCGGACCACGGTGGGGTGCGGCTCCTCGTAGGAACGGCGGGCCGACTCGGGGTCCCAGGCGCAGGCGTCCTGGTTGGACTGGCTGGCCTCGGTGGGCTCGGGCGAGGAGGTCGACCCGCCGTCGGCGGAGGACGACGCGCTGGGCTCGGGGGAGTCCGACGGCTCCGCGGACGGGCTCTCCTCCGCGCCGGTGGGCTCGCTGGAGGCCTCCGACGTGCGGGGCTTCTGCTCCGTCTCGTCCAGCGCCTTGGCCACCCGCTTGCGCACCGCGGTCCAGTCCGGGTTGGCGGAGATGAAGCCCTGCTCGCCGTTGACGAAGAGCACGCTGCGTGACTTGCCGTCCTTGGCCCGCAGCGCCAGCTCCAGCAGCGCGGGCAGCATCTCCTGCGGGACGTCGGTCTGGGCGATGTCCTTCGACGCCCGGGCGATCGCCTCGTAACGGGTGATGATCGTCTGCGGGTTGGCCTGCTTGATCACCGCGTCGACGACGCAGCGCTGGCGGCCCATCCGCTTGAAGTCGTCCCCGCCGTAGCGGCCGCGGGCGAACCACAGGGCGTCCCAGCCCTTGAGGTGCACGTTCTCCCCGGGCTCCAGCCAGCGGTCGGGGTAGATGCCGCGGTCGGTGTTGCCGCCGACCGGCACGTGGGTGTTGATGTTGACCGTGATCCCGCCGAGGGCGTCGACCATCTCGGCGAACCCGTCGAGGTCGACCAGGGCGTAGTAGTCGATGTCCAGCCCCAGGGCCTCGCTCACCGACACCTTGAGGACGTCGGCCCCCTCGTGGTCGGTCTCGCCGACCGCGCCGGGGTTCTCGGCCGGGATCCGGCTGTACATCGCGTTCAGCGCGTACTCCTGGTTGTCGCCGTCGTAGCCGTCGTAGAACCCGTTGGGGTAGATCTCGTCGAGCTCGCTGCCGTCGGGGAAGGGCATCCGGGCGGTGTTGCGGGGCAGGCTGATCAGGGTGGTGTCACCGGTGGAGGTGTCGACGCTGGCCACGATCACGGTGTCGGTGCGGATCCCGTCGGACTCGCTGCGACCGTCGCCGCTGTCCCCGCCGAGCAGCAGCACGTTGAGGCGCTCCGTGCCGGCCCAGGGGTCCGCCTGGCCGGGCTCGACCGTGGGCCGGGTGGCGGACTTGCTGTCGCCCTGGCTCTTGAAGAGGGAGGCGACCACGCCGGCCTGGTCGTGGGAGTAGCGGGCGGCGACGGCCATCGGGGCCGCGACCACGAAGGCCAGCACGGCCACCAGGACGCCGCTGAGCGCACGCTGCGCGGTGGCCAGCCCGCGCGGGCGGAGTGCCAGGTTGGTCGTCACGATCACCGCGACCCACAGCACGGCCACCACGGCCAGGGCTGCGGAGAGGGCGTTCAGCGACGACGGGTCGACGGCCACGGCCAGCAGGGAGGAGCGTCCGACCAGGGCCCACAGGCCCAGACCGAGGACCGCGGCGAGGAAGATCCCGAGGACGATCCCGCCGGCGACGCGGTGGCCGGCCCGGATCAGCCCGGCACCGGGGAGCAGGGCGCCCAGGGTCGTCCACCCGGCGCTGCGGGAGAAGGCGGCCTGCTGCTGGTCGGCATGACGGCCGCCGCGGGCGGACGCCGGGCCGTCGGGCGTCGGGGTGGAGGCGCTCATGGCTGCGGCCGGGTCGTCGGCGCGGGCGTCGGTCGTCTCATGCCTGGACACCTCCGGCTCGGGCTGCGGCCGTCGGGTCCGACGGCCGGTCGGTGCCGCACCTGCGGATCGGGCGTCGTCCCGGGGAGGCAGGCCGCGTCGCGGCGCCTTCCCGGTGGCTTCGTCGTCGGCCACGGGCGTGCTCCTGTTGTCTGGGTGGGGGGATCCAGGCGGCCCAGTGTAGGCGAGCACCGGAGCGGCCCGGGTGTCGTCGGCACCACGGCCGCCCCGGGTGTGCTAGGAGCGCCTTTGCGGCCGTCGGTGCTGGACCGGTAGGCTGACCGGGCGCCTGGAGGCGTCGCCTAGTCCGGTCTATGGCGCCCGCCTGCTAAGCGGGTTGAGGGCTTCAACCCTCTCGCGGGTTCAAATCCCGCCGCCTCCGCCAACACGCCGGCCCCCACGGGATTCACTCCCGCGGGGGCCGTCGTCGTCGGGCGCTCAGGCCAGCGAGCTGCGCAGCGTCTCCAGCTCCTCGTGCAGGGCCGCCGGCAGCCGCGGACCGAGGGAGGCGAACCACTCCTCGATCCTCGGCACCTCCTCGCGCCACTCGTCGGCGTCGAAGGCGACGGCCCGGGCGACCGTGTCCTGGTCGGTGTCCAGACCGCGGAGGTCGAGGTCGCCGGGCTCGGGCAGCAGGCCGGCCGGGCTCTCCACCGCCCCGACGGCGCCGTCGAGGCGCTGGGTGATCCAGGCCAGCACACGGGAGTTCTCCCCGAACCCGGGCCACAGGAAGCGCCCGTCGGCGGACTTGCGGAACCAGTTGACGTAGAACACCTCGGGGAGGCGGACGCCCTCGCGCCCGGCCATCGACAGCCAGTGACCCAGGTAGTCCGCGGCGTGGTAGCCGATGAAGGGCAGCATCGCCATCGGGTCGCGGCGGACCAGGCCGACCTCCCCGGTGGCCGCGGCGGTGGTCTCGCTGGAGCAGGTGGCACCCATGAAGACGCCGTGCTGCCAGCTGCGGGCCTGGCTGACCAGGGGGACGGTGCTGGCCCGCCGCCCGCCGAAGAGGATGGCGTCGATCGGGACGCCGGTGGGGGAGTCGAAGTCGTCGGCCAGGACGGGGCACTGGCTGATCGGGGTGCAGAAGCGGCTGTTGGGGTGCGCGGCCGGGGTGTCGTCCTCGGGCGTCCAGGCCCGGCCCTGCCAGTCGGTGGCGCGCCGGGGGGCGATGCTGGTCATCCCCTCCCACCAGACGTCGCCGTGGTCGGTGACCGCGACGTTGGTGAACAGCGAGTTCCCGGACTCCATGGTGCGCATGGCGTTGGGGTTGGTGGTCCAGCCGGTGCCGGGGGCCACGCCGAAGAGCCCGTTCTCGGGGTTGGTGGCGTACAGGCGGCCGTCCTCCCCGACGCGCATCCAGGCGATGTCGTCGCCGATCATCTCCGCGCGCCATCCGGGAAGCGTGGGCTGGATCATGGCCAGGTTGGTCTTGCCGCAGGCGCTGGGGAAGGCGGCAGCGACGTGGTAGCGCCGGCCCTCGGGGGAGATCAGGCGCAGGATCAGCATGTGCTCGGCCAGCCAGCCCTCGTCGTGGGCCATCACGCTGGCGATCCGCAGCGAGTAGCACTTCTTGCCCAGCAGCGAGTTCCCGCCGTAGCCGGACCCGTAGGACCAGACGGCCCGTTCCTCGGGGAAGTGGGCGATGTACTTGGTCGCGTTGCAGGGCCAGGGGACGTCGGCCTGGCCGGGCTCGAGCGGGGCGCCGACGGAGTGCAGGCAGGGGACGAAGTCGGCGTCGCCGTCGGCGGTCATGGCCGCGAGCGGGGCGCTGCCCATCCGGGTCATGATCTTCATCGAGGCGACCACGTAGGGGGAGTCGGTGATCTCGACGCCGAACCTGGGCTCGTGGGCGTCCAGCGGTCCCATGCAGAACGGGATGACGTACATCGTCCGTCCGCGCATGCTGCCCCGGTACAGCTCGGTCATGGTGGTCTTCATCTCCGCGGGGTCCACCCAGTGGTTGGTGGGGCCGGCGTCGGCCTCGTCGGCGGAGCAGATGAAGGTGCGGTCCTCGACCCGGGCGACGTCGTCGGGGTCGGTGCGGGCGTGGAAGGAGTTCGGGCGGGCCAGCGGGTCGAGCCGGATGAGGGTGCCGGTGCGGACCATCTGCGTGGTCACCCGCTCCCACTCCGCCTCCGAGCCGTCGCACCACTGCACGGCGTCCGGCTGGGTCAGCTCGGCGACCTCACGGACCCACGCCAGCAGGCGGGCGTGGGTGGTCGGGGCGGCGAGGCGTTCGAGCTGCAAGGTCATCCGGGATCCTCCGAGTCGTGGGTGGTGCTCCTGAGTAGTACCAGTGAGCAAGTGGTCCGACAGTAGCCCACGAGACATGCTGGTCACATACCAAACCGGGCACTGGTCTGTGAGACCTGTCACCCCGGTGGTCTGCACCAGGAAGGACATGGCGGAGCCGTCCGCGTGGCGGCGGGACGAAGGGGATTTGTGCCTCGTGCGCCGAGGTGGCAGACTCATCCCTCGGTTCGATCCGGCGCTCGTAGCTTAACGGATAGAGCACCTGACTACGGATCAGGAGGTTGGGGGTTCGAATCCCTCCGAGCGCGCAGCACAGCCCCTGTCACGAGTGATCGTGGCAGGGGCTGCGTCGTTCCCAGGCCGATCAGCCTGCCTTCCGCGGGGCGGGGGACCGGGTCAGCGCAGCGGCAGGCGGGTGATCCAGTACTCCGCCGTCCCCGGTGAGGCGACGCCGAAGCGGGCGTTCACCGCCCAGAGGGATCCGGCGGCGACGGTCGCGGTGGAGGGGACGTCGAGGGTGTCGTCGCGCAGGGCCGTCACCCAGTGCGCGGACCAGCCGTCGCGCCCGCGCCGCAGGGTGAGCACCGCGACGGAGTCGTCGGAGGAGCCGCGGACGTCGTAGAGGGTGCGGCCGGAGCGCTCCAGACCGTCCCCGGCGACCAGACCGGGGCCGCCCACGACGGGGATGGCTCGTGCCTCGCCGGTCTCGGGGGAGACCTCCCACAGACCGCCGACCCGGCTGTTGTTCAGCACCAGCCCGCCGTCGGGGAGGGTGCGGATCCCGTTCGCGTTGATCGCCGTCCCGTCACCGGCCGGCCAGGCGCCGCCCAGGGGGAGGAAGCGGGGAGCAGCGCCGGTGGGACGTCCGCGCCGGAGGTCGATGGCGGTCAGGCGGTCGACACGGCTGTCGGTCACCCAGACGGTCGTGCGAGTGACCACGAGGTCGTTGAGGAACACCGCGCCGGGGACGACGACGTCCGCGACGACCCGTCCCGACCGCGGGTCCACCGCCCAGACGTGGCCGGTGGTGCCGACGTTCCCCGCCGCCCAGAGCAGCCGGGTGCGCTGGTCGAGGAACAGCCCGCGGACCTGCCGCCCGGTCGCGCCGGGCAGCAGCACCTCCACCTCCCCGCTGCACAGGTCACCGGTGACGATCCGCCCGTCGGCGAGCGAGCCGACGTAGAACGTGCTGCCCGGGCCGGAGGTGATGCCCTCCGGCCGCAGCCCGTCCGGGAGCCGCACGGTCTCGACCCGGCGGCAGCTGCCGCGACCGGCGGGGGCGCCGCCCCGCCCGCCCGGCTGGGCAACCGCCCCGGCGGCGGGGAGCGCCGACGTCGCCGCGGCGGCGGCACCGGTCACCAGCAGCGTGCGGAACAGGTCGCGTCGACTCGGCATGCCCCATCTGAACACGCCGATCGTGCCCGGACAAGGGGCGGGACACTCCTCCACCCGTACCCGTACCCGTACCCGCACCGGCGCGGCAGCGAACCGCGACCCGTACCCGCACCGGCGCGGCAGCGGACCGCGATCCGGTGGACCGGGTCCACGGCCCGGGTTCGGGACGCCACGGGGAGAGGTCCGGGAGGAGACGCCGGTCGATGGGCGGGAAGCACCGGGGGAGCCGACCTCCCCGGCGGTTGGCCTGGGCGGGTCGGCCGGTGGGTGAGGATGGTCCCGTGGATGCAGACGTCGTGGTGGTCGGGGCAGGGCTCGCGGGGCTGGTGGCCGCGGCGGAGGCCGCCGACGGCGGGGCCCGGGTGGTGGTCCTGGACCAGGAGCCGGAGGCCTCCCTCGGCGGACAGGCCTGGTGGAGCTTCGGCGGCGTCTTCCTGGTCGACACCCCCGAGCAGCGGCGGATGGGCGTCCGCGACTCCCTCGACACCGCCCGGCGCGACTGGATGGGGACGGCGGCCTTCGACCGCGACTCCGACCACTGGCCGCGTCGCTGGGCCGAGGCCTACCTCGACTTCGCGGCGGGGGAGAAGCGGTCCTGGCTGCGTCGTCAGGGCGTGCGGTTCTTCCCGGTGGTCGGCTGGGCCGAACGCGGGGACGGCCGGGCCCGTGGGCACGGCAACTCGGTCCCGCGCTTCCACATCGTCTGGGGCACCGGTCCGGGCCTGGTCGCCCCGTTCGAGCGGCGGGTCCGCGCCCACGTCGAGGCCGGGCGGGTGGAGCTGCGCTTCCGGCACCGGGTCGACCGCCTGGGCATGACCGGCGGCGCGGTGACGGGGGTGGCCGGCAGCCGGCTGGTGCCGAGCTCGGTCACCCGGGGCGAGGCGAGCTCGCGCGAGGTGGCGGGGGAGTTCGAGCTGTCCGCCCCGGCGGTGCTGGTGACCTCCGGCGGCATCGGCGGCGACCTGGATCTGGTCCGCGCGAGCTGGCCGGCCCGGCTGGGTCCGCCGCCGCAGCGGATGGTGGCCGGCGTCCCGGCCTCGGTGGACGGCCGGATGCTGGCCATCAGCACCCGGGCCGGGGCCAGCCTGATCAACGCCGACCGGATGTGGCACTACACCGAGGGCCTGCAGAACTACGACCCGGTCTGGGCCGACCACGGGATCCGGATCCTGCCCGGGCCGTCCTCGCTGTGGGTGGACGCCACCGGGAGCCGCCTGCCCGACCCCTGCTACCCCGGCTTCGACACCCTGGCCACGCTGGCCCACCTGCGCGGCACCGGCCACGACCACTCCTGGTTCGTGCTGACCGACCGCATCGCGGAGAAGGAGCTGGCGCTGTCCGGCTCGGAGCAGAACCCGGACCTCACCGGGAGGAACCTGGCGCTGCTGAGCCAGCGGCTGCGCCCCGGCCCCACCGCCCCCGTCCGGGCCTTCCTGGACCACGGCCTCGACGTCGTCCGCGCCGAGGGGGTCAGCGAGCTGACCGCCGCCATGAACACCCTGCAGGGCGAGGACCTGGTCGTCCCCGACGTCCTCCACCAGGCGCTGCAGGAGCGCGACGCGGCGATCGGCGACCCGACCTCGACCGACCCCCAGGGCGTGGGTGTGCGACGTGCCCGCGGCTACCTCGGCGACCGGCTGATGCGGGTGGCCACCCCGCACCGCCTGCTCGACCCCGACGCCGGCGGGCTGATCGCCATCCGGCTGCACCTGCTCAGCCGCAAGACCCTCGGCGGGCTGGAGACCGACCTGGACGGCCGGGTGCTGCGCCCGGGCGGTGAGGTGCTGCCCGGTCTGTGGGCGGCGGGTGAGGTGAGCGGCTTCGGCGGTGGCGGCATGCACGGCTACAGCTCGCTGGAGGGGACCTTCCTCGGTGGCTGCCTGTTCTCCGGGCGCCAGGCCGGGCGCTCGGTCGCCGCCTCGGTGTGACCGCCGGACCCGCCCGTCGGCGGGTCGCTGAGGTCAGTCCACCGGCGTCGCGCCCGGCTCGAAGTCCTCGGTGACGGCCTCCCGCTCGTGCTCGAGGGCGTCGGACGTGGACTCCCCGGCCTGCTCGCCGATCCGCGGGGTGGGCTGGTCGGAGGAGCCGCGCTCGTGGACCTGCTGCACCAGCTCGGCCTGGTCGTCGGAAGGGGTGGTCGGCATGTCGGTCATGCCCGGGCTGTACCCGCCCACGCCCGGTCATCACCTCGTGCGGCGCATCCTGCCGTCCACGCCGCCCGCCACGCGACGAGCGCGTCAACGGTGAACATCGAGCACGGCAGTCGGTGCCGGATGTGCACCGGTCTCCTGGTGCCCGCCAGACGCCCGGAACACGGCGGGGACCTGATCGGTGGGCGCGTCAGCCGACCGGGACGGCCACCGTGCCCACGGGCTCGGAGAACGGGGAGACCCGGACGGCGAGGGTGACGTCCCAGCTGCCGGCCACCGGGACGTCGACGTCGGCGCGGAACTCCCCGGGCCGGTCGGTGGGGACCAGCTCGTGCTCCAGCGGTCCCAGCCCCTGCGCGGGGAGGGACAGCCGGACGGTGGGCGCGGCCTCCGGTTCGAGGGGTGCGCCGTCGGCGGTCTGCAGGGTCACCAGCACCTGGTTGGCCCCCGTCACGGCCGGGGTGAGCAGCACGGTGGCGCGGGCGTCGCCGAGGTCCAGCGGCTGGGCGACGGGGCTGACGGTGGTCACGCCGTGGCTGTGCCCGCCGCCGCTGGACAGCGGGTCGGCGGAGATCAGCACGCCGGTCAGCGCCACCACCGCCACCAGCAGACCCAGCTCGTTCAGCAGCGTCCGGCGCAGCCCCGACCAGGCCTCGCCGTCGCCGTCCAGCCTGGGCAGCACCACCCGCCGGTTCCACCCGGCCAGCACCAGCACCACGGCCACCAGCCCGAGCTTCACCAGCAGCGCCCGCCCGTACTCCGTGCCCACCAGGTCGGCCCACCGCTCCAGCACCAGCACGGCCATGGTGGTACCGGTCACCGCCAGCAGCAGCACCGAGCCGGCGGCCAGGGCGGAGAAGCGACGGACCACCTCGACCGGACGCGCCCCGGCTGCCCGCAGCGCCAGCACCAGGGCCAGTACGCCACCCACCCACACCGACCCGGCCAGCCCGTGCGTCAGGTCGGAGACGACCATCAGCCAGGCCGGCCCGTAGGTGCGCGTGTGCCCGGCGACCGGCAGCGACGCGACGGCCAGCCCGGTACCGAGGAGCACCAGGGCGGTGGGCGGCGATTCGCGGCGTGCGCCCGCCGCCCGCCCGTCCCGGTGCCCGGGCCCCTCCGTCGGGAGGGCGCCGGCCGTCCGGGGCCGGCGCAGGCCCCGGGCGTGGGCGAGGGCCAGCAGGGCCAGCCCGCTGACGGCGACGCCCGCGGAGAGCGCGGCGGGGGCGCACAGGAGTTCCGGCCAGGCCCCAGCACCGGCCAGCGCCGCGGGGCCGACCCCCTGAAGGGCCAGCCACTCCACCGGGACGTGCAGCAGCGCGGCCGCGGCGCCTCCCGCGGCGGAGACCGTCACCGCCCGGTCGAGGGAGGCGGGGGCGTCGGCCCGCAGCACCAGGAGTCGGGCGCCGGCCAGCCCCACGGCCACCAGCAGGCCCAGCACGGCGAGGCTGCGCAGACCTACGTCCAGGGTGTCCAGCCAGGAGCCGCCGGTGTCGGGAGCGGCCGGCGGGTCCGCGCTCGGGGCGCCGACGGAGAAGGTGACCACCCCCGCGACCGGGTGGGAGTCGGCCGAGACCACCCGCCAGCTGAGCAGGTGCGTCCCCTCGCCGAGGTCGGCGGGGAGGGGGACGGTGACGACGTCGTCCCGCGCGGTCGCGGTCAGCACCTCCGCCCGCCCGTCGGCGCGGAGCAGCCGCATCCCCTCCACCGCCGGCGAGACCGGCTCGGTGAAGTCCAGGGCCACCTCGCCGGGCGCGGTCGGCAGCACCGTCCCGGTAGCCGGGGTCGAGCCCTCCAGTCCGGCGTGGGCGCGAGCGGCGGGGGCGCCGGACAGCAGGACGAGCACGGTGAGGGCCGCCCCGACCAGCAGACGCCGGAGGAGGCGGTGCCGCCCCTGTTCGCCGTCGGAGTGGTGGCGGCCTGCGGTCATGCCCCCCGCTTGGAGCTCCGCACCAGGGCCGTCACACCGGTGGCCAGGCCGGCCAGCCCGGCCACCAGCCCGGCGGCACCCAGACCGGTGCCGAGCCCGTCGGCGGTCGCAGCGGCCTGGGTCGGTGCGGCGTCCGTCTGCTCCGCGGCGGCCTCGTCGGACCCGGTGCCGGCGTGGTCGCCGTGCTCGTCACCGGCGGCCGCCACCTCCACCACCGGGGCGGGGCTGTCCAGGTCGTGCGGGTCCTGGCCGTCGGCGGCCACCTGGACCCAGGCGGTCTCGTCCTCGGCGCAGGTCTGCACCACGGGGAAGGCCAGGGCGGTGCCGGCGGCGTCCTCGGGCAGGGTGAGCTGCAGCGTGACGGTCTCGCGGTAGCCGTCCGGCACCGGCGCGCCGGCGGTGAAGACGACCTGGTCGACCCGCTCGGTGAGCTCGTTGCCGTGGCTGTCGGTGACCGGCTCCTCGAGCTGGGCCATCACCTTGTCGACCTCCCAGCCGGGCTGCAGCTCGGGGGAGACGGTGTTGACGCCCTCGGGCACCTCGAAGGTCAGGCCGGTGGTGGGGGAGCCCTCGCACCCGTGGCTGAAGCTGAACTGCAGCACGGCGGACGTCCCCGCGGCGGCGTCGGTGGGGGTCACGGTGACGTGGGCCGAGGCAGGCAGGGCCGGGACGGCCCACAGGGCCAGACCAGCGACGACGAGGAGGGAGCCGGCACCGGCTCGGCGGGTGGTGGAGCTCATGGGGGTGGGGCGCCTCTCTGACTGCTGACCGCTACTACGACACACCGTAGTGCACACGCGAGCCGTGGCCCCAGCCCGGGGACCCAGGGCGGCTCAGGTCACCAGGAGCGGTGCGACCATCGCCACCATACCGGCGCCCATCGCCACGTGCGCGGCGTGCCAGGGCAGCCGGGACCCGCCCTGCCCACCGGTCACCACGGGCACCGTGGCGGTGACCGAGAGGACGGTCCCGCTGACCAGCAGCACCAGCACGGCCACCCCCGAGAGCACCGTCAGAGGGCCGGCGGCGGCGGTCGCGCCGTGCAGCGCCGGCATGGCCAGCAGCATCCACACCATGGCCACCATCATCACCACGTGCAGCCAGGGCAGCCAGGCGCCGCGGTCGCTGTGCTCGCGGTGCCGGGACGGACGGTCCGGCGGCAGCACCGCCATCAGCACGAACCACACCGAGGCGGCGGCGAACACCACCACCTGGGGGATCACCGGGACGGCCGTCCCCCAGGGCCAGGCCATGGCCACCATCGACAGGCTCATCACCACGTGGAAGGCGTCGCAGACCCGGTCCGCCCAGCTCCCGCCGCGGATGCCGTGGCCGGTGAACCAGGCAGCGGTCAGCGCGAACACGGCCGTCAGCAGGCCGCGCGCCAGGGCGTCCTCCACCATGCTCGTGCCTCACCTCGTCCGTCGCGACGCCGGCCACCCTACTGCCCGGCCCCCGCGGCCCCGCCCGCCCGGGCTCTGGCACGCTGCGGACATGAGCCTGCCCATCCACCCGCACCTGCTGGTGCTGCGCACCGCCGCCACGCTCGTCCTGTCCGTGCTGATCGGCCAGGTCGGCTGGGCCGCGGCGGCGATCGGGGGCGACCCCTCCTACTTCGGGACCCACCGCTGGTGGGCCTGGCTGACCGTCGCGGTCTGCCTGCTCAGCCTGGTCGCCTACGTCGTGCTGCGCCGCAGCGCCGGGACGGTCCTGCTGGTGCTGGCGGCGGTGGTGGCCGTGCTGCCGCTGGTGCAGATCGCGCTGGCGGAGTCGGACCTGGTCGCCCTGCACATCTTCCTCGGGGTGCTGACGGTGATGGTCGGCACCGCCCTGACCAGCTGGACCTACCGGCACACGCTGCCCGAGCACGCGACCGCTGCCTGATCCCCGACGACGACCGAGCCCGTCACCCGGGTGCGGGTGACGGGCTCGGTGGTCGACGCTCGAGCGGTGGGGGTGCCTGTCCCCGGACAGGCTCCCGGGCTCACTTCAGGGCGCCGCCGGTGACGGAGTTCTGCACCTGGCGCTGGAAGATCACGTAGACGATCAGCACCGGGGCGATGGTGATGATCACCGCGGCGAACAGACCGCCGAAGTCGATCTCGTAGCCGATCTGGCCGGCGTAGGCACCCATGCCCTGGGCCAGGACCCAGTTCTCCTGGCGCGTGTTGATGGCCACCGGGATCAGGTACTGGTTCCACAGCCCCAGGAAGTTGAAGATGGTGACCGAGGCGAGCCCCGGCTTGGCCATCGGCAACATCACGCTGAAGAACGTCCGCCAGTCCCCGCACCCGTCGATGGCCGCCGCCTCGGCGATCTCCTCGGGCAGCGTCCGGAAGAACGCGTAGAGGAAGAACACCGTGAAGGGCAGCGCGAAGGCCACGTAGGTCAGGATCAGCCCCGGCAGCGTGTTCAGCAGCGCCAGGCTCTGCAGCACGAAGAACAGCGGCACGATGGCCAGGAAGACCGGGAAGGTGAGTCCGGCCAGCATGAGGTAGTAGATGAAGCGACGGCCCGGGAAGGTGTAGCGAGCCAGCACGTAGGCGCACATCGAGCCCAGCAGCATGACCAGCACCAGGGCCGAACCGACGACCACCACCGTGTTGAAGAAGTAGCGCCCGATCCCCGCGTCGCTCCAGGCCCGGGCGTAGTTGCTGAACAGCCACGTCTCGGGCATGGCGAAGGGTGAGCCGCTGATGATCTCGCTGGAGCTCTTGAACGAGCTGAGCAGCGACCACAGCAGCGGGATCAGGATGATCAGCGCCCACACGGCGAGCACCACGTGCGACGCCACGGCGACGGCGCGGTCACCGCCGCTCGGCTTGTTGCTGCGCAGCGGGGAGTCCCCCTCGGCGCGGGCCGTGCTGCTGGTGCGCGGCTCCTCGATGGTCGTCACGAGCGCTTACCTTCGTCCTTCTCGGCCCCGGTCAGGCGGTTGACCACGAAGACCAGGGCGGCGAACGCCAGGGTGACGACGGCCAGGACGACGCCCATGGCCGAGGCCTCTCCCCAGCGGTTCTGGGTGAATGCGGTGCGGAACAGCGACTGCGACATCACCAGGGTGGAGTTGTCGGGACCGCCGCCGGGGTTCATCGCCTGCATGTAGACGAAGGCGTCCAGCGCGGCGATGCCCAGGTAGATGTAGGCGGTCTGCACGTTGTCGCGGATCAGCGGGACGGTGATGGTCACCGCCGTGCGGAAGCGACCGGCCCCGTCCAGGCGGGCGGCCTCGAAGACCTCCTTGTCCACACCCTTGATGGCGGCGACGAACAGCACCATGTAGAAGCCCACCATGGCCCAGACCATCACGAACATGGTCGCGGCCATGGCGGTGGTGGTGCTGCCCAGCCACGGGAACGAGGCGAAGGCGTCGAAGCCGAGACCGGTGAGGAAGCCGTTGAGCAGGCCACCACGCGGGTTGTAGACCATGCCCCAGATCAGACCGATGACGATGGCCGGCACCGCGTAGGGGAAGAACGAGACGACGCGGTAGATGGCCGAGCCCCGCAACCCGCGCACCTCACCGGTGCTGGACCCGCTCACCGTCAGCACGCTGGCTAGCGCCAGGCTGAGCACGATGGTGACCAGTGGCACCACGACGACGAGCTGGATGTTGTTGAACAACGCCTTGCGGAAGGTGTCGTTCTCGAACACACGGACGTAGTTGTCGAGCCCGACGAAGCCGCTCGGCGGGGTGAACCCGTTCCAGGACGTCAGGGAGTACCAGAACGCCTGGGCGAACGGCCACAGCACCAGCAACCCGTAGACGCCCAGTGGCAGCACCAGGAAGACCGCCATGAAGCTGATGCGGTCGAAGGTGGGCCGGCGGCGCCGGCGCCGGGGAGCAGGAGCGCTCCCCGGGCCGGCGTCGTCATGCACGTCCACCACGGTCACTGGACGTCGATCTTCTCGACCGCGTCGTCGTTGGCCACCGCGTCGGTGATCTCCTGCAGCCGGCTGGTCAGCTCGTCGACGCCCAAGGAGCCGTCGAGGAAGCTGTTCCAGACCGTCAGCTGGTCGGCGTTCATGCCGTAGGTGGACACGAAGTTGAACGTGAAGATGTTCTCCCCGGCCGCCTCGAGCATCTCGGTCTGGCTGACCAGCGCGGTCGAGCCGAAGCCGTCGGCAGGGACCGTGCCCTGGACGACGGTCGGGGCCAGCTTCTCCTTGGCGAAGTTGGTGGCCGCCGCTTCGCTCAGCATGGCACGCAGCAGCTCCTTGGCCCCGGCCACGTTGGCGGCCTGGCTCGGGACGATGAACGGCTCGCCCGCGGTGCTGTGCAGCGCGCCCTCGGGCAGCGCGGCGGTGGCGCGGTCCACGACCAGGCCCGGGAAGCCCTTCATCTCGAAGTCGTCGGCGGTCTGGGACTTCATCTCGTTCTCGATCCAGGCACCCGAGGGGTAGAGCAGGGCCTCCTGGTCGTTGCTCCACTGCGCCTGGGCGGCGGTGAACTGGGTTCCGGCGCCACCGGGGGCGAAGTAGCCCTTCTCGACGGCCTCGGCCATCTTGGTGAAGACGTCCTGCATGGCCGGCTTGGACCAGCACTCCGGCTCCAGGTTCTCGAGCGCGAGGCGGACCTCGTCACCGCCCTGCATGATGGCGGACTCGATGGCCATCGTCTGGTAGTAGGTCGCGGCCTCCTTGCCCCAGACGAACAGGTACTTGTCCTGCTCCTTGGCCTGGGCGCCGAGCTCCAGCGCCTCGTCCCAGGTGGTCGGCACCGTCCAGCCGTTCTCCTCGAACAGCGAGGCGGAGTACCAGATGCCGTAGACGGTCAGCACGTAGTTGATCGCGGCCAGCTTGTCGCCGAAGGTCCCCGGCGCGAGGACGCCGCCGTACAGGGTGTCCCGGATCGGGGTGCCCTCGTAGTTGACGGCGTCGATGACGTCGGTGAGGTCCTCGAGCTGGCTCAGGATGGCGTTGAAGCCGATCTGCTGGCTCCCGGAGTTGTCGATGAGGTCCGGCGGGTTGCCACCGACGAAGCGCGGCTGCAGCTCCGTGGAGATGGCCGTCGACGGGGTGATCTCCGGGGTGACGCCCATGTTGGCGCCCATGATCTGGGCGGCGAACTCGACGTAGTCCACGCCGTAGCCGCCGTTGAAGATGACGGCCTCGACCGAGCTGTCAGCAGGCACGCCGAACGGGTTGGTGTCGGTGGCCTCCTCGGTCTCCTGGGGTGCGGCCGGTCCGGCCCCGCTGCCGGCGCAGGAGGCCATCGTCCCGCCGAGCGGCACCATCGCCGCCGCGACCAGCGAACCGCGGAGGAAGTCGCGGCGACGCACGCTCCCGATCTGAGTGGTCATGTGTTTCTGCCTTCCGTTGTGATTTCGCTGAACTCGTGCGTCAACCGGTCCTGCGGCCCGGCTGGGAACTGATGGGGTGGTCGTGGGTGCCGCTCCTCGCGTCGCGCGGAGGCGCGGACGGCGCGCGGGGCGCGGCGGTGGGGGGAGACGGCGAGCGCGGTGGCCGCCAGGGTGGTGGTGGCCCGGCTGTAGTTCTGCTGGGCGACCAGCAGGTACAGCAGGTCGATCACCAGCAGCTGGACGTGCTTGGCCGCCAGGTCGTCGGGCTGCAGGAAGCGTCCGAAGGCCGAGGTGGTGATGGTCAGGTCGGCGGCCGCCGCGACCGGGGAGCTGGGGTTGTTGGTGAGCGCCACCGTCAGCGCGCCGGCCGTCCGGGCCTGCTGCAGCATCTGGATGGTGGACTCGGTGCGGCCGGTGTTGGAGATGGCCAGCGCGACGCACTCGGCGTCCTGCAGGGCGGCGCTGGTCAGCCCGGCGTGCAGCTCGACCCAGTGGTGGCAGCTGATCCCGATCCGGTAGAGGCGGGCCTCGAGCTCGGCCGCCATCACGGCGCTGCCGCCGATGCCGTAGATGTCGAAGTGCCGGCAGGTGGCGATCCGGGTGGCCACCAGCGAGAGCAGGTCGAGGTCGAGCTGGCTGGCGGTCTGCTGCAGGGAGCGGGTGTGGGCGCTGATCAGGGTGCTGAGCACGGTGGTCGGCGGATCCTCCGGGCGGAACTCCTGGCCGATGTCGCTCTGCCAGGAGGCGGCGCTGTCGCGGCCGACGTCGGAGGCGATGGCCACCCGGAAGGGGACGTAGCCGGAGAAGCCGATCAGCCGGCAGAAGCGGGTGACCGTGGCCGCCGACGTCCCGGTCTCCTCGGCCAGCTCGAGGATGGAGTACTCCAGCGGGGTGCGCGGGTGCTGCAGCAGGAAGGTGGCGATCTTGACCATGGCGGCCGACATCTCCGGCAGCGCGTGCTGGATGCGGCTGGTCACGCTGACGGCCTCCCCGGCGCCGGGGGTGCCCGTCTGCTTCGTCACCATGAAAATCCTTCTCCGCCGAAGACCTAAGCCCGGAAACTATTCTCATCGGGAGGCCGGGTCAAGCAGATAGGGCTACGAATGGGTAACGAAAGGTTCCACCGCGGTGACGCGTGGTGGACGCTGGGTAGACGAGACCGCCGCGCCGGCCGTCGCCGCTCAGCCGCGCGCTCTCCGGGACGGGCCGGGGGTCAGTAGCGGGTGACGCAGTACGGCCGGGTGGGCAGCTCCATCAGCCGGGCGAAGCGGTCCAGGGCGTCGGGGGTGCCCTCGAACCGGTTGGAGCGACGCAGGGTGCGGACCGTGACGCCGCCCAGGTAGAGCGAGCCCAGCGTGGTGACGTCCAGCACCACCTCCGGCTCCCGGTCGCTGCGGGTGACCTCGGCCCGGCGGTCGCGCACCTCGACCCGGAAGGTGCCCTCGGCCATGCCCATGGCGTCGCGGACGCCGAGCAGCACGGAGCCGTCCTGCACCCACTCCCGGGCCTCCAGGGCCGCGACGACGTCCAGCACCCGCAGCCAGATGACGTCCTCCAGCCGGGTGACCGAGTACAGCCGGGGGTCGGCCAGCGCGAACTCCAGCGGGTCCTCCATCGGGGCCCGGGAGAAGGTGACGTTCTCGACCAGGTCGACCGCGGCCAGGAACTGCCACAGCCCGAGGTAGGCGTCGTCGCTGGCCGTGACCAGGTCCTGGATGGCCAGCTGGCGCGGGCCCTGGCCGTCCTGCTCGACCCGGTAGCTGACGTAGCCGTCGACGGTGCCCGAGCCGTCGTGGTGCACCGCCGCGCGCCGGCGCTGGTCGGGCTCGTCGCTGGTCGGGTCGTAGCGGCCGGTCACCCACTCGGGGTACCAGGACGGCCGGTCCACCGAGCCCCGCTCGCGGGCGTGGAAGCGCTCGAAGACGTCGCGGACCACGTCGGCGCAGGCGTGCGGGTCCACCATCTCCACCCGCCCGGAGGCCTCGTCGCGCAGCCCGAAGCGCCGGGAGGTGTCCAGCGAGATGTGGCGCAGCCAGGTGGCGGCGCCGAAGCCGAAGCGGCCGTAGATCGAGCCCTCGCTCACGGTCAGCGCGGCCATCGGCAGCCCCGCGTCGCGGGCCTCGGTCAGGTCGGTGGTCATCATCTGGCGCAGCAGACCGCGGCGGCGGTGGGTGGGTCGGACGGTGACGTCGGTGATCATGTGCAGCGGCAGCAGCCGGCCGCCGCCCACGTTGAGGGTCTTGTCGAAGCTGATGAAGGTGGCCACCGGCGTGTGCGGGTCGAGGTCCAGCGGCGGCGGGTCGGTCAGGTAGGCCCCGCGCAGCGTCGCGCCGTCGGCCGCCGCGGCGCGCACGGCCACGTCCAGCCCCCGGGGGCGCATCCGGGCGTCGTGGAAGCCCTGGGCGACGGCCTGGAACCATCTCTCCGTGCTCGCGTCGGGCACGCTGCGGCCGTCGGCGTCGGTGGTGGCTCGTGCGGGCTGGGCTCTGAGGTCGTAGTCCACGGGTCGAGGCTAGTGGTCCGGGCTACGCTGGCCGGGATGAGCCTGGACCCGACCACCTGGGGATGGCCGTTCCCGGCGACGGTCGCGGCCTTCTTCGTGGTCGTGGTGCTCCGGGCCGGGGGCACCTACTGGGCCGGGCGGCTGGTCCGCCGCGGCGCGGACCGGGGCCGGGTCGCCGCCCTGCTGGCCCGTCCCGGGTACCGGCGTGCGGAGCGGTGGGTCGACCGTTGGGGCGCCCCGGCGGTGACGCTCTCCTTCCTGACCGTCGGCGTCCAGACGATGGTGAACCTGGCGGCCGGGGTGACCCGGATGTCGCAGTGGCGCTACCTCCCGGCGCTGGCCGTCGGCTCCCTGCTGTGGGCGCTGATCTACGCCGGGGTGGGGTTCGTCGGTCTCAGCGCGCTGCGGCTGCTGTGGGACCGCTCGCCCTGGTGGGCCGCCGGTGCCCTGGTGCTGCTGCTGGCGCTGCTGACCGGTTTCTGGTGGCGCCAGCGACGACGCACCGACCCGGTTCCCCTCCCCGTCTCAGCGCAGCCCCGCGACCAGTGACTGCGTCGCCGCAGCCGGCGGGACGTGGCTGCGGTGCTCCTCCGCGGGAGGTGCCAGCTCCCCGACCGGGACCCACTGGGGCAGCCAGTCGCCCTGGGTGATCGGCACGAACCCGAGCGAGGCCGCCTGGGCGCGGCTGGCGCCGACGTAGCGGACCAGCAGCATGTCGTCCAGGCGCCGCAGCAGCTGCACCCGGGCTCCCCGCCAGCTGGACAGCGTGCTGACGCCGAGGGCCGCGACCACCTGCTCGTTGTCCACCACCGTCCGGCGGGTGCCGTCGGCCACCGGGTGGAACTCCGCCGGGGCGGTCACCCCGCGTCCGACCAGCACGGTGTGGCGGTCGCTGAGCACGACCGCCTCGTGCAGGGTGCCGTCCTCGAGCTCGACGTAGTGGCCGTTGTCCAGCCGGCGCCCGGGCAGCACGGCGGGCGCCGGGCTCCGGGTGCCGCTCCAGGTGCCGGAGCGGGCGCTCCAGGTGGCCAGGTGCTCGGCGTGGCCGTCGGCGTGCAGACGCCAGGCCTCGGCCAGGTGCGGGACGGCCACCGCGCGCACGGCGGGGATCTCCAGCTCGTCGACCGGCTGGGTCGAGGTCGAGCCGGGGGCCTGGCCGCTGCCGTTCCAGGGACGGGCGTGGTCGCGCACCGCGGTGGCCAGCCCCAGTCCCGGGTCGGGGGCGTCGGGGGCCAGCGGGACGAGCAGGTCGGCGTCGCGGACACCGTTGAAGCGCAGCACGTCGACGCTGGCCGCACCCGGGTCGTGCACCCGGGTCGGCACCCCGCCCGGACCGACCAGCTCGAAGCCCAGACCGAGGACGGCGAACAGCTCGGCCGGGGTGCGCAGCTGCGCCACCTGGGCGAGCGGGTGGACCAGCCCCGCGACGGTGTCCTGCCGGCCGTCCAGCAGGGCGTCCAGCTGACCGGGTGCCAGCACCAGCTGCAGCGCGGTCTGCATCCCCGCAGGGAGCACCGCCAGGGCGGAGGCGGCGTCGGCGAACTGCGGTGGCCAGGCGGGGGTGTGGTGCCGCGGCGGCTGCGAGGCCACCGGCCGGCGCAGGTCGGTGAAGGCGGCCGCCAGCCCGACCGCGGCCGCCCCCAGGGCGGCGCCGGCCAGCAGGGCGGCGACCGGGGGACCGTCCGTGCTGCCCGGGACCCCGGGCGGTCCGGCGGTGGGGTCGGGGGGCAGCGGCTGGGGAGCTCCGACCCGTTCGGCCCGTCCCGGGCCGGACTGCGTGCCGGGCTGACCGGGCTGGGCCGGCTGGCCGGGCTGCCCGGCGGAGCCTCCGGGCTGGCCCGGCGCGACCACGGCGCCGGGCTGGGTCGGAGCCGGCTGGGCCCCGGGTGCCGGGGCGGCGCCGGGGCCGACCGCGGCACCCGCCGGCGGCACGGACGTCCCGGGCTGGCCGACGCCGCCGCCGAAGGTCTCGCGGACGGGTCCGAACCCGGGTCCGGCGGCCGGCGCGGGCGCGGGGGCGGCACCTCCGGCCCCGCCCATCACGGCCGGGCCCGAGACGCCGGCGCCGCCGACCGGGGCGCTCGACGGGGCACCACCGCCCAGGCCACCGCCTCCTCCGGCACCTCCGCCTGCGACACCACCGCCGGCCCCGGTGCCGCCCACCGCGCCACCGGAACCACCGGAACCACCGGCGCCACCGGCGCCACCGGCGCCGCCGGACCCGGCGGCCGGAGGGGCGTCCACCGGGCCGGGCGCGCCGCCCAGCGGTGCACCGCCCCCGCCGAACCCTCCCGAACCGGTCGGGGCCGGAAGGACCTCGGGGGTGATGACGCCCGCGGCGCCGGTTCCGGGGCCGCTGCTGGGCGGGCTGGGGACCGGTGGTGCGTCCACCGGGCCCGACCAGCTCGGGGCCGGCGGCGCGGACGGGACCGAGCCGTGCCAGCTGCCGCCACCACCAGCACCACCGCCACCACCAGCACCACCGCCGCCACCACCAGCACCGCCGCCGCCGCCGTGCGAGGGCGAGCCGCTGACGGGGGAGTGCCCCGGTGAGTCGTGCTGGCTGGGGGCGCCGCCCCCGGACGAGCCCTCGCTCGACGGACCGGTGAGGTCGGGGAGGACGGAGGGCAGCAGCGGTCGTCGCGGACCCTCGTCGCCCCGACCGGGCAGCGGGTCGTCGCGGTGGTCCTCGCGGTCGTACCCCGGGTGGTCGTCGTCGCGTCCGGGGACGGAGCCCGCGTCGTCGTCGAGTCCGTGGCCGGGGTGGTCGTCGCCCTCGTGCCCGGGCTGGTCGTCGGGACGGCTCGACCCCTCCTCGCCGTCGAGACCCGGGTCGGCCTCGGGCCCACCGCCGCCCCACGGCGGCCTGCCGGACCCGAGGGGACCGGGGGCGTCGTGCTCGTCGTCGGCCGGCGGCACCACCGGGTGGTCGGGTGCGCCCGGGAGCGGCAGGCCGTCGGGCCCCAGCGGCGGCTCGATGCCGTCGCCCTCGGGGTCGAGGTCGCGCGCGGTCTGGTCCAGGTCGAGGTCGGGGACGGCCGGGCCGTCACCGTGGAGCAGGTCGCGGTACTGGTCGCGCAGCGCCTCCTCGGCCGCGTCGGTCTCCCCGGGCGCGGTCGCCCCGGGACCACCGGGTCCACCCGGGCCGTCGGGTCCACCGGGGGCGTCCCCGGGGGCGGCGCCGCTGCCCCCGCCACCCGTGCCGCCGCCGGCTCCGGGAGCCACTGGCGGCAGGTAGTCCGCGACCCCCAGGTCGGGGTCGGGCGGGCTGAGCGCGGAGTCGACGGCCGGGTCGGTGCTGGTGCTGATGTGCTCCCCCTGGGAGCCGCGCGCGTCCACGGAGAGGTCGGGGGAGATGGTGACGTCCAGGTCGAGGGCGGCCAGGCTCTCGCAGAGGGCGTCGTTGATGGCGCGGAGGTGGGCCGCCGCGGCCAGCTGCGAGGAGCGCAGCTCGGTCAGGAGCTTGCTGGGGGGCAGCAGGTTGGTGGGGTCGCGCAGGGCCTGGGCCGAGGCCGTCTGCAGGGCGGCCAGCACCACGTTGGCCGCCTCCTTGGCCCGCACCACCAGCCGGGCCGCGGTCGAGCAGCCCTCGGCGAGGGTCTGGCTGGCCTGGGCCACCGAGCTGATCCACTCCCGGGTGACCTGTCCTTTCCGCTGGACGGCGTCGGCGGCGGGTCCGACGTGGCTGTCGGCCAGCCGGGTGAGGTGACGCTGCAGCTCGGTGCCGCGCTCGGTCGCCTTGTCGGCGGACGCGGACCAGGTCTGGGCCAGCGCGTCCAGGACGTCCTCGTCGGTCTCGGGGAACTGGCCCTCCCAGACCCACGCGGGGATGGTCCAGTGGTCGTTGACGGTGATCACGCGACCGGCTCCGGTCCCTGCGAGGGCACGGTGCCCGCGGCCCGGACGGCCTCGTCCTCCACCTGGGTGTAGATCCCGCCCATCACGCCGAGCCGGTTGGCCACGGCCTCCAGCTGGGTGGCGACCTGCACCTGGTTCTCCAGCACCCGCCGCGCCGGGCCGGCGTAGGCGGAGAGGAAGGCCTGGTCGACCTCGCCGGAGCCGAAGGACCCGGTCGCGGTGCTCAGCGCGAGCTGCAGGGTGGCCCGGTCACCGGCCGCGGCGGTGGCGGTGGTGGTCACCGAACGGGCGGCGTCGGCGATCTCGGCGCGGTCGTGGCTGCTGGTGCTCATGCGGTCCTCACTCGAAGGGGCTCCGGGTCCGGTGCTGCTCGTGGTGGTGCCGGTGGCGCTCGGCGGGCTCGCCGTCCTCGTCGTCGACGGTGTCCCGG
This sequence comes from Auraticoccus monumenti, assembly GCF_900101785.1. Taxonomy (GTDB): domain Bacteria; phylum Actinomycetota; class Actinomycetes; order Propionibacteriales; family Propionibacteriaceae; genus Auraticoccus; species Auraticoccus monumenti. The sequence continues at coordinate 306,280 of NZ_LT629688.1, read as the reverse complement.
TCGGGCGGGGCCAGCAGGTCGGCTCCGACGTGGGCCACCACCTCCGGCATCAGGTCGACCAGCCGGGTGACCGGGTCGGTGTCGTCGCCCTCGCGGGCACCGGCCTCGCGGAGCTGCTCGGCGGCGTCGGCGCTGGCCCGTCGGTGCGCGGTCAGCAGCGCCTGGCGGAGCCGGGCGATCGAGCCCAGGTGCATGGCGCGGGGCTCGAGCTGGAGGTCGACGACCTGGTTGCGGGCGTCCACCACGACCACCACCGCGTCGTCCTCGGCGGCACCGCGGCCGCGCACCGTCCGCAGCGCCTCCAGGGTGGCGTCCAGGTGGCGGCGGTGGTCGTCGAGCTCGCGGTCGAGCTCCTCGCGACGTCGCCGCAGCTGCCCGACCTGGTGGTCGAGGTCGGCGTCGCTGTCGAGGGTCCGACGACCCCGAGCGGACGGCTCCGTCATCGTCGAGCTCCTTGTCTGCGGCGTCGGTCCTGGTCCGTTCTACCCCGGCGCGGGTTCACCGGGGGTCGTCACGGGCTAGCCTGCCGGGGTGAGCGCAGCAGGATCGGGACCCGGGGCGGACCGCACGCGGGAGCTCCCCGAGCCGGACTGGGTGCCGGTGCCGGGCTTCGACCTCACCGACGTCACCTACCACCGCTCGGCCAGCGTGCCGGCGGTGCGGATCGCCTTCGACCGTCCCGAGGTGCGCAACGCCTTCCGCCCGCACACCGTCGACGAGCTGTACCGGGTGCTCGAGCACGCCCGGACCAGCTCCGACGTCGGGTGCGTGCTGCTGACCGGCAACGGCCCCTCGCCCAAGGACGGCGGCTGGGCCTTCTGCAGCGGTGGTGACCAGCGGATCCGCGGGCGCTCGGGCTACCAGTACGCCGAGGGCGAGGAGGGCCCCGACGCCCCTGCCCCCGGGGACGCGGCCGCGATGGGCCGGCTGCACATCCTGGAGGTGCAGCGGCTGATCCGCTTCATGCCCAAGGTGGTGATCGCCCTGGTCAACGGGTGGGCCGCCGGTGGTGGGCACAGCCTGCACGTGGTCTGCGACCTCACCCTGGCCAGCCGCGAGCACGCCCGCTTCAAGCAGACCGACGCCGACGTCGGTTCCTTCGACGCGGGCTACGGCTCGGCCTACCTGGCCCGTCAGGTCGGTCAGAAGCTCGCCCGCCAGATCTTCTTCCTGGGCGACGTCCACGACGCCGAGGACGCCTACCGGATGGGCATGGTGAACGAGGTCGTCCCGCACGACCAGCTCGAGGCCGTGGGCCTGGACTGGGCGGCGAGGATCTGCCGCAAGAGCCCGACCGCCCAGCGGATGCTGAAGTACGCCTTCAACGCCATCGACGACGGCCTGGTCGGGCAGCAGGTGTTCGCCGGCGAGACCACCCGGCTGGCCTACATGACCGACGAGGCGGTCGAGGGCCGTGACGCCTTCCTGGAGAAGCGCGACCCCGACTGGTCCCGCTTCCCCTACTACTACTGAGCTGTCGCGCCCGGGCATCCCTCATGATCAACAGTGAGCCGATCCACTGGGAGGATCTTCGCTGCGCCTACGGCAGTGCTGAGCGGGTCCCTGACCTCCTCCGTCGTGCTGACGAGGCTGGTCCCGATCCGGGACCGGTATGGGACCACCTCTGGGGCTCTCTCTGCCACCAGGGAACGGTGTACTCAGCCAGCTATGCCGCGGTGCCTGCTTTGACTGCGATGTGCCGGAGGACGGAGCCACGCGGCCACCTCGAGCCGCTGCTGCTGGCCGGCTCCATCCTGGCGTCGGACGACGCCCCTGAGGACGCGGCGGTGCTCCGTGCTCGGTACGCCATGGAAGTCGCGGAGCTGCGGGCGCTCGCTGAGCGCTGCGTCGAGTTCGCCTGTGACGACGTCGATTTCATCTACGGGCTGGAGACGCTCGCGGCCTTCACGGACAGAGGGGTTTGGTCAAGGAACCTCAGCTACCTCATGGACGGCGAAACGGCGGTGCACTGCCGCGGCTGTGCCCAGAACCTGCTTGTCCGCACCGAGGAGCTCCCTGCCACCGTGACGTGCTGGGACTCGTCTCGAGAGCCGACGACGGTCGCACCTGCGGCCGACCTCGGACCGATCGAGGAGCGGCTCATCTCGCTCGCCGAGGCGAACGACCGCCCACAGGTCGTTGCGCAGCTGCGCTACCTCTTCGGTCGCGTGACCTGTCCGGAGTGTGGCGTGGAGTTCCTGACACGCGACGCACTTGCCTAGGTGCTGCCCTCGGCGGCTGAGGACCCGCCCCGCCACCGGCGAGCCGCATCCGTGCTCCGCCCAGTGCGACATCTGGCCGGGTAGTCGCGGCCAGGTGTCGCACCGGGGCGGGACCGGGGGCGGGCACGCAGTAGCCTCCGGTGAATGGACATCGTGGTGATCGGCGGCACCGGGCACATCGGCTCCTTCCTGGTGCCCCGGCTGGTCAGGGGTGGTCACCGCGTGACCACCGTGCAGCGAGGGACGCGGGAGCCCTACGTCGATGACGCCGCCTGGGAGGACGTCCGCCGGGTGGTGCTGGACCGCGACGCCGCCGAGGCGGACGGCAGCTTCGCCGGTGCGGTCGCCGAGCTGGGGGCCCGGACGGTGGTCGACCTGACCTGCTTCACCGAGGATTCCGCCCGCCACCTGCTGGACGGCCTGGTCGGGCGGGTCGAGCACCTGGTCCACTGCGGGACGCTGTGGACCCACGGCCCGAGCCTGCTGCAGCCGGCGCTGGAGGACGACCCGCACCGGGCCCCGGTCGGGGAGTACGGCACCCGGAAGCTGGCGGTCGAGCGGCTGCTGCTGGCCCAGTCCGAGGACGGCCTGCCCACCACCGTCATCCACCCCGGCCACATCAGCGGTCCCGGCTGGCCGGTCATCACCCCGCTGGGCAACCTCGATCCGCGGGTCTGGCAGTCGCTGGCCGCCGGTGAGCCGCTGCACGCCCCCGGCTCCGGGGCCGAGATCCTCCACCACGTGCACGCCGACGACGTCGCCCAGCTGTTCGAGCGGGCCGTCGAGGCGCCGGAGGCCGGGGTCGGGCACGCCTTCCACGCGGTCGCCGCGCAGGCCATGACCGTCCGCGGTTTCGCGGGCCTGGCCGCCGCCTGGTGGGGCCGCGAGGCCGACCTGGTGCTGGTGGGCTGGGACGAGTTCCGGGCCGAGGTCGGTGAGGACCACGCCACCGCCAGCTGGGAGCACCTGTCGCGCAGCATCGTCGGGAGCATCGAGCTCGGACGCTCCCTGCTGGGCTTCGAGCCCGCCTTCACCGCCGAGCAGGCCGCCCACCAGTCCGTGGTCTCCCAGGTCCGGGCCGGCACCCTCGACGTCCCCGAGCCCCACCCTCTCGACCAGCAGGACGCGACCGCCCGCTAGCAGCCCCCCGTGGCCCGGCGGCGACGTCCCCTGGCGCCTGCGGCTGAGCGGCCGGTGTGCACGGATGTTCACTTCGTGGTGGCCACCCGTGCTGCTCTCGTAACGTCACGGCACACACGCCGATGACGACGGAGGACGAGATGCGCGGGACCCGCACGCTGGACCGAGGTGACCGGGGACGCCGGCGCCGAGGGCACTGGGCGGGGGTCGTGGTGGCCGCGCTGCTGCTGGCCACCCCGGGCCTGCTGCAGCCCCTGACGGCGACGGCGGCCGCACCCACCCTGGTCAACGGCGACTTCTCCGAGGTGGCCGCCAACGGCGTGCCGACGGGCTGGGGCGCCTGGCGTCCCGCCGGCACGGCGACCGTCGCGGTGGACCCCGACGGGGGACCCGACGGCGACCCCGCGGTCGTGCTGACCTCGACGTCGGGCTCGACCGCCCGGATCGCCCTCACCCAGCGCATCCGGGTCGACGCCGCCACCCCGCGCCGGCTCACCGTCCGTGGCCAGGTACGCGGCGACGGACTCGGCGGTGGCTTCAGCATGCTGCGGGTGCAGGGGTACGACGCCTCCGGCCGGGTCGTGCTGCCGGTGGCGCGCGGCCCCTACCTGACCGGCACCTTCGACTGGCGCCCCATCGAGCAGACCCTGGAGCTGCCCGCCGACACCGCACAGCTGTCGGTCGAGCCGATGCTGGACCGGTCCGGGGGCTCGATCGCCTTCGCCGCGCTGGAGGTCACCGAGACCGACGACCGTCCCCGGCTGCAGGTCGGGGTGACCGGGGCCGGCGTGGCCGAGCTCCGCTGGGACCTCGGTGCGGCGGCCACCGCCGACGTCGTGGGCTACGCCGTCCACCGCGTGGAGGGGAGCCGGGCACCGGAACCGGTGCCGGCCACCCTGCTGCGCACCGCGGTCGCCGCCACCACCGCCGACGACAGCGTCGAGCCGGGCACCACCTACACCTACCTCGTCGTCGCCCTGGACGCCTCCGGTGCGCCGCTGGCCTCCACCACGCCGGCCACCGTGACCGCGCCGGCGACCTTCGACTCCCAGCAGCAGATCGCGACCCTCACCGCCCTGGCCACCGGGGACGGCGCCCGCGTCGCCTGGTCCCTGCCCGCCGGGGCCGGGGCCACCGGGCTGGAGCTGGTCCACGGCGACCAGCGGCAGCCGGTGAGCGGCGCCGCGGGCGTGGTCGTCGTCCCGGCCGCAGCCGGTGACCCGCTGCGGCTCGAGCGCGACGGCCAGGAGCTGGCCCGTGCGAGCGTCGGGCGCTCCGAGCACCCGCGCGCCGTCGTGGACGGGGACGCCCTGGAGACCCTCCGCGCCTCCCTGGACGCCGGCGAACCCACCGTCACCGCGGCCTGGGAGGCCGTGCTCGAGCGCCTGACGGGCAGCGGGTCGGCCTACCCGACCAACGGCAGCGCCGGTCTGTACCGGGCCCGCGACGCCGCCTTCGCCTACGCCGTCACCGGCGACCCCGCCTGGGCCCAGGCCGCGTTCGGCTCCGCGATGGACGCCGAGGCCTTCGTGGTGGCCCGCGACACCAACATGGGTCTCGAGCTCGCCCGGGCCAACCTGCTGCTGGCCCCGGTCTACGACTGGTCCTACCCCGGCCTCGACGAGCCCCAGCGCGCGGGGCTGCGCGGTCTGATGAAGCGGTCCGCGGACCTGCTGTCGACCTACCACCACGACACCCTCGACATCACCGACAAGGCCAGCAACTGGGTCGGTGTGGTGCGGAGCACCGAGCTGGCGCTGCTGCTGTCGGCCCGCGGCGACGGCGACTTCGGCACCTACGACGAACGGATCGGCTACCTCACCGACCAGGTCGCCCAGCACCTGGACCACGGCTACGGCGAGAGCGGTCACACCCAGGAGGGCTGGGACTACCTGCACTACACCGGGCTGTACATGCTGCCCTCGCTCTACTTCGCCCGGGACGCCGGCATCGAGGTCCTCGACCCGCACCTGGCCCGGCCGCAGTGGTGGAACCTCGCCCTGCACGTCGCCTCAAGCCGACCCGACGCCGACGTCGCCCAGTTCGGGGTGTCCGGGCCCTCCGGTCAGGTCGACGGGCTCTTCCCGCTGCTGTTCCCGCTCACCCCCGAGGGTGCCGTCCCCGGCCTGAAGCACCTCTACGACTCCGTCCAGGGCGTCGGGTCGGAGGACCGGTCCTTCGACGGTCTGCACTCGATGTGGACCGCCCTCTACTACCCGACCACCGCCAGCCCCGACCCCGCCGACGTCACGGCCCCCGCGGCCGGCCGCGCCCTGCTGGACGACGACCCGGGCTTCTACGCCTTCCGCAACCGGCTGGCCGACGCCGACGACACCGTCGTGGTGACGTCCAACCGCAACTCCCAGCACAAGGGCTGGTCGGCGGCGGAGACCTTCTCGCTGTCCTGGATGGGCCACGGCACCACCTGGGCCGGGCAGGGCGGCAAGTCCGCCACCTCCCCGCAGGTGTGGAGCAAGCCCCTGGTGGACGGGGCGCTGGAGCCTTACGCCAACCAGTACGAGACCGTCCGGGGCGAGGGGCGGACGCTGGCCTCACGCGCCTTCGAGGGACAGGGCGGCGGCTACCTCCACCTGGACGGGGCCGCCAACTTCGGGGTGGACCGCGCGGTGCGTGAGCAGGTGGTGGACCTCGCCGCCGGGCGCACGTCGGAGGCCCTGGTGGTCGTCCACGACAGCTTCGCCGACGACGTCGAGCACCGCTGGGACTGGCAGCTGCGGCCGGAGGCGGGGGTCGCCATCGACGTGGCCGACGCCCCGGCCGCCGGCGAGCCCACCTTCACGCTGACCGACGAGGACGGCACCGTGCTCAGCGGGTTCGTGCTCACCCCGACCGACGTCGAGGTGGCCGACCTGGACGGCACCCTGCGGATCTCCGCCCAGGGAGAGGCCGTGGACTTCCGCATCGTGCTCGCCACCTCCACCAGCGGCCCGCTGCGCACCACCCCGGGCCCGGACGGCACCCTGGTGGTGGACGGCCGGGTGATCGACCTCGAGAGGCTGGACACCGGCGCACCGTTCCCGGCCGAGGTGCCGGCCGACGGGGCCCGGACCGCACCCGGGCGCGGGGTGCTGTCCACCGACGAGGGGCACGACACCGGGCTGCGCGACGGCACCTTCCGCCTGACCGCGGACCTGTGGTGGGGGGAGAACGCGAGCCTGGTCCGCCTGTACGAGAACGGCGAGCCGCTGGCCGTGCGCCGCCTGACCCCGGCGACGCCCGCGGCGCAGCGGGTGAGCGTGGACGTCGCCGGACGCCCGGACGGCCGCTACACCTACACCGGGGAGCTGGTGAACTCCCGCGGGACGACGCCCCTGAGCCCGGTCACGGTGGAGGTGACCGACGCCGCTCCCGGCCGGCCGGTGCTGAGCCACGACGACCACGACGGGGACGGCACCTTCACCCTGCGGGCGGACCTGTGGTGGGGGACGAACGCCACCAGCTACCGCTTCCTCAGGGACGGGCAGGAGGTGGGTTCCGGCGAGCTGGTGGCCCGCACCCCGCAGGCCCAGCGTGCGGTGCTGGCGGTGGAGGACCTGCCGGTGGGGTCCCACACCTTCGTGGTCGAGCTGGCCAACGCGGCCGGGGAGGTCCGCAGCGAGCCGCTGGTGGTGCGGGTGCGCGCCGGCGGTCGGTGAGGGGTGGGCGTTGACCCGGGCGGGGGGCCCGTGGACGATCCACGGGTGATCCCGCACGAGCGCCACACCCTGATCCTGCGCCAGATCGAGCTGCACGGGATGGTCATCACCGCCGAGCTCGCGGTCGGCCACGGCGTCTCCGCCATGACCGTGCGCCGCGACCTGGAGGAGCTGGAGCGGCGGGGGCTGCTGCGCCGGGTGCACGGCGGCGCGGTCGCCCGCAGCTCGTCAGCGGCCACCGCCTGGCGGCACCGGCGGCCGGTCGCGACGATCGGCATGGTGGTGCCCTCAGCGGACTACTACTTCCCGGGTGTGGTGCGGGGAGCCCGGGCGGCGGCCGGGCAGCTGGGGGTGCGGCTGGTGCTCGGCGTCTCGGACTACTCCACCGACCGCGAGGTCGAGCAGGTCCGACGGCTCCTCGACAACGGGGTCGACGGGCTGCTGGTGACGCCGAGCCAGTCCTTCGACCAGGACCGCACCACCTACCGGCTGCTGGCCCAGCAGGACGTCCCCGCCGTCGTCGTCGAGCGGTCGCTGGAGGGGGCCGACCCGGGGATGCCGATCGGGGGCGTCCGCAGCGACCACGCCCACGGCGCCGAGCTGGCGGTCCGTCACCTCCTCGACCGTGGCCACACCCGGGTCGCCGTCGCGTGGCGGGCCGGACCGACCGCCGGCCCCGTGCTCGCCGGCGTCCGGCGGGCGATGGCGGCGCTCTGCCCCGACGGGGAGACGACCGACGTCGCCATCCCCGCCGACGGCACCCCGGCCACGGAGCAGCGCGCCCGGCTGGAGGGGGTGCTCGACGACCTGCTCGCCGGGGGCTACCGGGCCGTGGTGGTGCTCCCGGACCAGGCGGCCATGTCGCTGGTCGACATCGCCCTCGCCCGGGGGCTGCGGGTGCCGGGGGACCTGGCGCTGATCGGCTACGACGACGAGTTCGCGGGGCTGGCCGGCGTCCCGCTGACCGCGGTCGCGCCACCGAAGTTCGACGTCGGGCACACCGCGCTGCGCACCTGCTTCGACCGGCTCAGGGCCCGGGCGGTCTCCACCACGCTGACCCGGGTGGCGCTCCTGCCCACCCTCGCCGTGCGCGACTCCACCTGACCCTGCCGGCGACCGGAAGGGGTCCACCGGTCGGGCGCCGCGTCCTGCGCGGTTCCCGGTGGTGGCCTGGGGACGGCTACTGGGCCAGACCGTAGAGGCGGTCGCCGGCGTCGCCGAGACCGGGGACGATGTAGCCCACCTCGTTGAGGCGCTCGTCGATCGCGGCCACCACCAGCGTGCAGGGGACCTGCAGGTCGGCCAGCACCTCACGCAGGTGCTGCACCCCCTCGGGGGCGGCCAGCAGGCAGATGCAGGTGATGTGGTCCGCACCGCGGCGGACCAGGAACTCGATCGTCCCGGCCAGGGAGCCGCCGGTGGCCAGCATCGGGTCCAGCACGTAGCACTGCCGCCCGGAGAGGTCGTCGGGCAGCCGCTCGGCGTAGGTGACCGGCTGCAGGGTCTCCTCGTTGCGGGCCATCCCGACGAAGCCGACCTCGGCGGTGGGCATCAGCCGGGTCATCCCCTCCAGCATGCCCAGCCCGGCGCGCAGGATCGGCACCACCAGCGGGCGCGGGTCGGTCAGCGCGGTGCCGGTCATGGTGGCCACCGGCGTCTCGATCTGCACCGCCCGGACCCGGACGTCCCGGGTGGCCTCGTAGGCCAGCAGGGTCACCAGCTCCTCGGTCAGCCGCCGGAAGGTGGGGGAGTTCGTCCCCCGGTCCCGCAGCATCGTGAGCTTGTGGGCCACCAGCGGGTGGTCGACGACGCAGAGTTCCACGCCGTCAGCCTGTCACAACGGACGCCTGCCGGCTCGCCGGTGAGGCGGTGACGTCGCGCGCGGGGACGCCCGCCTGCGTCCGTCGGACGGTGGCCACACGGGGTTCACCTGGGCGTCGGGCAGCAGCCCTAGCGTCGGTCGGGGCGGCGCTGGTCGCCCGACCACCAGGAGAGGAAGGCCGCCGTGACTGCATCGTCGGACGTGACCAGGTTGAGCCGACGGGGTCTGATGGGCCTCGGAGCGGGGCTGGGGGCCGTGGCGGTCGGGGCCGCGGTGGCACCGACCACGGCGTCGGCGAGGCCCGGTGGCAGCGCGCGGCGGGCGGTCAGCATGGCCATGCACGTCCACTCCAGCTTCAGCGAGGGCGGCAGCTGGGCCGCCGGTGGCGGCGGGGCCAGCATGATGGCCCAGCTCGACCAGGCCACCCGCAACGGCGTCGACGTCGTCTGGTGGACCGACCACGACTGGCGGATGAACGCCTACGGCTACTTCCAGGAGATCGGCTTCGACGGGACGCCCGAGGGCGGCAAGCTGACCTGGACCAGGCAGGTGGAGGGGTCGTTGGCCGCCGGCCGGCACGCCTTCGTGGCCGACCCGCACAGCACCCAGGAGTCCGGGCGGGCGCTGCAGGTCGAGGCCACCGCAGCCGGGCAGGGGTGGAGCACCTGCTGGTTGTGGGCCAAGGCCGGCAACAGCTTCTACTCCACCAACCTCTCCGACACCACGCTCACCGTCGACGTGCTGGGCGAGCAGCTCGGCCCGGATGCCGAGCTCGTCGTCCAGCTGGAGACGTCCAACCGCCCGGCCACCGCGGACCGTCCGGCCGGGCTGTACCTGCTGGAGTACCGCGTGGGCCTCGAGGACGGTCGCTCGCTCGACACGCCGCTGACCGGGGTGGTCACCACCCGGGCCACCGGGGGGTGGCAGACCCTGACGATGGACCCGGTCGCCGACGTCCGCCGGTTCTGGCCCGACCTGGTCGCCGGCGACACCGGTCTGGCGAGGATCCGCTTCGGGGTGCGGGTCCGCGAGGGGGCCACCGGCCGCGCCTGCTTCGACCGGTTCCGCTTCCTCCGGGGCCCCGACATCGTGCAGGACCCGGTCACCACCCAGCGCGAGCTGATGGACGAGCTCGCCACCCGCTACCCCCAGGTCACCCAGGCGCTGGGCTCGGAGGTGTCGATGATCCGGCACATGAACGTGTACATGACCGACTTCGAGCTCTACCCCTACCCGCCGACCGGCAAGGCGCCGAGCCTCGACCCCACGGTCGAGGGGGCGCAGCGGGTGGTCGACTGGTACCACGACCGGGGCGCCCTGGTTCAGTACAACCACCCGGAGACGACCGTCGAGGAGTTCGTGGCCACCCGGGCGCTGGGCGCGGACCTGGTCGAGGTCCCCGGCGAGGACGACGAGGTGGTGGCGGAGCGGTTGGCGCTGTTCGACGCGGCGGCCCGCAACGCCGTCTTCCTGACCGCCACCAGCCAGCTCGACGACCACGCCGGACGCGACTGGGCAGGGCTGCGGCACGGGTTCGTCACCTCCGCCTGGGCCGACTCGACCGAGGTCCCCGACCTGCTGGAGGCGATGGCCGCCGGCCGGTTGTGGTCGCACCACCTGAGCCGCGCCCCGCAGGCCCGGATGGACCTGGTCGCGCGCGGCCGCTCCGTGATGGGACAGGTGCTGCGGACCCAGGCGTCGGTGCTGCCGCTGGAGCTGGTCGCCCAGGGGCTGCCGGAGGGCACCACGCTCGAGGTGGTCGTCGGGCTGTGCGACCGCACCGGTGCGACCGAGCCCGCGGTCGAGCGGCACGCGGTGCCGGTGCCCCCGGCACGGGGTCGCCCCACCCGCTTCCTCCTCGAGCGGGCCGGGGGCCGGTACCTGCGGGTGGAGGCCCGTGACGCCGACGGCTCGCTGCTGGCCATGGGCAACCCGGTGTGGCTGCTGCCCTCCGACGCCGACGTGGTGGTCCCGCCGGCGCGGCGGTCGCTGGACTGAGTCCCCGTCCGGCGCCGGGGCGGACGGCGTCCGGCAACCAGGTGTCTGGGGCCGTCCCCATCTGACACGATGGGGTCCGTGCGTGCCAGGCGGCCCGTGCGATCGTTTCGAGGAGGCACTGTGGGAGACCACGAGGACGACATGGACAGCCTCGATCTCTCCGAGCGGTTCCGCGCGTCGGGAGAGGCGCGGGGCATGGTCGCCGACGACATCGACTTCGAGGACGACGAGGACACCGAGGACGTCGACGAGGACGAGGACGACGACCTCGACGACGACGATGATGACGAGGACGAGGACGACCTCGACGACGCCGCCGCGGACGAGATCGACCTGACGGTGGCGGTCTACCGCGAGGACGGCGCCGTGGTGGCCCAGGCCCTGCCCAAGGAGGTCGCCAACGACCTCGACGACCTGATCGCCCAGCTGCGCCGGATGCCCGGTGACTCCGGGGCCATCGGCATGGTGTCGCTGGTCGAGGAGATCTTCGTGCTGGTGCGGGTCCGCGGCGCCACGGTGCAGGTGCTGCTCTCCGACGCCGCCGCCGCGCTGGACTGGCCGATCGCCCGCGACGTCGCCGACTTCCTCGGTGTGGACGAGCTGCCCGACCCCGACGAGGACGAGGCCGCACCGCTGGGGGACCTCGGCATGCTCGCGGACCAGGGCCTCAGCCAGTTCGAGCTCAGCCGGATCTGCGACGACCTGGACGAGCCCAGCGACCAGCTGGTGCTGGACATCGCCGACCGCATCCGCGTCGGCCCGCAGGTGCGCCGGGTCGTCGAGAGCTCCTTCTCCTGAGGCGGGCCGGTGCCGGGCTGGCGTGAGCCGATGGGACGCGCCCTGGCCGAGGCCCGACGGGTCACCGGGCACGGGGACGTGCCGATCGGAGCCGTCGTGGTGGACGCCGCGGGCGCCGTGGTGTCCGTCGCCGGCAACGAGCGGGAGCTGACCGGCGACCCCACCGCGCACGCCGAGGTGCTGGCCCTGCGGCGGGCTGCCGCGGTGGTGGGGGAGTGGCGGCTGACCGGGCACACCCTGGTGGTCACCCTCGAGCCCTGCGCCATGTGCGCCGGCGCGGCGGTCAACGCCCGGGTGGACCGGGTGGTCTTCGGGGCCTTCGACGAGAAGGCCGGTGCGGTCAGCTCGCTGTTCGACCTGCTCCGCGACCCCCGGCTCAACCACCGTCCCGACGTCGTCGCGGGCTTCATGGCGGAGGAGTGCGGCGCCCTGCTGCGCGAGTTCTTCCAGCCCCACCGGTAGGGCCCGGTCCGGCCACGGGGGCGCCGTTCCCGTTTGGCGGAGGCCGGGCCGCCGCTGTATCCTCGTCGGCGGTGGTGTGTCTGAGCGGCCTAAAGAGCACGCCTCGAAAGCGTGTGTGGGTAAAACCACCGCGGGTTCAAATCCCGCCGCCACCGCAGTGCGAGCCCGTCCCGGACCTCCGGGGCGGGCTCTCGCACGTCCGTTCGGCGCAGGCGCCGGCCGACCCCCGGGACTGACACCCTGCAGCCATGAGCTCTGTGACGGCCGGGCCCGTCCTCGAACGCCCGCTGGAACTCGGCAGCGCCTTCTCCACCACCTGGCAGGTGATGCGCACCCGCTACGGCACCTTCGTGCTGGTCCCCTTCCTTCCCGTGCTGGTGGGTCTGGTCCTCGGGGTCGTGGTCACCGCGCTGCTGGTGGCCGTGGTGGCGGGGGCGGTGACCGCTGACGACCCCACCGCCGCCGTCGTGGCGGGCGTCGTCGGCTACGCCGTCTGGCTGCTGGCCATCGGTCTGGTGCAGCTGCGGGCCGAGGGCATGAAGGCGGTGCTGGTCCAGCAGACGCTGGAGGGGCGTCGGCCCCGGGTGGGGGACCTGTGGCGCGAGACCCGCGGCTACTGGGGCAGGGCCCTGCCGTACTTCCTGCTGGTGGCGCTGGCCACCACGGTGCTGCTGGCCGTGCTGGTGGTCCCGGGTCTGCTCGCCGCCCTGTTCGGGGACCCCGAGAGCGCCATCGGCCCGGCTGTGGTGGTCACGATGGTGCTCTACCTGGCCCTCAGCGTGGGGCTGGTGTGGATCTCGGTGAAGCTGAGCCCGGTGACCATGGTGCTGGCGGTGGAGCGCCACGGCGGTCTCGCCGCCGCGCGCCGGGCCTGGCACCTCACCGACGGGCACTTCTGGCGCACCCTGGGCTACACCTACCTGGCCTCGCTGGTCCCGGGCGCGATCATCGGCTTCGCCTACGTCATCGGCTACATGATCTCGCTCGCGGCCTACGTCGGCTCGATGGTGAGCATGATGACCCAGCTCACCTCGGAGTCGGCCCCGGACCTGCAGGCGCTGTTCGGCGTCTACGGCGCGGCCATCGGGACCTCGCTGCTCGGCGCCACCCTCCCGGTGCTGGCCGCCATCCTGGTCCAGCCCTTCATGAGCTGCTTCGTGACCACCTACTCGATGGACCTCTCCCGACGCCAGGCCCGCCCCGGTGACCCGGCCTCCCCGTCCGGTGGCTGGCAGCCGACGCCGTACCCGCCGCAGCCCGTCCAGCAGTGGTCCGGGGTACCCGCGGCACCGCCGTGGGCCGCAAGCCCCTACGGAGCAGGTCCCCAGCGCGGGTACGGTGCCCCTCCTCCCGGCTTCGGTCCCCCTCCGAGCCCGAGCCCCTACGGCCCCGCTCCCACCGGGCCCGGCCGTGGCCCCGTCCAGCCGCCGTACCCGGGCCCGCCCGGTGGGCCGTCGGCAACGGGGTGGCAGGGGCCGCAGCAGGGCGGTCGGCCGGACGACCAGGGCTGGGGCACCCCACCGCCCCGCCACCCCTGACCCGGCCCCCGCCGTCCCCGCGTCGGGCCGATGACGGGCCGCCGCGAGGAGAGGTCGCACGCCGGCCGGTTCCGGTCGCGGTGGTCCGTGGGGCCGCCGGTGTGCACCCCCCGATCCGTAGGGTGCGGGGATGGACCCGGTCGAGGTGCGCATCAGCGTCCGACCGCAGGCCGGGCGGGGCCTCCTCGTGGTCACCATGGTGCTGGTCACCGCCATGGGAGTGTTCGTCGCCGTCTCCGTGGCGGACCAGGTCCTGAAGGGCGAGTTCCCCCTGAGGGGACTGCTGTACGCCGGGTTCCTGGTGTGGATGTGCTTCACGGCGGTCCGCTCCTACCGGGAGGAGCGAGGCCTCGACCCCTTGCGTCTGGTCGTCGGCCCCGGCGGGATCACCCGGGCCGGCGGCCGCGCCATCCCGTGGAGCGAGATCGACGCGGTCCGCTACCGGCCACCACGTCCGCCGCTGAGCTGGATCGGTCGCTCGGGGTCGGTGGCGGTAGTGCAGCAGTCCCAGACCCGTTTCGCCGCCCGTGCCGGCGTCCGGCCCGAGGCGACCCGGATCAGCGCCTCCCAGCTCGACCACTCCGCCGTCGAGATCATGGACGCCATCGCCCTGCACGCCCCGGAGCCGCTGCGCGCCCGACTCCCGGCACCGTGGGGCGCCCGAGACGGATCCAGTCCTCGCGCCGGCACCCGGAGTGCGCCGTGAACCCACCCGTGGACACGGTCCTGATGGGCGAGGAGCACGGCGGGACGGTCGGAGTGGTCGTCGGACTGGTCCGACGGCGCTTCCACCTGGCCAGCGCGGTCTTCTGGGCGGTGGGGGGCGCGTTCTTCCTCGTCACCGCGGACGGGTGGTTCGAGCTGGCTCTAGGTGCGGTGTGGCTGGTGCTGTCCCCGCTGAACGTGTTCCTGGCGGTCCGGCAGAACGGGTTGAAGCTGGTGGTCGACGACCGGGGGCTGCGCACGCACGGGGAGCTGAGCGGCTGGACGGCCGTGCCCTGGTCCGCGGTCGCCGGGATGGAGCTGGAGGAGAACGGCAGGGTGCTGCGGATCACCGCTCCCGGCGGGATCCACCGTCGAGGGCGCGTCGTCGACCGTGACGTCCACCGCTTCACCCAGTTCAGCGACCTCCCCACCTCCACCACCCGCCTCCTGCAGTACCTGGAGTTCCGTCGAGCCCGGGCTGGCGCGACGCCGACCTGACCCGTCGAACCCGTCGCCCGCCTGTGTGCAGTCCGGCTGCGAGTACGCAGCCGAATCGCACACGCAGTTGCTGGTCGTCGGGACGCCTCCACCGGGTTCGGCCTCGACCGCATCGGGCGCGGCCGCTGCGACCCGCGCTGATCGCGACGCTTCTCCGCTCCCGTGTGCACTCCTGCTGCGTCTACGCCGCGGGACTGCACACGCTGCGCTGCGACCGGTCGCGGAGCCGCCTCGACGCCTGGTGAGGACTCGACGAGCGCGAGCCCGGCCCAGAGCCGGCCGGCGCCCCCGGTTGAAGAGGCCGTCGCCTCGTCAGCGTGTGACCTCCGGCCGCGACTACGCGGCGGGACGTCGGAGGCCGAGGGTCGAGGACTGCCCCTTCGAGCCCAGCACCCGGGGGCCGCCCAGGCGAGCCGATCTCCCCCCCGCCCGGCGCACGGACGCGGCCGAAGCGGTTCGCCGAGCGGGATATGCTGGGGGTGAAGAACGTACGTGCTCTGGGGTCGGTGCAATTCCGAGCCGGCGGTGACAGTCCGCGACCCGTGAGGTGCCTGAGGTGCTGAACGGTTGACCTGGTGGAACTCCGGGACCGACGGTGAAAGTCCGGATGGGAAGAGACACGTGGCGGGTGGTCCTGGCGACCGCGCGCCCTGACGTCGTGCGCCTGCGCGACGTCGTCCCCGGAGTCGTGCCTGACGACGAGAGGGGACGGACGCGGTGGACGCCGCCAGCCTGCAGACCCTGACCCCACCGGCCGGACGCCGGCGCTCGGTCCGCCGTGCCCGTCGGGACCGTCGCGGCTACGGCCCGCTGCCGCCGCTGGTGCTGGGCGTGGCCGTCGTGCTGCTGTGGTGGCTGGTGACCTCCACCGGCACGGTCGCGCGGTTCGTGCTCCCCGCCCCTGCTGACGTGGTGGCCACCCTGGTCGAGCTGGCCGCCACCGGCGACCTGCTGCCGGCCATCGGCCAGACCTTCGCCGCCGCCGGGCTGGGTGCCGTCCTCGGCACCGCCACCGGGCTGCCGCTGGCCTGGCTCCTGGTCCGCGGTCGCTGGGCCGGGGCGGCGGTCGAGCCGTACGTGGCGGCGTCCCAGGCGGTCCCGGCCATCGCGCTGGCCCCGCTGCTGGTGCTGTGGATCGGCTACGGGCTCCCCTCGATCGCGGTCCTCTGCGGGCTGCTGGTGTTCTTCCCCATCGTGATCGCCACGACCCTCGGCCTGCGCACCCTCGATCCCGACGTGATCGCCGCCGCCCGGGTGGACGGCGCCAGCGGCTGGCGTCTGCTGCGCCACATCGAGGCCCCGCTGGCCCTCCCCGCGGTGCTGTCCGGCGTCCGCAACGGCGTCACCCTGGCCGTCACCGGCGCCGTGGTGGGGGAGTTCGTGATGGGTGGGGAGGGGCTCGGCCTGCTCCTCGTCGCCCAGCGCGACCGCTCCGACACCGCCGGCCTCTTCGCCACCCTCTTCGTGCTCTGCGCACTCGCCACGACCGCCTACGCGGTGGTCCGACTGATCGAACGACGAATGGAGAACGCATGACCCGCCGCACCGTCCCCACCCTCACCCGGCGCTCGCTGCTCGCCGCCGCCGGCACCGGGCTGCTCGCAGCCGGGGCGGTGGCGTGCGCTCCCGGCGACGGGCCCGAGGCCGCCCCAGCCCCGACGCCCGGGTCGACCCCGCTCACCCTCGGCTTCAGCTACATCCCCGACATCCAGTTCTCCCCCTTCTACGCCGCCCACGCCCTCGGCCACTACGCCGCCGCCGGGCTGGACGTCACCCTGCGCCACCACGGCGGGTCGGAGTCGCTGTTCGGGGCGCTGGAGTCCGGCGAGGAGGACTTCCTGGTGGCCAGCGGCGACGAGCTGCTGCAGGCCAACTCCGCCGGCTCGGAGCTCGTCGCGGTGGCCTCGGTCTACCAGACCTACCCGGTGGCCCTGATCGTCCCGGCGGACTCCGACATCCAGACCCCCGCCGACCTGCGCGGCCGCACCGTCGGCACGCCCGGCCCCTACGGCGGCAACTGGTTCGCCCTGCTGGCCATCCTCGACTCCGCCGGCCTCACCCCCGAGGACCTGGACATCAAGAACATCGGCTTCACCCAGCAGTCGGCGCTGACCACCGGTGCGGTGGAGGGCGTGATGGGCTACCTCAACAACGAGGCCGTCCGGCTGGAGGCCGCCGGCACCCCCGTCCGCACCATCACCCTCCCCGAGGACGCCGCCCTGGCCAGCATCGGCCTGAACACCACCCAGGCCCTCGCCGGCGCCGAGCCGGACACGGTCCGCGCGTTCGTGGCGGCGTCCCTCCTGGGCGTCCGTGCGGTGGTCGACGACCCGGCGGCCGCCGTGGAGCTGAGCCGGGAGTACATCCCCGGCCTGACCGCCTCGGCCCGCCGCGACGCCGAGGCCACCCTGGCCGCCACCATCCCGCTCTTCGGGGACGGCTCCGGGCGCTCTGACCTGCAGCGCTGGGAGGAGATGGCCACCTTCATGGCCTCCGCGGACCTGCTCGAGGGTGACGTGGACCCGTCGCTCGCCGTCAGCAACGACTTCCTGCCCTGACCGACCGGGGCCCCGCCCTCCGACCGGGGACGGCCCCTGACCGGGGACGGCCCCTGACCGGGGACGGCCCCTGACCGGGGACGGCCCGCGCCCGCGGTGCGTGCCGTGGTCACCGACGCGTCCTCGCAACACGGTCCTGGGAGGATCAGCCCATGATCGACCTCGACGGCCTCCTCCTGGTGGGGTCGGCCGTCCTGCTGGTGGCGGTCCTGGCGGCCCGGGTGGGGGCCTCGTTCGGTCTCCCGGCGCTGCTGCTCTTCCTCGGTCTGGGCATGGTCATCGGTGAGGCCGGCCTCGGCATCCGCTTCGACGACGCCGACCTCGCCCACGCCCTCGGGTTCGGCGCCCTGGTGCTGATCCTGGCCGAGGGCGGGCTGACCACCCGGTGGAACGAGATCCGCGCCAGCCTCACGGCGGCCGGCCTGCTGGCCACGGTGGGGACCGGCGTCAGCCTGGGCGCGACCGCCCTCTTCGCCCACTACGTGCTCGGTCTGGACCCCTGGTTGGCGGTGCTGCTGGGCGCGGTCTGCTCACCCACCGACGCCGCCGCGGTGTTCGCCGTGCTGCGACGCGTCCCGCTGCCGCACCGCCTCCGCGGCACCCTCGAGGCGGAGTCCGGTCTGAACGACGCCCCCACGGTGCTGCTGGTGG
This sequence comes from Auraticoccus monumenti, assembly GCF_900101785.1. Lineage (GTDB taxonomy): Bacteria > Actinomycetota > Actinomycetes > Propionibacteriales > Propionibacteriaceae > Auraticoccus > Auraticoccus monumenti. The sequence goes on along the minus strand of NZ_LT629688.1, from coordinate 288,232 downwards.
CGCTGGCCAGTGAGGCGGCGCTGGGCAACCCGCCGGCCGGTGGGGTGCTCGGCCTGGTCGGGCTGATCGCCCTGGAGCTGGTCGGCGGGGTGGCGATCGGGCTGGCCCTGGGCTGGCTCGGGGCCCAGGTGCTGCGCCGGGTCGCGCTCCCGGCCTCAGGCCTCTACCCCCTGGCCGCGGTCGGCTGGTCGGTGCTGGCCTACGGTCTCGGCTCCGCGGCCCACACCAGCGGGTTCGCCGCGGTCTACGTCTGCGCCCTGGTGCTGGGCAACAGCGCCCTCCCGCACCGCTCCGCCACCCGCTCCTTCGTGGAGGGCATCGGGTGGATCGCCCAGATCGGCCTGTTCGTGATGCTGGGGCTGCTGGCCTCGCCCGGCCGCCTCACCTGGCACGCGGTGGGCATCGCCCTCGCCGCCGGCGCGTTCCTGACCGTGGTGGCCCGGCCGCTGTCGGTGCTGGTCTCGGTGATCTGGTTCCGGCTCCCGCTCAGCCACCTCGCCTTCACCTCCTGGGCGGGTCTGCGCGGTGCGGTGCCGATCGTGCTCACCACCATCCCGCTGTCGGCGGGCGTCCCGGGGTCGGACTTCCTCTTCGACGTGGTGCTGGTCTTCGTCATCGTCTTCACGCTGGTACAGGCCCCGACGCTGGCCCCGCTGGCGCGACGCCTCGGGCTGGGCCGGGGCGTGATGACCGACATCGAGGTGGAGTCCGCGCCCCTGGACAAGGTGTCGGCCAACCTGCTGCAGATCCGGATCCCGGTGGACTCCCAGCTGCACGGCGTGATGGTGTCGGAGCTCCGGCTGCCCCGCAACGCCGTGGTCTCGCTGATCATCCGCGGGGAGGACATGTTCGCCCCCAGCGGCCGGCAGCGGCTGCGCAGCGGTGACGAGCTCCTGATCGTCACCCCGACGGCCCTCACCGGGACGGTGGAGCGGCGGCTGCGGGCGGTCGGGCGGCGCGGACGGCTGGCCAACTGGTGGAACGAGTCCGGTGGCGAGAACGGCTGAGACCCGCTTCCGCCAGGATGTCGATCGGGGACCCCCGGCTCCGACGTCCAGGGTGCCGGGCGGGCGTCCGGCGTGCCGAACGGCACCACACCCGAGGAGCGACATGAAGTACGTGATCCTGATCCACTCCAACCCCCAGCCGTGGGGCCACCCGACCAGCGACTTCATCGCCGAGCAGCAGGCGCTCCCGCCGGAGCAGCGTGCGGCGGGGCAGGCCGCCTTCGAGGAGACCCTGGGCCAGCTGCAGCGCGACGGCGAGCTGCTGGGTGGGGAGGCGCTGGCCGACCCGGCCACCGCGCGGCTCTACCGCTGGGCCGACGGCCAGCCGCTGGTCACCGACGGCCCGTACTCGGAGTCCCGCGAGCACCTGGCCGGCTTCTTCCTGATCGACGTCGAGGGACCCGAGCGGGCCCAGGAGGTGGCCTCCCGGTTCTCCGGGCCGGGGGAGACCGTGGAGCTCCGTCCGCTGATGTGGCCCGGCGGCGACGACCAGTGAGCGCGGCGTTCGAGGACGTGTGGCGGCGTGAGTCGCCACGCGTCCTCGGCGCGCTGCTGCGTCGTCACGGCGACCTGGCCGACTGCGAGGACGCCGTCCAGGAGGCAGCGGTCGCCGCGGTGCGGCAGTGGGAGCAGGACGGCCTGCCCGACGACCCGGGGGCCTGGCTGGTCCGGGTCGCCTCCCGGCGTCTGGTCGACCGGGTCCGGGCCGACCGGGCCCGGGCGGCGCGGGAGGAGCGGGAGGCGCGGCAGGTCCCGGTCCGGGTGCACCACGACCCGCTGCCGTCGTCGCCGGGCGGCTCCGACGACAGCCTCGAGCTGCTGCTGCTGTGCTGCCACCCCGCACTGAGCCGGTCCTCCCAGGTGGCGCTCACGCTGCGCTCGGTGTGCGGCCTCGGGGTCGACCAGATCGCCGCGGCGTACCTGGTCCCGGCGCCGACGATGGCGCAGCGGATCACCCGGGCCCGCTCCACGCTCCGTTCCGCCGGGGCCCGCTTCGAGCGTCCCGGGGTGGCGGAGCTGCCCGGGCGGGTGGCCGCCGTGCTCGACGTCTGCCACCTGGTCTTCACCGAGGGCCACACCCGCAGCGACGGTCCGGAGCTGCTCGACGTGGCGCTGGCGGAGGAGGCGATCCGGCTGACCCGGGCGCTGGTCGGCTGGCTGCCCGACCACGACGAGGCGGCCGGGCTGCTGGCCCTGCTGCTGCTCACCCACGCCCGGGCGCCGGCCCGCACCGACGCCGTCGGCGACCTGGTGGTGATGGCCGAGCAGGACCGCTCCCGCTGGGACGCCGCCCTGGTGGCGGAGGGCGTGGGGATCCTGGAGCGGGTGCTGCCGCGGGGCCCGGTGGGCCGCTACCAGCTCCAGGCGGCGATCGCCGCGGTGCACGCGGAGGCGGCCGGCTGGGAGGACACCGACTGGCCGCAGGTGGTCGCCCTCTACGAGCTCCTCGACCGGGTGGCCCCGGGTCCGGCGGTGACGCTCAACCGGGCGGTCGCGGTGTCCATGGTGTCCGGGCCCGGGCCGGCGCTGGAGCTGGTCGGCCCGCTGCTGGTCGACCGGTCGATGGCCCGGCACCACCGCACCCACGCGGTGCACGCGCACCTGCTGGAGCGGGCCGGGGAGCCGGTCGCCGCCGCCGAGGCCTACCGCAGGGCCTCCCGGCTGGCCACCAGCGGGCCGGAGCAGCGCTACCTCAACGCCCGCCTGGCCCGGCTGACGTCAGCGGGCTGAGGCTCAGCCGGCCGCCGGGGTGGGGGTGGCCGGCAGGCAGACCGAGTCGCCCTCGATCTCGATGGACTCCGGGGCGTCCTCGACCATGCCGTCGTACTCCGAGCCGAGCAGGACGTCCACGGTGCCGTCCGCGCGGCTGTCGGGGCGCACCTCGGCGTCCTGGAACTGGCCGAGGGTCAGCTCCACGGCGGGGTCCTCGGCGGAGACGCCCACCACGGTGGTCACGGTGACCGCCTCGTCGGTGTTGCCCACCGAGCGCACGTTGAAGCCGGCCGCCTCCAGGGCCTGGCCCACCTCGGCGGCCTTGCCGCGCTCGGCGCCGCCGTTGAACACCCGCACCGTCACCTGGGAGGACTCCAGCTCGTCCTCCACCTCCTGCGGGACGCAGGGCTCCACCGGGGCGGGGGGCGGTGGCTTCATCACGTTCTCGTAGCCCCAGTACGCGCCGAAGCCCAGCAGGCCGAGCAGCACGAGCAGGGTGAGCGGGGTGCGCACCAGCCGCCACACCTGTCCGGCGCTCATCGGTCCTCCGTGCTCCTGCCCCGCCAGGGGCTCGTGGTCGTCGGCCGGCTCCCGGCCCCGTCGGTCCTGCGGCTCAGCTCAGCTCCAGCACCCGTGCGTGCATGGTCTGGCGCTGCTGCAGGGCCGCGCGCAGGGCGCGGTGCAGGCCGTCCTCGAGGTACATCTCGCCCTGCCAGGAGACGACGTGGGCGAAGAGGTCGCCGTAGAAGGTGGAGTCCTCCTCGAGCAGGGCCTCGAGGTCCAGGGTGCGCTTGGTGGTGACCAGCTGGTCCAGACGGACCTGGTGCGGCGCGATCGCGGCCCACTGCTTCTGGGCGTACCCGTGATCCGGGTAGGGGCGGACGTCGCCGACGCGCTTGAAGATCACGGCGCAACTGTAGTGGCTGGGCGCTGCGGCCCAGCCACGAGAACCTAACGATTTGGCCAGAAGTCTGACAGCCCGGCGACCGGGGTCGCACCCGTCGACGGCCCCGTGGCCTGTGCCACGCTGTGCTCATGGAGCCCTCCCCCGCCGCCTCCGCCGCCGACACCGTGGCCGTCGTCCGGGACGGCTACACCTTCGACGAGCCCTCGATCGAGCTCGGCGTCCTGGCCGAGGCCGACGCCGCGGTGACCGACGCCCGCATCCGCCTGCCGCTGCGGATGCTCAACCGGCACGGCCTGGTCTGCGGCGCCACCGGCACCGGGAAGACCGTCACCCTGCAGGTGCTGGCCGAGCAGCTCTCGGCCGCGGGCGTGCCCGTCTTCGCCGCCGACATCAAGGGCGACCTGTCCGGCCTGGCCGTGCCCGCCCAGGAGTCGGAGCGGCTGCGTGCGCGGACGTCCCGGCTCGGCCAGGAGTGGGCCCCGGCGGCCACCCCGGTGGAGTTCCTCGCCCTCGGCGGGCGCGGGCTGGGGGTGCCGGTCCGGGCCACGGTGACCTCCTTCGGGCCGCTGCTGCTGGCCAAGGTGCTGGAGCTGAACGAGACCCAGGAGTCCTCCCTGTCCCTCGTCTTCCACTGGGCCGACACCACCGGGCTGCCGCTGCTGGACCTGACCGACCTCCGCGCGGTGCTGCAGCACCTCACCGGCGAGGAGGGCAAGGGGGAGCTGAAGCAGCTCGGCGGTCTCTCGACCGCGTCGGTGGGGGTGATCCTGCGCAAGGTGAGCGCGCTCGCGGCCCAGGGCGCCGACGAGTTCTTCGGCGAGCCCGAGCTGGACCTGGCCGACCTGATGCGCACCACCACCGACGGCGCGGGCGTCGTCTCGCTGCTGGAGCTGCCCGAGCTGCAGGACCGCCCGCAGCTGTTCTCCACCTTCATGGTGTGGCTGCTGGCCGAGCTGTTCGAGACCCTGCCCGAGGTGGGGGACGCCGACCGGCCGCGGCTGGTGTTCTTCCTCGACGAGGCCCACCTCCTCTTCACCGACGCCTCCCGGGCCTTCCTCACCTCGGTGACCCAGACCGTCCGGCTGATCAGGTCCAAGGGCGTCGGCGTCTTCTTCGTCACCCAGTCCCCCCGCGACCTCTCCGAGGAGGTGCTGGCCCAGCTCGGCGCCCGGGTCCAGCACCAGGTCCGCGCCCACACGCCCAAGGAGGCCAAGGCGCTGCGGCAGACGGTCGAGACCTACCCGCGCTCGCGCTACGACCTGACCGAGGTGCTGCCCGCGCTGGGCACGGGGGAGGCGGTGGTCACCGTCACCGGCCCCGACGGCGCCCCCACCCCGGTGGCCCGCACCGCGGTGTTCGCCCCCCGCTCCCGGATCGGCCCGACCCCGGCCGAGGTGCTGGCGCCCGGCATCCAGCAGTCCGCCCTGATGGCCCGCTACGGACAGGCCGTGGACCGGGAGTCCGCGCGCGAGCTGCTCGCCGCCCGGGTCGAGCGCGAGACCCCCGAACCGGTCACCCCGCAGCCGGAGGAGTGGACGCCGCCGAGCGGCTCGCAGGGTGGGCCCCGGCCGCGACCGGGCGGCCGCTCGGCGGACCCGTCGGTGCTGGAGCAGCTGAGCCGCAACACCCTGGTGCGCCAGCTGGCACGCACGGCGGGGCGGGAGGTCCTGCGCGGTCTGTTCGGGACGCGCCGCCGGCGCTGACCCAGGAGCAGCGAGAGGCTCGTCACACGGGCTGGTGCCCGCACCAAGTGTTGGCTTACCTTACTTAGGTGAACCTCTCCAGGAACGGGGTCGGCCTCAGCAGCACCGGGGTCTCGATCGGCTACGGCCACGGGCACGTGGTGCACGACGTCTCGCTGCACCTCCGGCCGGGGCGCGTCACCGCGCTGGTCGGCCCCAACGGCAGCGGCAAGTCCACGCTGCTGCGCGGGATGGCGCGGTTGCAGCGCCTCTCCACCGGCACGGTCACCATCGGTGAGGAGGAGGTCTCCGGGCTCGGGGCCCGCGAGCTGGCCCGCCGCCTCACCGTGCTGGCCCAGAGCCGTCCGACCCCCCAGGGGATCACCGTGCGCGACGCCGTCGAGCTCGGCCGCCACCCGCACCGGGGACGCTGGCGCTCCCGCGACGCCGACGGCCCGCTCGCCGTGCAGCGGGCGATGGAGCTGACCGGGGTCGCCGCCCTGGCCGAGGACACCGTCGACACCCTCTCCGGCGGGCAGCTGCAGCGGGTCTGGCTGGCCAGCTGCCTGGCCCAGGACACCGCGGTGCTGCTGCTCGACGAGCCCACCAACCACCTCGACCTGCGCTACCAGGTGGAGCTGCTCGACCTGCTCCGCCAGCTCGCCGACGAGCACGGCGTCACCGTCGGGGTGGTGCTGCACGACCTCAACCACGCCGCCCAGGTGGCCGACGTGGTCGCGGTCCTGGCCGCCGGCTCGGTGGTGGCCTGCGGCAGCCCCGAGACGGTGCTCACCGCCGAGGTGCTGAGCGAGGTCTGGGGCATCGAGATCGGCGTGACCCGGGACCGGGAGGGCCGCCTGGAGGTGCGCCCCCGCGGGTGCCGGCGCACCACCGCGCTGCACGACGAGCCCACCCTCGGCGAGCCCGCCCTCGTCGCCGTCTGAGACCCACCCCCGCCGCCGGTCCCGCACGGGACCGCGGTCGACCCTGCCGGTCCACGTGACCGGCGCGAACCACCGAAGGACACCTGCATGAAGATGCGCACCGCGCTCGTCGCCGCCCTGGCGGCGACCGCCCTCACCGCGTGCGGCACCACCGACGCACCCACCGACGCCGCTCCCGAGCCGGCCGGCTCCGGGGCCGCCGCGATCACCGTCACCGACGCCCGCGGCAAGGAGGTGACCCTGGACGCCCCGGCGACCGACGTGGTCACCCTGGAGTGGTCGAGCACCGACTACGTCACCACCCTCGGCGTCCAGCCGGTCGGGGTGGCCGACGTGGACGGCTACGGGCTGTGGTCCAGCGCCGGTGAGCTCGGCGAGGGCGTCACCGACGTCGGCGTCCGGACCGAGCCGAGCATCGAGAGCGTCGCCGGGCTGGAGCCGGACCTGATCCTGGCCGACGAGGGCTCGATCCCCGAGGACGCCATGGAGCAGATGGAGCGGATCGCCCCGGTGGTGGTGCTGAAGGGTGCCACCGCCGACGGGCTGGTCGAGCTGGTCAAGTCCAACCAGGCCACCGTCGGGACCCTGCTCGGCAAGGAGGCCGAGGCCGAGCAGCTGGCCGCAGACTTCGACGCCACCGTGGAGCAGGCGCGGGCCACCATCGCCTCGGCCGGCAAGGAGGGCACGCCGTTCGTGCTCACCTACCCCTACGCCGAGGCCAACTCGATCACCTTCCGGGTGCACGCCGCCGGGTCCTCACCGTCCGCGGTGGGGGAGCTGATCGGGCTGACCGACGCCTGGAGCGAGGCCGGTGACCCCGTCTACGGCCTGGCCTCCAGCGACGTCGAGGGCCTGACCAACCTCCCCGACGACACCGAGTTCCTCTACTGGGTGGACAGCACCACCGAGGACCCGGTCGAGACGGTCCTGGCCGACAACGCCGTCTGGACCGGCCTGCCCTTCGTCGAGGCCGGCCGGGTGCACCCCGCCGCCGACGGCATCTGGCTCTACGGCGGCACCGTGTCACTGGGCCAGCTGGCCCAGGACATCGCCACCGAGGTCACCTCGGACTGACCGGCCGTGACCACCACCGCCACCCCGACCCGCCCCGGCGACGTCCTCCCCGGACCGTCCGCCGCGCCCTCCCGGAGGGCCGGTGCCGCGACCACCCTCGCGCTGCTGGGGCTGGTCGGGTGGCTGGTGACGGTGGCCGTCGTGCACCTCACCCAGGGCACCGCCGACATCGGTCCGGCTGACCTGCTCGGGCTGCTCACCGGCTCCGGTGACCAGGAGGCCGCCGCCGTGGTGGTGGCCTCCCGGCTGCCGCGGCTGCTGGCCGGTCTCGCAGTGGGGCTGGCCCTCGGTGCGGCCGGGGCGGTGATGCAGTCGGTGGCCCGCAACCCGCTGGCCTCGCCGGACACCATGGCGGTCAACGCGGGCGCCCACCTGGCGCTCACCCTCTTCGCCGCGCTCGGTCTGACCCTCCCCCTCTTCTCCAGCGCCGCCGTCGCCTTCGCCGGTGGCCTGGTCACCGCCGCGGTGGTGCTCGCGCTGGCCGCGGGCCGTGGGTCCTCGGCGATCCGGCTGGTGCTGGCCGGGTCCGTGGTCACCCTCGGGCTGTCGGCGATGACGTCGGTGCTGCTCGTGCTCTTCCCCTGGCAGACCCAGGGGCTCTTCGCCTGGGGGGCCGGCTCGCTGGGACAGGCCGGGCTGGACGGCGTGCTGCGGCTGCTGCCGGTGCTGGTCGTGGCCCTGGTCGCCGTCGTGGTGCTGGGTCGCTGGCTGGACCTGCTCCAGCTCGGTGAGGACGCCGCCAGCGCGCTCGGTCTGAACGTCCGGCTGGCCCAGACCGTGCTGGTCGTGCTGGCCGTGCTGCTCTCCGCGGTGTCGGTCACCATGGCCGGCCCGGTCGGCTTCGTCGGTCTCTGCGCCCCGGTGCTGGTCCGGCTGCTGCGCCGCTGGGTGCCGGCGATCCGCCGGCACCGCGTCCTGGTGGTGCTGAGCGCCCTCGCCGGGGTCGCCCTGGTGCTGACCGCCGACGTCGTGCTGCGGGCGCTGTTCGGCGCGCTGAGCGGGGTGAGCGTGCCCACCGGCGTGGTCACCACGGTGATCGGCGCGGTGTTCATGGTGGCGCTGGCCCAGACGGTGCGGACCGGGATGGACGCGGACTCGCTGGTCACCATGCGGGCGGGGACCGCGTTCGGGCGTCGCGCGCCGTGGCTGCTGGTCGGGCTGGTCGGGCTGCTGCTGGTGACCGGGGTGGTCGGTGGCGCCCTGCTCGGGGACGCCACGCTCCTCACCGGCGACGTCTGGAACTGGCTTCGCGGGGCGGCCTCGGTCCGGGTCGACATCATCCTCGACGCCCGGGTGCCGCGCGTGCTGGCGGCGGTGCTGGCCGGGGCGACGCTGGCCCTGGCCGGGGCGGTGGTCCAGGGCGTCACCCGCAACCCGCTGGCCGACCCCGGGATCCTCGGCGTCTCCGGCGGGGCCGGCGCGGCCGCGGTCGCGGTCATCGTGGTGGTCCCCGACCCGGGCTTCTGGCTGATCCTGACCGCCGCCCTGCTCGGGGCGCTGCTCGTCGGTGCGCTCGTCTTCGGCTTCTCCGCCCGCGACGGCGTCGACCAGGCGCGGATGGTGCTGGTCGGGATCGGGGTCGGGGCCGGGGCCTCCGCGGTGACCACCCTGATGCTGGTCCGCACCGACCCCTGGAACCAGGCCAAGGCCATCACCTGGCTGGGTGGGTCGACCTACGGCGCCACCTTCGGCCAGAGCGTGCCCATGCTGGTCGCGCTGGTGCTGGCCGCGGTCGCCCTGGCCGGCACCCGCCGGGACCTGGACCTGCTGCAGCTGGACGACACCACGCCGAGGGTGCTCGGGGTGGCCACCGGACGTGCCCGGGTGCTGGTCCTGGTGGCCGCGCTGGTGCTCACCGCGGCCGCCACCGCCTCGATCGGGGTGGTCGCCTTCGTGGGGCTGGTCGCCCCGCACGCCGCCCGGATGCTGATCGGGCGTCGTCACGCCGTGCTGCTCCCTCTCGCCGCCCTGCTCGGAGGGCTGCTGGTGCTGGTCGCCGACACCGTCGGCCGCACCGTCATCGCCCCGGCCCAGCTCCCCGCCGGGCTCACCGCCGCCCTGATCGGCTGTCCCTACTTCCTGTGGTTGCTCTGGAGAATGCGAGTCAAGACATGACCCTCACCACCACCCCCGTCCGCACCGCCACCTACCGCCCGTTCGCGGTGCGGCTGGTCGCCCGGCAGCAGCTCAGCCCGGGCTTCCTGCGGCTCACCTTCACCGGTGCCGACCTGGGGGAGTGCGGCACCACCTGCCTGGACCAGCGGGTCAAGCTCGTCCTGGCCGACCAGGAGCAGGTGGCCACCGCGCTGGCCTCCGGCGAGGACTGGTACGGCTGGTGGCTGGCCCTGGACGACGACCGGCGCCCGCCGATGCGCACCTACACCGTGCGGGCGGTGCGGCCCGAGCTGGCCGAGGTGGACGTGGACTTCGCCTGCCACGGCACCGAGGGCCCGGCCAGCGCCTTCGCCGTGGACGCGCCGATCGGCAGCCCGCTGCTGCTGGTGGGACCCGACGCCGGCGTCCCCGGTTCGGACGAGGTCGGCTTCGCCTGGCGTCCGGGCACCGCCACCGAGGTGGTGCTGGTCGGGGACGAGACCGCGGTCCCGGCGATCTGCGGCATCATGGAGCGGCTGCCCGGGCACGTCACCGGCCGGGTGCTGCTCGAGGTGCCCACGGACGCCGACGCGCTCGACCTCGTCGCCCCCGCCGGGGTGGGTGTCACCTGGCTGGCCCGCGACGGGCGTCCGCACGGTGAGGTGCTGGAGCAGGCCGTCCGGGAGTGGGCCGGGGTGGCGCTGCCGCAGCCGGTCGCGCCGGTCGGCGAGGTGGCCGAGGTGGCACCCGAGGACGTGCTGTGGGAGGAGGCCGACGCCGCCGGCGGCCGCTACGTCTGGGTGGCCGGCGAGGCCGGTCTGGTGGCCACGATCCGCCGCCACCTGGTCAAGGAGCGCGGCCTGGACCGCCACAGCGCCTCGTTCATGGGCTACTGGCGGGCCGGTCGAGCCGGCTGACCCGTATCCGGGACGCCGTGTTCCGAGAACCCGTCACAGGAGCGCACCGTCGCCATATCGAGGCTGGTGTGCCGCTGCGCCGGTTCTTCGGGAGCCGCCGGTCCGGCCCGAGCTCCGGTGGCCGACGACATGCCCTCCGAACGTGCGGGCGGACGACGCCGGCCGGCACTCCGCGTCGCCTGGCGACCCGCGCCGGCTGACGGCCGGCACCGGCCGAGTCGGGGACCGGCGGGGCTCAGTGCTCCGGCGCCTCGGTGGGGGCGACGTAGCCCTCGGGGACCTGCGGGCGCTCGTCCACGCCGGTGTGGTGCAGCAGCACCGAGTCCAGCACGGCGCCCTCCCCGTCCAGCTCGACCTCCAGCCGGTCCACCTCGCGGCGGGGGACGGGGACCAGCCGCTGGCTGCCGACCGTCGAGCCGGAGGCCAGCACCTCGCCGTCGTGCCGCACCCGGAAGCCGGTGACGCGCTGGCCGCCGGTGAGGTCCTCGGCGAGCTCGACGACGTCCACGACGGTCGGCGCCGGCGCGGTGGCCACGGTCGGTCCGGGAGCCGACGTCCGCAGCGTGGTCGCGGTGGGACGTCCGTAGCGTCGCTCCAGCTCGGCGCCCAGCTCGACCAGCCGGGCGGCGTCGGCGGGGTCGATCCGGCCGTCGGTGGTGGGTGGCACGTTGAGCAGCAGGTTCGCCCCCAGCCCGACCGAGCGCTCGTGGATGGCCAGCAGGTGCTCCAGGGTCTTCGGCTCGTCGTCGGGGTGCCAGAACCAGCCGCGGCGGATCGACACGTCGCACTCCGGCGGCAGGTAGCGCCGGCTCCCCAGGTCCGCGGAGGCCTCGCTGTACTGGTTCAGGTCGGTGGTGGCGACGACGTAGGGGTTCGGGTCGGTGGCCAGCCCGTCCTCGTTGCCCACCCAGCGGATGGTCGGCTCGCCCATGTTGAACACCATCGCGCCGGGCTGGTGCTGGTGCACGACGGCCATGAAGGCCTCCCAGTCGTAGCGGTAGCCCTCCGAGCCGGCGCCGTCGAACCACAGCTCGACCAGGTCCCCGTAGCCGGTGCAGAGCTCGGTGAGCTGGCGGGAGTAGAGGTCGCGGTAGGCCTCGGGATCGGCGTAGGCGGGGGCGTTGCGGTCCCAGGGGGAGAGGTACAGGCCGAGACCGATGCCGGCCTCGCGGCAGGCCTCGGCCACGTCGCCGACGACGTCACCGCGCCCGTCGCGCCAGGGGCTGGAGCGCACCGAGTAGTCGGTGGTCGCGGTCGGCCACAGGCAGAAGCCGTCGTGGTGCTTGGCGGTGAGCACGAGGTAGCGGGCCCCGAGGGCCTGCGCCGAGGCGACCCAGTCGCGGGCGTCGAGGTCGGAGGGGTCGAAGCTGCTGGCCGGCAGCGTCCCGTCGCTCCACTCCTGGCCGGCGAAGGTGTTCAGGCCGAAGTGGATGAACATCCCCATCCGCAGCCGCTGCCAGCGGAGCTGGGCCGGGGTGGGGACGAGGGGGTCGGGCTCGGGGTTCATGCCCCGATGCTCCCAGGTGGCCGACGGAACACGGGCACGGTCCCGACCTGGCGGTCGGGCCGTGCCCGTGGTGGTGGGTCCGTCCCGGCGGGGGACGGTCCCGGTGTGGTCAGGCACCTGCCGCGCGGGGGACCAGCTCGAGCCCGCGGGGGGCGATGAGCCGGGCCAGCCGGAGCCGGGCGGCGTCGAGCCGGACCGGTCGCCGGGGCGGGAGCGAGACGAGCAGGGCGTGCCGTGCGGCGGCCTGCCGGCTCCGCTCCAGCTCGGACGTGCCGAGCAGGAGGTGCGGTGGGTGGACGTGCTGGAGCGAGACGTGCACAGGAGTGTCCTTCACAACAGGGTGGTGGTGGTGATCGGGTGCGGGACCCGGGACCGGCCGGGTGGCCGGGAGGGCGAGCGTCAGACCCGGCGCCGGGAGGCGTCGGCCAGGACGGACCCGCCACGTGCGGCGGTGACGGCGTCACGGGTGGCCATCATCAACTGGGTGCCTCCTTCCGGGTTCCTCGCTCCACGACCTGTGAAGACGCTGGACACGCTAGTGGCGGCCCACGAGGGGCCGCCACCGGTTATTCAGGTGCTGCTCGGGGTCACTCGTCGGGCTGGGTGCTGGTCGCCCAGGTGCTCTTCTCGACCGCGTCCGCCCCGCCGACCTCGCCGGCGTCGCTGAAGCTGTTGGGGCCCTCGGAGACCTGGCCGCCCGAGGACTCCTCGTGCTCCTCGGTGTGCTCGATGTGCTCGGACTCGTGGTGCTGGTCGCTGCTCATGTCCTCAACCTACGTGCGGTGGTGCAACGGCCCGGCGGGGGTACCGGTGCCTTCGGAGTCGGTGACGGGGCACCCTCCTGCTGCGTCCGATCGGGGTGGTCGCGGCGAACACGAGCGATCCCGGTCGGACGATCGGGGCCCGACGCCGAGAGGAGGAGCGGATGAGCCTGCGTGAGTTCCTGATGGACCGCATCGCCGAGGACGAGTCCGCGGCTCGTCGTTTCATGGCGGCCAACCACGACTACGCCGACCAGCCCGGCGACCACGTCGGCGGCTACATCTGGTCGCGTCACGTCGACACCCCGGCGCGGGTCCTCGACGTCGAGGACTACGAGGGCGGGCCCGGTAACGCCCGCCGGGTGCTCGCCGAGTGCGACGCGAAACGGCGCCTGATCCGGCACGTGAGCGCCGTGATGGACGCCGCCGGCGCGGAGGCCGTGCTCCGGCTGCTGGCCCTCCCGTACGCCGACCACCCGGGCTGCCTCGACGAGTGGGACGTTCCCGGGACCGTGACCCATCTCCGGCCATCCCGGCACCGCAGCTGACGCCGTGGCCACGACGGTGGTCCTGGTCTGCCACCCGGTGCCGTGGTGGTGGTCAACCGGTCAAACCTGACGGGTCGATGCGGGCCGGCGGTGGCCCGACCTACCCTCGACACGCACCTCGGAGGGCGACCTCACAGCCGCCCCACGACCACGACGACCGCCCACACCACCTCCCAGAGGAGTGATCATGAACAAGCTGACCGCGATCACCGCCGCGACGGTCGCCGCCGCAGCACTCGTCCTGACCGGCTGCTCGGACCAGCCGGGCGCCGCCCCTGACGACGGTGGGACCAGCACCGAGGCCAGTCAGGCTGCGGTGGATGTCAACGACGCCGACGTCTCGTTCGCCCAGAACATGGTTCCCCACCACCAGCAGGCTGTCGAGATGTCGGACCTGCTGCTGGCCAAGGACGGGGTCGCCGAGCCCGTCACGGTCCTGGCCGAGGACATCAAGGCCGCCCAGGAGCCGGAGATCGAGCAGATGAACACCTGGCTGCAGACCTGGGGGGCCGAGACCGGCGGAGGCATGGACCACGGGGACATGGGCCACGACATGGGCCACGGGGACGGGATGATGACCGAGGAGGACATGGCCGACCTCGAGGCAGCACCCGGGCCGGAGGCGTCCTCGCTGTTCCTGGAGCAGATGATCGAGCACCACGAGGGTGCGGTCGCCATGGCGCAGGAGCAGGTCGAGCAGGGCCAGCACCCCGACGCCGTCGCCCTGGCCGAGAAGATGGTCACCGATCAGGAGAGCGAGATCGAGGAGATGCGGGGCCTGCTCGCCACGCTCTGACGGGCCGGAGCAGGAAGGGCGCGCTGACGCGAGGAGCCGGTCCCTCCGCCGGACTCCTCGCCTCGGGCGCCGGGGCGGGCTGGGTCCTGCGGGGCCGCTCTCCCGCTGCCGCGGCGGGGAGGCCGGCACGGGCACCGGGCGGCGCCGCGGTGGGGCATCACGAGGACCGATGCGCCAGGCGCGTCGTCGGCGAGCACCCGCCCGTCGTGCGGCGTCCAGCACGACGGGTGGGTGCACGATCAGCAGTCAGCCGGGGAGTGCCTGGACCAGTGCTGCGGTCGTCTCGTGCACCTCGGACCTGACGACACCGGGTGCATCGGTGAAGAGGTCGGGTGCGGCGGCACGACCCTCGGGCGTCGGCTCGGGCAGGAACACGTAGTGACCGGCAGCCGGGTGGACGGTGTGCAGCTGCGATCCCGGGACGCGCTGATGGAGCCAGGCTGCGCACTGGTCCGGCGGGGCTGCCGTGTCCGAGCCGCCGACGGCGATGGTGAGCGGTCGCTCGATCGCCGCGAGGGTGCGTGGGTCGAGTCCACGGACGGAGCGTCCTGGTGCCATGGCCAGGGCAGCCGTGATGCGCTGGTCGCGGAACGACGCCCTGCGGCGGTCCCAGGCGGCCGCGAAGACCCCGCTCGAGCTGATCAGGGAGGGCAGCCGGTCGGCGAGGTCGGGGAGCTCGCGCGGTCCGCGGACCGGGCTGACCTCGGGGTTGCCCGGCTCGAACTGGCTGTGGGCGACGCGAGCGCCCAGCAGCAGCAGGGCGGTGTGTGCGCCCGCCGAGAAGCCGGCGACGACCGCCTCCGTCGCGATCGCCCCGCCGACGGCGGCCCGCCAGCCCGGGTCGTCCAGGAGTGCGCTGACGTCGCGTGCCCTCTCCCACAGGCAGAGGAAACCCTCGGCCAGGTACGGCTCGCTCCCGGTGTTGCCGTGGTGGTCGACACCCACCACGACGTACCCGTGTCCGGCGAGCCTCGTCGCCAGCCAGCTCAGTCCTCCGGCAAGGCCTCCGGTGCCGTGGGAGAGGACGACCAGTGGTCGAGGGTCCGCGGACTCGCGGAGGGGAGCGTCTCGCACGACCGGCACGTGACGGAACCACGCGTCGACGCCGGTCGTGGTGGTGCCCCTGCTGTCCGTCGGGTACCAGACCGACCACCGCAGCGGTCGCGGTCCGGTGTCGTCCCAGTTCGGTCGGGACGGGTCAAAGGACAGTCCGACCCGCAGGCCCACGTGCACGCCTGGAACCTACCGGCGACGGACCCGGACGACAGGGTGATCCAGGTCGGGGGTCCCGGGGCGGTGGGTCGGACCCGGCGGGGCTGCTACCCGCCCTTGGGGGTCGGACGCCGGCGAGGAGGGGCCTGGTCGCGTCGGAGGTGCTGCTCCAGCTGGGGCCGCAGCTCGTCGCCGTCGGCGCCGCGTAGGACGGGGAGGTCGCCCGCGCCCTCCGCCGGGGCCGGGGAGGCGGGGCCGGAGGGGCGGACCTGGCGCAGGAGGATCGCCTCCACCTGGTCGGGATGGGTGGAGGCGAAGTCGGCGTAGATCTCCGGGTCGTGCTCCCCGTCGTCGCCGACCAGGATCCAGCGGACGTCGGGGAAGTCGCGGGCCAGGCGTTCCAGGGCGGAGGCCTTGTGCTGGCGCCCGTCCCGGAACCACCGCTCGGGGCTGGTGCCCCAGTCGGTCATCAGCAGGGGGCCGGGCGGGAAGTGGTGGCGCTCGAGGAACCGGGAGACCGGTCCGAGGAGGTTCCAGGGCCCGTTGCTCAGGTAGACCACCGGGGCGTGCTCAATGCCCTCGACGGCGGTGCTGAGCAGGCGCGCCATCCCCGGCACGGACCTGCGGGTCGAGCTGCTCCCCGTCAGGGTCCGCCACGCCGCCCGCAGCGGATGACGGAGGCCGGTGATCCACGCGGTGTCGTCGATGTCGCAGACCACGCCCGTGGTCGCCGTCGGGGCGGCGACGTGGACGGGGGCGCTGATCGGCTCACGGCCGGGGAGCCGGAACGACACCTCCACCTGTCCGGGAGGGAGCGGGGTGTCGGTGCTGACGAGGTCGTCGACGAGGCCGGCGGACCCGCTGGTCAGCTGGGCGGTCGTCGTCCTCAGGTCCACCTGCACGTCCACGTCCGACATCTCCAGGGTCATCAGACGCCGCCAGCCGGCGATGCCGCGCAGGCTGGAGGGCTCCACGGTGGGCGGCGCCAGCAGGACCCGACCCAGCACCCGTGCCCCGCCGGCGGTCCCGTACCCCGGGTAGGCGATGACCGCGGGGGTCCAGCCCCGCCGGGTCGCCCCGCGGGCCAGCAGGTCCCGGACGCCGGTCTCCACCCGGTTGGCCACGGCCAGCGGTGTGTTCCTCGAGGTCCGTCGGGTCATCGCGTGTGCCTTCCCGCCGCGCGCGTCCCTCGCACGTCGACTGCCCTGCGACGAGCACCAGGGTGTCCCTCCCTACCGCCGGGCGGCGGCCCGGAGCAGGTGCGCGACGGGTGGGCCCGGTCGCTCACCGGCGGCGTCCGAGGGGGCAGGTGTGCCTCCCGGGCGGGACCTCCCAGGCTCCCACGCCGTCCCGTGGTGGCGTGGGCGCCCTCACCACCCGACCGCGCGCGGTGGTGCGGGACGGGCCCGACGGCGCCGGTTCCCGGACCCCCGTGCGGCACGGACCGGCTCACCCGGCGGCGGTGCCGCTCCCGGCGCGGGGGACGAGCTGACCCAGGAGCGGCAGCTGGGCGGCGTCACCGAGGGCCGAGCCGACGGCCACGACCTCCGCGCCGGCGTCGAGGAATTCCTGGGCGTTGTGGGCGTCGATGCCGCCGGTGGTGACGAACCGGGCGGTGGGGAAGGGGCCGTGCATGGCCCGCACCCAGCCGGGGCCGAGCTGGGCGGCCGGGAAGGCCTTGAGCCAGGTGAGGCCCCAGCGCAGCGCCGTGTGCACCTCGGTGGCGGTGGCCACCCCCGGGAGGTGGGGGACGCCGAGCTCGGCACTGGCCCGCACCACCTCCTCGTCCAGACCGGGGGCGACCGTGAAGGCCGCGCCCGCCTCGACCACCGTGCGGAGCAGGTCGGGGGAGACGACCGTGCCCGCTCCCACGGCCCGTCCCTGCTCGGCGCCGGCGGCGACGGTGGCGCGCAGGGCCTCGAGGTCCTCCGCGCCCTGGACCGGCACCTCCACGCAGGAGATCCCCACGTCCCAGGCGGTCCGCGCCAGCTCGACGGTGCGGTCCACGCCGAACCCGCGCAGGATCGCCATCACGGGGCGCCCGGCCAGCTGCTCGGTGAACCAGCTGCTCATCTCTTCCACGTCGGCTCCTCGGTGGTTCGTCATGGCTCAGCCCCGCACCAGCGGCGCGAAGTCGCGGGTGCTGGCCAGGGCGCGGACGGCCAGCGCGTGACCGCGGGCGAGCCGCGCGGCCGGCTCGGCGCCGGCGAGCAGGGCGTCGAGGTAGCCGGCGGCGAAGGCGTCCCCGGCTCCCACCGCCTCCACCACGTCGACCCGCGTGGCGGGCGCGAAGGTGATCTGGTCCCCGTCGATCTCGGTGGCGCCGACGTCGCCGTCCTTGACCACCAGGACCGGTCCGGGTCCCACCAGCTCGGCCACCGACTCCGCGGTGGTGGTGCCCCACAGCACCTCGGCCTCGTCGCGGCCCACCAAGGCGAGATCGGCGCGCCGGACCAGGTCCAGCAGCAGCGGTCCCGCCTCCTCGACCGGCCACAGCCCGGGGCGGTAGTTGACGTCGAAGGACAGCAGGGTCGACGTGCCGGCCACCCGCACGACCAGGGCCTCCACCAGCGCCCGGACGCTGTCGGACAGAGCCGGGTTGATGCCCGAGACGTGGACCACCGCGGCGGAGTCCAGCGGTAGGTCGTCCAGCACCTCCGGTCCCATGGTCGAGGCGGCGGAGCCCTTCCGGTAGTAGTGGACGGCGGTGCGCCCGGGCGCGGGGTCCTTGAAGTAGACGCCGGTGGGGGCGGTGCTCGTCGTGGCGACCCAGCGGGTGTCGACCCCCAGCCGGTCGAGGTAGCGCAGCACGCGCCGCCCGAGCGGGTCGTCCCCGAGACGGCTGACCCAGGCGGCGCGGCGCCCGGACTCAGTGAGGTACAGCGCCACCGTGGACTCCGCACCCCCGACGTCGATCCGGCAGTCCTCGGCCTGGTCCAGCGGCACGGCGTCGACGGGGGTGATCAGCACCATGGTCTCGCCCAGGCAGACGACCTCGGGCAGGTCGGTGGACGTCCCGGCGACGTCGCCCGGGGCGGTGGTGGACGTCGTGTCGGTCTCTGGCACGGGGTGACGCTAGCAACGTCAGGCGGCCCGGGACGAGCGACGCCGCCCTGCTCGAGGAGCGGGACGGCGTCGGGTCTGGCGGAGGATGGGGGATTCGAACCCCCGAGGGCTTGCACCCAACCCGCTTTCCAAGCGAGCGCCATAGGCCACTAGGCGAATCCTCCGCGGGCGAGAATACGGCACGAGCCGCCCGGCGGGCCAATCGGTGTCAGGTCCCGGCCCGGCGGGACGTGCGCCGCAGGCCCCCGCCGACCTTGGGCACGGCCCCTTCTCAGCCCGGTCCGTGGGCGAACGGTCGCACCACGGCTGCCCGACGGAATACGGCGACGCCGCGGTCGTTCACCGAGCATGAAGAAGATCGGCTTCCTCTCCTTCGGCCACTGGTCCCCGTCCCCGCACTCGCAGGTGCGGTCGGCCTCGGACGCCCTGCTGCAGTCGATCGAGCTCGCGGTGGCGGCCGAGGAGATCGGCGCGGACGGCGCGTACTTCCGGGTCCACCACTTCGCCCGCCAGCTCGCGTCCCCGTTCCCGTTGCTGGCGGCTGCCGCCGCCCGGACCAGTCGGATCGAGCTGGGCACCGGCGTGATCGACATGCGCTACGAGAACCCGCTGTACATGGCCGAGGACGCTGGAGCCGCGGACCTGATCTCCGGTGGCCGCCTGCAGCTGGGCATCAGCCGGGGATCGCCGGAGCAGGTGATCGACGGCTTCCGCCACTTCGGCCATCGACCCGCCGAGGGGGCCTCGGATGCCGACATGGCTCGTGAGAGCAGTCGCAGGCTCCTGGAGGTCCTCGAGGGTGAGGGTTTCGCCGAGCCCAACCCGCGACCCATGTTCCCTAACCCGCCCGGGCTGCTGAGGATCGAGCCGCACTCGCCAGGGTTGCGCGACCGGATCTGGTGGGGCGCCGGCAGTCGGGCGACCGCGGAGTGGGCGGGGGAGCAGGGGATGAACCTGATGAGCTCGACCCTGCTCACCGAGGACACCGGGGTGCCCTTCCACCGGCTGCAGGCCGAGCAGATCCAGCGTTTCCGGGACGCCTGGGCCGAGGCGGGCCACGACCGCGAGCCCCGGGTCTCGGTCAGCCGCAGCATCTTCCCCGTCGTCAGCGACCTGGACCGGCAGCTGTTCTGGCGAGAGCGGCACAGCACCGACCAGGTCGGCCGCCTCGACGGGGGTGACGCCCGGTTCGGCCGGACCTACGCCGGTGAACCGGACGCGCTCGTGGCGGATCTGGCCGAGGACGAGGCGATCGCCGCGGCGGACACCCTGCTGCTCACCGTGCCCAACCAGCTGGGCGTCGACTACAACGCGCACGTGATCGAGAGCGTGCTGACCCACCTGGCGCCCGAGCTCGGCTGGCGCTGAGACCTGACGGTGAGGGTCCTCCACCGTGAGGGCGTCTGACCGGGGTGGGGTGCGCGTCGAACCGGCGGCTCATCACCGGGGTCGGCGGCGACCAGGCTGCCGACACCGCTGACCGGCCGGCACCTGAGGCGGATCGGTGCGGCACGCCGGACGTGGCGGCCGGTGGGCCGAGCATGTCGCGGAGGCGGGCTCAGGCGTCGGGGCTGGGTTCGGAGCCACCGACACCCGGTCTGTGAGCACTCCAGCATGACGACGTGCGCCGACGGTCCTTCTTGAGTATGGTTCTCATGCCGATAATCATTCTCGCTAGGAGATGCTGATGACACACCCCCGTCCCCGGTTGCGCGTCGCCGCAGCCGCTCTCGGTGCCTTCGGGCTGCTGGGTCTGGCCGCCTGCGGTTCCGAGGGCGAGGTGGCTGCCGAGCAGCCGACGCCCGAGCCCTCGCGCGTCGAGGTGACCGCGCCGCGCCTGACCGTGACCTACGACGGCGGCGTGATGGTGCTGGACCAGGACACCCTGGAGCCCCTCGCCGACTTCCCGATGGAGGGTTTCCTGCGGATCAACCCCGCCGGCGACCAGCGACACGTGCTCGTCTCGACGTCCGAGGGCTTCCGGGTGCTCGACACCGGGGTCGAGGCCGAGGGTCACGGTGACCACTACCACTACTACGACACCGGTGCGGTGATGACCGACATCACGCACCCCGCTCCGAAGCCCGGGCACGTCGTCCGCCACGAGGGCAAGGTCGCGCTGTTCAGCGACGGCGCCGGCACGGTGGCGGTGATGGAGCCCGAGGACATCACCACGGTCCCCGCCGAGCCGACCTGGACCGCCCCGGAGGCCCACCACGGTGTCGCCGTCCCGCTCGAGGACGAGGCCCTGCTGGTCAGCCTCGGCACCGAGGAGGAGCGGATCGGCGCCGCGGTGGTGGACGCCGAGGGCAACGAGGTGGCCCGCAGCGAGGAGTGCCCGAACCTGCACGGTGAGGCCACCGCCGGCAACGGCGCCGTGGTCGTCGGGTGCACCGACGGCGTCCTGGTCTGGAAGGACGGCGCCTTCACCAAGATCGACGCCGCCGAGGACTACGCCCGGATCGGCAACCAGGCCGGGTCCGAGCACTCCGACGTCGTGCTGGGTGACTACAAGACCGACCCCGACGCCGAGCTCGAGGAGCCGACCAGGATCAGCCTGGTCGACACCGAGGCCGGCGAGATCCAGGTCGTCGACCTGCCCGCCAGCTACTCCTTCCGCTCGCTGGGACGCGGTCCTGAGGGGGAGGCCCTGGTGCTCGGCAACGACGGGAACCTGCACGTGATCGACCCCGACTCCGGTGAGATCACCCAGTCGATCGAGGTCACCGAGCCCTGGCGCGAGCCGGTGGACTGGCAGCAGCCGCGGCCGACCCTGACCGTCGAGGGCTCCACCGCCTGGGTCACCGAGCCCGAGACCTCGGAGGTGCACGTGATCTACCTGCCGCGCAGAGAGGTCGTCGACACCGTGGCCCTGCCGCAGGTGCCGAACGAGATCACCGGCGTCGGCGCACCGGCCGAGGAGCACGACCACGCCCACGAGGAGGGCGAGGAGCACTCCGAGCACGAGGGCGAGGAGCACGAGGAGGGGACCGAGGGCTGAGCCCCGACCCCGCACCGCCCGGTGTGCAGATCCGCTGCGACCACGCAGCAGAGGTGCACACGCTGAGGGCCCTGCACGCAGCCGACCCCCGACCACACCAGGTCGGGGGTCGGCTTGCGTCGTAGCGGGGCCCGGTGGCGGTCGTCGAGGTGCCCCAGGCGCCGGCAGCGGGTAGAGTGTGGGTCGGTCCCCCGCGCGGCGGTATCTCGCCCAACTCCCCCAGGGTCGGAAGGCAGCAAGGGTAAATGAGCTCTTCCGGGTGCGCGGGGGGCCCCTTCGCGTCCCGGGCCCTCAGCGGTCCAGCAGCTCCACGGTGAGCGGGTCCGGTGCTCCTGCGTAGAAGCGGTCGAGCACCTCGGTGAACAGCGGTTCGTCCTCGGCGGCGCGGGAGAACAACGTCACCGAGGAGCGGAGCTTGAGGGCGTCCACGCCGCCCAGCACCGCCGCGGGGTCGTCCCCATCCAGCGCGAGCAGGGCCTGGCAGCACTCCCGCAGCCGCGCCCCGAGCACCGGGTGGTCCAGGTAGGCGCGTGCCTCGTCCAGGGAGGCGAGGGCGTAGTGCTGGGCGGTCGCGCTGCGGCCCAGGCCCGTGAGCTGGGGGAACACGAACCACATCCAGTGGCTGGTCTTGCGACCCCGTCGCAGCTCCCGCAGGGCCTGGTCGTAGGTCCCGCCGGCCTCCTGGGCCTGCAGGAAACGGTCCAGCTGGTGGTCGGTCACGAGCCCTCCTCGGTCGGCTCCCGCCAGCATGGCGACTGTCAGGGGCGCGGTCTAGGGTGGCCGACGTGGATGACGCCCTGATCGACGCCGGCTCGGGTCCCGCTCCCGGTGTGGGCGGGGGTCCCCAGGACGTCCCCGCGGCGCCGCTGGCCCTCTACCGCCGCTACCGCCCCGACAGCTTCGCCCAGGTGATCGGCCAGGAGCACGTCACCGAGCCGCTGATGCGGGCCCTGGTCAACAACCGGGTCAACCACGCCTACCTGTTCTCCGGCCCCCGCGGCTGCGGCAAGACGACCTCGGCCCGCATCCTGGCCCGCGCCCTCAACTGCGAGCAGGGCCCCACCGACACGCCGTGCGGACGGTGCCAGTCCTGCCGCGACCTGGCCCGCGGCGGGCCGGGCAGCCTGGACGTGATCGAGATCGACGCCGCCAGCCACGGCGGGGTCGAGGACGCCCGCGACCTGCGCGAGCGCGCCTTCTACGCCCCCGTCAACAGCCGCTACAAGGTCTACATCGTCGACGAGGCCCACATGGTCACGACGGCGGGGTTCAACGCGCTGCTGAAGCTGGTCGAGGAGCCGCCGCCGCACGTGAAGTTCGTCTTCGCCACCACCGAGCCCGAGAAGGTCATCGGGACGATCCGCTCCCGCACCCACCACTACCCCTTCCGGCTGGTGCCGCCGAAGGTCCTGGGCGCCTACCTGGCCGAGCTCTGCGAGGCCGAGGGGATCCCGGTGGAGCCGGCGGTGCTGCCCCTGGTGGTGCGGGCCGGCGGCGGCTCGGTGCGTGACTCCCTGTCCGTGCTGGACCAGCTGCTCGGTGGTGCCTCGGCCGACGGCGTCAGCTACGCCCACGCCGCCGCCCTGCTGGGCTACACCCCGGACTCCCTGCTGGACGAGATGGTCGACGCCTTCGCCGCCGGCGACGGGGCCAGCGTCTTCGCCGCGGTCGACAAGGTGATCGAGGTCGGTCAGGACCCCCGTCGCTTCGCCGAGGACCTGCTCCGCCGGCTGCGCGACCTGGTCATCGTCAACGCCGTCCCGGACGCGGTCAGCTCCGGGCTGGTCGAGGCCTCCGGTGACCAGGCCGAGCGGCTGCAGTCCCAGGCCGCCGGGCTCGGTCCCGGTGAGCTGGCCAGGGCCGCGGAGGTGATCGCCGCCGGGTTGACCGAGATGCGCGGCACCACCGCCCCCCGGCTGTACCTGGAGCTGATGTGCGCCCGGGTGCTACTGCCGGGTGCCGACGTCGACCACCGCGGCGTGCACGCCCGGCTGGACCGGCTCGAGCGCCGGATCGGCATGGACCCGGCAGCCGTGCAGGGTCACACCGGTCCGAAGCAGCTGCGCGCCGACGCCGTGGTGGACGCGCCGTCGGGCGGCGCCGGTCCCGCGGGCGAGCCGGTGGAGCGGCCCCGCGGCGGGCGGCCGGCCGCGGAGCCCCGTGCCGCGGAGTCCACGCCCACGGGCGGGGCGGGTCCCGCCGCTGGCGGAGGACGCCCCGGCCGCGCCCCGGCGCCCGACCGCTCCCAGGACGACGCGCCGCCGGCAGGGGCACGCCCCGACCGCGGTGCGGCACCCGGGTCCTCGGCGACGGACGGTCCGGCAGCCGGTGCGCCGCGACCCGCTGCGTCGGCGGAACAGGACGCGGCGGGCCGGCCCCAGCCCGGCGGTCCCTCGTCGCCCGCGTCGTCGGCCGACCCCACGTCATCGGTTGGCCCCGAGTCGTCGGCCGAGCCCTCGTCCTCTGCTGAGCCCGAGACGTCTGCCGAGCCCGCATCCCGGCCGGCGCCCACCGGTCCTGGTCGTCCTGGTTCCGCACCGGCGGCGGGTGGCGGGGGGACCGGGGCGCGACCCGGCCGTCCCGGGTCGCCGGCCGCCGCTCCCACCGCCCCGACGTCCTCGGGTGGGCGTGGTTCGGGCGGGCTCCAGGTCGCCGACATCCGCCGCCTCTGGCCCGAGGTGCTGGAGGAGGTCAAGCGCCAGCGGCGCTTCACCTGGATCCTGCTCAGCCAGAACTCCCACGTGATGAGCGTCGACGACGGCGTGCTGACCCTCGGGCTGACCAACGTCGGCGCCCGAGACTCCTTCTCCCGCGGTGGCAGCGAGGACGTCCTGCGCGAGGCCCTGGTCCAGGTGATGGGGGCCGACCTCCGCGTCCAGGCCATCGTCGACGACGGCACGCCGCCCCCTCCGGCCGAGGCCACCAGCCGGCCCGGGCGCCCCGGGCGCCCGGGTGCTGGAGCGGCCGAGCAGCCGGTCGGCGGGCCCGACCCGTGGGCGGCCGCGGCGTCCGCACCGGCCCCCGCCGAGGCCCCGGCCGGCGTCCCCGCGGACGACGACCGCGGTGGGTCCGGCGGCAGCGGGCCCGGTCACGCCCAGCCCCCGCCGGACTGGGCGAGCGAGCCCCCGCCCGATCCGGCCGAGGACTCCTGGGCCCCGGCGGACGAGCCGGCGGCGCGGACGGGCGAGTCACCGGCGGCGGGTGGCCCCGCGGCCGCCAGCGGCTCCTCGACCCAGCGTCCTGGCGGTTCCGGTCGCGACCACCCGTCCGCCCCGGACCGCGGCGCCACGGGTGGCTCCGGCGGTGGCCCGTCGGCTGCCGCTCCCACCGGCCAGACCCCCTCTGACGGCTCGTCCGGCCGTGCGGTGCGCGGTGGCGGAGCCGGGTCGACCGGCGGCGCGGCGGCGCCCACGTCGACCCCGTCCCCCACCCGCCCCGACATCCGGGCCAACATCCGTCCGACCCGGGCGGGGACGGGCCGCGAGGGCGGACCCGACCCCGACGCCGACGCCCGTCGCGACGACACCGACCTGGACGAGTCCGGCGCCTCGCACGACGAGCTGCTGGCCCTGCACCTGGGCGCGGAGCTGATCGCCGAGGAGCGCGAGGAGCGCTGACCGGCGACTCCGGGGCCCCTGGGGTGGTGGCCTCGTTCGCTCAGGACGAACCGCGGAACAACGCTCCCTGCAGCACGGTTGAGCCGAGCACGCTCAACTCTCCAGGAAGTGAGGCGACGGCCATGTCCGCCACCCGTTTGCCCGTGCTGTTCGTCCCCGATCTCGTCGTGCTGCCCGGCATGGTCGTCCCCATCGAGCTCGACGAGGCCGCCCGTGCCGCGATCGACGCCGCCCGCAGCAGCGGTGACGAGCGGGTCCTCGTCGCCCCCCGTCTCGAGGACGGCTACGCCGCCTACGGCGTCGTCGCCGACATCGAGCGCGTCGGCCGCTTCTCCGGCGGCACCCTCGCCGCCGTGCTGAGGGCCGGGCAGCGCGCCCGGATCGGCAGCGGTGTCACCGGTCCCGGCGCGGCCCTGTGGGTCGAGGTCGAGACGGTTCCCGACGTCGTCCCCGCCGCCGCTCAGCAGCTCGCCGAGGAGTACAAGCGGCTGGTGGTCGCCGTGCTCCAGCGCCGTGAGGCCTGGCAGGTGATCGACCAGGTGCACCAGATGACCGACCCCGCCGCGATCGCCGATGCGGCCGGCTACGCGCCCTACCTCAGCGTCGAGCGCAAGCGCCAGCTGCTCGAGGAGCCCGACGTCGCACGCCGGCTGACCGCGCTGGTCGAGTGGACCAGGGAGCACCTCGCCGAGGTCGACGTGACCGACCGGATCGGCCAGGAGGTCCGCGAGGGGATGGAGAGGACCCAGCGCGAGTACCTGCTGCGTCAGCAGCTCGCCGCCATCCGCAAGGAGCTCGGCGAGGGCGAGCCCGAGGGCTCGGAGGACTACCGGGGCCGGGTGGAGACCGCCCAGGTCCCGGATGCCGTCCGGGAGGCGCTGCTGCGCGAGGTCGACAAGCTCGAGCGCTCCAGCGAGCAGAGCCCCGAGGTCTCCTGGATCCGGACCTGGCTGGACACCGTCCTCGACCTGCCCTGGGACGTCACCACCGAGGACTCCACCGACGTCACCGCCGCCCGGGAGGTGCTGGACGCCGACCACCACGGGCTGGAGGAGGTCAAGGACCGCATCGTGGAGCAGCTCGCCGTCCGGTCCCGCCGCGCCCGGCGTGGCCTGCAGGTCGTCGGCGGCCGCGGCTCCGGCGCGGTGCTGCTGCTCGCCGGTCCTCCCGGCGTCGGCAAGACCTCACTGGGGGAGTCCGTCGCCCGGGCGCTGGGACGCCGCTTCGTCCGCGTCGCGCTGGGCGGCGTCCGCGACGAGGCCGAGATCCGCGGCCACCGCCGCACCTACGTCGGGGCACTGCCCGGCCGCATCGTACGGGCCGTGCGGGAGGCCGGGTCGATGAACCCGGTCGTGCTCCTCGACGAGGTCGACAAGGTGGGGGCGGACTACCGCGGCGACCCGGCCGCGGCCCTGCTCGAGGTGCTCGACCCCGCTCAGAACCACACCTTCCGCGACCACTACCTCGAGCTCGACCTCGACCTGTCCGACGTCCTCTTCATCGCCACCGCCAACGTGGTGGAGCAGATCCCCAGCGCCCTGCTGGACCGGATGGAGCTGATCACGCTGGACGGCTACACCGAGGACGACAAGGTGGCCATCGCCCGGGACTTCCTGCTGCCCCGGCAGCTGGAGCGGGTGGCGGTCGAGGCCGAGGAGTTCACGATCAGCGACGCCGCGCTGCACGAGCTGGCCGCGAACCACACCCGCGAGGCCGGAGTCCGCCAGATGGAGCGGCTGCTGGCTCGGGCGCTGCGCAAGGCGGCCACCCGGCTGGCGACCGGCGCCGAGCGCGTGGACGTCGACGTGGCCGACCTGAAGGAGCTGGTGGGGAGGCCGCGCTTCACCCCCGAGTCGGCCGAGCGCACCTCGGTGCCCGGTGTCGCGACCGGTCTGGCGGTGACGGGGATGGGTGGTGACGTGCTGTTCATCGAGGCCTCGGCGCACCCGGGTTCCGCCGCGCTGACGATCACCGGCCAGCTGGGTGACGTGATGAAGGAGTCCGCCCACATCGCGCTCTCCTTCGTCCGCGCGCACGCGGGGGTGCTCGGGATCGACCCGGCGTTCTTCGAGCAGGCGATCCACGTGCACGTGCCCGCGGGTGCGGTGCCGAAGGACGGGCCGTCGGCCGGCATCACCATGGTCACCGCGCTGACCTCGCTCGCCACCGGGCGCCCGGTGCGCTCGGAGGTCGGCATGACCGGCGAGGTCACGCTCAACGGTCGGGTGCTGCCCATCGGCGGGCTGAAGCAGAAGCTGCTCGCCGCCCAGCGGGCCGGCCTGACCGAGGTCTTCGTGCCGCTGCGCAACGAGCCGGACCTCGACGACGTCCCGGCCGAGGTCCTGGAGGCCGTGACCGTGCACCCGGTCGGCGACGTCCTGGACGTCGTGCGCGCTGCCCTGGAGCCCGCTCAGGAGGTGGCGGCCGCGGCCTGAGGACCCGACACCCGCCACGGGGCGCCCGCCCGGCGTCCCCGTGGTGAACGCCCCGCCCCGGCCCTGTGCGTCGGCGCGGGGCGGTGTCGGTGGCGGGGGCTAGATTTGTGGTGCACGTGGAGCGTGCGCAGCGGCTGCCCGACGCAGCCGCCGGGCCCCGGCCCGCACCGGACGACGGAACGAGGACGCGATGCTGCCCGAGGGTACGGACATGTCGGGACTGCTGGCCCAGGCCCAGGCGATGCAGAGCCAGATGATGCAGGCGCAGGAGGAGCTGGCCGAGGCCACGGTCGAGGGCACCGCCGGTGGCGGCCTGGTCACGGCGACCATGAGCGGCACGGGTGAGCTGCTGTCCCTGGCCATCTCCCCCGAGGCCTGCGACCCCGCTGACACCGAGTCGCTGGCCGACATGGTGGTGGCGGCGGTGCGCGATGCCAGCAACAAGGGTCAGGCCCTGGCGGCGGCGAAGATGGGCCCCCTGGCCGGGGGCCTGGGGTTCTGAGTTGTACGAAGGTCCCGTCCAGGAGCTGATCGACGAGCTGGGGCGGCTGCCCGGCGTCGGGCCCAAGAGCGCGCAGCGGATCGCCTTCCACCTGCTGTACGCGGGCTCGGACGACGTCGAGAAGCTGGCGGAGGTGCTGCTCAAGGTGAAGCAGACGGTGCGCTTCTGCGAGGTCTGCCACAACGTCTCCGCCGAGGACCGCTGCCGCATCTGCCGCGACCCCCGACGGGACCAGACGGCGATCTGCGTGGTCGAGGAGTCCAAGGACGTGGTGGCGATCGAGCGCACCCGCGAGTTCCGCGGCACCTACCACGTGCTCGGCGGGGCGATCAGCCCGATCGACGGCGTCGGTCCCGGTGACCTGACCGTCCGCGAGCTGGTGATGCGGCTCGGTGACGGCACCGTGACCGAGGTGATCGTGGCCACCGACCCCAACCTGGAGGGCGAGGCCACCGCCACCTACCTGAGCCGGCTGCTGCTGCCGATGGGGGTCCGGGTGGCCCGGCTGGCCAGCGGGCTGCCGGTGGGCTCCGACCTCGAGTACGCCGACGAGGTCACCCTGGGCCGGGCCTTCGAGGGACGCCGGTACGTGCAGGCCTGACGGCGCCCGCCCTCCCCGCCCGTCGCCGCGGAGCCACCGTCTCGTCCGCGCGCGCCGCGGAGCCACCGTCTCGTCCGCGCGCTGAGCGCTGGCCGGCCTCGTCCGTTCGGCCAGGGCAGCCGACCCGTTGGCCGCCCACGACCATGTGCGGCATCCGCGCCCAGGTACTGGGGCGCGAGTGCGACGCGCTCGTCGCCTGGTCGGCCGTGGACACGACGACCTGGCCGCACTCGTCGCTGGTCAGGGTTTTGAGGCCGGTGAGTGCGGCCAGATCGTCGGCTGGGTGCCGGTCGGGCGACGATCCGGGCGCACTCGACGCTGTCCCACGGCCCGTGGCGCGAGTGCGCCGCGCTCGTCGCCTGGTCGGCCGCCCGGGACGACCTCACCGCACGCGTCGCTGGGTCAGGGTCCTGAGGTAGGTGAGTGCGGCCAGATCGTCGGCTGGGTGACCGGCCGGGCGACGATCTGGGCGCACTCGATGGTGTGGCGCCGCCGCGGCGGGGAGGGACAGGGCCTGATTCGCCCGCCGCCGAGCAGTGAAGGCGGCGCCCGGAGCGTCCCGGACCGTGAGGACCGCAGCATCCCCGCGCCGCGGAGGGCACAGGGACGCAGCGGCTCAGGGGGCGGCGGCGACGCCAGCCCTCTGCGTCAGGGTGACGTGTCGGCGGCCCGCGGGGCGAAGCCGACCAGGGCCTCGCGCACCGAGCCCCAGCCCTCCAGCGCGGCGCGGACGTCGTCGCGGGTCTCCTCCGCCACCGCCTGCTCCCGGGCCCGGGCGAGGACGTCGTCGAGCAGCACCCGCTCGCGACGCGCGGCCGACTCCACCGCGGCCTCCACCATGGCCAGGCTGAGCACGTTCTCGTGCACCTCACCTCCCGGCACGGTCCCGGAGCGGAGCGCGTCGACGAAGATGGCCAGCGAGCCGGCGATGCCGTCGTGGGCCGTCACCTCCGTGGTGGGCACCGGGGCCGTGGTGTCGACCTCCGGCTCGTCGTCACCGCTCCAGCGGGCGGTGCCGTGCTCGCCGCTGACCCGCCAGGAGCCGTTCCACGACGTCTCCGCCCCCGGTGCGCACCAGGAGCCGTCGAAGGTGAACCGGGCACCGCTGCTGAACTCGAACACCGCGCTCGCCGAGGCGTCGCCGTGGTACCAGCTCCACGGCGGGTTCCAGGCCTCGCAGTAGACCGACACCGGTTCCCCCTCGAGCAGGTACCGGGCGGCGTCGAAGTGGTGGATCGCCATGTCGACCAGCAGCGGGTGGGCCATCTCCTCGCGGAACCCGCCGAAGCGGGGCGCCTTGAAGAAGTCCACCGAGACGGCGCCGACCGCCCCGAGCGCGGAGACCTGCTGGGCCAGCCGGGCCAGCTGGGGGTTCCAGCGCCGGGACTGGCTGACCATGAACAGCTGGCCGGTCACCTCCGCCGCCGCGGCCAGCGACAGCGACTGGGCCAGGGTGGCCGCGACCGGCTTCTCCCCGAGCACCGGGAGCCCGGCGAAGAGGGCCGCCGTGGTCACCGGGTGGTGGGCCACCGGCACGGTGACGTCGACCACCGCCCGGGCCCCGGTCCGGCGGGCCAGCTCGACCGCATCGGTGCCCAGCGGGAGGTCCGGCGCGCCGAGGTCGGCCACCGCGGCGCGGGCGGCGTCCAGGTCGAGGTCGACGACCCCGACCAGCTCGACGTCCGGGCTGGCCCGGAGCACCTGCAGCCAGGCCCGTCCCATGCCGCCGGCCCCGACCGACACCACCGGGAGCGGGTCCGGGAGCGGCGCGCTCACGCAGGGCCCTCCTGACCGTCCTCGGCGCCACCGCGCACCTCGGTGTCCATGGCGCCGGTGTAGCCGTGGCCGTGGTAGAAGTCGTCGGTCTCGTAGCGCAGCAGCACCGGCACCTCGCGGCGGTCACGGTCCGTCACCGCCCACTGCACCGCGTTGGAGATCACCCGGCGGACGCCGTCGTGGTGGTAGACCGGGTAGTCTTGGTCGCCGGGGGAGAAGTAGAAGATCCGGCCGTGGCCGCGGGTGAAGCAGCAGCCGGAGCGGATCACCTCACCACCGGTGAAGGTGGACAGGAAGACCAGGTGGTCCGGCGTGGGGATGTCGAAGAACTCCCCGTACATCTCGTCCTCGGGGATGATCATCGGCTGCGGGACGCCCTGGGCGATGGGGTGCGTCGGGTCGACGGTCCAGACCAGCTCGCGGTCGTGCTCGCTGCGCCAGCGCAGGGTGCAGCTGGTGCCCATCAGCTTCCCGAAGATCTTCGACCAGTGCCCGGAGTGCAGCACGATCAGCCCCATCCCGGCCAGGACGTGGCGGTGCACCCGCTCCACCACCTCGTCGGAGACCTCGCCGTGGGCGGCGTGGCCCCACCAGGTCAGCACGTCGGTCTGGGCCAGGACGTCCTCGGTGAGGCCGTGCTCGGGGTCGTCGAGGGTGGCGGTGGCCACGGTGACGCCCTCGCCCAGGTTCTCGACGATGCCCTCGGCGATGGTGGTGTGCATGCCGTCGGGGTAGATGGCCCGCACGTGCTCCTCGTGCTGCTCGTGGCGGTTCTCACCCCAGACGGTGACGTGGATCGGACGGGACCTGGGCACGGGGCTCCTTCGGTGGTGGGTGGTGACGGTGCTGGGCTGGTCGGTTCCGGTTCGGGCGGCTCCGCACGCGAGTCAGGTGTCGGTGGTGCTGCCCAGGGGGCCGGCGACCCGATCACCCGGTGCGCTGACTGAGCGAGGTGCGCTCCGGGCGGCGTCCGCCTGGTGCGTCAGCCCGGTGACGGCGGCCCGGACGTGGCGGCGGATCTCCTCCGAGGTCGGCCCGTTGCCGGTCATCACACAGGGGACGGCGCTGTCGCTGAGGCCGGCGAGACGGGCCAGGCCCCCGGTGGTGAACGTCATCGTCCCCGGTCCTCGCCTCGTCGATACGGTTCGACGACGACGCTAGTCCGCTGGCTGGTGCGCGCACAAGGGGTGCCACCGCGCCGAGCCGCTGATCGGGGCGGTGACGCCGCACGAGGACCACGTGGACGCCGAGCGGCCGGCGCTCAGGCGTAGGAGGCGGCGAGCCGGGCGAAGCCCTCGTCGAGGGAGACCCGGGGGCGCCAGTCCAGCAGCTCACGGGTCCGACGCTGGTCGAACCAGTGCGCGGTGGAGAGCTGCTCGGCCAGGAACCGGGTCAGCGGCGGGTCGGTCTCCACGTCGTGGCCCAGCCGCTGGCGCAGGGCCACGGCGCCGCCGACCAGGCTGCCGGCGGCCAGCGCCAGCGGCACCGGGACGTGCCGTCGGGGACGGGGGACCCCGGCGGCGTCGCAGAAGCCGCCGATGATCTCGCTGATGGTCCGTGGTTCGCCGTTGCTGACCACGAGCGGCTCGCCGGAGGCGACCTCGGCGCGGTCCAGCGCGGCCACCACGGCGTCCACGGCGTTGTCCACGTAGGTGGTGTCCATCATCGCCGCGCCGGCTCCGAGCAGCGGCAGGCGGCCGCGTCGGGACCGCTCGACGATCCGCGCCACCAGCTGGGTGTCGCCGGGCCCCCAGACCAGGTGCGGGCGCAGCACCGCGACGGCCAGGCGTCCGGGCTCGGCGGCGGCCAGGGCCACCTGCTCGGCCATCGCCTTGCTCCGCGCGTAGGGGCCGCGGGCGCCCGCCGGGTCGGCCGGCTGCGCACCGACCCCGACCAGGGCGTGCCCGGCGTGGGCCACCGACGGGGAGGAGATGTGCACCAGGCGCCCGACGCCGGAGTCGCGGCAGGCCGCCACCACGCTGCGGGTCCCGCCCACGTTGATCGCCTCGTACTCCGCCCACGGCCCGACCACGTTGACCTTGGCCGCCAGGTGCACCACGGCGTCCTGCCCGCGGACGGCCTCGGCCACGGCGGCGTCGTCGCGCAGGTCACCGCGGTGCTCGCGGACCCCCTCCAGGGCGGAGGGGCGCCGCTGGAGCACGGTGACGTCGTCCCCCCGGGCGGCCAGCGCCCGAGCCACCCCGCCACCGAGCATCCCGCTGGCGCCGGTGACCAGGACCCTCACCTCGACCTCTTCCGAGGACGCGGCGGACGGGCCAGCCGGCCGGGACGCCTCCCGGCGAGCACCCGGTCGGCCCACCGGGAGACCGCGGTGCGGTCGATCTTGGACTGGTGCCGGATGTCGACCGGCAGCGCGGGAGCGCACAGCACGGCGGCGATGTCGGTGCCGGCGACCCGCCGGACCTCGGCGGCCAGCCCGGGCGGGGCCACCACCCCGTCGACGGCCACGCCGGGTTCCGGCACCAGCACGACCACCACCTGCTGGGTGCCGGCCGGCCCCACCCCGGCCACGCAGGCCTGGCGGACGTCGTCCAGGGTCTCGACCCGCTGCTCGATCCCCACCGGCGTCACCGGTCCGTCCGGTCCGTGCACCACGTGCACGCGCCGGCCCTCGACCCAGACCCGGCCCTGCTCGTCCAGGTGCCCGACGTCGCCGGTGCGGTGCCAGCGCGGGCCGGGGGTGGCCTCGTGCTGGGTGGCCCAGAGCCGGTCGTAGCGCTCCTTGACGTGCGCGGCGGTCACCCACAGCTCACCGGTCACCCCGGGGGTGTCCACCGGGTCGCCGTCCTCGCCGTCGGGGGTGCGGGGCAGCGGCGCGACGCGCATCGTCACCCCGGGCCGCGGACGTCCGACGCAGACGCCCTCACCGGCCCCGACCTCGTCGATCTCGTCCAGGGTGATGTCGGTCAGCGGGAGCGCCTCGGTCATCCCGTAGGGGGTGTGGAGCTCGGCGGCGGGGACCACCGCGCTCAGCCGGCGCAGCAGCCCGGCCGGCACCGGGGCACCGGCCGACATCAGCCGCCGCACCCCGGCCAGGGCGCGGCGCTGGTCGTCGTCGAGGGCGTCGGCGGTGGCGACCACGCTGGCCAGGGCGGCGGGGGAGGCGAACACCACGGTGGCCTCCAGCCGGGCCACCGCGTCGGCGAGGGTGCCGGCGGTCAGCGTGCCCGGTGCGGTGACGTCCATGTCGGGGACCGAGGCCGGGACACCGAGGGCCGGGCCGTACAGGGCGAAGGGGGCGAAGGCGGCGACGAAGCGGCTGTCGGGGCCGAAGCCCATCGTCTCGCGCAGCACCTCCAGCTGGGCCGAGAGCTGGCTCAGCCGGTAGACCACACCCTTGGACGGGCCGGTCGCCCCGGAGGTGAAGAGGACCGCGCAGTCGGCGTCGCCGTCGGCGTCCAGCACGCTGCGACGGGCCTCCTCGATGTCGAGGGTGGACGTCCGCCCGAGCTCCCGCAGCGAGTCCAGGTCGTGCTCCACGGCCAGCGCCTTCCGGACCCGGGCCGGCAGCTCACCGGCCACCACCCGGCGTCCCGGCACCCGCATCGCCCGGGTCGCGGCCAACGCCACCGGGATGCCCACCACCACGTCCGGGCCGGCGCCGCGCAGCGCCCGGCCGAGGGAGCGCACACCGAGGCCGGCGTCGGCCACCACGATCACCGCCCCGATCCGCCAGCAGGCGTAGACCAGCACGGTCAGGTCGATCCCGGGCGTGACCAGGGTGGCCACCCGCTGCCCCGGACGCACCCCGATGGACAGCAGACCGCGGGCCACCGCCACCACGTCGGCCTCGAGCTCGGCGAAGCTGGTGGTGCGGCCGGTGGCCATCTCGACCACGGCGGTGGTCGGGTCGTCGGCGCGCGCGCTCTGACGCCACCACGGCGGCCTGGCACCCACCCCGGAGGCGGCGGCGTCCCCGACCGCCTGGTCCGCGTGCGACGAGGGCTCAACGTCACCCTCCGGGCCCTGGGAGGGGTCGGGCTGGTCGGAGCCGGACGGCTGGCCGGGTCCGGTCGGCGGCAGCGCAGGCTGCAGGCCGACCCACTGCCACACCGTGGCGGCGTACTGCGGACGGTCCTCGGTGACCAGGTGCGAGGCGCCCTCGTAGCGGTGCACGTCGGCC
This sequence comes from Auraticoccus monumenti, assembly GCF_900101785.1. GTDB lineage: Bacteria > Actinomycetota > Actinomycetes > Propionibacteriales > Propionibacteriaceae > Auraticoccus > Auraticoccus monumenti. The sequence goes on along the minus strand of NZ_LT629688.1, from coordinate 253,928 downwards.
TGGGGGAGCCGGGTCATCAGGTCGCGCAGGTGGGCCTCGGTGAACACCGGGTCGCGGGTGCCGCGGAGCAGCAGCGCGGGGACGTCCAGTCCGGCGACGCCCTCGGCGACGGCGTCCAGGGTGGCGCGGGTCGGGTGGTCCGGCTCGAGCGGCACGTCGGCGACGAACTGCCCGATCCGGCCCCGGTCCGCCGCACGGCGGTAGGGCCGCAGCAGCCCGTCGCGGACCTGCTTCGGCAGCGGGGGGCGCGACAGGGCGGTGGCGCCGTGCAAGAAGGTGGGGGTGCGCACGCACACCGTCTCCAGCAGCCCCGGGGTGCGGGCCAGCCGGATCAGACCGGAGAAGGTGACCTCGGGGTCCTGGAACACCGCGGTGTTGGCCAGCACGATCCCGGCCAGCAGCCCGGCGTGGGACACCGCCCAGCCGCTGACCACCGGGCCACCCCAGTCGTGACCCACCGCGACCACGGGTCCGCGCAGGCCGAGGGCCTCGGTCAGCCGGGACAGGTCCTCCACGCGCTGGGCCAGCCGGCGCGGTGAGGCGAGCGAGCCCGCGGCCGGCTCGGAGAAGCCCATCCCGAGCTGGTCCGGGGCGATCACGCGCCACCCCTCGGGGCAGGTGGCCAGCAGCCGGCGCCACAGGTAGGACCAGGTGGGGTTGCCGTGCAGGCACAGCAGGGTGGGGAGCTCGGCGACCTCCTCCGGCGCCCGGTCGGCGGCGGTGTCGAGCAGGTGCCAGCGGCGCGGGACGCCCTCGGCGTCGGGGGCCGTCAGCCGGCGCGACCACCTCGGGTCGAGGTCGGCGGGCCAGTCCGGCTCGGGGGCGTGCGTCGGCACCCCGGTCACCAGAGGATGTCGGCGAAGGAGGTGTTCAGACCGGACCCGATGCCGAGCATCATCACCCGGTCCCCGGGCTCGAAGCGGTCCTGGGAGGTGGCCAGGGTGAAGGGTGCGGCGGCCGGGCCCATGTTGCCGAACTCCGGCAGCGACAGCGGGAACTTCGCCTGGTCCAGCCCCAGCCGGGCGCAGAGGGCGGCAATGTGCACCAGCGAGGTCTGGTGGGAGACCAGGTGGTCCACCTCGTGCCAGCCGAACTCCTCCGCGGAGTCCTCGAAGGTCTCCAGGGCCAGGGCCAGCCCGGCCTCGAAGAGACCGCGGGTGTCGGTGCGCATGAAGGACAGGTCCCCGACGCACAGGTCGTGGTGGTGGGTCGCCGACTTGTGGGTGCCGCCCAGGAGCCGGTGTCCCCCGCTGCTCTGGTCGCCGCGGCCCAGCACCATCGCGGTGGCGCCGCAGCCCAGGGTCAGCGTGGCGAACTGCTCACGCACCTCGGCGACGGTCGTCTCCGGCCGCTGCAACCGGGCGATGGCCTTCTCCTGCAGCCCGCGGATGTTCTCGCTGTTCACGATCAGCGCGTAGTCGATCTGGCCGGCGTCGATCATCGTCCCGGCCACCTGCATGCCGTTGATGAAGCCCAGGCAGGCGTTGGAGATGTCGAAGTTGAGGCAGGTGGCCGGCAGCCCGATGGCGTCGTGCACCTGGACCGCGGCCGAGGGCTCCAGGTGGTCCTTGCTGACCGAGGTGTTGATCAGCAGCCCCACCTGCCCCGGCTCCACCCCGGCCTCGGCCAGGGCCTTCGCGCCGGCCTCGGCGGCTCCGTCGATGAAGCTCACCCCGCTCGGCCACCACCGGCGGGCGACCACGCCGGCCAGCTCCTCGAACTTGCCCGGGGTCATCGACAACCGGGAGTAGGTCTCGCTCAGCTGCTCGTCGATCCAGGCCGAGGTGACGCGCTCGGGCGCCTCCACGGCGGTCGCCGACAGGATCACGGTGTCCTGCAGCCGGTAGGCGTTCCTCAGGCTGGTGGTGGCGGTGCTGGCCATGGTCGTCCCCTCGTCGAACTTGCCCTCCGTGCCGTACCCACGTCTGGCCAGGAGGGCACCACCCGGCACAGCGACGTCCGCCCAGTATCCCACCGCGATCCAGCCCGGTCTTCCCCGTGCCAGTCCGAGGGCACCACGACGAACCCCCGGCTCGCTAACCTCCCCGGGTGAGCGGCTACCCGAACGACCCCACGTCCCTCGAGCGCTTCGCCCTCAAGCAGCGTCTCTCCATGATGACCAACCGGTTCGAGGTGCGGGCCGGCGGTGCCGACGGGCCCCTGCTGGCCGTGGCCCAGCAGAAGCGCCTGGCCATGCGCGAGCAGGTCACCTTCTTCGCCGACGAGGACCGTAGCCAGCCCCTGTTCGGCTTCAAGGCCCGCAGCGTGATGGACCTTGGCACCACCTACGACGTCACCGACGGCGCCGGCGCCCCGATCGGCTGGTTCAAGAAGGAGTTCGGGCAGAGCATGCTCCGCTCGACCTTCTCCGTCGGCGTCCCGCACCAGGGCCTCGAGGGGTCCGGCCAGGAGCGCAGCCAGCTGATCGCCCTGCTCCGCCGGTTCAGCGACTTCTCCTGGCCGGTGCACTTCGACTTCACCGCCGGGGACGTGCCGATCATGAGCATCGAGCGGCAGTGGTCGCTCCGTGACGCCTACGACGTCCAGCTCCCGGCCGCCCCGCACGGCGCCCGGATGGACTGGCGGGTCGCGGCCTGCCTGGCCGTCGGCTGCGACGTGCTGCTCAGCCGCTGACGGAGCTCGCTGACCGGTGAGGGTGGATCTCGCCGGTCGGTGACCACGCCGCCGGCGGGCGACCGCGCAGCCACGCGGCCCGTGTCCAGCGCTGCCGTCCACTGACCGTCGAAATCCGCCTCGGTCGTCCTCAGCAGTGGCGGTAGCATGGGCGACGTCGCACGGCGTGGACGGGGCCATCACCTCACGAGCCGGTGGAAGAACGGCGTCCTCGGACGCTCACTAGACCCACCAGCGGCGCAGCAGAGAGGGTCCCGCGCAGTCACGGCGGGGCCAAGGAGGGTGGTACCGCGGGTCCGGTCGTCTCGACCGTCCTCGTCCCTCCGTGGCACGACGCACGGAGGACCGCTGATGACCGACGCCCGCACCACCACCCCCGGCTACCGCGCCGTCCCGGCCCAGATCGACCTGCCCGCCATGGAGCACGAGGTGCTGCGGCGCTGGGAGGAGCAGGACACCTTCGCCCGCACCCTGGCCGAGGGCGAGGGACGTCCGGAGTGGACCTTCTACGAGGGCCCGCCGACCGCCAACGGCACCCCCGGCACCCACCACATCGAGGCCCGCGTCTTCAAGGACCTCTTCCCCCGTTTCAAGACCATGCAGGGCTACCACGTCGACCGCAAGGGCGGCTGGGACTGCCACGGCCTGCCGGTCGAGCTGGCGGTGGAGAAGGAGCTCGGGCTCAAGAACGGCAAGCCCGACATCGAGGCGTACGGCATCGAGGCCTTCAACGCCCGCTGCCGCGAGGCCGTGATGCGCAACGTCGACCTCTTCGAGCAGCTGACCACCCGGATGGGCTACTGGGTCGACACCGAGGAGCCCTACCGGACCATGGACCCCGCCTACGTGGAGTCGGTCTGGTGGGCGCTCAAGCAGATCTTCGACAAGGGGCTGCTGGTCGAGGACTACCGCGTCACCCCCTACTGCCCGCGCTGCGGCACCGGGCTCAGCGACCACGAGCTCGCCCAGGGCTACGAGACCATCACCGACCCCTCGGTCTACGTCCGGCTGCCGCTGACCTCCGGCCCGCTGGAGGGTCGCGCCGACCTGCTGGTGTGGACGACGACGCCCTGGACGCTGCCATCCAACGCCCTGGTCGCGGTCAACGCCGAGGTGACCTACGTCGTCGCCCGCCACGAGCACGAGACGCCGGTCGTGGTGGCCCGCGACCTGCTCGGCTCCGCGCTGGGGGAGGGGTGGTCGGCCGGTGAGGAGACCTTCACCGGGGAGCAGATGGCGGGCTGGCGCTACAGCCGTCCCTTCGAGCTGGTGCCGTGGCCCGGTCAGGCCCACTACGTGGTCACCGAGGACTACGTGACCACCGACGGCGGCACCGGGCTGGTGCACCAGGCGCCGGTCTTCGGCGCCGACGACTTCGACTCGGTCCGCCGCCACGGCGTCGAGCTGGTCAACCCGATCGACACCCGCGGCCACTTCGAGGAGGGGATCGACCTCGTCGGCGGCACCTACTTCCGCGAGGCCAACGCCCCCCTGATGGAGGACCTCGGCGGCCGCGGGCTGCTCTTCCGCGCCGAGCAGCACGAGCACTCCTACCCGCACTGCTGGCGCTGCCACAGCGCGCTGATGTACTACGCGCTGCCCTCCTGGTACATCCGCACCACCCAGGTCAAGGACGAGCTGCTGCGGGAGAACGAGCGCACCACCTGGTACCCCGAGACCATCAAGTGGGGCCGCTACGGCGACTGGCTGAACAACAACATCGACTGGGCCGTCTCCCGCAGCCGCTACTGGGGCACCCCGCTGCCGGTCTGGCGCAACGACGCCGACCCCGGCCAGCTGCGCTGCATCGGTTCGCTGGCCGAGCTGTCGGAGCTGACCGGGCGGGACCTGAGCGACCTGGACCCGCACCGTCCCTTCATCGACGACGTCACCTTCACCGTCGACGGGGTCGAGGGGACCTTCCGCCGGGTGCCGGAGGTCATCGACGCCTGGTTCGACTCCGGCTCGATGCCCTTCGCCCAGCACGGCTACCCGCACCGCCCCGGCTCGGTGGAGGCCTTCGAGAAGGCGTACCCGGCCGACTTCATCGCCGAGGCCATCGACCAGACCCGCGGCTGGTTCTACACGCTGATGGCGGTGGGGACGCTGGTCTTCGACCGCTCCTCGTACCAGAACGTCGTCTGCCTGGGCCACATCCTGGCCGAGGACGGTCGCAAGATGAGCAAGCACCTCGGCAACATCCTCGAGCCGCTGCCGCTGATGGACACCCACGGCGCGGACGCGGTGCGCTGGTTCATGGCCGCCGGCGGGTCGCCCTGGGCGGCGCGCCGGGTGGGTCACCAGACCATCGGCGAGACCGTGCGCAAGGTGCTGCTGACCTACTGGAACTCGGTCTCCTTCCAGGCCCTCTACGCCCGGGCCAACGGCTGGACGCCCACCGGCACGGCCCCGGCGGTGGCCGAGCGCCACGTGCTGGACCGCTGGCTGGTGTCGCAGACCCAGACCCTGGTGCAGCAGGTGACCGCCGCGCTGGAGGACTTCGACACCCAGCGCACCGGGACCCTGGTCACCGAGTTCGTCGACGGCCTCTCCAACTGGTACGTCCGACGCTCGCGCCGGCGCTTCTGGGACGGCGAGGCCTCGGCCCTGTGGACCCTGCACGAGACGCTGCAGACCCTGACCTGCCTGATGGCCCCGCTGGCGCCCTTCATCACCGAGCGGGTCTGGGACGACCTGTTCGTGGCCTCGGGCGCGGTCGAGGTCGACTCGGTGCACCGGGCCTCCTGGCCGGTGGCCGACGAGTCGCTGGTGGACGAGGGGCTGGCCGCGTCGATGGCGCTCACCCGGCGGGTGGTGGAGCTGGGACGCTCGGCGCGGGCGGAGGCGAAGGTCAAGATCCGTCAGCCGCTGAGCCGGGTGCTGATCCCCACCGCCTCGGCCGCCCGGCTGACCGACGAGCTGCGGGCCGAGATCGCCGCCGAGCTGAACATCGTCTCGGTGGAGTCCTTCAGCGGGGCGGGCGACCTGGTCGACCACTCCGCCAAGGGCAACTTCCGGGCCCTGGGCAAGCGGTACGGCAAGCAGACCCCGCTGGTGGCCAAGGCGGTGGCCGACGCCGACGCCGGCGAGCTGGCGGCGGCCCTGCACGACGGCGGCACCACGACGCTCACCGTCCCCGAGGTGGGGGACGTCGAGCTCGGCCCCGAGGACGTCCTCCTCACCGAGCGGCCCCGCGAGGGCTGGTCGGTGGTCAACGAGCAGGGCGAGACCGTCGCCCTGGACCTCGAGCTGACCCCGGAGCTGGTCCGTGCCGGGCTGGCCCGGGAGGTGGTCCGGCTGGTGCAGGAGGCCCGCAAGGACTCCGGCTTCGAGGTCTCGGACCGGATCCGGCTGGCCTGGTCGGCCGAGGGACAGCTGGCCGGGGCGCTCACCGAGCACGCCGGCCTGGTGGCCGGGGAGGTGCTGGCCACGGAGATGTCCCAGGCCGAGCCGGGCGACGGCTGGCGCCGCGACGACGACCTCGGCCTCGCCTTCTCCGTCGAGCGGGTCTGAGGGCCGGGTCGAGCCGCTCCCGACTCGCCCCTGGCGACCTTCCCGCCGAGGTCCGGCTGCGTCCTGCCGGCGAGTCGCCCTGAGGTGTCGCCTCGGTCCCCGCTGGGGCGACGTCTCGCGGCGACTCGCCACCGTGCAGGACCGGGCGGTGGTGTGCGCGGTGGCGACTCACCCGCCTGGTCTGGGACGCGTCGAGCTGGCCACTCGCCCTGAGGTGTCGCCTCGGCCCCCGCTGAGGCGACGTCTCGCGGCGACTCGCCACCGTGTCGGGGACTGGGCGGTGGTGTGGGCGGGGGTCGTTCGCAGCTCTGACGACGCCTTCGCGTGACGGTCTCGTGACGACCGGAACTAAGTGTTGCCTCACCCGTGCCTGCAGGCATTAACGTATACGTATGCATCTCACCGACAAGGACCTGGCCCGCGTCCCCGGCAAGGTCACCGTGCTCCGCGCCCCCGACCGTCCCGACGTCTCCGCCCAGTCCGACCCCCGGGTCCGCGAGACCGTCTCGGAGATGCTCTCCGAGATCGAGTCCGGTGGTCTCGCGGCGGTCCGGCGCTACGCCGAGCAGCTGGACGGGTGGACCGGTGGTGACGACTTCGTGATCGAGGCCGACGAGATCGAGCGGCTCACCGCCGACCTGCCCGACGACCTGAGGACGGCCCTCGACGCCGGTGCCGAGCGGACCCGGCGCTTCGCCGGGATGCAGCGGGCCCGGCTGACCGACTTCGAGGAGGAGGTCGTCCCCGGCGTCGTCTGCGGCCAGCGCTACGTCCCGGTCGGCACGGTCGGGGCCTACCTGCCGGCCGGTCGGTTCCCGCTGCTGGCCAGCGCATTCATGACCGTCGGCGTGGCCAGGGCCGCCGGCGTCCGCGAGGTCGTCTGCGCCACCCCGCCGTCGCTGCAGGGCCGACCCCACCCCGCCGTCCTCTACGCCGCCCGCGCCTCGGGCGCAGAGCGCGTCAACGCCATCGGGGGCGTCCAGGCGCTGGCCGCGATGGCCTTCGGCCTGCTGGACGGCGAGCCCGCCGACATGGTCGTCGGCGCCGGCAACGCCTACGTGGCCGAGGCGAAGCGCCAGCTGTACGGCCGCGTCGGCATCGACGTGCTGGCCGGGCCCTCGGAGGTCGCGGTGATCGCCGACGGGCACGCCTCGCCGGTGATGGTGGCCGCGGACCTGCTGGCCCAGGCCGAGCACGGCCCCACCTCCCCGGCCTGCCTGGTCACCACCTCCCTGGAGCTGGGCGAGGCCGTCGAGGTCGAGGTCGCCCGCCAGCTCGAGGGTCTGGCCACCCGCGACATCGCCGGCGCGGCGTGGCGGGACTGGGGCTCGATCTACGTGGTCGAGGACGACGAGACCGCCGCGCAGGTGATGGACCTGCTGGCCCCGGAGCACCTGGAGATCCTGACCCAGGACACCGACTGGTACCTGGACCGGCTGACCAACTACGGCTCGCTCTTCCTGGGTGAGTGGTCCACGGTGGCCTACGCCGACAAGGGCATGTCGGGCACCAACCACGTGCTGCCCACCGGTCGTGGCGCCCGCTACACCGCGGGGCTGTCGGTGCTCGGTTTCCTCAAGCAGCTCACCTACCAGCGGGCCACCCGCGAGGCCACCGAGGTGCAGGCCGGTCCGGTGGTCACGATCTCGGACTTCGAGCAGATGCCCGGTCACCGCGACAGCGCCCAGCTCCGCCTCGACCTGCTCCGCTGACCCCGGGCGGCAGCCCGGTCGTGCATTCGTATGAACGTCACCATGGCCGTCCGGCCGCAGCCACTCACCGAGGAGATCCCATGCCCACCACGACCTGGATGAAGGTGGCCGCCGGCTGCCTCGTCGCCACCAGCCTGGCGCTGACCGGATGCGGTGCGGGTTCGCGCACCGCGGCCAACACCGCCACCGAGGTCGCCTGCGACTTCACCAACCCGCCCGAGCCCGTCACGGTCAACGTGCTGGCCTACAACTCCTCGGCGGTGGACCCGTTCACCAACACCATGGTGGCCAGCTGCTCCCACGACAACGTGACGCTGCAGCACGACCCGATCGACTTCGCCGGACAGGTGCAGAAGACCACCGCCACGCTGGCGGGGGAGACCGGCACCTACGACATCATCGAGAGCTACTCCTTCGTCATCCCCCAGTACGGCGCCGAGGGCAAGCTCGAGCCGCTGGACGACTACATCGCCGAGTACAGCGAGGAGTACGGGCTGGACGCGATCAACGAGGAGATGCTGCAGTCGCTCAGCTACGAGGGCAAGGTCTACGGGCTGCCGATGCAGGCCCAGATGCTGGTGATGGCCTACCGCCAGGACGTCTTCGACGAGCTGGGCCTGGAGCCGCCGACCACCTTCGAGGAGGTCCGCGAGGTCTCCCAGGCCATCCAGGACGCCGGCGAGATCGAGTACCCGCTGGCCCTGCCCTGGCTGTCCAGCGCCGACATCGGCACCGCCTACAAGGCCGCCATCGGCTCCCAGGGCATCGACTACGTCGACCCCGACAGCAAGGAGCCGCTCTTCACCTCCGAGGAGTCCACGCGGGCGCTGGAGGAGATGAAGTCCCTCACCCCCTACATGGACCCGCAGGTCACCACCTTCGACCAGCCCAAGGTGCAGCAGCAGCTGTTCAACGGCGACGCCGCGATGGGCATCATGTTCTCCGGCCGGATGATCGACCTGACCAAGGACACCAACACCGAGTTCGCCGGTGACTTCGCCTTCGCGGCCCCGCCGGCCGTCGTCGAGGGCGGCAAGCAGTACGGCGCGCTCTCGGTGGACGGGTGGTCCATCCCGGTCAACACCAAGGTGGACAAGAAGCTCCTCTTCGAGCTGATCGCCACCGCGGTGGGCGAGGACGCCTCGAAGGCCTCCATCCCCGCCGCCTACCCAGCCCGCGAGGGTCTGGTCACCGAGGAGAACTCGCCGTACGCCACCGCCGCCAACGAGGCGATCCAGAACGTGCCCGCCCCGGCACCGTTCCCCTGGGTGGCGAAGATGAGCAGCGGCACCAGCGAGATCGTCGCCCAGGTCGTCACCGGGGCGATCGCGGTCGAGGAGGGCCAGCAGCAGATGCAGGAGATCGGCGAGCAGGTCATGAGCGAGCAGCAGGGCTGATCAGCACCCACCGTCCGCGGCGGGGTGGGGGGAGGTCCCCTCGCCCCGCCCCCAGAGCACGACCGAGAGGAGACGGGGATGAGGAGACGCGAGTTCCTCGCGCTGACGCTGCCCAGCATGCTGGTGATGTTCGGCTTCATGCTGGTGCCGCTCTACCGCACGGTGGAGTGGAGCTTCGAGAAGGTGAGCTACGGCCGGGCCGGCACCTTCGTCGGCCTGCAGAACTACCTGGCCGCGCTCACCGAGCCCCGCTTCGGCAGGGCCGTGCTGTTCACGGTCGGGCTGACCGCGGTGGTCACGGTGGTCACGGTCTGCCTGGGCTACCTGATCGCGAACCTTGTCAACGGGCTCGGTCGGCTCCGGCCGCTGGTGCTGGGGATCATGCTGATCAGCTACGTCATCCCGCACGTGGTGGGTGCGGTCTCGTTCTCCTGGCTGTTCGACTCCAACTTCGGCGGCGTGGCCAACTTCCTGCTCGGTCAGGTGACCGGGGGTGACGTGCTCTGGTTCACCGACCTGTGGCCCAACCGGCTGATCATCGCCCTCAACGTGATCTGGTCGATGCTGCCGTTCGTGATGCTGATGATCCTGGCCGGTCTGCAGGGCGTGCCGAGCGAGACCCTGGAGGCGGCCCAGATCGACGGCGCCGGGACGATCATGCGCCACCGGCACGTGATCATCCCCAGCATCCGCGGGGTGCTCGGCTTCGCGGTGCTGATCTCGACCATGGACGTCCTGCGCACCTTCGACAACCTGGTGCCGCTGGCCCCGCAGGCGGTCGGTCTCGGCAACGAGTCGATCATGCTCTACATCTACAACGTGGCCTTCCGCGAGGGCGCGGAGGACCTCGGGCTGGGCAGCGCCATCAGCGTGCTGACGATCATCATCATCCTGGTGCTCCTCTACCCCTCCATCCGCTCGATCCTGAAGGAGGCGAAGGAGGCATGAGCACCGTCGTCACGCCGGGCCGCTCCGGCACCACCCGCCCGCTGGACACGGCCGCGGAGGTGGTGGCCAGCAAGCTGCCCCGCGGCCGCCGCCGCACCACCGCCACCGTGGTCGGGGGGCTGTTCCTGGCCGCCACCTGCATGATCATGTTCGCCCCGTTCCTGTGGACGATCATGGCCTCGACCAAGCCGACCCGGGAGGCGTTCGCCAACCCGCCGGTCTTCGTCTACACCCCCACCCTGACGGCCTTCGTCGACCTCTGGCAGACCACCGACTTCTACCTCTACCTGATCAACACCCTGGTGGTCGCGGTGATCACCACCGTGGTGGCGCTGCTGGTCGGGCTGCCCTGCGCCTACGCCCTGTCCCGGTTCCCCGGCTACATCTCCGCCGGGCTGCTGATCCTGGCCCTGATCTTCCGGGCGCTGCCGCGGTTCGCGGTGGTGCTGCCGATGTACGACATCTCCCGGTCGCTGGGGGTCTACGACACCACCTACGCCCTGGCCGCGGCGCTGATCGCGATCAACCAGCCGTTCACCATCTGGCTGCTGCGCAACTTCTTCGCCGAGATCCCGCGCGAGCTCGACGAGGCGGCCATGGTCGACGGCTGCACCCGGCTGCAGATGCTGGTCAAGGTGATGATCCCGCTGATGGGCCCGGGCATCCTGACCGCGGGGATCTTCACCTTCCTCTTCGGCTTCCAGGAGTACCTGACCGCCGCGATCCTCACCGACACCACCTCCAAGACGGTGCCGGTGTTCATCGCCACCCAGCTGGGCCAGACCCTGCCGATGCTGCAGCAGGCCGCGGCGGCGACCGTGCTGCTGACCATCCCGGTGATCGGCATCGCCTTCGTCGCCCAGAAGTACCTGGTGGCCGGGCTGAACTCGGGGGCGGTCAAGGGCTGAGCCGAGCCGGACGGGCTCAGCCCGAGCAGGTGCGTCGCACCCCCTGACCGCGGTGCGGCTGGATCAGGCCGGGACGTCGGTGGTCACGGCGAGGGTGCGGGAGGCCTCCAGGTCCGCGCGCAGGGCCTCGAGCTGGCCCTCGACCAGGCTGAGGGTGTCGGAGCCGAGCAGCTGGTGCAGCGGCGCGTCACCGGACTCGACCACCCGGACGATCGCCGCGGCGGCCCGGGCCGGGTCACCGAGCTGGGTGCCGGGCATGGCCTGGTGGGCGCTGGTCATCTCGCGGATCGACGCGTAGCCCTCGACGGTGTCACCGGGCAGGACCAGGGAGTGCGGGGTGAGGAAGTCGGTGCGCATGTAGCCGGGCTCGACCAGGGTGACCCGGATGCCGAAGCCGGCGACCTCCGCGGCCAGGGAGCCCGTGAGCCCCTCCAGCGCGTGCTTGGCCGCCACGTAGAGCCCCCAGCCGGGGAAGGGCAGCAGGCCGAGCACCGAGGACACGTTGACCAGGTGGCCCGAACCCGCGGCACGCATCGGGGGCAGTGCGGAGCGCAGCACGTTCCAGGTGCCGTGCACCTGCACGTCGAACATGGTGCGGACGTCCTCGGCCGGGGTCTCCTCCACCGCTCCCAGGTAGCCGTAGCCGGCGTTGTTGACCACCACGTCCAGGCCGCCGAAGGTCTCGACGGTCCGGGCGACGGCGGCCTCGACCTCGGTCGGCGAGGTGAGGTCCACCTCCAGCGGCAGCAGGTTCGTCGTCGCGGTGCCGTCGAGGGAGGAGGCCAGCCGCTCGACCGAGCGGGTGGTCGCGGCGACCCGGTCGCCGCGCTCCAGCAGCAGTCGCACGAGCTCGAGGCCGAGTCCGCGCGAGGTGCCGGTGACGAACCAGGTGGCGGGTCGGTCGGTGGGGTAGGACATGGGTTGCTCCTCGGGAGGTGAGTGGTGCTCCGCCGGGTGGCGGGGACACCTCCAGGCTGGTCCCCGGGGAGGGGTTCCGGGGCGCCACAGCCAGCCCGCTCCGACCTGGTCCCGACCCGCCTAGGACGCACCGACCCACCCAGGCGGGCCACCGCCGGGAGGAGGGCGCGTCATGCTGGGGGCATGGCCACCACGAACGAGGAGCTGGCGGACTTCCTGCGCCGGGCGCGTGCCGCCGCCGACCCGGGCCGTGCCGGGCTGCCCGCTGACGGCCGGGTCCGACGCGTGCCGGGGCTGCGTCGGGAGGAGGTGGCGTTCCTGGCCGGGGTGTCCACCGACTACTACACCCGTCTGGAGCAGGGACGCCGGATCGTCCCCTCGGCCGGGGTGCTCGACGCCGTCGCCCGCGCCCTGGGCCTGGACGGGGCCGGCCGCACCCACCTGCACCACCTCGTCGGACCCACCGGTCCCGGACCGCGGCGCGCGCCCGCGGTGCAGCGGGTGCGACCGGGGATTCACCAGCTGCTGGAGTCCCTGGACGCCCAGCCGGCGCTGGTGCTGGGGCGGCGGACCGACGTGCTGGCCAGCAACCGGCTGGCCCGGGCCCTCTTCACCGACGTCGAGGCCGTCCCCCGCCGCCAGCGGAGCTACGCGCGCTGGGTGCTGCTCAGCGACCAGGCCCGCGCGCTGTTCCTGGACTGGGAGGTGCAGGCCCGGGCTGCGGTGGAGAGCCTCCGGCTCGAGGTCGGTCACGACCCGGACGACCGGGCGGGCCGGGAGCTCGTCGCAGAGCTGTCCGCGAGCAGCCCCGAGTTCCGGACCTGGTGGGAGGAGCACCGGGTGCACCAGCGCACCTTCGGCTCCAAGCGGCTGCGGCACCCGGTGGTGGGTGACCTGACGGTGGAGTTCGAGACGCTGACGCTGCCCGGGGACCCGGACCAGACGCTCTTCCTCTACACCGCCGAGCGGGGGTCGACGTCGGAGCAGGCCCTCCGCCTCCTCGCCAGCTGGGCGGCCCCGGCGACCGGCGCCGGACCGGGTCGGAGGTCGGCCGAGGACGGGTCGGCGCGGGAGGCGGCGGAGGAGGCGACCTGACCGTCCAGCCCTGAACCTCCGACGGCGTCCCGGTGCCTCATCGTCGGGTGCGGGAGGTGTCCCCGGTCGGCTGCCGCTACCCGGCCTCGACCAGGACCACCTCCACGCCCGCGTCCCGGAAGGCCTCCAGGGTCGGGGCGGGGGCGTCGTCGGTGGTCACCAGGTGGGTCAGGTCCTCGGGTGCGGCGAACCGGAACGTCGAGGTCCGCTGGAACTTCTCCGGGGTGGCGACCAGGACCCTGCGGCGGGCGACCGACAGGCAGGCCCGCTTGAGCTGGGCGTCGTCGGACGTCGTGGCCGTCAGGCCGTCGGTGGGTGAGGCCGAGCAGGCGCCGAGCACGGCGGTGTCGACGCTGAGCTCCCGGACGGCCGCGACGGCCGCCGCGCCGACCAGGGCGAGGGAGTCCGTCTCCACCGGTCCGCCCGGGACCACGACGCCCACCCCGGGACGGGCGGCCAGCGCCGCCGCCGCGTGCAGCGACAGGGCCATCACCGTCAGCGGCCGCCCCGCCAGGGCGGAGGCCACCGCCAGGCAGGTGGTGCCGTTGTCCAGCACCAGGGACTCCTCGTCCTCCACCAGTCGCGACACGGCGACGGCGAGCCGGCTCTTGCGGTCGTGGTCGGTCTCGAACCTCGTGACGAACGGCATCTGGGTCCCCCGCTTGGCCGCCCGGCGGACGCCTCCGTGGGTCCGGGTGACCGCACCCGTCGCCGCGAGGTCGGCGAGGTCGCGGCGGATGGTCACCGCCGAGGCGCCGGTCAGCCGACCCAGCTCGACCACGCTGACCGGTGCGCCGCCCGAGACCGCCCGCATGATCGCCTTGTGACGAAGTGATCGTTGCACGTGATCATCCAACCACCTAGCGTGCGCGGGTGCCCTCTCTCCGCCCCACACCCCGGCGCGCCCGCCTGGGCGTCTCGCTGATGTTCTTCACCAACGGCGTCCTGCTCGCCGCCCTCCTGCCGCGCTACCCCGAGATCAAGTCCGCCCTCGACCTGAGCGGCACCGGCTTCGGCACCACGGTGGTCGCCTTCCCGCTCGGTGCGATCCTCACCGCCTCCCTGGCCGGCAAGGTCATCCGTGCCCTGGGTGCGCGGCGGGTGACGGCCGTCGGCTCCGTGCTGCTCGCGGCCAGCACCTGGCTGGCCGGGACGAGCGGGTCGACGTGGGCGTTCTTCGCCGCGCTGCTGGTCGCCGGGGCCCTGGACGCCGTGGTCGACGCCGCGCAGAACGTCCACGGCGTGGCGGTGGAGCGCTGGGGCAGGCGCTCGATGATCAACTCCTTCCACGCGCTGTGGAGCCTGGGCGCCGCCTGCGGCGGTGCGGTCGGCGCCTGGGCCGCCGCCTCCGACGTCGCCATCGGCACCCAGATGCTGGTCAACGGGACCGTCTGGTCGGTGGTGGCGGTGCTGGCCTCGGTCCTGGCCGGGGTGCCGGACGCGCAGACGCGCCCGACCCTGGCCGGCGAGGAGGTGCCGGGGGACCGTCCTCGTGCCCGCGCCTGGAGGCTGCTGCTGCCGCTGGTGCTGCTGGCGATCTGCGGCACCCTGGTGGAGGACATCGCCAACAACTGGACCGTGCTGTTCCTGCAGACCGAGACGTCCGCGCCGGAGGTGGTCGCCGGGCTGGGGCTGACCGTCGTGCTGGCCGCGCAGTTCGTGGGGCGCCTGGTGGGGGACCCGATGACCGACCGGTGGGGACGCGCGTCGGTGGCCCGCGCCGGGGGAGTGCTGATCGCGCTCGGGATGCTGGTGGTCGTGCTGCCCGTGCCGCACCCGCTGACGCTGGTCGGTCTCGCGCTGACCGGGTTCGGGAGCGCCACCCTCGTCCCGGCCGCCTTCGCCGCCGCGGACCGGGTCCCGGGTCTGCCCGCGGGGACGGGCATCGCGCTGCTGGGGTGGTTGATGCGGCTGGGGTTCCTGGTCACCTCCCCGGTCGTCGGCGTCGTGTCCGACGCCGTGGACCTGCGCGCCGCCATGCTGCTCCCCCTCGTGGCCGGGGTGGTGGCGGCGGTCCTCGCCCACCGCGTCCGGACGTCCGGGGCCGCGCTCGAGGGCCCGGCCGCCGACCCCGGGCCGGCACCGGGAGGATCATCGACGGCGGGGGAGGCAGGAGCCGTCACGACGCAGGAGGAGAGGTAGGCCGGTGGAGGTCGTCATCATCGGGATCAGCGGTGCGGTCGGTGGGCTGCTCGCGGAGCGGCTGCTGGCGCGCGGGGACACCGTGCGGGGGCTGGTCCGCCGGGAGGCCCAGCGCACCGAGTGGGAGCGGCGCGGGGCCGAGGTCGTGGTGGGTGAGCTGGCGGACTGGGGTGTGCCGGAGCTGGCGGCGCTGCTCGAGGGCGCCGACGCCGTGGTCTACGCCGCCGGCTCGAACGGCGGTCACCGGGACGTGACCACCGCCGTCGACGGCGAGGGGGTGGCCAGGGCGGCCGAGGCGGCCCGGGTCGCCGGGGTCGACCGCTTCCTGCTGGTGTCCGTGCTGCCCGAGTCCTGGCGCGAGCGGGAGCTGGGTGAGGAGGTCGAGTACTACTTCGCCGTCAAGAAGGCCGCCGAGGTCGCCCTGGTCCGCACGGGGCTGGACTGGCTGGTACTCCGCCCCGCGCTGCTCACCGACGACCCGGCCGCCGGCACGGTCTCGCTCGGACCGGCGGAGCTCCACGAGCAGGTGAGCCGGGCCGACGTCGCGACGGTCCTCGCCGCGCTGGTGCACCAGCCGCGCATCCGCCGGCGCATCCTGGAGCTCAACCAGGGCACGACACCGGTGGAGGAGGCCGTCAGCGACGTCGGACGCTGACCGGCCCGACGTCCTGGACGGTTGTGGGGGCGAGTGGCCCGGACGTGCCGGGTCGTCGCCGGTCGAGGCGACCCTGGTCGGCCGGTGGCCACCGGGGGTCCGGGCAGGGTGGTACGGACGTCGCCGGATCGGTGGGGACGTCGCGACGTCCGGTCCGTGGCTCACCGGTGGACCCTCGTGGCGACACGCCTCTGGTCTCCTCGGGCGGACGGCTGCTGCGTCGTCAGCGCGCCGGGAGAGTCGAGGCTGCTGGTTCGCCGGACCCGGGGGCCGGCTGCCGCGAAGCAGGTGGCGGGACGCGCGCCTCCGCCGCGACGGCCGGAGGGGCGAGGAAGGAGAACCGGGCCCGGTAGGCCGAGGGCGTCATCGCGTAGGCGCTGCGGAAGCGTCGTGTGGCGTAGTTCGGGTCGGGCCAGCCGACCGCGCGCCCGATGCCGGCCACGGTGAGGTCGGTGCCGGCCAGCAGGGCGGCCGCCTTCTCGGCCCGGGTGCGGATCAGCCACCGGATGGGCGTGACCCCCACCTGGTCGAGGAAGCGGCGGTGCAGCTGGGACTCCGAGAGCCCCACCTGCCGGGCCAGCTCGCCGACCGTCCAGGGGTGGGCGGGATCTTCCTCCATCACGGTGATGACCTTGCGCACCTCCCGGGTGAGAGACGTCCGGCCCGCCGGGCCTCCCACCTCGCTCGACAGCAGCTCCGAGAGGACGCACGCGAGGAGGCCCAGACGCAGCACACGCTGGGAGGCCCGGTCGTCCCGGGTGGGCCCACGACCCGCCACCTGCTGCACCTGGTCCAGCCACCCGATCACCCGCTCCAGCGCGGCCCCGGTCAGGGGGGCCGTGGACTCGCCGCCGTGGATGAGCGCGTGGGCCAGCGCAGGATGGTCCAGGGTCCAGGACAGCTCCCCGCGGAGCAGCTCGGGGCCGACGTAGAGGTTGTAGACCTCGAGGTCCTGCGGGGCCTCGAACGCGTGCCAGGCACCGGGTCGGACCACCACCACGTCCCCGGGCGAGAGCGTCCGTCGCGTCGCCTGCGTCACGTACCGGCACGCGCCCGACAGCACGACGGCCAGCTCGAGGAAGTCGTGGGTGTGGGGACCCACCGCCGCCCCCACCCGCAGACGTTCGCAGGCCACCGGCACCAGCTGGCCGGCGAAGGCCAGGGCGCGGGTCTGCTGGTGCAGCACGCCAGAGGAGGTCATGCCGCCGAGGTTAGGGGGAGCGGGGTGCAGGATCGTGCTACCCGACGCGACCGTCGTCCTGTCGCGGACCGGGGAGGGTCCGGCAGCGTGGAGCCATCCGCCCACCGCCCAGGTGGCGGCTCGTCACCACCAGGAGCGACCATGAGCACCGACACCACCACGACCACCGCGGGCCACCGCCCGCTGAGCGCGGAGACCGTCGAGCAGTACCGCAGCGACGGCTTCGTCCACCTGCCCGGCGTGCTCACCCCCGAGGAGGTCGTGACGTACCGGGAGGCCGCCCGGCACGTCCACCAGACGGGCACGGCGATGGACGCCGACAACCCGATCTTCCGGCAGGTGGTGAACGTCTGGCAGTCCGACGAGACCCTGCGCGGGCTGACGACGCACCCGCTGCTGGCCCGTCACGCCACCCAGCTCGCCGGCATCCCGTTGCGGCTGTGGCACGACCAGCTGCTGGCCAAGGAGCCCCACAACGGCGCGGCCACCGAGTACCACCAGGACGCCCCCTACTGGCCGCACGCGGGCTCCCGTCACAGCCTGTCGGCCTGGGTGGCCCTGGTCGACGTCCCCGTCGAGCGCGGCTGCATGTCCTTCATCCCGGGCCAGCACGAGCGACGCGACATCCGCCCGGTCGACCTCGCCGACCGCACCGACCTGTTCCAGGCCGCCGCCGACCTGGTCTGGGAACCGCGGGTGACGATCCCGCTGCGGGCCGGCGACGTCACCTTCCACAACGGCTACACACCGCACACCGCCAACCGCAACGACACCGACGAGCTCCGACTCGCCTTCGTCACCATCTACGTCGACCGTGACCTGACCTTCACCGGCACTCCGCACGTGTGCACCGACGGCCTGGGTGTCCCGGTGGGTGCAGGGCTCCCGGACCAGCACTTCCCCCGGTTCGACGACGTCGCCGCCGCTGTCCTCTGACCCGCCCCCAGCCCGAGGGTCCCGCTCCTCGAGCCACCGCTCGGCGGCCGGGGACCTCCGGGCGTCAGCGCGGGCGGACGGCCGCCAGCTGGGCGAGGTGGCGCATCAGGACTTCGGCGGTGTTGTAGACCACCAGCTGCGCGCCGGCCCCGAACGAGGCCGAGGCCTGCTCGGGGGTGAGCACGATGTCCATCCGCAGCGCCCCGTGCGCGGCGACGGCGCGGTGGACGGTGTCCAGGCACTCCTGCAGCGGCGGGTCGTCCCCGGTGCGGGAGGCCGCCAGGTCGGCCGCGCCCACCATCAGACCGTCCAGGCCGGGGACGTCGAGCACCGCGTCGACGGCACGCACCCCGTCGGGGGACTCGATCATCCCGATCACCAGCGCCTGGGCGGCGCGCTCGCGGTGCTCCGCGGCCGGCACCCGGCCGAAGTCGCCGGCCCGGGTGTAGGTGGCGAAGCCGCGGTGCCCGTGCGGCGGGTAGCGCACCGAGTCCACCAGCCGGGTCGCGGTGGCCGGGTCGTCGGTGTGCGGGGCGACCACGCCGGCGGCGCCCTGGTCCAGGGCCCGCAGCACCAGTGCCGGCTCGTCGCTGCCGGTTCGGACCAGGACGTCCACGCCGTGCAGCTGGGCGACGGTGACGTGGCGGCGCAGCTCGACCACGTCGGCCGGGCCGTGCTCGCAGTCGATCAGCACGAAGTCGAAGCCGCTGACCGCGGCCATCTCCAGCAGGTCCTCGCTGGGCAGCCGCAGCAGCACCCCGAGCAGCCGCTCGCCCTCGTCCAGGCGCCGGCGCAGGCGCGGGGCCGGGACACCCATCAGGCCACCATCCCGGCGGAGAGGTCGACGTCGGCGCCGCACATGCCGGGCATCGACAGCATGCCCAGCACGGCCCGGCCGACCTCCTCCTCGGTGACCATCCGACCCAGCGCGGCGCGGGAGACGAAGGCCTCCCGGGCGTCCTCGACCGAGCCCGCCGAGCGCTCGGCCTCCAGCCGGAAGTTGCGCTCCATCCGCGGCCCCTCGACCGGGCCCGGGGAGAGCGAGTTGACGTTCACCCCGGCCGGCCCGACCTCGAAGGCCAGCGTGGACGTCAGCCCGATCACGGCCATCTTGGAGGCGCAGTAGGGGGTTCGGCGCACCAGCGGGCGCTTGCCCGAGACCGAGGCGAGGTTGACCACGTCACCCCGTCCGGCGGCCACCATCGGCGGCAGGAACGCCCGGCACATCAGGAACACCCCGCGGACGTTGACGTCGAAGACCTCGTCCCACTCCTCGACGGCGATCTCAGTCAGCGGGGCCACCGGGCCGGCGATCCCGGCGTTGTTGACCAGCACCGAGACGTCCTCGTCGGCCAGCTCCGCGGCCAGGGCGGCCACCTGGTCGGGGTCGGAGACGTCGGCGGTCGCGCACCGCACCCGGTCCCCGAGACGCTCCGCCACCTGCTCGAGGGTGTCCGTGCGGCGACCGACCAGCAGCACCCGCGCGCCGGCCCCGTGGAGGGCCGTGGCGATGGCCGCGCCCAGGCCGTTGCCGCCGCCGGTGACCAGGGCCGTCCTGCCCTCGAGGGTCGTCGGGCCGGCGGTCATCGGGCGGGGGAGGTGGTCAGGGCGTCGATCCAGTCGAAGCGCTGGCCGGCGTGCTTCCAGGCCCGCACGTCCCCGGAGCGGGCGTGACCCTCGAAGCGCTCCACCCGGGAGGCGCGACCGCAGACCTCGCCGAGCATCCCGCTGGTCTCCTCCGAGCGGACCTCCTGGTAGGTCACGGTCTTCAGGTACTTCCCGACCCACAGCCCGCCGGTGTAGCGCGCCGAACCCAGGGTGGGCAGCACGTGGTTGGTGCCGATCACCTTGTCCCCGTAGGAGACGCAGGTGTTCTCGCCGAGGAACAGGGCGCCGAAGTTGCGCATCTTGTCCAGCGCCTGGCGCGGCTCGGCGGTCAGGATCTGGACGTGCTCGGACGCCAGCGCGTCACCCACCGCGAAGGCCTCGTCGAGGTCGTCGACCACGACCACCTGGCCGTAGTCGCGCCAGG
Source organism: Auraticoccus monumenti (assembly GCF_900101785.1). Taxonomy (GTDB): domain Bacteria; phylum Actinomycetota; class Actinomycetes; order Propionibacteriales; family Propionibacteriaceae; genus Auraticoccus; species Auraticoccus monumenti. Next base: position 233,837 of record NZ_LT629688.1, on the reverse strand, counting down.
CCGGCTCCGCGTAGTCCCGGGTGGGCATGCCGGGCAGGATCGCCTCGACGTGGGCGATGGTCTGCTCGGCCACCCGCCGGCTGGTGGTGACCAGCACGGCCGGGGACTCGGGGCCGTGCTCGGCCTGGGAGAGCAGGTCCACCGCGCAGACGAAGGGGTCGGCGTCGTCGTCGGCGATGAGCAGCACCTCGGTGGGCCCGGCGAACAGGTCGATGCCCACCTCGCCGAACAGCTGCCGCTTCGCCTCGGCCACGTAGGCGTTGCCGGGCCCGGCGATCATGGCCACCGGCTGCACCGTCTCGGTGCCCACGGCCATCGCGGCCACCGCCTGGACCCCGCCCAGCAGGTAGATCTCGTCCGCGCCGGCCATGGCCATGGCGGCCACGGTGGCGGCCGGGATCTCGCCCTGGATCGGCGGGGTGCAGGCGACGACCCGCGGCACCCCGGCGGCCTTGGCGGTGAGGATCGTCATGTGCGCGGACGCGGTCAGCGGGTACTTGCCGCCGGGGATGTAGGCGCCGGCGGAGTCGATCGGGACCTGCTTGTGACCCAGGAAGACCCCGGGGAGGGTCTCGACCTCGAGGTCGGTGAGAGTGGCGCGCTGGGCCTCGGCGAAGCCGCGCACCTGGTCCTGCACGAAGCGGATGTCGTCGATCACCTGCTGGGGCAGCGTGGCCACGATCTCCGCCACCTGCTCGGGGCTGAGCCGGAAGGACTCCGGGCTCCAGCGGTCGAAGGTCTCGGAGTACCGGCGGACGGCCGCGTCGCCCTCGGACCGCACGTCGGCGATGATCGCCCGCACCCGCTGGCTCACCTCGTCCTGGGCGGTGTCCAGGAAGGACTTGGAGCGGCCGGTCTTGAGGTACTGGGGCACGACGCCTCCTGCGGAGTGTTGGACATACGTATGCTGGGAAGTGAACCCCGGGGTCGGGGCCGACGTCAAGGCCCACGGGAGCCGATCGGTGCCGCGATCGCTGCGGGAGGGGCGCGGGGACCCGCCACTAGGATCCCCCAGACGGTGGGGAGCGGAGGAGCGATGGTCACCAGCCACGACGTGGCGCGCCTGGCGGGGGTCTCGCAGCCCACCGTCTCCCGCGCCCTGCGCGACAGCCCCAAGGTGTCGGAGGAGACCAAGGAGCGGGTGCGCCAGGCGGCCCGGACGCTGGGCTACGTGATCAGCGAGACCGGACGCGCGCTGGCCAGCGGCCGGTCCCGGCGGGTCGGGCTGCTGGTCACCGACCTGGAGAACCAGTTCTACCCCTACGCGATCTCGGCGATGCACCGCCAGCTGGAGTCGATGGACTACCAGCTGATCCTGCACACCGAGTCCTCCGACGGGGAGCGGATCGCCGAGCGGCTCTTCGCCCACAGCCTGGACGGGGTGCTGCTGGCCACCACCACCAGCGACTCCTCTCTCCCGCTGCGGCTGAAGGACCGGGGCGTCCCCTTCGTCTACTTCAACCGGACCGCGGCCAGCGTCGAGGCCGACTCGACCACCGCCGACGCGGTCAACGGCCTCGGCGAGCTGGCCCGGGCCGTGCTGGACCAGGGGCACCGCCGGGTGGCGGCCATCTTCGGCCCCCGCAACACCAGCACCGGTGAGGAGCGCGAGGAGGCGCTGCGGGCGGCGCTGGAGCTGGAGGGTGTCACCGTCCCGGTGGCGCTGACCCGGCGCGGGGCCTTCGACGTGCAGACCGGCTACCGCGGGATGGGTGAGCTGCTGGCCCTGCGCGAGCGACCCACCGTGGTGGTCTGCAGCAACGACGTGGTGGCCCTCGGGGCCCTCAACGCCGCCCACGAGCTGGGGGTACGGGTGCCCGAGGACGTCTCGGTGGTGGGTTTCGACGACCTGCCGCCGGCCCGCTGGCCGATGTTCTCCCTGACCACCGTCGGCTTCGACCTGGCCGCGATGGCGCGGGCCGCGGCGCGGCTGCTGATCGAGCGGGTCGAGGGCGGTGAGACGGCCGGGCCCTTCCGGCACGAGGTCTTCCCCACCTCGCTGGTGCTGCGTCGCACGCTGGGACCGGTGCCCACGCCCTGAGCGGCGGCCACGGCGGTCTTGCGGCCCATGTGTGCATACGCATACCCTGCAAGGGGCGGTGAACGTCGCCGCCCACGACGCGCTGAGGAGTGCACCTGCGATGGCCCTGGACCCAGTCGCCTACCAGCCCTACGCCGACCCCGACGACTTCATCCGCGAGGTCACCGACTTCATCTGGGTGAACCGCGCGATCGGCCACATCCGCGAGAACTACGAGCCGGACTCGATCGTGCACGGGTCCCTCGGCACCGCGGTCGGCCGCGACGAGGTGATCCAGGGGACGTTGATGCGGATCGCCGAGACCCCGGACCGCGTCGGCCAGGCCGAGGACGTGGTCTGGGAGCAGCGCGGTGACGACGCCTTCCTCAGCTCCCACCTGGTGCTCAGCATCGACCCGGCCACCGGGTTCCGCAGCCGGACCGTCGCCAGCTGCCTCTACCGCCGCGGCCGGATGGTGGAGGAGTGGATCGGGCGTGACGGGCTGGCCATCGCCCTGCAGACCGGTCAGGACCCCGACGACCTGGCCCGGGTGAAGAAGTTCCGGGGCTTCACCGGCTCGATGACCCGCCCGCCGCTGCCCGACATCACCCGCGAGGGCGACTCCGGGCCGCGTCCGGACGACTTCCGCCCCGAGGTCGAGATGGTGCTGGAGTTCCTGGAGCGGGTCTGGAACCAGCGCGAGCTCGAGCAGGTGCAGAACTTCTGGGAGCGCGACCTGGTCCTGCACGACATCGGCGACCGCACCGTGATCCGTCCCGAGGGGTACCGGCGGTCGCTGCTGAACCTGCTGCGCCGCTTCCCCGCCGCGACCTTCCAGTGGCGCGACGTGCAGACCCACCACGACGAGCGCTACGCCGGGCTGCGGATCGCCGTCACCTGGAAGATGGACGGCGTCTACGACGGGCTGCCCGACTACGGGCCGCTGACCGGTTCCCCGGTCGAGGTGCTCGGCGTCTCCCAGTTCCTGGTGCAGCGCGGACGCCTGGTGCGCGAGATGCGTCTCTACGACGACCTGGCCATCCGGACCCAGATCCTCTCCGCCCGCGGGGACACCGCCTACGACAGCCCGAACATCTACTGACCACCGGCCCGCCCGACCGTCTCGCGAGGAGACCGACATGACCGACCTGATCGACCGTCCCGCCAGCTCGTCCCCGGACGCGGACGAGGTGGCCCGCCGCCTCATCCGCCGCTCGGACTGGGTGCCCTGCAACTCCGCCTTCATCGACTGCCGCACCCCGGGCTCGGACCGCAAGTCCAACTACGCCTTCATCGGCCCCGGTGTCTCCCAGAACAGCAACCAGTACGTGAACCTGACCGACCCGCACGGGTTCAACATGGGCGCGGCCGGGATGCCGAACGGGGTCAGCAACAACCTGCACCTGCACTTCACCGCCGAGGTCTTCATCAACATGGGCGGGGAGTTCCTGATCCGCTGGGGCGCGGACGGCACGGAGGGGGAGTACCTCTGCACCGACGGCGACATCATCTCGGTGCCCACCTGGGCCTTCCGCGGGTTCACCAACGTCGGGCCCGACGAGGGCATCCTGCTGACGATCCTCGGCCACGACGTGACCGGCGGCATCATCTGGGGTCCCGCGGTGCTGCGCGAGGCGGAGTCCTACGGGCTGCACCTGACCGCGGACAACCAGCTGATCGACACGGTGGCCGGTGACGTGCTGCCCGACGACGTGGCCCTGATCAAGCCCATGCCGCAGGAGCAGATCGACGCCCTGGAGCACTGGCCGGCGGAGCAGATGCTCACCCGCGTGGTCCAGCCCGGGGACCGCCGGTACAGCGAGCGCGGTCTGCTCTGCCAGGACCTGCCCGGTGGCGGAGCCCGGCTCAGCCTGGTCATCGGCTACGGGATGAGCGAGGACCGTCGCGCCCAGCCCCGGCTGACCGAGCCGCACACCTTCAACGTGGCCTGGCTCAAGGCCACTCCCGGCGAGGGCGTGCTGCGCCACCGCCACGACCGCACCTCGGTGCTGATGGCCAAGTCGGGCCGCTGGCAGGTGGTGCTCGGCGACGAGACCGTGGTGCTCGACCCCGACGACATGCTGTCGGTGCCGCAGGGCGCGTGGCGCTCCTTCCAGCTGCTGGAGGAGGCCGGCACCGCGGCCGAGGCGGGCACCGGGGAGCTGCTGGTGGTCAACGGCGGCGACGACCGGGTCCGGCTGGAGTGGGACGACGAGGTGGTCCGCGCCGCGGAGCAGGGCGGCTGGGTGCTCGACCCCAACGGCTACCTCGCCCCCGCCGCGGTGATGCGAACCGCCACCGAGGACGACTGAGCCGGTGGTCGCCGAGGCAGGGGAGCACCCGGACCGGGGCGAGGACGTCCCCGCGCCCTGGACGGTGGCGGTCTGCCAGGTGCAGATCGACACCGACGACCCGGCGGCCACCCGTGCGGCGGCCGAGGACGCCCTGCACCGGGCACTGGCCGCCGGGGCCCGGCTGGTGGTGCTCCCCGAGCTGCTGCTGAGCGGCTACCTGATGGCCGACCCGGCTGAGGCCCGCTCGCGCGCGGAGACCGTGGAGGACGGCCCGACGCTGGCCCTGCTCCGCTCCGTCGACGCCCCCGCCGGCACCGTGCTGGTGGCGGGGCTGTGCGAGCTGGGCGGGGACGGCCGGCTGTACAACTCCGTGGTGCTGGTGCAGGACGGCGAGGTCCTCGCGGTGCACCGCAAGACGCACCTGTGGGGGGCCGAGTCGCTGCTGTTCACCCCCGGGGACGCGGTCTCCCCGGTGGTGCCCACGGTGCTCGGGCGGATCGGGCTCGCCATCTGCTACGAGATCGAGTTCCCCGAGTGGGTCCGCGACATGGCCCTCCGCGGCGCCGACCTGGTGGCGGCCCCCAGCAACTGGCCGGCCGCGGACCCGTTCCACGACGTGCACGTGGTCACCGAGGTCGTCCAGGCCCGTGCGGCCGCGGCCAGCTCGGGCCTCTACGTGGCCGTGGCCGACCGCTGCGGCACCGAACGGGGCACGGACTGGATCGGCGGCAGCCTGGTGACCGACCCGGGCGGCGCCCTGCTCACCCCGGCGGCCCTCGGCGGGCCGGCGGTGCTCACCGCGGAGGTGGACCCGGCGCGCAGCCGGGACAAGCGGCGCGGGCCGTACAACGACCTGATCGGCGACCGACGGGTCGACCTGTACCGGCCCGACCTGAGGTGAGCGCGCCCCTGGTCCGGCTGCCGGGGATGCTGCTGGACCACCGTCTCTGGTCCGGGCTGCCCCCGCGGGAGGGGGTGCTGGACCTGCCGCTGCGGGGGAGCACCCTGGACGAGGCGGTGGAGGCGGTGCTGGCCGCCGCACCCCCGCGGTTCGCGCTGGCCGGGCTCTCCCTCGGCGGGGTCGTGGCCATGGCGCTGGTGGCGCGGGCGCCCGAGCGGGTCCGGCGGCTGGTGCTGCTGGGCTGCAACGGCCGCGCCCCGACCCGGGCCCAGCGTGACGGGTGGGACGTCCTCGAGACCCGGACCCGCGCCGGCGAGCTGACCCGGATCACCCCCGACACCCTGTGGCCCGGCCTCGTCGCCGCGTCCCGCCGGGACGACCCCGTGCTGGCGGAGCTGGTCGCCGCGATGGCCGCCGACACCGGCGAGACGGCGTTCCTGGACCAGCTGGGGGTGCAGCGCAGCCGGGTGGACCTGCGCCCCGGGCTGGCGTCCTACCCGGGGCCGGCGACGGTCGTCGTCGGGTCCGCGGACGCGCTGTGCTCGCTCGAGATGCACGTCGAGATCGCCGATGCCCTGCCCGCAGCCGAGCTCGTCGTGCTGCCGGGCGTCGGTCACCTCGCGCCGCTGGAGGCCCCGGACGAGGTCGACGCGCTGCTCCACCCTGGAGGGGGCTGACGGCCTCGGCGGACGGATTCTGAGGGTCAGTGGGCTCGAGGCCGGACGACGACCCCGTCACCGCGCGGGTCGCACCTGCTGGTCCGCGGACCGACCCTCAGAATCCGCTCGGAGCGTCGTCGTCCCGGCTCCGCTCGCCGCGCGACGGAAGCCGTTCGCCGTCGGCTCGTCGCGGGCCGTTGGCTCGTGGGACGGGGCGCACCCGTCAGCGGGCTCAGATGGTGAGGGTGGTGTCCTCACCGACCGGGACGCCGAGGGTGTCGAGCGCGGTCTGCAGCACCGACTGGACCGCCAGGGTGTCGTCCAGGCCCATCACGTCGCTCTCGGTGAGCCCCTCGGCCAGGCAGCGTCCGACCTCGTCGATCTCGTGGCAGTAGCCGCGGCCGGTCGCCGGGAGCGTCAGGGTCTCCGGCTCCGCGTCGTGGCGCCGCAGCACCAGGCTGGAGGGGTGGTGGAACCGCGGCTCGATCTCCAGGCTGCCACCGGTCCCCATCAGCACCGCGCGACCCGCGGTCCCCGACTCCAGCGAGGCCACCAGGGACGCCGACCGGCCGTCGCCGTAGGCCAGCAGGTAGCTGACCGTGGCGTCCACCCCGTTGGGGTAGGTGGTCCCGGTCACCTGCACGGTGTCGGGGGTGCCGAGGAAGTGCTGGGCCACGCTGACCACGTAGACGCCGAGGTCGAGGGTGGCGCCGCCGCCCAGCTCGGGGGAGAAGAGCCGGTCCGACGGGTCGTAGGGGCGCTGGGCGCCGAGGTCGGCCTGGACGGCGCGCAGCTCGCCGATCGCCCCCTCGGCCACCAGCTCGCGGGCCCGCACCACCGCCGGCTGGAACCGCGTCCACATGGCCTCCATGCAAAACACCCCGGCGGAGCGGGCGGCCGCGACGACCTCCTCGGCCCCGGCCAGCGTGGCCGTGAAGGCCTTCTCCACCAGCAGCGCCTTGTCGGCCTCGATCGCGGCCAGCGCCAGCCGGTGGTGCTGCGGGTGGGGGGTCGCGACGTAGACCGCGTCGACGTCGGGGTCCTCGAGGAGAGCACGGTAGGAGCCGTGCGAGCGCGCGATGCCGTGCTCGGCGGCGAAGGCGTCAGCGCTCTCCTGCCGCCGCGAGCCGACGGCGACCAGCTCCGCGTCGACGGCGTTGGCGAAGTCCGGTGCGAAGGAGGCCGCCATCCGGCCGGTCCCTGCGATGGCCCAGCGAGTCGTCATGCCTCGACCCTACCGAGGCCGGCGGGTCCGGGCGGGCGCCCGTCAGGGGCGGCGGCCGAGCGCGGGACGGTCGTCCTCGTCGTCGTCGTCGTCGTCCTCGTCGTCACCGCCGGGCTCACCGTCCTCGTTCAGACCGAACAGGCCGAGCAGCCAGGGGGTGACGAAGATCGGGATGAAGACGAACCACCAGAACGAGCCCCAGCCGAGGAGGGTCGCGCCGATGATGGCGGCCGGCCAGGAGAGGCCGGCCAGGACCCGGCCGAAGGTGACCAGACCGGGGGAGGGGCCGGTGGCCACCGGAGCCGCTGGGCGGACCACCAGCGCCGAGGAGGCGGGGTCGGCGTCCACACGGGGCTCGGGCAGGTCCTCGAACAGGGGGACGAGCTCCGGGGCGGTGCGCGCCTGCAGGGCCAGGCTCATGCGCTCGTCGAACTCGACCGCGGTCAGCCGTCCGACGGCGTGGTGCTCCTGGAGGTACTGCACCGCCAGGTCGCGCTCGGAGTCGCCGATGCGCCGGGCGGGGCGTGCGCTGTCGGCCATGGGGGACATTGTGCCCCGCGCCCTGACCACCTGCTGGCGGGGCCGTGCTCGGGACCGGGCGCGTGGCACAGTGTCCGCGTGAGTCGAGTCGTGCAGAAGTTCGGGGGATCCTCCGTCGCGGACGCCGAGAGCATCAAGCGCGTCGCCCGTCGGGTCCTGGCCACCAAGCAGCAGGGCCACGAGGTCGTGGTCGTGATCTCCGCCATGGGGGACACCACCGACGAGCTGATGGACCTCGCGCTGCAGGTCTCGCCGATGCCCGCCCCGCGCGAGCTGGACATGCTGCTGACCAGCGGTGAGCGGATGAGCGCGGCGCTGCTGGCCATGGCCATCGGCGACCTGGGCGCCACCGCCCGCTCCTTCACCGGCTCCCAGGCCGGGGTGATCACCACCGGGACCCACGGCAACGCCCGCATCATCGACATCACCCCCGGCCGGATCGAGTCCGCCCTGGACGAGGGTGACGTGGTGATCGTGGCCGGGTTCCAGGGCGTCTCCCAGGACACCAAGGACATCACCACCCTCGGTCGCGGCGCCTCCGACACCACCGCGGTGGCCCTCGCCGCCGCCCTGGGTGCGGAGTTCTGCGAGATCTACACCGACGTCGACGGCGTCTACACCGCCGACCCCCGCATCGTGCCCAGCGCCCGGCAGATCCCCGAGATCAGCTACGAGGAGATGCTGGAGATGGCGGCCTGCGGGGCCAAGATCCTGCACCTGCGCTGCGTCGAGTACGCCCGTCGGGAGACGGTCCCCGTGCACGTCCGCTCCTCGTTCTCCGACAAGGCCGGAACCTGGGTCAAGGACCTCACCGACAGACAAGGACCGCTGATGGAACAGGCACTCATCTCCGGCGTCGCCCACGACCGCGGCGAGGCGAAGATCACCATCACCGGTGTCCCCGACCGGATCGGGGAGGCCGCGCGCATCTTCCAGACGATCGCGGCCCAGGAGGTGAACATCGACATGATCGTGCAGAACGTCTCCCACGTGGACACCTCCCGCACCGACATCTCCTTCACGCTGCCCAAGACCGACGGCCGCGAGGCCGTGCAGGCGCTCCAGGCCATCCAGGAGGAGGTCGGGTTCGAGGACCTCCTCTACAACGACCAGATCGGCAAGGTGTCGGTGATCGGCGTGGGGATGCGCTCCCACCCGGGGGTGACGGCCAGGTTCTTCAGCGCGCTGGCCGAGGCCGACGTCAACATCGAGATGATCAGCACGTCGGAGATCCGGATCTCGGTGGTGGTGGACGCCGAGCGCGTGGACGCCGCCGTCCGGGCCGCCCACACCGCCTTCGGCCTGGACGCGGAGTCCGAGGCGGTCGTCTACGCCGGCACCGGGCGCTGACGCGGTGAGCAACCTCCTCGCACTGGTGCCGGTGCTGCTGGTCGACGTGGCCTTCCTCGTCGTGGTGGGGCTCCTGTCGCGGGGGCGGGTCCGGGTGCTGGGTCTGGCCGCCGGTGCGCTGTGGCTCCTCGGCAGCCTGCTCAACACGGTGGCCCTGCCGTACCTCTACACCCAGCTGGACCTGCCGCTGCCCCTGCTCTCCGGGCTCTTCGGGATCTCCCACTGGGTGGCGATGGTCCTGGTCGCCATCGCGCTGGTCGTCGGCGGTCGCGCCGAGGCCGCCCGACACAGCGGCGGGACGGAGGCGGGGGACCCGTCGCGTCCGGACCAGCCGCAGGGCTGGGGACAGGGACAGCCGTGGGGCCAGGATCAGCCGGCCCAGCCGCAGCCGTACCAGCAGGGAGACCCGCAGCGCCCGCAGCAGCCGCCGACGGACTGGCAGCGCCAGCAGCCGCCGACGGACTGGCAGCGTCAGCAGCAGCCGCCGAACCAGCTCTGACCGGCTGGCGACCCCGGGCCGCCTCGGGCCCCGGCGCAGGCAGCGAGGAGCGTCGACCGTGGCGACGAGGTCACGCGCGCGGGCGCCGTCCGCTCAGGTCGAGACGTCGGGCTCCGTGGCCTGCCGCACCTGCTCCAGCGTGACGTCGGGGGCCAGCTCGACCAGCCGCAGCCCCTCGCCGGTGACGTCCAGGACGCACAGGTCGGTGATGATCCGCTGCACGACCCGCCGGCCGGTGTAGGGCAGGGAGCACTCGCGGACGATCTTGTGGTTGCCGTCGCGGGCCACGTGCTCCATCACCACCACCACCCGGCGGGCGCCGTGCACCAGGTCCATCGCCCCGCCCATGCCCTTGACCATCTTGCCGGGGATCACCCAGTTGGCGATGTCGCCGTGCTCGGAGACCTGCATCGCCCCCAGGATCGCGATGTCGATCTTGCCCCCGCGGATCATCCCGAAGGAGTCCGCGGAGTGGAAGGTGGCCGCTCCCCGGCGCAGGGTGACGGTCTCCTTGCCGGCGTTGATCAGGTCGGGGTCCTCATCGCCCTCGTAGGGGTAGGGCCCGACGCCCAGCAGCCCGTTCTCCGAGTGCAGCACCAGCTCGACGTCGTCGGGGACGTGGTTGGGCACCAGCGTCGGCAGGCCGATGCCCAGGTTCACGTAGGAGCCGTCGGTGAGCTCGGCGGCCGCCCGGGCCGCGATCTGGTCACGGGTCCAGCTCATCGCCGCTCCTCCCCGGCGCCGGGGCGCGGGCGCACCGTCACCTTCTCGATCCGCTTCGTCGCCGCCTGCTCGGGGGTGAGCGGCACCACCCGGTGCACGAAGACGCCGGGGGTGTGCACCTGGTTGGGGTCGATCTCGCCGGGTTCGACCAGGTGCTCCACCTCGGCCACGGTCACCCGGCCCGCCATGGCGCAGACCGGGTTGAAGTTCTGCGCGGAGTCGCGGTAGACGAGGTTCCCGTGCCGGTCGCCCTTCCAGGCGTGCACCAGGGCGAAGTCGGCCACGATCGCGTGCTCCAGCACGAACTCCTTCTCCCCCTCGTCCGTGGCGAACCGCTGCACCACCTTGGGCGGGGAGGACAGCAGCACCTCGCCCTCGGGGGAGTAGCGCCAGGGGATGCCGCCCTCGGCCACCTGGGTGCCCACCCCGGAGGCGGTGAAGAAGGCCGGGATGCCCACCCCGCCGGCGCGCAGCCGCTCCGCCAGCGTGCCCTGCGGGGTGAGCTCCACCTCCAGCTCGCCGCTGAGGTACTGCCGGGCGAACTCCTTGTTCTCCCCGACGTAGGAGGCGATCACCCGGCGGATGCGGTGCTGGGCCAGCAGGCGTCCCAGCCCCCAGCCGTCCACGCCGCAGTTGTTGGAGGCGACCTGGAGGTCGGTGGCGCCCTGCTCGAGCACCGCCTCGATCAGCACCTCGGGGATGCCGCAGAGCCCGAACCCGCCGACGGCCAGGCTCGAGCCGTCCCCGACGTCGGCCACGGCCCGGGCCGCGTCGGCCACCACCTTGTCCATCCGCTCCACCTCTCCGTCGACGGCTCACGATAACCACAGCCGGCGCGGCCGGGGCAGCGAGGCGAGGAGGTAGCGTCGAGCGGGTGCCCTCCGACCCCGCCGTCCCTCCGCCCGCCGACGACCGGCCGGTGGCCGACCCCGAGGAGATCCGCACGTTCTGGGCGGTCGCCCGCTCCCGGGCCCGGCTGAACCCGCTGCCCGCCTACTTCGGGCCGACGCCGCTGGAGGCGGTGGTCCCGCCGGCGTGGTCCTTCGGCGCCACCTCGGACCAGGCCGACGCGCTGCTGGCGCTGGTGCTGGCGGGGACGAAGACCGCCACCGCCGGCGCCGCCTGGGACTACGAGGCCGAGGACGTCCCGCTGCCTCTCGCCGGCACCCTGGCCATCGTGCTCGACGGCGCCGCGCACCCCCGTGCCCTGGTCGAGACGACCGACGTCCGGGTGGTGCCCTTCGACCAGGTCGACCCCGAGCACGCCCTGCTGGAGGGGGAGGGGGACGGGTCGCTGGAGCGGTGGCGCGAGGAGCACCGACGCTTCTTCACCGCACACTCGACCTCGGGGCGCCAGTTCGCACTGGACATGCCGGTGGTCCTGGAGCGCTTCCGGCTGGTGCACCCGGTGCGTCGGAAGGCCTGGCCGTTCGGCTGAGCCCGGACGCGACGAAGGCCGGACCCTGGAGAGGATCCGGCCTTCGTGCTGTGTGTCGGGGTGACAGGATTTGAACCTGCGACCTCGTCGTCCCGAACGACGCGCGCTACCAAGCTGCGCCACACCCCGGCGCCGATCGACACCAGGTCGGGCGGGCCGTGGACGAGTGTAGCCGACCTCCCGGGGCCGCGCACATCGACGCGGCCGGGCCCGGACGCCCGGGCGCTCAGCCGCGCGCCGTGAGGGTCAGCAGGGTGGCCTCGGGAGGGCAGGCGAAGCGGTAGGGCGCGTACGGCGAGCCGCCCAGCCCCGCGCTGACGTGCAGCGCCGCGGTGTGGCGTGCGCCGTCGTCGGTGCGGGCGGTGTGGGAGCTGAGGCCCTTGACCCGGGCGGGGTCGAGGTCGCAGTTCGTCACCAGCGCCCGCCCGCCCGGCAGGCAGACCTGACCGCCGTGCGTGTGTCCGGCCAGCACCAGGTCCAGGCGGTCGGCGGCCATCGCGTCCAGCACCCGCAGGTAGGGCGCGTGGGTGACCCCGATCGAGACGTGGTGGTCCGGTGCCGGGGGGCCGGCGACGCTGGCGTAGTCGTCGAGCTCGAGGTGGGCGTCGTCGGTGCCGCGGAGCTCGATCCGCACCCCGTGCACCTCGACGGTGGTGCGGCGGTGGGTGAGGTCGCGCCAGCCGTGCCCGCTCAGCCGCGCCACCATCTCCGCGGTCGGCAGGTCCCGCTCACGCTCGGCGGTGCGGTTGGCCCCGGAGGAGAAGTAGCGCAGCGGGCTCTTCCGCACCGGGCTGTAGTAGTCGTTGCTGCCCAGCACGAACACGCCGGGCCGCTCCAGCAGACGTCCGAGCGAGGAGATCAGCGGGTCCAGGGCGTCGGCCGAGGAGAGGTTGTCCCCGGTGTCGACGACGAGGTCGGGCTCGAGGGCGGCCAGCCGGGCCACCCACTCGCGCTTGGCCCGCTGCCGGGGCAGGAGGTGGAGGTCGGACAGGTGCAGCACCCGGACGGGGGAGGAGCCGGGCGGCAGCAGGGCGACCTGGTGGCGCCGCAGCCGGAAGGCGCGCGGTTCGACCAGCACCCCGTAGCCGAAGCAGCCGAGGCCGACGGCAGCCGTCGCAGCCAGGCCCCGGAGCAGCGGCCTCACTCGTCCTCGTCCTCCTTCTCCTTCTTGCGCTCCTTCTTCTTCTGCTCCTCCTGCTGCTGCTTGCGCTCCGCGGCCTCCTCGCGCTCGGCCGCCTCCTCGCGCTCCGCGGCCTCCTCGCGCTCGGCGGCCTCCTCGCGCTCCTGCGCCTCCTGGCGCTCCTGGGCCTTCTTGCGCTCGGCGGCCTCCTCGCGCTCCTCGGCGCGCTCCTGGGCCTCCTCGCGCTCCTCGGCGCGCTCCTGCGCCTCGGCCCGGTCCCGGGCCCGCTCACGCGCCTCCTGCTGGGAGTTGTCGCGCGGCTTCGGCGCCGGTGGCGGGGGCGGGCCGGCTGAGAAGTACATGTAGATGGGTGCGGACTGCTTCACCCGACCGGTCGGCCCGATCCCCAGGTAGGTGCCCCGGGGGTAGCTGCTGGTGGTGCGGGTCTCGACCACGCTGAACCCGGCCTTCTCCAGCTTGCGCCGGGCCGCGTCGGCGCTGAGCCCGGAGACGTCGGGGACGTCGACGTCCTTGCCCTGGCGCAGCTCCTTGGAGGGCTTCTTGAACTTGCCCTTCTTCTTGCCCTCGAGGGCCTCGGTCATCGTGGGCTTCCAGATCTTCGCGCCCGCGTCACCACCACCGGAGCCACCCAGGAAGTTGCCGCTGGCCGGCAGCTGGAGACCCTCGAGCGAACGCTTCCGGCCCTTCCAGAACTTGCTGGTCTTGTCGACCGCGATGGAGGCGCAGCCCGCGACCTCGGGGCTGTAGCCGCAGAACCAGACCGCCTCGGTGCTGTCGGTGGTGCCCGTCTTGCCGGCCAGGTCGTGACCGTCGTAGATCATGGCCGGCGACCCGGTGGCGGTCATGACGCCCTTGAGCAGGCTGTTCACGCCGCGGGCCACGTCGGAGTCCATCACCCGGTCGCAGCCGGCCTGGGGGACCTCGATCTCGTCGCCGTTGCGGGCGGTGATCGACTCGACGATGACCGGCTCGCAGTGCACGCCGTCGGCGGCGAAGGTGGAGTAGGCCTCGGTCATCGACAGCGGGGTGACGTCCACCGAGCCCAGCGGCAGCGAGAAGATGACGCTCTGGTCGGTCATCGGGTCGCCGTTGGACAGCTGGACGCCGGCCTTGTCCATCATCTTGGTGACGTCGCACATGCCGGTGTCACGCCCGAGCTGCAGGAAGTAGGTGTTCACCGACCACTGCATGGCCACGTCCATGGCCATGTTCCCGTTGCGGCCGGTGGAGTTCTTGGGCTTGTAGCCCTTGGGCACCTTGACCGTGCCCTCGCAGGACTGGAAGGTCTCGTCGCTGAAGTCCATCCGCGACGGCGCGGTGTAGCGCTTGGTCATCGGGATGCCCTTCTCCAGGGCGGCGGCGGCGGTGAACGCCTTGAAGGTCGAACCGGCCTGGAACCCCTCAGCGCCACCGAGGGACTCCGGCACGGCGTAGTTGTAGTACGTCTGCCCCTTCTCGGTGCCCATCTCGGGCCGCGACTGGGCCATGGCCATGATCAGGCCGGTGCCCGGCTCCACCATCGTCATGGTCGAGATGACGGGGTCCTTCGGGTCGATCAGGTCCGAGATCGCCTCCTCGGCGATCCGCTGGGTCTTCTTGTCGACCTTGGTCTCGATGCTGAGCCCGCCCCGGAGCAGCATCGACTCGCGCTCCTCCTTGGTCTTGCCCAGCTTCTCGTTCTGCAGCAGCGTCTGCCTGACGTAGTCGCAGAGGAACGGGAACTCGGTGCCCACGCAGCCGTTGGGGGCGGTGGTCACGTCGCTGGGGTCCCACTCCTCCTCCTGGGCCTCGTCGGCCTGCTTGTCGGTGATGATCCCGATCTCGGGGTCCGACATCCGCTCGAGCACCACGTTGCGACGCTCCACGGCCGCCTCGGGGAAGCGGCGGGGGTCGGTGGCGGTGGGGTTCTGCACCAGACCGGCGAGCATGGCCGCCTCGTGCACCTCGAGGTCCTTGGCCGACTTGTCGAAGTAGTGCCGCGAGGCCTGCTCGACGCCGTAGGCCCCGTCGCCGAAGTAGGCGATGTTCAGGTAGCGCTCGAGGATCTCGTCCTTGGTGAGCTTCTTCTCCAGCGCGATGGCGTAGCGCATCTCCTGGATCTTGCGGCCGTAGCTCTTCTCCTGGGCGGCGATCACGCCTTCCTCGTCGCCGTTGGCCTTCGCCTTCTCGACCTGCACCATCTTCACGTACTGCTGGGTGATGCTGGAGCCACCCTGGGTGGCCCCGCCGGCGCTGTTCTGCAGGAACGCGCGCAGCGTGCCGGCGACGTCGATCGCGCCGTGCTCGTAGAAGCGGTGGTCCTCGATCGCGACCTGCGCCTGGCGCATCACCGGGGCGATGTCGTCCAGCGGGACGTAGACGCGGTTCTCGTCGAAGAAGTAGGCGAGCACCGAGCCGTCGTTGGCCAGCACCCGCGAGCGCTCCGGCTGCGGTGGGGTCTCCAGCTCCTCGGGCAGCAGCTCCATGCTGCTGGCCGCGGCCTGGCTGCCCTGCCCCGCCATGGCGGCGAAGGGGACGACCAGACCGGCCCCCAGCAACCCCATCAGGACGCTGACGACCACGAACATGACCGCGGAGTAGGCGACGCTCCCCACCCGCTTAGAACTCACCGGCATGGCCACAGGGTACGTGGGCACCCCGGCCCGCAGAAATCACCGCGCGGGACGACTGCACCGCACGTCAGGGGAAAGGGGTGCGCAGCACCGCCACCACCACCGGGTCCGCGGCCGTGAGGACCCGGTGCCAGTCCTATCGACTCGTGTTCCCGCCCGCAAGTCGACACTTCTGCGCTGGTCAATTCGGCCGCATTGTTGTAGCGTTCACCTCGACGTTGCGGGGGCGCGTCCTTTTGTCGTTCTCTCCTCGCGCGCGTCCTGGCGATCGGGGGGTCGCCAGAACTCGTTCTGACGGGATCTGAAGTTGACAACCAGCAATGACACCGAGGCCTGGGCCACTCAGGCGAAGTGCCTCGGCACCAAGGACGTCCTGTTCGCCGAGGGAGCCGAGCAGCGCAAGGCCCGCACCCTCTGCCAGGGGTGCCCGGTCCGCCTGCAGTGCCTGGCCGAGGCCCTGGACAACCGCATCGAGTGGGGCGTCTGGGGCGGCATGACCGAGCGCGAGCGGCGTCACCTGCTGCGCACCCGCGGCAACGTCACCTCCTGGCGGCAGGCGCTGCAGCCCAGCTGAGCCGGCCGCCGCACTCCGCGGCACCGCTCCGTCGTCGTTCCTCAGCGGTCCTCGGCGGCCAGCAGCTCGCCCACCGCCCGGAGGTCGGCCAGCGCCGTGACGTCGCCCGGCAGGGCGGCCACCGTGGTGAGCGGCAGACCGGGTGCGGCCGTGCCGAAGCGGCGCACCGCCTCGCGCTCGCGGAGCACCTGGTGCATCCGCGTCGCGTGACTGCGCAGCGCCACGGCCTCGAGCCCGTCCTGCGGCAGGTCCTCGGCCATCGACCAGGCGCGTTCGGGTGAGAGCGCGACGGCCGAGCCGTGCAGCCGGTTCACCACCACGCCGGCCAGCGGCAGCGACTCGTCGCGCAACCGCTCGACGAAGAACGAGGCCTCCCGCAGCGCCTCGCGCTCGGGGGTGGCCACCACCAGGAACGTGGTGTGGGGCGAGGCCAGGTTGGCCAGCGTCGCCTCGGCGCGCTGGCGGAACCCGCCGAACAACGTCTCGAAGGCCGACACGAAGGTCTGCACGTCGGTCAGCACCTGCGCGCCGAGCACCCGGCTCATGGCCGAGGTCACCAGGGCCAGCCCGGCCCCCATCAGCCTCATCGGCCCGCGGGCGGGGTTGAGCAGCAGTCGCAGCAGCCGCCCGTCCAGCAGCGAGCTCAGGTGCTCGGGGGCGTCGAGGAAGTCCAGCGCCGAGCGCGAGGGCGGGGTGTCGACCACGATCAGGTCCCAGCGGGCCTCCTGACCCCGGCCCCTGTCCAGCCCCAGCTCGCTGCTCAGCTGGCCGAGCTTCTCCATCGCCATGTACTCCTGGGTGCCGGAGAAGGAGGTCGAGAGCGCCTCGTAGAAGGGGTTGGACAGGATCTGCTCGGCCTTCTCCGGACTGGCGTGGGTGGTCACCACGTCGTCGAAGGTCCGCTTCATGTCCAGCATCATGGCGTCGAGGGAGCCGCCGGCGGTGCGGTCCACCGAGGCCACCGGGCGCGGGGTGTTGTCCAGCTCGGCCACCCCCAGCGACTGGGCCAGCCGGCGGGCCGGGTCGATGGTCAGCACCACCACCCGCCGCCCCTGCTCGGCCGCCCGGAGGGCCAGCGCCGCCGAGACGCTGGTCTTGCCGACGCCGCCGGAGCCGCAGCAGATCAGGATGTGCCGGCTCCGGTCGGCCAGCAGCGCGTCCACCTCGAGCAGCGGGGTGGTCCCCGGACGTCCCCAGGCCCGGTGGGCCAGCACCGTCTCGGTGCTCACGCCGCCGGCGTCTCCTCCGGTGCTCATGCGACCTCCTCCGGGAGCTGGGTGGCCAGCGAGCCGGCCAGGGTGAGCAGGGCCGAGCGGTCGATCCCGGCCGGGTCCTTGGCCAGCTCGACCATCGGCAGCCCGCAGGTCTGCAGCCGGTCGTAGCAGTCCTGCTCCTGGCGCAGGGCGGCCAGCTCGTCGGCGAACTCCCGGGTCAGCGCCTCGTTGTCGGCGGTGGCCAGACCGGGGACGTCCAGCACCGGGTCGGTGTCCAGCGCGGCCAGCGCCTCCGCGCTCAGCGGGGTCGGGGTGACCATGGTGCAGACGACGGTGCCGACGGTGATCCCGGTGGGGCGCAGGTCCTCCAGCGCCTCCAGCGTCTCGGTCACCGGCATGTCCTGCAGCAGCGAGACCAGGTGCACCACGGTCCGCGGCGAGCGCAGCACCGTCATGATCGAGTCCGCCTGGGAGTGGATCGGGCCGACCCTGGCCAGCCCGGCCACCGCCTCGTGGACGTTGAGGAACTGCGCGATCCGCCCGGTCGGCGGGGCGTCCAGCACCACCGCGTCGTAGGAGCTCCGTCGGCCCTTCTCGCGACGACGGACCGCCTCGTAGACCTTGCCGGTGAGCAGCACGTCGCGCAGCCCGGGGGCGATGGAGGTGGCGAAGTCGTAGACCCCGAAGCGGTCCAGCGCCCGTCCGGCCAGCCCCAGCCGGTAGAAGGTGGCCAGGTACTCCTGCAGGGCGTCGCGGGCGTTGACCGACAGCCCGTGCACCTCGCCGCCGTCGTCGGTGCGCAGCAGCCGGCGCTCCTCGTCGCCCTGCAGAGGGCTGGCGCCGAACAGCTGGGCCAGCCCTCCGCGCCCCTCCACCTCGCAGAGCAGGACGCGGCGCCCGCCCCGGGCCAGGGCGACGGCGAGGGCACCGGCGACGGTGGTCTTCCCCGCACCGCCCTTGCCGCTGACGATGTGCAGCGTGTGCCGGGGCTCGGACATGGGCCCAGGGTAGGGCGTGCCGGCAACGCCACCCGCGGTCGACGCGGACCGCCGGTCGGTCCGCCGCCTGCGGTCGCGGCCACCGGCGGCCCCCGGCCTCGTGAGAGGCTGGCGCCATGACGAAGTGGGAGTACGTGACCGTGCCGCTGCTGGTGCACGCGACCAAGCAGATCCTCGACAACTGGGGCCAGGACGGCTGGGAGCTGGTCCAGGTGGTGCCCGGGATGAACGCCGAGAACCTGGTGGCCTACCTGAAGCGGCCCAAGCCGGACCAGTCGTGACCACGCCCTCGAGCCGGCTGACCGAGCTCGGCCTGACGCTGCCCGCGGTGGCCGCACCGCTGGCCGCCTACGTCCCGGCCACCCGGGTCGGGAACCAGGTCTGGACGTCGGGCCAGCTCCCGGTGGTCGACGGCGCGCTGGCGGCGACCGGCAAGGTGGGGGGCGCGGTCACCACCGAGCACGCCGCCGAGCTGGCCCGCACCTGCGCGCTGAACGGACTGGCCGCCGCGGCCGAGGTGGCCGGCGGGATCGACCGCGTCGCGCGCGTCCTCAAGGCCGTGGTGTACGTGGCCAGCGAGCCCTCCTTCACCGGTCAGCCGGCGGTCGGCAACGGCGCCAGCGAGCTGCTCGGCCAGGTGTTCGGCGAGTCCGGCCGCCACGTCCGCAGCGCGGTCGGGGTGTCGGTGCTGCCGCTGGACGCCCCGGTCGAGGTCGAGCTGGTGCTGGAGCTGGCCCCCGACGCCTGAGGTGCCCGAGGTGGAGCTCTGGAGCCGGGTGCTGGCCCCCAACCCGGGGCCGATGACGCTGGAGGGCACCAACACCTGGGTGCTGGGCGCCGGCAGCGGTCCGGCCGTGGTGGTGGACCCGGGCCCCGACGACGAGGGGCACCTGGACGCCGTGGCGTCGGCCTGCCCCGACGGCGTGGCCACCATCGTGCTCACCCACCACCACCACGACCACGTCGAGGGGGTGGCCGGTCTGGTGCAGCGCACCGGGGCGCAGGTGCGGGCCGTGCGCCACGACCTGTGCACCGGTCCGGTGCTGCGTGACGGCGACCGGCTCGACGTCCCTGCCGGGACCCTGGAGGTGCTCCTGGTGCCCGGGCACACCAGCGACTCCCTCGCCCTGCTGCTCGACGACCCCGCCGGCACGGTGCTGCTCAGCGGGGACACCGTGCTGGGCCGCGGCACCACCGTGATCGCCCATCCCGACGGCCACCTGCAAGACTACCTGGACTCGCTGCGACGGCTGCAGCAGGTGGTCCGGGAGCGGAAGGTGGTGCGGGTGCTGCCCGGGCACGGGCCGGAGGTGGAGCGCCCCGCGGAGGTGCTGGCGGAGTACCTGCGGCACCGGCTGGACCGGCTGGAGCAGGTCCGCTCGGCCCGGGCGGGCGGCGCGAGCACGGCGGAGGAGGTCGTGGCCGCGGTCTACGGCCCGCTGGAGCCGGTCCTGCACGGGGCGGCGCTGCGCTCGGTGCGGGCCCAGCTGCAGCACCTGGACAGCGACGGCTGACGGAGGACACGTGGCCATCCCCAAGGTCCTCGGCTGCTACCGCTTCACCCCGCTGGCCGACCCGGCGGCGGTGCGGCTCTGGCAGCTCGAGCTGTGCCGGCGGCTGGGGCTGCTCGGCCGGGTGCTGGTCGCCGAGGACGGGATCAACGCCTCGCTGGCCGGCGACGTCACCGTCCTCAAGAGCTGGCTGAGGGCCACCCGCGAGCACGAGCCGTTCGCCGGGCTGGAGCCGTCGTGGACCGACGGCACCGGGTCGGAGTTCACCCGGCTGCGGGTGCTGCACCGCCCCGAGCTGGTGACCTTCGGCGTCCGGGTGCCGGTCGACGAGGACGGCGTCCGGGGCACCGGCCGCCGGATCAGCCCCGCCCAGCTGGACGCCCTGGTGGCCGAGCGCGGCGAGGAGGTGGCGCTGCTGGACGGCCGCAACCGGTGGGAGGCCTCGATCGGGCGCTTCGCCGGTGCGGTGGTGCCCGACGTCGAGACCACCCGCGACTTCGTCATGCTGCTCGACGAGGGCGGGCTGGACCACCTCAGGGACCGTCCGGTGATCACCTACTGCACCGGCGGCATCCGCTGCGAGGTGCTGTCGGCGCTGATGGTCCAGCGCGGCTTCGAGGAGGTCTACCAGCTCGACGGCGGGATCCTGGCCTACGGGCGCGACGTCGGGGACGCCGGCCTGTGGCAGGGTGCCCTGCACGTCTTCGACCAGCGGCACTCGATCAGCTTCTCCGACGCCGTGGTGGCCGTGGGGGAGTGCGGGGTCTGCGGGGGACCGGCCTCCCGGGTCGCGGACTGCCGGGCGGCCTGCTGCGGGAGGCGCGTCCCGCTCTGCGACGCCTGCGCGACGGAGGACCGTTGCGCGGAGCACCGGGTGGTCAGCGGGCCCGGCGCTCGATCCGGTCGACCGCCAGCAAGGTGACCGAGCGGGGCTCCAGCCGGATCCAGCCGCGGGCGGCGAAGTCGGCCAGGGCCTTGTTCACGGTCTCCCGGGAGGCGCCGACCAGCTGGGCCAGCTCCTCCTGGGTCAGGTCGTGGTTGACCAGGATGCCCTCGCTGCGCGGGTTGCCGAAGCGGGCGGCCAGGTCCAGCAGCGCCTTGGCCACCCGGCCGGGGACGTCGGAGAACACCAGGTCGGCGACCACGTCGTTGGCCCGGCGCAGCCGCTCGGCCAGCTGGCCCAGCAGCGCGCGGGAGACCTCGGGACGTCCGGTCAGCCACTTGGCCAGCTCCTCGTGCTCGAGGCAGCGCAGCTCGACCGGGGTGACCGCGGTCGCGGTGGTGGAACGGGGGCCGGGGTCGAAGACCGACAGCTCGCCGAACATCTGACCCGGACCGAGGACGGCCAGCAGGTTCTCCCGGCCACCGGAGCCGCTGCGGCCCAGCTTCACCTTCCCCGAGATCACGACGTAGAGCTGGTCGCCCGCGTCGCCCTCGTGGAAGAGGACGGCACCGCGGCGGAGGTTGATGGTCGACATCGCCTCAGCCAGGGCTGCCGCCGCCTCGCCGTCCAGCTCCCTGAACAGCGGGGCCTGCTTGAGCACATCCGGGTCCACGCGTCACCTCCGTTTCCGCCCGGAACACTACCCACATCGTCCGCCGCCGCGCACACGAACGCCGGGGCGCCGAACCCGTCAGGCCCAGCGCCTATCCTGCGGAGCATGCCCGCCGCACCGCGAACCGAGACCCCGGTCGCGCTCACCCGCCGAGCCCGCGCCATGAACCGGGCGCTGGCCGAGCAGTACCCCGACGCCCACGTGGAGCTGGACTTCAGCACGCCGCTGGAGCTGCTGGTGGCCACGGTCCTCTCGGCGCAGTCCACCGACAAGCGCGTCAACACCGTCACCCCGACGTTGTTCGCCCGCTACCCCGACGCCGTCGCCTACGCGGGCGCGGACCAAGCCGAGCTGGAGGAGCTGATCAAGCCCACCGGCTTCTTCCGCGCCAAGTCCACCGCGCTGATCAAGCTGGGGGCCGCGCTGGTCGCCGACTTCGACGGGGAGGTCCCCGGCCGGCTGGAGCAGCTGGTGACGCTGCCCGGTGTCGGGCGCAAGACCGCCAACGTGGTGCTGGGCAACGCCTTCGGGGTGCCCGGGATCACCGTCGACACCCACTTCGCCCGGCTGGTGGGCCGCTTCGGCTGGACCGCCGAGACCGACCCGGTGAAGATCGAGCACGCGGTGGCCGCGCTGTTCCCCCGCAAGGACTGGACGATGCTGTGCCACCACGTGATCTGGCACGGCCGGCGGCGCTGCCACGCGCGCAACCCCGCCTGCGGGGCCTGCCCGCTGGCCCGCTGGTGCCCCTCCTTCGGCGAGGGCCCGACCGACCCGGCCGCGGCGGCGAAGCTCGTCCGCGAGCCGCGGGGGTGAGGGTGCGGCCGGGGGACCGGCGGCAGGGTCGCGTCCGGCTGGGCGGTCTGCTCGGCGCGGTGCTGGCCGTGGCCCTGCTGCTCACCGGCTGCACCACGTCCGGGGTGCAGCGGGGCAGCAACCCGCCCGGCACGCCCACCGTGGCCCCCGGACCGCCCGGCTCCAACGGTGCGGAGGTGGACGCGGCCCGGGTGGCGGCCGGCATCGCGGACTGCCCGGCCACGGACGCCTCCGCCGCCCCGGTCGAGGACGGCCTGCCGGCGATCACCCTGCCCTGCCTCGGCGGAGCCGGCGAGGTGGACCTGTCCCGGCTCCGCGGACAGCCGGTGATGGTGAACGTGTGGGCCTCCTGGTGCGCCCCCTGCCGCGCCGAGGCGCCCTACCTGGCGGAGGTGGCCGGGCAGACCGAGGACGAGCTGCTGACCCTGGGTCTGCTGTACCAGGAGAACGACAAGCTGGCCGCCGTCGACCTCGCCGCGGGCACGGGTCAGCGCTACGCCCACCTGGTCGACGACGAGCGGGCGATCCAGGTCCCGCTCCGCGTGCTGGGCCCGCCGATGACCTTCTTCGTCACCGCCGACGGGCGGCTGGTGCACACCCACGTCGGGCCCTTCGCCGACGCCGACCAGCTCCGCGGCCTGCTCGCCGAGCACCTCGGCGTCACCGCCTGAGGCCCCGGCCCGAGGTCAGATGACGTGCGGGGTGTCGCCCTCGCCGACCAGGGGCAGCCCGCGCTCCTGCCACTCACCCATCCCGCCGGCCACGTTGGTGGCGGTGAACCCGTTCTGGTTCAGCCAGGCGGTCACCCGCGCGGACCGGCCGCCGGAGCGGCAGATCACGTACACCTCCTCCTCGGGGGGCAGCTCGCCGTAGCGCTCGGCCAGCTCGGTCATCGGCAGGTGCTGGGCGCGCTCGGCGTGGCCGGCCGCCCACTCGTCGTCCTCGCGCACGTCCAGCAGGCGCGCGTCCTCGGGGATCTGGTCGATGGTCACGGTGGGGACGTCCATGCCCTGGACGCTACCGCCCGCGTCCGACGTGGTTCGATCGGTCCGTGAACGAGCCCCCCGTCGACGCCGTCGTCGTCCCCGCCCCGGTGCTGCAGACCTTCGTGACCGAGGCGGGCGAGGCGTCCGGGCTCTCCCCGGCGCACGCCGCGCTGCTGGCCGGGCTGCTGGTGGACAACGACTGCCGCGGCGTCTTCTCCCACGGCAGCACCCAGCTCACCACCTACTCCCGGCTGCTCCGGGAGGGACGCCTCAACCCGGACGCGGAGCCTGCGGTCGTGCGCGAGACGCCCACCAGCCTGCTGGTCGACGGCGACGGCGGCCTGGGCTACTTCGCCGCCCACCTCGGCACCCGGCTGCTGGTCGAGCGGGCCCGGGAGCAGGGGATCGCGGTGCTGCTCACCCGCGACCACGGCCACTTCGGGGCGGCCGGGCTCTACTCCCGGATGACGCTGGAGCACGACCTGCTGACCTTCGTCACCTCCGGGCACCAGCTCGACCTGCAGCCCGGCTCCCCGGTCTTCGCCGCGGGCGGCGGCTCACCGATGTCGTTCAGCGCGCCGACCCAGGACGAGGACCCCGTGGTGCTCGACTTCGGCGCCATGCACGACCTGTACGACGACAGCCCGCACCGCGACCAGATCTCAAGGGACGCCCCGGGCCTGGCGCTGCGCGCCATCGGCCTGGGTGCGGTCTGCCAGGCCTGGGGCGGGGTGCTGGCCGGTGTCCCGCTGGACCCGGCCCGGGCCCGGCGCCGGTGGGCCGGGGCCAACCAGGGGTCGCTGGTCATCTCCTTCCGGATCGACCTGTTCTCCGACCCGGCCGACTTCCGCCGCGAGATGGACGCCTACGTCCGCGCCGTGCGCGCGCTGTCCCCGCTGCCCGGTCTGGACGCCAGCCTGCTCCCCGGCGGCCCGGAGGCCCAGCGTGAGCGGCGGTTCCGCGCCGAGGGCGTCCCGGTCGGCCCCGAGCACCGCGACCGGCTCCGGGAGACCGCTGCCGAGCTCGGCCTCACCGCCCCGTGCTGAGTCCCGCCCGCCCCCTGACCGCCTGTATGTCGTCGCGATCACGGCCGGCGTGCCGCGGCGTGTCCCGCAGCCCCGAGCCATCCCCGTACACGTCTCCAGGGACGACCCACCGAGAGGACCACCATGACCACCTTCCCCGCTGACTTCGTCTGGGGCACGGCCACCGCCTCGTACCAGATCGAGGGTGCCGTCGCCGAGGACGGGCGCCGTCCGAGCACCTGGGACACCTTCGCCCGCACCCCCGGCAAGGTGTGGAACGGCGACACCGGCGACGTGGCCTGCGACCACTACCACCGCTTCGCCGAGGACGTGGCGATCATGGCCGACCTCGGGGTGGACGCCTACCGCTTCTCCGTCGCCTGGCCGCGGGTCGTCCCCGAGGGCACCGGGGCGGTGAACCAGGCCGGTCTGGACTTCTACCGCCGGGTGGCCGAGACCTGCCTGGAGCACGGCGTGCAGCCCTACGTGACCCTCTACCACTGGGACCTGCCCCAGCCGCTGGAGGACGCCGGGGGCTGGCTCTCGCGGAGCACCGCCGAGGCCTTCGCCGAGTACGCCCGGATCACCCACGAGGCGCTGGGGGACGTGATCGGGTCCTGGATCACCCTCAACGAGCCGTGGTGCTCCGCGCTGCTGGGCTACGCGGCCGGCGTGCACGCCCCGGGCCAGCAGCTGGGCACCCGGTCGCTGGAGGCGGCCCACCACCTGCTCCTCGGCCACGGGCTGGCCGTGCAGGCGATGCGGGCCGACGGCGGCGAGGCCCCGCTCGGCATCACGCTGAACCTGCACGCCGTCCGGGCCGCGTCGGACTCCGAGGCCGACCTGGAGGCCGCGCGCCGCTACGACGGGCTGGGCAACCGGCTCTTCCTCGACCCGCTGCTGCGCGGTGCCTACCCCGAGGACGTGCTGGCCGACACCGGCACCACGGAGTGGTTCGCCGAGCGCTCCGACGACCTCGCCACCATCGCCGAGCCGATCGACTTCATCGGGATCAACTACTACAGCGCCCACACCGTCGCCGCCCCCGAGGACGGCCGGTTCAGCGACCCCTCGCTGCCCACCCCGACCCCGGGCAGCGAGCGCGTGGTCACCGTGGACACCGGCGCGGAGAAGACGCAGATGGGCTGGGAGATCCACCCCGACGGGCTGGTCGACGTGCTGGCCCAGGTCCACGCGCTGGCCCCGGGGCTGCCGCTCTACGTCACCGAGAACGGGTCGGCCTGGCCCGACGAGGTGGGCCCCGACGGCCGGGTCGAGGACGAGGACCGGCGCCGCTACCTCGAGGCCCACCTCGAGGCGTGCCGGGAGGCGGTCGCCCGCGGGCTGCCGCTCAAGGGCTACTTCTGCTGGAGCCTGCTGGACAACTTCGAGTGGGCTTTCGGCTACGACCGCCGGTTCGGCATCGTCCGGGTGGACTACGAGACCCAGCAGCGGACGGTGAAGCGGAGCGGTGAGTTCTACCGCGACTTCGTCGCCCGCGAGCGCGGCTGATCCCCGGCTGCCGTCCGGCTCCTCGGGGCGCCCTCGCACCCGCTCGCCCGTCCCGCTCCGCTCCTCCCGGGGGACGACCTGAGTCCAGGTCGTCGACGCGTCTCGGGCATGCTGTCCGCACCACCCGGCTGACCGCGAGAAGAGCTGCCATGTCCGTGCCCCCCGGTCCGCCGCCGGAACCGTCCGAGCCCCAGGGGCGACCGGACTTCGTCCGCGGTGACGGGGACACGACCGGGGCGGGCGGCTGGTCGACCTACCCGACCGGTGCGGAGCCGCGGCCGTACCCGGAGCCGCGGACGTACCCGGAGCCGTCGCCGTACCCGGCGCAACCGGCGGACCGGGTGCAGCCGCCGTACCGGGTGCAGCCGCCGTGGCCGCCGGCCCCGGCGACGCACCAGGTGTGGACGCCGCGGCTGCAGCCGGTCGGCGGCCTGGCCAGGGCCACGGTGGTGCTGTCGGCGGTCTACCTGGCCGTCTCCTGGCTGGCCACCCTGCTGGCCTTCCCCGCGGCGGCGCGGTACCGCGCCGCCGACGACGCCCTGGGGGTCTCCACCCCCTACGACGCCGTCTCCTCGGCCTCCTTCTTCCCGATGCTGGCCGCCTGGATCGTCACCAGCGTCTGGCTGGGCACCGCCCGCACCAACGCCCTGACCATCCGTCCGGGGTCCCCGCACCAGCACGGCCCGGCCTGGGTCTGGCTGGGCTGGGTGGTCCCGATCGTGTCGCTGTGGTTCCCCTACCAGGTGGTCCGCGACGTCTGGCGGGTCAGCGGCCCGGTGGACCGGTCGCTGCTGGGCTGGTGGTGGGGCACCTGGGTCGGGGGCCCGCTCGTCATGAACGCCGCCGGGGCGTTCGTGCCGTTCAGCGGTCCGGTCGGCAGCTCGGTCGGCGCTCTGGGGCCGACCGCCCTCCTCGGGACGGCGGTGCTGACGGTCTCCTTCGTGCTGTGGGTGCGGATCGTGCGCACCATCACCGACGAGCAGGAGCGGGTCGGCCAGGAGTGGCGGACGGGCCCGCGCTGAACGCGGGCCCGCGCTGAACGCGGGCCTGCGCTGGACGCGGGCCGCGGCAGCCCCGGGTCAGACGGGGACCGCGGTGACCACGACGTTGTCGCGGTAGCCGTCCTCGGGGTCGAAGGGCCCGCCGCAGGTGATCAGGACGAGCCGGGGCGCGGAGTCGCGGTCGAAGAGGTCCTCCAGGGGCACGTCCTCCTTCTCCAGCCGGACGCCATGCTCGACCCGGTAGCGGTGGTCGCGCCCGTCGTCGGTGCGGACGGTGACCTCGGTGCCCGGGGGGAGGGAGGCCAGCCCGGCGAAGGGTCCGACCCGGTCGAGGCTGTCGACGTGCGCGGCGAGCACCACCGAACCGCGCTCGCCGGCCGGGGACGGGCCGAAGCGGTACCAGCCGACGACGTCGGGGGAGGTGGGCAGCTCCATCCGGCCCTGCTCGGTGACGCCCACGGGGACCACGTCCATCGGGGTCCAGCCGCCGACGGTCAGCCGCTCGGGGGAGGGGGCGCGGCGGTCGTCCTGCCGTGCCGGACGCACCGGGACGGAGGTCACCGGGCGGGTGCTGCGGGTCGGTTCGGGAGCGGGCCGAGCGGTGGGGCCCGGCGGAGGCTCGGTGCTGCTGGCGGTGGGGGCGCCGACCGGGACGGGGGCCAGGGCCGCAGCGCCGACCGGGGCGGGTGCAGCCGCCCCGGCCAGCGTGCACGCGCAGAGCGCGATGGCGCCCACCAGGCCCGGGAGCGGGTGCGGACGCACCGGCCCCCGGGCCCGGCGGGGAGCTCGTCGGTCGAGCACGGTCAGCGGGTGGTCCCAGCACCCACGCGACGACGGAGCACGAGACCCGTCAGCAGGGCCATGACGCCCAGACCGGCGACGACCGCCGGGCTGGTGCCGCTGGCCAGACCAGAGGTACCGGCGTCCACGCCACCGGGGGTGCCGCCGTGGGCGGAGATCGTCTGGACCGCGAGGTCGAGGTTGTCGTCCTCGAGGCTGCCCCAGGCGTAGGCCACGGTCAGGGTGCCCTCGGAGACGGTGACGTCGGCCGGGCCGATCACCGGGTCCTCGGTGCCGGCGGCCGCCACCGCGGCGGACACCGTCCCGGCGGGCAGCTCGAGGCTGGCCTCGTCGGGGTTGCTGAGGTCGCTCACCACGGCCTCGCCACCGGCCAGCACGTCCACGGCCGGTGCGGCGGCGGTGTGTCGGACGGTCAGACGTCCCTCGCCGGCGGCCAGCTCGGACAGGTCGTTCTCGAACAGGGTGGCCGTGGGGTCGCCACCCTCGTCCAGGTGGGCCACGGCGGTGTAGTTGCCACCGTCGCTGAGCTCGAGGTCCACCGGGCCGATGGCCGGCTCGGAGTCGTCCTCGGCGTCGGCGGCGGTGATGGCCACGGAGTAGGTGCCGGCGGGGAGGTCCAGCGGACCGCCCAGGTCACCGGGCTGGAAGTCGTCGATGGTGAGCTCACCGTCGACGTAGACGTCGACCGGCAGGTCGGGGACGGCGTGCAGGACGGAGAGCTGGGCTCCCTCGGCCGCCGAGGCCGGGACCACGGCGCCGGCAGCCAGGCAGAGCCCGACCCCGGTGGCGAGCAGTAGTGGGTGACGCATCGTTGTGCCTCCTTCTTCCCGTCGTGCAGGACGGGATAGTGGTTGCCGTGTCTTCCACGGGTGGTGCCCATCTGGACGCGTTCTCCCGTTCGTCGTCGTGACCTCGGTCCCGTGCCACCGTCCGGAGCGGCTGCCTTGCCGGTCGGAGGACCGGCCGGAGGAGGGCGCAGCCTCCACCGACGGACAGCCCCGGGAGGAGGTGCGGCCCTCGGCCTAGGCTGACGGGGTGCCTGTCTGGGACCCCGCTCTGCTCCGCTCCGCCCTCGCGGGTCCCGTGCGTCCCGGGGGCATCGGCATCCGCCCGGGCGTGGGTGCGCGCGAGGCCGCGGTGCTGGTCCTGCTCGGTCCCACGCCGGGGGTCGAGGACGTCGACGTCACCCTGGTGGAGCGGGCCTCCACCCTGCGCCACCACGCCGGTCAGATCGCCTTCCCCGGCGGCGCCCGCGACCCCGGGGACGTCACCCTGGAGGACACCGCGCTCCGGGAGGCCGAGGAGGAGATCGGCCTCGACCCGGCCGACGTCGAGATGCTCGGCCGACTGCCCTCGGTGCACGTGGAGGTCAGCTCCTTCGACGTCACCGCCGTGGTCGCCCGCTGGTCCGGGCAGCACCCGCTGACCCCGCGGGACCCGGCCGAGGTCGCCGCCGTGCACCGGGTGCCGCTCTCGGTCCTCACCGCCGCCGAGCACCGGGTCACCGCCACCCACCCCCGGGGCTACACCGGCCCGGCCTTCGTGGTCGACGACCTCTTCGTCTGGGGCCTGACCGCCCACCTGCTCGACGCCGTGCTCGACCTCGCCGGCTGGCAGCTCCCCTGGGACACCGCCGTCCGGCACGCCGTCCCCCGCCGCTTCCTCAACGACTCCCGCCGCGACCGCGGCCCCCGCCCCGCCTGACGCCCCGAGCCGCTGGCGGTGCGACGTCTGACCGGGCAGTCCCGGCCGCACGTCGCACCGACGCGGGGGGAGGGGGGCGCGGCGAACCCCCGGGTTCTCCTGGTGGGCACCTGGTGTTCAACCCGGGGCCCGAGAACGTCACCCCCGGGTCCTAGGTTGGTGCCCGGGCCCCGCCGGGTCCTCTCCCGCGTCCCCGCGAAGGAACCCCGATGACGTCGTCCACCCGCGCTCTCGCCGCCGCCCTCACCGGGTTGGCCACGCTCACCGCGTCGCTCTCGCTGACCACCCTCGGCACGCCGGCCCAGGCCGCGCCCGCCACGGACCTGGTGATCAGCGAGTACGTCGAGGGCACCGGCAACAACAAGGCGCTGGAGATCTGGAACGGCACCGGCGCCCCCGTGGACCTCAGCGGCTACCAGCTGCGGGTGGCCTTCAACGGTGCCGCGACGGCGAACCTGACCATCGACCTCACCGGCCAGGTGGCCGCGGGCGACGTGCACGTGGTGGCCGCCTCCGGTGCGGTCGCGGCGGTCACCGGCGCCGCCGACCAGACCACCGGGGCGGGGCTGTGGAACGGCGACGACGCCATCGCGCTGGTGCGCGGCGGGGCCGTCGTGGACTCCTTCGGTCAGCGTGGCGTCGACCCGGGGGCGGAGTGGGGAAGCGGACCGGTCTCGACCCAGGACGCGACCCTGCGCCGGCTGCCCTCGGTGTGCGAGGGCGACCGCACCGACGACGACGCCTTCGACCCCGCCCGCCAGTGGCAGGGTCTGCCGGTCGACACCTTCGACGGCCTCGGCTCCCACACCGCCGACTGCGGTGGTGACCCCGGCACCCCCGCCGCGGTGGTGCTCAACGAGTTCTCCGCCAGCACCGCCGGCACCGACGTGGAGTACCTCGAGGTCACCGGCCCGGCCGGCGCCGACCTCACCGGGCTCACCGTGCTGCAGGTCGAGGGCGACGCCACCTCCAGCGCCCAGGGCGACGTGGTCTCCGCCCACCCGGTGGGCAGCGCGGACGCCGACGGCCGCTGGCTGGGCGAGCTGCCCGCCAACACGCTGCAGAACGGCTCGCTCTCGCTGCTGCTGGTGACCGGCTACACCGGCCAGGTCACGCTGGACGCCGACCTCGACGGCACCCTGGACGAGGGCCTCGGCCTGGAGGTCGTCGACTCGGTGGCCGTCCTCGACGGCGGTGCCGGTGACCTGGGCTACGGGCCGACCGTGCTCACCCCGGGTTACGACGGCTCGGACTTCACCGTCGGCGGCGCGTCCCGCATCCCCGACGGCACCGACACCGACGCCACGTCGGACTGGGTCCGCAACGACTTCGACCTGGCCGGCGTCCCCGGGCAGCAGGGCAGCCTGACCGCCGGTGAGGCGCTGAACACCCCGGGCGCGGAGAACCGGACCACGCCCGCCGGTCCCGGCCCGGGGGAGCCGCTGGTGTGCGGCGACCCGCGGACGGCCGTCGGCGCCGTGCAGGGCACCACCGACACCTCGCCGCTGGCCGGCACCAGCACCACCGTCGAGGGCACCGTGGTCGGTGACTTCCAGACCGGTGGCTTCGACGGCTTCTACCTGCAGGACGCCGGCGACGGCGACGAGGCGAGCTCGGACGGCATCTTCGTCTACGCCCCCGGCGCCGGCGACGTGGCCCTCGGCGACACCGTG
Organism: Auraticoccus monumenti; assembly: GCF_900101785.1. Taxonomy (GTDB): domain Bacteria; phylum Actinomycetota; class Actinomycetes; order Propionibacteriales; family Propionibacteriaceae; genus Auraticoccus; species Auraticoccus monumenti. The sequence continues at coordinate 203,064 of NZ_LT629688.1, read as the reverse complement.
CGGGTGGCCGGGGCCGTGTCGGAGTTCCGGGGCCAGACCCAGCTCACCGCCACCGACCAGGAGGTCTGCGCCTCCGGTGGCGAGCTGCCGACCGCCGAGCAGCTGACCCTGCCGCTGGACGACGCCGAGGCCGAGCGCCACGAGGGCATGCGGGTCACCTTCGGCCAGAGCCTGACCATCCTGGAGTACTTCGACTACGGCCGCTACGGCGAGATCGCCCTCGGTCTGGACCGGCAGTACCAGCCCACCGCCCTCTTCGCCCCCGGTTCGCCCGAGGCCGAGGCCCTGCTGGCGAAGAACCTGGCCGAGCGGATCACCCTGGACGACGGCCGCAGCGTGCAGAACCCCGACCCGGCCCGCCACCCCGACGGCGGCGAGTTCACCCTCGAGAACACCTTCCGCGGCGGTGACCTGGTGACGGATGCCACCGGCGTGCTCGACTGGCGCTTCGACGAGTGGCGGATCCAGCCCACCGAGGGGGCCGAGGTCACCTCGACCAACCCCCGCCCGGAGGTCCCGGAGGTCGGCGGCACCACCACGGTGGCCTCCTTCAACGTGCTCAACTACTTCACCACCCTGGGTGAGCGCGGCGCCGACACCCCGGAGGAGTTCGAGCGTCAGGAGGCCAAGATCGTGGCCGCCCTGTCCGAGATGGACGCCGACGTGGTCGGCCTGATCGAGATCGAGAACAACGGCGGTCAGGCGGTCGACACCCTGGTCGAGGCGCTGAACGCCGAGGTCGGCGCCGGCACCTACGAGTCCGTGGACACCGGGGTGATCGGCACCGACCAGATCACCACCGCCTTCATCTACCAGCCGGCCGAGGTCACCCCCACCGGTGGGTTCGCAACGCTGACCACCGCCGACGACCCGCGCTTCCTCGACCAGCTCAACCGCCCGGCGCTGGCCCAGACCTTCACCGACCTCGGGACCGGGGGCGCGGTCACGGTCGCGGTCAACCACCTCAAGTCCAAGGGCTCGGGCTGCGAGGCCGTCGGTGACCCGGAGGACCCGGACGGCCAGGGCAACTGCAACGGCGTGCGCACCGAGGCCGCGAAGGCGCTCTCGGACTGGCTGGCCGACGACCCGACCGGCACCGGGGTGGAGGAGCAGCTGATCATCGGCGACCTCAACTCCTACGACCACGAGGACCCGATCACCGCGCTGGAGGAGGCCGGCTGGACCGACCTGCTGCTCCGCGACCAGGGCGAGCGGGCCTACTCCTACGTCTTCGACGGGATGCTCGGCTACCTCGACTACGCCCTGGCCAACGAGGCGCTGGTGGACCAGGTGACCGAGGCCGAGGACTGGCGGATCAACTCCGACGAGCCGAGCCTGCTCGACTACGACACGTCCTTCAAGGCCCCGGCCCAGGACGCGGTCTTCGCCCCCGACCCCTACCGCTCCAGCGACCACGACCCGGTGCTGGTCGGGATGGACCTGCAGGCCGACGACGTGACCGCACCGGAGCTGCGGCTCACCGCCAGCCCCGCCCGGATCTGGCCGCCCAACAACAAGGCCGTGCTGGTCGAGGTCGACGTCGAGGCCGTCGACGACTCCGGCGAGGAGGTGACGGTCGAGCTGGTCTCGGCCGAGGCCGAGGGGCGACGTGCCAACGTCAAGACCTACGACGACGAGCGCACCTTCCGGGTGGTCGCGGCCAAGGACGCGGTCTACACCTTCACCTACCGGGCCACCGACGGCGCCGGGAACAGCACCACCGAGTCGGTCACGGTCGAGGTGACCCAGCGGTGATCTGCTCCCGGGACTCCGGGCCAGGGGTAGATTCGCCGTCGTGATCGCCGCCACCACGCAACGCTCCCGTCAGGCGGCACTGGCCGCGATGAGCGACGACGAGGGACTCGACGTCCTGGTCGTCGGCGGTGGGGTCACCGGCGCCGGTGTGGCCCTGGACGCTGCGACCCGCGGGCTGCGGACCGGCATCGTGGAGATGCAGGACTGGGCCTCCGGGACGTCCTCGCGCTCCAGCAAGCTGATCCACGGCGGGATGCGCTACCTCTACAACCTCGACTTCGCCCTGGTGCAGGAGGCGCTGCGGGAGCGGGGGCTGCTGCTGAGCACGATCGCCCCGCACCTGGTGCGGCCCCAGCCGTTCCTGTGGCCGCTGAAGATCCCCGTGGTCGAGCGCACCTACAGCGCGCTGGGGGTCGGGCTCTACGACGCGATGTCCGCGGTGGGCAACCTGACCCTGCCCGGGGACAAGGAGGGCGCCGGGGTCCCGCCGCAGAAGCACTACGGCCGGAAGGGCGCGCTGGAGCTGTTCCCCGACCTGCGCAGCGACCAGCTGACCGGGGCGATCCGGTTCTTCGACGCCCGGGTCGACGACGCCCGGCTGGTGCTCGGGCTGGTCCGCACCGCCGTCTCCTACGGGGCGCTGGCCGCCACCCGGGCCCAGGTCACCGAGATCACCAAGGACGCCGTCGGCCGGGTCGTCGGTGCGGTGGTCACCGACCTGGAGACCGGTCGCGCCCGCCAGGTCCGGGCCAAGCACGTGATCAGCTGCACCGGGGTGTGGACCGAGGAGACCGAGTCCCTGGCCAGCAGCACCGGCAGCCTGGAGGTGCTGGCCTCCAAGGGCGTCCACCTGGTCATCCCCAAGGACCGGATCAAGGGCAGCACGGGTCTCTTCCTCCGCACCGAGAAGTCGGTCCTCTTCGTCATCCCCTGGCAGCACTACTGGGTGATCGGCACCACCGACACCCCGTGGGAGGGCCCGCTGCGCCATCCCATCACCACCCGCGCCGACATCGACTACGTGCTGGAGCAGGCCAACAAGGTGCTGACCAGCCAGCTCACCACCGACGACATCCTCGGTACCTGGGCCGGGCTCCGGCCGCTGCTGCAGCCCTCCGGGGGTGCGGAGAGCTCGGCCAAGGTGTCCCGGGAGCACACCGTGGCCGAGGTGGCCCCCGGCATGGTGTCCATCGCCGGCGGCAAGCTGACCACCTACCGGGTGATGGCCGAGGACGCGGTCGACTTCGCCCTCGGCTCCACCGCGGCCCGGCGGTGGCCCTCCATCACCGAGCGGATCCCCCTGGTCGGGGCGGTGGGTCTGGAGGCCGCCGGACGCTACCTGGCCCGGGTCGCACCGGGCTACGGCTGGGACGCCGACCGCATCGAGCACCTGCTCTCGCGCTACGGCTCGGAGGTCGGCACCCTGATCGACCTGATCGAGGAGGACCCCCGGCTGGCCGAGCCGCTGCCCAGCGCCCCGGCCTACCTGGGGGTGGAGGTGGCCTTCGCCGTCCGGTACGAGGGCAGCCTGCACCTGGAGGACGTCCTGCTGCACCGGCTCCGGATCGACCACGAGGCCCGCGACCGGGGGCTCAGCGCCGTGGAGGACGTGCTGGCCATCGCGGTCCCGCTGCTGGGCTGGGACGAGGACCGTCAGCAGGCCGAGGTCGACGCCTACCGCGCCCGGCTGGCCGGCATCCGGGCCGGGGAGGCCGAGTGGAGCGACGCCGAGGCGATCGCCGAGCGCAGCCGGGCCGAGGACCTGATCCCGATCCGCCCGCTGCGCCGAGCCCACCGGATCTGACCCGGCCCACCCGCGCCGCCACGCCCGCCCGGGGCTCAGGCCAGGGTCGCCAACCAGCCACGCAGGGTGACCGCGAGGTCGCCGGGACGCTCCTCGGGCAGCTGGTGCCCCGCGGGCAGGACCACCACGTCGCGCAGGCCGCGCCGGGGACGGGGCAGCAGGGGGTCCGAGCTCCCGCGCACGTGCAGGGTGGCGACGTCGGTGCCCAGCTCGCGCAGCAGGCGCGGACGGCGGGCGGCCCGGCGGACCGGGGCCAGCGCCCGCTGCGGACCCGGCCAGTGGCTCAGGGCCTCCGCGCAGGGGGAGCCGTCGACCGCCTGCAGCGCCGTCCAGCGACCCAGCCGGGCCGGGGTCAGGGCGCGGGCGCCCAGCAGCGAGGCGGCCAGGAGGCGGCGGTACCCCTGCCAGGCACCCGGGACGGGGGCGGCGACCAGACCCAGGCCGGCGACCAGCGCGGGGTGCCGCGAGGCCAGGGCCAGGGCAGCGACCCCGCCCCAGCCGTGGCCGACCACGACGGCCGGGCCGGCACCGAGGTGGTGGACCACCGCGGCCAGGTCGGCGACGACCTCCGGCAGCGTGTAGCCACCCGGGGTGCGGTCGCTGGCCCCGACCCCGCGGGGGTCCAGGGCGACGACGGTCCGGTCCGGGGACAGGGTGGGCAGCAGGTGCCGCCAGGACCACCAGGTGCGACCGACGTCAGGCAGCAGCAGCACCGGGGCCGCCCTGGCGTCCTGGACGCCGTGCACGGCGAGGTGGAAGCGCATCCCGCGCAGCCTCGGGAAGCGGTGCTCCCAGTCCCCGTCGGGGACGAGGGGGCGGAGCAGGGCGCTGCTCGCCGGCGGACCGGCGGGGGCGCTCAGCGGGCGTCGAGGGAGCGCGCGGCCACGGGGCTGGTGTCACCGGTCCGGCTGACGCCGGTCCCGGTCCGGCCGTCGTCGGTGCGGACGTCGTCGTCGCCGTACTCGAGCCGGACGGCCACGTCGGCCTTGCCGCGCTCGATGGCGCTCTTGACCGCGGTGACCGTGGCCTCGGTCTCGGCCTGGGTCTGCTTGACGCCGCGGTTGGCACGGATGCTGAGCAGGCCGCCCACGGCGAGCAGGGCCGCGACCAGGAGCAGGATGCAGGCCATGATGACGAAGCCCAGCGGGAGGGCGCCGGTGACCATGGTCGGGTCCTGGGGCTCGGCCGGGGCGTCCGGCTGGAGCAGCAGGAAGAACGCGAGGGCGCCCCCCATGAAGAGCAGGGAGATGGCGTTCAGCGCGAAGTAGAGCGCACCGGCCAGCAGGGCCGCGCCCAGCCCCAGCTTCTTGGCCATGTCGGTGGCCTCGATCTTGCCCAGGGTCACCAGGGACTTGGCGAGGACCGTCAGGTCCTGCTGGATGTTCTTGACCGTGTCCGCCGTCGTCATCTTCTGCCTTCCTGTGCCGTCGTCAGGAGCCTAGTGCACGTCGACGCGTCGTCCCGGGCCCCGGGGTGGGGGCTTCGGTCACGGCGCATCGGCCACCTCGGGCAGGCGGGCACGGGAGCGGCCGCGGGCCCCCAGCACCACCGCGGCGAGCACACCGGCCAGCACCGATCCCAGCAGCACGGCCGTCTTCGCCTCCTCCAGCACCTCCGGGGCGTCGGCGAAGGCCAGCTCGGCGACCAGCAGCGCCACCGTGAAGCCGACCCCGGCCACCACGCTGATGCCGGCCACGTCCCCCCAGCGGATGTCGGGGGCGAGCTCGGCTCGGGTGAAGCGCGCCGTCAGCCAGGCGGCGCCGGTGATGCCGACCAGCTTGCCGAGCACCAGACCGAGGATGATCCCCAGCGGCACGGCCTCGGTGACCACCGCGCCCAGCACCCCGGCGTCCAGCGTGACCCCGGCGGAGAGGAGGGCGAAGAGGGGCACCACCACACCGGCGGAGACCGGCCGCCAGAAGTGCTCCCAGCGGTCGACCGGGTCGTGCGCCTCGTCCGGCGAGGTCCGGGTCAGCAGGCCCAGGATCACCCCGGCGATGGTGGCGTGCACGCCGCTGCTCCACATGCAGAACCAGCAGACGACGAACAGCACGACGTGCAGCCACCACCAGGTGTCGAGGCGGTAGCGCTGCAGCAGCCACCAGACCAGCGCGGAGGCGGCGGCGCCGATCAGCCAGAGCGGCGCCAGGTCGGTGGTGAAGACCACCGCGATCACCGTGATGGCGCCGATATCGTCCACGATCGCCAGGGTGAGCAGGAAGGCGCGCAGGCTGGTGGGCAGGCCGCGGGCCACGAGGCCGAGGATGGCCAGCGCGAAGGCGATGTCGGTGGCCATCGGCACGGCCCACCCCCGGCTGTTGCCGTCGGGCAGGACGCTGTTGACGGCCAGGTAGAGCAGGGCCGGCACGACCATGCCACCGACGGCGGCCATGATCGGGACGAGCGCGGCGCTGGGCTTGCGCAGCGAACCGGCGACCAGCTCGCGCTTGAGCTCGAGCCCGACCACGAAGAAGAAGATGGCCAGCAGGCCGTCCGCGGCCCAGTGCTGCAGGTTGAGCGGACCGAGGTAGAGGTGGCGGAAGTCGTCGTAGCTGGTGCCGCCGAAGTTGGCCCAGAGCACGGCCAGCACGGCCGCCGCCAGCATCAGCACACCGCCGACGGTCTCCATCCGCAGCACCTCGGCGATGGCCACCTGGTCCTGGTCGTCACCCTTGGTGAAGAGGACGACGCGGCGGCGCGACCGGACGGTCTCCACCGCAGGCCCGGGCTCGGGGTCGGCCAGGGACTCCGGCGCGTCGAAGGCGCGGGGGCCCTCGGCCGTGGAGGGGGCGTCGTCGGGGTGCGTGTCGTCCCGGTCGTCCCGGGGCTCGCCAGGCTGGTCGTTCACGTGGGCTCCTGAGGGGTCGTCGATTCGTCCGCCGACCAGACTTCCCGGCACACCGCGGACCACCTTATCCGGCCCGACGCAGTGCTCGACGACACCCGAGGACGTGGGACGGGTCCGGACCGTCACGGGCCCGGGCCGGTCGCACGCCTGCGGTGGCTCGGCCCCCGGCGGCTTGTAGCGTCCGACCATGGCCGAGGACGACCCGGGCGAGCGGGAGCTGCTGGACTCCTACCCGCCGCCCTCGCTGCCGCCACGACGTCGGGTGGTGGTGGTGCTGGTGGGGGCGCTGGTGGTGCTGCTGGTCGTCGCGGTGCTGGTCGCCCAGGACCGCGGCCGACCCTCCCCGCGGCCGGACCCCAGCGCGTCGGCCGAGTCGCCGGCGCCGGTGCCCGCGTCACCGGCCGACCCGCGGCCGGTCACGCTCCGCGACGGCCCGCCGATCGTGGCCGGGGTGCCCGACTCCTACGTCGTGCACGCCCTGGGCCGCGACGGCGTCTACCGCCTCGACCTCGGCTCGGGCCGGGTCGTGCTCACGCCCACCCCGGCGGGGGCCTCCGGTGGCGGCGGGGTCGACCTGGTGGCCGTCCCCGGCGCGGTGGTCAGCGACGACACCGCCACGGTCGGCTCGGGTACCCGCTTCCTCTACCCCGAGGGTCGCCCCGCCCGCGATCTCGCCGACCCGCTGCGGGCGGCCGGGCAGCTGCTGCCCGCTCCCGGAGGACGCCTCTGGGCCCTGACCCGCCGGGGGGCGGAGACGGCGGTGGTCCTGCACACCGTCAGCGGGGAGGTGGTCGACGAGGTGCGGGTGCCGGGGAGCGTGCAGCCCGCGCTGGACGGCGAGCTGCTGCTCACCCACCTGGGGCGGACGTGGCGGATCGGCGCCGACCTCGAGCCGGTCCTCCTCGTCGACGGGGCGGTCGCCGCCGTCGGTGCGGACCGGCTGCTGGTCGAGGAGTGCGACGACGACCTGCGGTGCCGGCAGCTGGTCACCGACCGGGACGGGGAGGGCGGGGTGGTGCTCCGCGAGGAGCCGGGTCACGGTGGCGGCCTGGGCGGGTCCATCTCCCCGGACCACCGGTGGCTGGCCGAGACCGTCGTCCGGGACGAGAGCACGCTGGTCTCGCGGCTGGTCGACCTGCGCACCGGGGAGCCGGTGGCCGACATCCCGGCCCTGACCACCGGCGCCGCACGCACCGCCGGCACGGGAGCGCCCTGGCTCCCCGACAGCAGCGCGCTCCTCGCGCTGGAGTCGGGTCTGCTGGTGGCCGTCGACCCGGCCACCGGCGAGACGACGCCTCTCGACGTCGCCCTGCCCGCGCTCGAGACCTTCGTCGTGGTGCAGTGACCGGGCCGGGCGACCGGCCGGGCCCTCAGTCCTCGGTGGGTGCGCTGGGCAGCTTGTCCTTGATCAGGTCCATCACCGAGGAGTCGGTCAGGGTGGTGACGTCGCCCAGCGCGCGGTTCTCGGCGATGTCGCGCAGCAGCCGGCGCATGATCTTGCCCGAGCGGGTCTTGGGCAGCTCCGGGACGACCATGATCGAGCGGGGCCTGGCGATCGGGCCGATGTCCTTGGCCACGTGGGCCCGCAGCTCGGCGACGATGTCGTCCCCGGCCTCGGCGTCCTCGCGGAGGATCACGAAGGCCACGATGGCCTGGCCGGTGGTCTCGTCGGTGGCACCGACCACGGCCGCCTCGGCCACCTTCGGGTGCGACACCAGCGAGGACTCGATCTCGGTGGTCGACATCCGGTGGCCGGACACGTTCATCACGTCGTCGACGCGACCGAGCAGCCAGATGTCGCCGTCCGCGTCCCGCTTGGCGCCGTCGCCGGCGAAGTAGAGACCCTCGAAGCGCGACCAGTAGGTGTCGACGTAGCGCTGGTCGTCACCCCACAGGGTGCGCAGCATCGACGGCCAGGGCTTGGTGATCACCAGCAGGCCGGCGTGCCCGTTGGCCACCGGGTTGGCCTCGTCGTCGACCACGTCGATGGAGACGCCGGGGAAGGGGGTCATCGCCGCGCCCGGCTTGCCGACGGAGAGCGCGGGCATCGGGGTGATCATGTGCATGCCGGTCTCGGTCTGCCACCAGGTGTCGACCACCGGGGTCCGCCCGCCGCCGATGTTCTCCCGGTACCAGACGTAGGCCTCGGGGTTGATCGGCTCGCCCACCGAGCCCAGCACCCGCAGCGAGGACAGGTCGTGCCGGGCGGGGATGTCGGCGCCCCACTTCATGAAGGTCCGGATGGCCGTGGGCGCGCAGTACAGGATGGAGACCCGGTACTTCTCCACGATCTCCCACCAGCGTCCCTGGTGCGGGGTGTCGGGGGTGCCCTCGTACATCACGCTGGTGGTGGCGTTGCTGAGCGGGCCGTAGACCAGGTAGGAGTGCCCGGTCACCCAGCCGATGTCGGCCGCGGTCCAGAACACGTCGCGGTCGGCCTTGAGGTCGAAGGTCGCCCACTGGGTGTAGGAGGTCCCGACCAGGTAGCCGCCGGTGGTGTGCAGGATGCCCTTGGGCTTGCCGGTGCTGCCCGAGGTGTACATGACGTAGAGCGGGTGCTCGGCGGGGAACATCTCGGGGGTGTGCTGGTCGCTCTCGGCGGCCAGGGCGTCGTGCCACCAGATGTCGCGGCCCTCGGTCATCGCCGTCTCCTGACCGGTGCGCTGGACGACCAGCACGCTGCGGACGTCGGGGCACTTCTCCAGCGCCGCGTCCACCGCCGGCTTCAGCGCCGACGCCGAGCCGCGCCGGTAGCCGCCGTCGGCGGTGATCACCACCTCGACGCCGCAGTCGAGGATACGGGTGGAGAGGGCGTCGGCGGAGAAGCCGCCGAAGACCACCACATGGGGGGCGCCGATGCGGGCGCAGGCGAGCATGGCGACGACGGCCTCGGGGACCATCGGCAGGTAGATGGCCACCCGGTCCCCGGCCCGGACGCCGAGGGCGGTCAGCGCGTTGGCGGCCCGGCAGACCTCACGGGTGAGCTCGGCGTAGGTGAGAGCGCGGGAGTCCCCGGGCTCACCCTCGAAGTGGAAGGCGACGCGGTCGCCCAGGCCGGCCTCGACGTGGCGGTCCAGGCAGTTGTAGGCGGCGTTCAGGGTGCCGTCGGCGAACCACTTGGCGAACGGCGGGTTCGACCAGTCCAGGCTCTCGGTCGGCTCGGTGCCCCAGCTGATCCGCCGGGCCTGCTCGGCCCAGAAGGCGTCAGGGTCCTCGGCGGCGCGGGCGTAGGTCTCGGCGGTGACGTTGGCCTCGGCCACCAGCTCCGGCGGCGGCGGGAAGCGGCGATCTTCGGTGCTGAGGTTGGACCACTCGGTGTCACTCATGACTGCCTCTCCAGGTGAACGCGTCGTCTGGCACGCGTGGCCTCGGCCACGGCGCCCTCCCAGAGGCTAGCGGTGGCGGGCGGGGGGCGTCAGCCCTGGACGGCACCGGCGTCGAGACGCGCGTTGATCGCCGCCACCACCTCGTCCGCCCGGTGCTCGAAGATCCCGTTGAGCACGGTGTCGTCCAGCTGCTCGTCGTCGTGGCGGAGCACCACCCGGACGCCGAAGACGCCCTCGCGGCGCTCGGCCCGGGTGATCTCGCCCCAGGGGGTGAGCCGGCTGCCGACGATGTGCCCGATGCGGACGCCCTCGTCCTCCAGCGCGATCTCGATCCGGCGCAGGCGCCAGGCGGCGAGGCAGAACGGGAGGCCGGCCACGGCCACCACCAGGAAGACGATCCGGGCCGGCAGCGGGCTCTCGGTCAGCAGCGGCTGCAGCGTGGAGACGATGGCCAGCACCAGCATGGCCACCACCAGCACGGTCAACCCGATCGCCGTCCTCAGCCGGACCCCGGGCAGCAGCCACCGGCTCTGCGCCATCGTGTCGTCCTCACAGGTGGCCTGGGTCTGGGTCATCGTCGCTCCTGACCGGTTGCCGGGGTCGTGGCCAGTCTAGGCACGGGGGTCGCCGTCTGCCGGGACCCGGGGGCGGGTCGGGGTCGGGTGGGGGTCATCACCGTGTCGACCCCTTCCGTGATGGGGGAGACTGGGCGCGGCTGCTACCCCCGAGGAGAGTTCGACACATGCACGGCTTGGCCAGGCTCAGCATGGGCAACCGTGCGCTGATCGCTCTCGTGACCGTCTTCGTGATGGTCTTCGGGGTGATCACCACCAGCAACCTCAAGCAGGAGCTGATCCCCTCCCTCTCCCTGCCCACCGCCGTGGTGATCACCAGCTACCCCGGCGCCTCCCCAGAGGTGGTGGAGGAGAGCGTCACCCAGCCGGTCGAGCAGGCCGTCCAGGGACTGCAGGACCTGGAGTCGCTGTCCTCGGAGTCCTCCACCGGCTCCTCCCTGGTGACGGTCAACATGACCTACGGCACCAACATGTCGACGGTCCAGCAGGACCTGCAGGCCGCGATCAGCCGGATCGAGGGCATCCTCCCCGAGGAGGCCGACAGCCAGGTGTTCACCGGCTCGGTGGACGACATCCCGGTGCTGGTGGTCAGCGCCAGCAGCGACCGGTCCGCCCCCGAGCTCGCCGAGGACCTGGAGAACGTGGTGGTGCCGGCGCTGGAGAAGGTCGAGGGTGCCCGCGCGGTCTCCGTCTCCGGCGCCCCCACCCCGCAGGTGCTGATCGACCTTGACCTGGACGAGCTCACCGAGGAGGGGCTGACCAGCCAGGACGTCAGCCAGGCCGTCCAGGCCGCCGGTGCGCGCTCCTCGGCGGGCACCCTGGAGTCCGGGGACGGCGACCTGTCGGTCACGGTGGGGGAGAAGCTGGCCAGCGCCGAGGACGTCGCCGACGTCGTGCTCACCTCGACCACCCGTCCCGGCGAGCGCTTCCCCCTCTCCGACGTCGCCGAGGTCAGCGAGCGGCAGGAGCCGGCCACCTCGGTCTCGCGAACCGACGGGCGGGAGAGCCTGTCGATGTCCATCACCAAGACCCCGGACGGCAACACCGTCGAGGTCTCCGACGGGGTCCGCGCCGAGCTGGACCGGCTGTCGGCGGAGCTGGGCAACGACACCCGGTTCACCACCGTCTTCGACCAGGCCCCCTTCATCGAGCAGTCCATCGAGGACCTGCTGACCGAGGGCGGGCTGGGCCTGGTGATGGCCGTGGTGGTCATCCTGCTGTTCCTGCTCTCGGTGCGCTCCACCCTGGTCACCGCGATCTCGATCCCCGTCTCGGTGCTGATCGCCCTGATCGGGCTGAGCGTGGCGGGCTACTCGCTCAACATCCTGACCCTGAGCGCGCTGACCATCGCGGTCGGGCGGGTGGTGGACGACTCGATCGTGGTGATCGAGAACATCAAGCGGCACCTGTCCTACGGCGAGCCCAAGGTCCCGGCCATCCTGACCGCCGTGCGCGAGGTGGCGGTGGCCATCACGGCCGCCACCATCACCACCGTCGCGGTGTTCCTGCCCATCGGTCTGGTGGGTGGGCAGACCGGTGAGCTGTTCCGGCCCTTCGCCGTCACCACCGCCCTGGCCCTGCTCGCCTCGCTGCTGGTCTCGCTGACCATCATCCCGGTGCTGGCCTACTGGTTCCTCGCGTCGCCCTCCGGTGCGGTGGACGCCGACCAGGTGCGGGTCGCCGCCGAGGCGAGGGAGCGGCGCAGCTGGCTGCAGCGCGGGTACGTCCCGCTGCTCAGGGCCGCGCTGCGCTTCCCGCTGGTGTCGGTGCTGGTGGCCCTGCTGGTCCTCGGTGGCACGGTCGCGATGGCGCCGCTGCTCAAGGTGTCCTTCCTCGGCGAGTCCGGGCAGGACACCCTGACCGTGAACCAGGAGTTCGCCCCCGGCCTCAGCCTGCAGGCCCAGACCGAGCGGGCGATCCGGGTCGAGGAGGAGCTGCGCGAGGTGCCCGGGGTGCAGACCGTGCAGACCACCGTCGGCAGCAGCGGCGGCGCGGAGGCGGCCTTCGGGGGTGGCGGCAGCGCCGACTCGGCGAGCTTCAGCCTGACCTCGGCGCCCGACGCGGACCAGGCGGCCGTGCAGAGCGAGGTCCAGCGGGTGCTGGACGGCTTCGAGGACGACGAGGAGGTCGGCGCCCTGACGGTCTCCAGCGCCGGCGGCGGCTTCGGGGGCAGCACCGACGTCGAGGTGGTCCTCACCGGCACCGACCCGGACGCCATCGAGGAGGCGGCCACCGCCGTCACCGAGGAGATGGAGGGCATCAGCCAGGTCACCGAGGTGACCTCCTCGCTGGTGGCCGAGCAGCCGGTGGTCAGCGTCCGGGTGGACGAGGACGCCGCCGCGGAGGAGGGGCTCACCCCCGCCACCATCTCCGCCCAGCTCGAGGGCATCCTGGCACCGGCCCAGGTGGGCTCGATCGAGGTCGACGGCCTCAGCCAGGACGTGGTGCTGCGGATCGGGGAGGCCCCGGTCGGGCTGGACGAGCTCGCCGACTACGAGGTGACCGGCGCGACCGGGCCGGTGCCGCTGCGCGACGTGGCCGAGGTGGTCGACGACCAGGTGGCCCCGCAGGTGAACCGCACCGACGGCCAGCGCAGCGCCACCGTCTCCCTCACCCCGGCCGACCAGAACGACCTGGGCACGGTGACCACCGAGGTGACCACCCGGCTGGCCGGCCTGGATCTTCCCGAGGGCGTCCAGGCCGAGCTGGGCGGGGTCGCCACCGAGCAGTCCGACGCCTTCAACCAGCTGGGGCTCGCCCTGCTGGTGGCCATCGCCATCGTCTACGTGGTGATGGTGGCCACCTTCAAGAGCCTGGTGCAGCCGCTGATCCTGCTGGTCTCGATCCCCTTCGCCGCCACCGGGGCGCTGGCCGGGCTGCTGCTGACCGACACCGCGCTGGGGGTTCCGTCGCTGATCGGCATGCTGATGCTGATCGGGATCGTGGTCACCAACGCGATCGTGCTGATCGACCTGGTGAACCACTACCGGAGCTCGGGGCAGCCGGCCTGGGACGCCCTGGTCAACGGCGCCCGTCAGCGGCTGCGGCCGATCCTGATGACGGCCGTGGCCACCATCTTCGCGCTGCTGCCGATGGCCCTCGGGCTGACCGGCGGCGGGCTGTTCGTCTCCGGCCCGCTGGCCATCGTGGTGATCGGCGGTCTGTTCTCCTCGACCCTGCTGACGCTGGTGCTGGTGCCGGTGCTGTACGAGCTGATCTCGCGCCGGGCCGACCGGCGCGAGGAGCGGCGGGTGCGCCGCGAGGCCAAGGCCACCGGCTCCGACCCGCAGGAGGCCGTGCGGGAGCTGCGGGAGCGGCGCTGGGCCGAGTTCACCGCCGCCGCAGCCGCCGCAGCCGCCGGACCGGCCGGTGCCTCGGCTGGTGGCGGGCCGGCAGCAGCCGGCGCCACGGACGGCGGGCCGGTGGCGGCCTCGGTCCTGGTGCCGGGAGCCGGCACCTCGCGGTCGGCCAACGGGTCGACCCGGGAGCCGGGGTCCGCGGTCGGTCAGGCCCCGGGGACGGGGGAGGGCAGCGGTGACGACGGGCAGGTGGCCCACCCAGAGCACGCCGGTGACCCGGTGCCCGAGGACACCGGGCCCGTGCGGGCGCGCCGGGCGCTGGAGTGAGCGGTCAGGGACCGACCGTCACAGGGTGAACTGCAGCACGTCGTCCCCGGACTGCGCCGGGTCGCAGGGCGCCGGCCGCGCCCGCCAGCAGGAGGACTGGAACGGCAGCATCAGCGGCTCGGGGTAGCGGGCGATGGAGTCGTAGAGCCCTGACACCTCACCCAGCAGCTCCTGGCGCCGGTCCGCGTCCAGGGCCCGGACGGCGGGGCGTCGCCCGACCATCTCCAGCAGCCCGTCACGGGTGATCGGGATCCAGTTGCGGAAGTCCCGCCGCTCCACGGCGGTGAAGCAGTCGCTCTCCTCGACCGAGCGGATCGCCTGCTGGCCGTAGTCCCCCCGCATCGCCTGGGGGTCGACCTGCTGCACCGTCGCGGCCAGCCGGCGCACCCACGGCACCGTGTCGTCGCGGGTCGTGCAGACCACCGACAGCGTCCCCTCCGGCCGCAGCACCCGGGCGATCTCGGGCAGGGCCAGCCCGGGCGCGAACCGGTCGAGGGTGTCGGAGGCGGTGACGGCGTCGAAGCGCTGGGCCTTGAAGGGCAGGCTCTCCGGCTGGCCCAGGACCGCCACCGGCGTCGCCCAGACGTCGGTGACCCCCTCGTGCACCAGCATCCGCGCGACCGCCGGTTCCCGCTCCAGCACCGTCACCCGGTGCCCCTCACGGTGCAGCTCGCGGGCGAAGACGGTGGAGCCGCCGGCCAGGTCCAGGACCTCGGCGGCCTGCTCGGGGACCAGCCAGGCCATGGCGCCGGCCGGGTGCAGTGATCGCCGTGTGGGTGCCATGACCACGATGCTAGAGGGACTGCCACCCTTGGCCAGGTGAGCGACCCGTTGCAGGACCTGTTGCGGCTGGAGGGAGTGCCGTCGGCGCTGGAGGCGGCGCGTTCGGCGGCCGACGTGGTGCTGCGCGACCGCGGTCTGCGGCGCATCGACCCCGAGGACGTCGCCCGCGCCCTGCTGCTGGGCGCCGGGGCCAGCGCCGCCATGGCCGCCGACGACCTGCTGGCGCCGGAGGAGGACCCGGGCCTGGACTGGCACCCCGGCGCGGTGCGGCTGTCGACCCAGCTGCCCGAGCTGGCCACCCTGGTGAGCAGCGCCCCGGGGCAGCTGCTGACCCGCTGCCACGCGGTGCTGGCCCGGGGGCTGCTGCCGGACGAGGCGCTGGGGCGGGTGCGGTCCGAGCCGGGGGTCGGTGAGCGGGTGCTGGAGCTGACCCGGCTGCTGCACCGTCCGAGCACGACGCCGGCGCTGCTGCGGGCCGCGCTGGCCCACGCCGAGATCGCCACCCTGCGCCCGTTCGAGGCGGGCAACGGGTTGGTGGCGCGGGCGCTGGAGCACCTGGTGCTGATCCACCACGGCGTCGACCCGCGGGCCGCGCTGGTGCCCGAGGTGGGCCACCGGGAGAGCGGGTCGGCCTACCGGGCGCTGCTGGAGGGCTACGCCGGCGGGACGGCGCAGGGGGTGCGGGCGTGGATCCGGCACTGCGCGGACGCGCTGGCGGTGGGGGCCGAGCGCTCACCCCTGGCGGCCGGTCGCCGCTGACGGTCGGTGCCGCCTCGGGCTCTGGGTGGGCACGTGGCGCGGGGCCCGTGGACGAGTCCGACGGGCCCCGCTGGCTCGACCGAGCACGGTGACCAGGCGTGCACTCGTATGTTGGCCCAGGACAAGCCTGCTGCTCAACGACCACTCAGGATGGCTAGATCGCCGCGTGGGTGCCTGCTCGTGTCGAGTTGGTGCTGTCTCCTTTGTACTCCTGGAACCGAGCGTTGTGAAGACCTCCGGCCCCACTGGTGTGGCCCTCGGCGTGGCACCCCGGCGGGTCCTCCTCCACAGGTCCGAGGCGCCGCGGAACGTCGTCCACAGGCGCCCGCCGCCGGAGGTCAGCACGTCGCTCGATCTCGATGGTCTGGCCATGGGAACAGCGAGCGGGCCACCCGGCGGCACCCGGGTGGCCCTGGTCAGCGGGGACGCCGAGCTGACGGCCGGCTTCCTGGCCGCCGCGGCCGCGGCCGGGGTGGAGGTCGTCCAGGTGGGCCGGGCCGAGGAGCTGCGCCCGGTCTGGTCCACCGCGGCCCAGGTGTACCTCGGGGTCGATGCGGTGGAGGCGGTGGAGGCCAGCGGCCTCCCGCCGCGCCCCGGGGTCGGGCTGCTCACCCGCCCGGGGGGCGGGGTCAGCCGCTGGTCCAGCGCCTTCGACGCCTGCGTGATCGAGCTGCCCGACCCCGACGGGGTGCTGATGTCGCGGCTGGCCGCGGTGGCCGGCGCCTCGGGCGGGGAGGTGGTGCTGCTGAACGGGGCCACCGGAGGGGTGGGGGTGTCCACGCTGGCGCTGGCGCTGGGGCGGACGCTGGCCGAGCGCGGTCGGTCGGTGCTGGTGGTCGACCTGGACCCGACGGGCGGCGGGCTGGACCTGGCGGCCGGGGTGGAGCGGGTGCCGGGCTGGCGCTGGCCCGACCTGGCCGCCGCCCGCGGTCAGGTCGGCGACCTGACTGCCCAGCTCCCGGCCGTCGACGGCCTCAGCGTGCTGGCCATGCCACGGGACGGCGTGCAGCTGCCCTCCACCGCGGCGGTGGCCTCGGTGCTGGCCTCCGTCCGCCGCTGGTTCGACGTCTGCCTGCTCGACTGCTCCCGCACCGGGGAGGCCTGGGTGGGGGCCGGGTTGGCGGTGGCGTCGAGGACGTGGCTGGTGCTCCGCGAGGACGTCCCGGGCCTGGCCGCGGCGGCGGTCCGGCGTCCCCGGCTGGCGGAGGGGGCCGCTCCGGTGGAGCTGGTGACGGTGGTCGGCTCGGCCGCGGCGCTGAGCGGTGAGGCGGTCGAGCGGGTGGTCGGGGCGCCGCTGCTGGCCCGGCTGCCCGAGGACCGTCGCCTCCGCTCCGGGGTGGGTCGGGGGGAGCCGGCCCGGGTCAGCGCGTCGCGGCGCTGGCGGGCCGCGGTGCGGCGGCTGGCCGCGGAGGTGGGGCGGTGAGCCACGTCACGGTCGAGCTGGACCGGCTCCGCCCGCGGCTGGCCGAGCTGGGCCGCGAGGCGCGTCCCGCCGACGTGGCCGCCGAGATGCGCCGGCTCGGCTGGGTCGTCACCGACGAGCTGCTGCTCTCCACCGTCGAGGCCCTGCGTCGTGACGCCACCGGTGCGGGGGTGCTCGAGCCCCTGCTGGCCCTGCCGGGGGTGACCGACGTGCTGGTCAACGGGCCCGACCAGGTCTTCGTCGACCGGGGTCACGGGTTGGAGCAGGTGGCGCTCGCGTTCACCGACGACGACGAGGTGCGGCGGCTGGCCAGCCGGCTGGCGGCGCGGGTGGGGCGTCGGCTGGACGACTCCGCGCCCTTCGTCGACGCCCGGCTGCCCGACGGGACCCGGGTGCACGCCGTGCTGGGCACCCTGGCCGACCCGGGCACCTGCCTGTCGCTCCGGGTGCCGGCGGGGCGCCGGTTCTCGCTGGAGGACTGGGTGGCGGTGGGGTCGCTGCCGCCGGGTGGCGCGGAGGTGCTGCGCCGGCTGGTCGCCTGCCGCGCCGCGTTCCTGGTCTCCGGTGGCACCGGCTCGGGCAAGACGACGCTGCTGGCCTCGCTGCTGTCCCTGGTGCCGGCCCACGAGCGGCTGCTGGTGGTCGAGGACTCCCGCGAGCTGGCCCCCGACCACCCGCACTGCGTCCGGCTCGAGGGACGCCCGCCGAACGCCGAGGGCGCCGGTGCGGTCTCGCTCAGCGACCTGGTGCGCCAGGCGCTGCGGATGCGCCCGGACCGGGTCGTCCTCGGTGAGGTGCGCGGGGCGGAGCTCTGCGACCTGCTCACCGCCCTGAACACCGGTCACGAGGGCGGGTGCGGCACCGTGCACGCCAACAGCGCCGACGACGTGCCGGCCCGGTTGGAGGCGCTGGCCGCGCTGGGGGGCATGGGGCGCGACGCCCTGCACTCCCAGGTCGCCGCCGCCCTCGACGCGGTGATCCACATCCGTCGCGACGCCGCGGGTCTCCGCCGGGTGGGAGGGGTGGCGGTGCTGGTGCGCGACCCGGGCAGCGGCTACGTGACCACCCTGCCCGCGGTGCACTTCGGGCCGGCCGGGCTCACCAAGGGGCCGGGCAGCGCCGCGCTGGAGAGGCTGCTGGGTCGATGACGGTGCTGGCGGTCGTGCTCGCCGGGCTCGCCGCGGCGCTGCTGGTCGGCGCCCCACCCGGTCGGGGCTGGGAGGAGCGGCTGGTCGCGGCGCCGGTTGTCGAGGTGCGAGGTGGCCCGCCCCGGCTCCGACCGGTCTGGCCGGTCGGTGGGGTGCTGGTCGTGGCCGCCTGCTGGGTGGTGCTGGGCCGACCAGCCGGGGTGGTGGCCGCCTGCCTGCTCCTGCTCGCCGGCACGGTCGCCCTGGTGGTGGGGGAGCACGGGCGACGGCGGGGCAGCGAGACCACCCGGGCCGAGGTGGCCCGGGCCTGTGCGGTGCTGGCCGGTGAGCTGCGGATCGGCAAGGTCCCCGGCGAGGCGCTGCTCACCGCCTCCGAGGACTGCCCGGTGCTGGCGCCGACCGCCGCGGTGCACCGTGGTGGCGGCGACGTGGTGCCGGTGCTGCGGGCGCTGGCCGACCAGCCGGGCGCGGACGGCCTGGGGCCGGTGGCCGACGCCTGGCAGGTGGCCACCCGGACCGGGGCGCCGCTGACCCGCTCGCTGGACCGGGTCTCCTCCGCGCTCAAGGCCGGGCGGGCCGTGCACCGGGTGGTGGACGCCGAGCTCGCGGCGCCGAGGGCCACCGGACGGATGCTGGCCGTGCTCCCGCTGGCCGGTCTGGCCCTGGGGCTGGCCATCGGCGGTGACCCGTTGGGTTTCCTCCTCGGCACGACCCAGGGGCAGCTGTGCCTCCTGCTCGGGGTGCTGCTGGCCTGCGCGGGCGTCCTCTGGAGCGAACGGCTGGCCCGGTGAACGGCTGGGCGCTCCTCGCCGCGGTCCTCGCCGGGATGGCGGCCTGGACGGCGGTCCGCAGCCAGCGGGAGGTGGTCTCGCGCGCGTCCGTCGCGGTGGTGGAGCCCGGCCGGCGCCCGGTGCCGAGGTGGTGGAGCCCGCGTCCGGAGGCGATGGCGCCCCGGAGCCGGGTGCTGCTGGCCGTCCCGGTGGCCGGGGTGGTGGGCCTGCTGGTCGGTGGACCGTGGCCGCTCGCCGGAGGGCTCGCGCTGCTGGCCGCGATCGCCGTGGTGGTGGTCCTCGGCCGGATCGAGTCGCCGGAGCACCGTCGTCGGCGTGAGGCGCTGCTGGCTGCCTGGCCCCAGACCTGGGAGCTGCTGGCCTGCTGCGTCGAGACCGGGCTGCCGCTCTCCCACGCCTGCAGGGCCGTCGCCGAGCTGCCCGACAACCCGGCGGCCGAGGTGCTGGCGGGCGTGGTGGCCCGGATAGACGTGGGCATGGGTCAGGAGGAGGCGCTGCTCGAACTGCGCGAGGACCCGGTCGTGGGACGGGTGGTCGCCGACCTGGCCCGGGGTCTCCGGTCGGGGACCGGGATGACCGAGCTGCTGGTCGAGCACGCGGCCGAGGCGAGGGAGGTCCACCACGCCGCCCTGCAGTCCGCGGCCAAGGCCGTCGGTGTGCGCAGCGTGCTGCCGCTGATGCTCTGCTACCTCCCGGCGTTCTTCCTGATCGGCATCGTGCCCGTGATCGGGGGCGCCGTCGCCGCGCTGCTGCCCTGAGCAGGACCGGGCGCAGGACCGGGCGCTCAGGTCTCCCGGGGCTCCGACGAGGGCCTCGGCACGACGGTCTCGGTCTGCTCGTCACCGGCCCAGGCGAGGATCCAGGCCATCGTCGCCGGTGGTCTCGGCGCGTCGTTGCTCAGGTCGGCCCGCACGCGGTCGGTCACCACCCCCGCAGCCAGGTGCAGGCTCATCCGCCCCCGCGACGGCGATCTCGTCGACGGTGGCCCCTCCTGCGTGCCGACGGGTGGCTTCCGCGGTCAGGGCGGCGACCCCCCCCGGCCCAGCTCCTCGACCTGTGACACCACCTCGTCCACGTGACGGCGGAGAACCACCTCGTCCTCCGGGTGCACCGGGCTCCTCGCTGTCGTCTCAGGCACCGGTCACCACGACCGCCGTGCCGGGGCGACGTCGTGCTCGGACGTCTTCCGGTCGCTGACGAGATCGTCCAGGGCGTCCGCCCCGGTCAGGCACGGGGTCGCACCTCCCGGCACCCGACGAGCCGGTCACCACCCGACAGACGCCCTCGGCCTCGGCCCCGGTCCAGCGGGTCCTCGCCCTGGAGCGGCCCCGCAGACCCGTGCCGTGGTGCCCGGAACCCGTCCGTGCCCGCCTTGCCAGGGGCGACAGCCCTCGCGCCGCTTCTGCGAGCTGACCGGTCCCAGGGCGAGCCCGCTGCCGGCTGCACGCTCCCGTCAGGTGAGCGGGGGCCGCCACCGGTGTGGCCCTTCCCATCGTCGGGGTCTCGGTGGTCGTGGACGTGCGCCCCAGCTGCCAGGGCCCTGGCAGCGGTCGTGGTGATCGTGCCGGTCGGCTGCGGTCACCGGCGTCGACCTACGCACAGTCCCCGAGCAGGAGGGAGCGCTGTCCACAGGCCGCCGACCGGCACCGGTCGACGCCGGCCCGGGCACCAACGGTGTGGTCAGGCCCGACGGGCCCAGGCACCGCACCGGTGCCGACGAGTGGGCGAGGGCCCGCAGGGAAGGAGTCGACATGTCCGATCACGAGGTGGCCGTAGCCGCCGAGGACGCCGAGGTGTCTCGCGCCAGCGGCGACGAGCGCGGCATGACCACCGCCGAGTACGCCGTGGGCACGGTGGCGGCGGTGAGCTTCGGTGGGGTGCTGATCAAGATCCTCACCGACGAGAACATCCGCAACCTCATCCTCCAGATCATCCTCTGGATCCTGGAGACCATCAGCGGTGTGGTGATGCCCTGACCGGAGCCGGCGGCCGGTGGGCCGGGCCCCGTGCCCGGCCCACCCCGGACGAGAGGAGGACCACGTGGCGGGAACGGGGTGGACCCCACCGCGCTGCGAACGCGGCGACCGGGGCATGGTGACCGCCGAGCTGGCCCTGGGCACGGTGGCGGCGTTGGTGCTGATGGTGCTGCTCGGCGGGTGCCTCGGTCTGGTCGGTGTGCAGCTGGCCAACGGGGCGATCGCGGCCGAGGTCGCCGAGCAGGTGGCCCGCGGGGACGAGGAGGCGGCCGAGCGCGCGCAGCGTCGGGGCGGTGACGACGTCGAGGTGGAGGTGCAGCGCTCAGCCGGCGGGGTGGTCGTGAGGGCGAGCCGGGAGGTCGCGCCGGTCGGTCCGCTGGGCCCGCGCCTCACCATCACGGGCAGCGCGCGGGCCAGCTGGCAGCCGGGGGAGGACGGCTCGTGACGGCGCGGCAGCGGGACGACCGGGGCTCCGGTACGGGGCTGACGCTGGCCGTGGTGGCGGTGCTGGCCCTCGTCGCCTCCGTGGTGGCTCTGGTCGGCTGGGGTGCCCTGGGCGCCCAGCGGCTCCGCAGCGCCGCCGACCTCAGCGCCCTGGCCGGCGCCCGGGCGCTGTCCGAGGGTGGGGACGCGTGCGCGGCGGCGGAGGTGACAGCCCGGCTCAACGAGGTCTCCTTGCGCCGCTGCCGGGTCGACGGGGACGCGGTGACCTTCGTGGTCAGCGTGACCGTGCGGGCCGACCTGGGGTCGCGCGGGCTGGTCCCCTCCCGCACGCAGGAGGCCCGTGCCCTCGCCGGCAACCTGGACGTCGAGTCAGGTCGATGAGTCCTACGGCTGTCCCGGCGGCACGGACGTCACGGCGGCACGGATGTCCCGGCGGAGCAGGCGGACCTCCCCGCCGGGACGCCGTCAACCCCGGGCCAGGTCGACCAGCAGTCCGTGCACCCGGTGGTCGGCGGTGAGCTCGGGGTGGAAGGAGGTGGCCAGCACGCTGCCCTGCTGCACGGCGACCACCCGCCGGCCGCCTCGCCCGTCACCGACCGTGGCGAGCGTGACCGCCCGCGGTCCGAGCCCCTCCACCCACGGGGCCCGGATGAAGACGGCGGGGAAGGGGTCCTCGAGGCCGGTGACCGTGACGTCGGTCTCGAACGAGTCCAGCTGTCGCCCGAAGGCGTTGCGTCGCACGGTGACGTCCAGCCGCCCCAGGGTCCGTTGCCCCGGCGAGCCGTCCAGCAGCCGCTCGGCGAGCAGCACCATGCCGGCGCAGGTCCCCAGCACCGGGGTGCCGTCGTCGAGGAGCTGCCGCAGCGGGTCAACCAGGTCGTAGCGGCGCAGCAGGGTGTCCATGGTGGTCGACTCGCCACCGGGCAGCACGAGCCCGGACAGACCCGCCAGGTCCTCCGGTCGTCGCACCCGTCGCGGCAGCGCGCCGGCCGCGGTCAGGGCCCGGGCGTGCGCGCCGACGTCGCCCTGCACCGCCAGCACGCCCACCACCGGCGACGTCGTGCTCACCAGCCGCGTTCGGCCAGCCGGTGCGGCTGCGGGATCTCGTCGACGGTGATGCCGACCATCGCCTCGCCGAGCCCGCGGGAGACCTTGGCGACCACGTCCGGGTCGTCGTGGAAGGTGGTCGCCTGCACGATGGCCTCGGCCCGGCGCACCGGGTCCCCGGACTTGAAGATGCCCGACCCGACGAAGACGCCCTGCGCGCCCAGCTGCATCATCATCGCCGCGTCGGCGGGGGTCGCGATCCCGCCGGCGGTGAACAGCACCACCGGCAGGCTGCCGGTACGGGCCACCTCCGCCACGAGCTCGTACGGGGCCTGCAGGTCCTTGGCGGCGAGGTGCAGCTCGTCGGAGGGGAGGCCCTGCAGCCGT
This sequence comes from Auraticoccus monumenti, assembly GCF_900101785.1. Taxonomy (GTDB): domain Bacteria; phylum Actinomycetota; class Actinomycetes; order Propionibacteriales; family Propionibacteriaceae; genus Auraticoccus; species Auraticoccus monumenti. Next base: position 180,372 of record NZ_LT629688.1, on the reverse strand, counting down.
CGGATCCCGGTGCGGAGGGCCCGCATGTGGGTCGTGGCGTTGGACACGTCACCCGTGCCCGCCTCGCCCTTGGAGCGGATCATCGCCGCCCCCTCGCTGATGCGCCGCAGCGCCTCGCCGAGGTCGGTGGCCCCGCAGACGAAGGGGACGGTGAAGGCCCACTTGTCGATGTGGTGGGCGTAGTCGGCCGGGGTCAGCACCTCGGACTCGTCGATGTAGTCCACGCCGAGGCTCTGCAGCACCTGCGCCTCGACGAAGTGGCCGATACGGGCCTTGGCCATCACCGGGATCGACACCGCCGCGATGATCGAGTCGATCATGTCCGGGTCGCTCATCCGCGAGACACCGCCCTGGGCGCGGATGTCGGCCGGGACACGCTCCAACGCCATCACCGCCACGGCACCGGCGGCCTCCGCGATACGGGCCTGCTCGGCGTCGACCACGTCCATGATCACCCCGCCCTGCAGCATCTCGGCCATGCCGCGCTTCACCCGCGTGGTGCCCGTGGTCGGGCTGGTCTGGGTCTCTGTCATACCTCGACCCTAGGAAGACCCGAGCTGGCTGCGTGAGTCCACTCGTTCCCCAGTGGACTGCTCCACGCTCACCGCCCAGGCCCGCCCATCAGCTCCGCCAACCGGGCGACCGCACCGGCGAGGGTGTCCCGCTGGGCGGTGAAGGGGATCCGGAGATGCTGCCGGCTGGCCTGGTCGGGGGTGAACAGCTCGGCGTGGCTGAGCAGCAGGCCTGCCCGCCGCGCCCTGGCCACGAGCTGACGGGGACGGTCGGCCAGCAGCTCCAGCCACAGCGTCATCCCACCGGTCGGCGTGGTCCAGGCGACGTCGGGCAGCGTGGCCAGCGCCTCCTCGAGCCCGGCGAGGTTGGCCCTCAGCAGCCCCCGCCGGCGCTCGGTGACCTGACCCGCCAGCCCCATCAGCTCACCGGCCAGCAGCTCGTCCACCGCACCTGGCGACAGCAGTCCCGGCGGAGCCGACTCCAGCACCCGGCGCCGCTGCAGCCGGCTCGACCGGATCCAGCCGACCCGCAGGCCGCCCCACACCGTCTTGCTCAGCGAGCCGATGCCGACGACCTTCGGGTGGGCGGACAGGGGTGCGGCCTGCGGGGTGTCCTGCAGCCACAGCGGGCGGAGCGTCTCGTCGCTGACCAGCAGCGCACCCGCCCGCAGCACCTCCGCCACCACCGGGGCGCGCCGGTCCGTCGGCAGCGAGAGACCGGTCGGGTTGTGGTTGTCGGCCTGCAGGTACACCAGCCCCGGACGGTGTCGCCGGCACAGGTGGGCGAGCTGGTCGACGTCCCACCCGTGCGCGCCGGCCGGCCAGCCGACCACCTCCAGGCCGTGCCGGCGGAAGATGTCCAGGGCGGCCGGGTACGTCGGGGTCTCGGTGAGCACCGTGCCGGACGCGTGGTCCACGCCGGCCACCAGCGCCTCGAGCGCTGAGGCGGCTCCCGTGGTGAGGGTCAGCTGGGCGGGGTCGGTGGCCGTGCCGTCCGCGGTGAGCCGGTCGGCGAGCCGCTCGCGCAGCACCAGCGACCCACCCCGTGGCGGCCCGTCGCCGGTCATCGCCTCGGCCAGCGCGCCCTGCTGGAGCCGGGCCACGGCCGCGGCCACCTCGTGCGGTGCCGCGGTGGTGGCGTGCCGCAGGTCGATCAGCGGCCACCCGTCCCCACCGGTGGCCGCGTCCGCCGACCGCTGCACCGTGGACAGCGGGGCCACCGGATCGGCCCAGCGGTCCAGCGGCAGCACCTGCGAGCCGGCGCCGTGACGGGTGCTGAGCGCACCCTCCCCGCGCAGCAGGTCCAGCGCCCGCACCACCGTCACCCGGCTGACCCCCAGCCGCTCGGCCAGAGCCCGCTCGCCCGGCAGTCGCGACCCGATGGCCAGGTCACCACGCTCGATCCGCCGGCTGATCAGGGCCGCGACCTGCTCGGTCCGGGTGCCGTCGGCCGGGTCGAGGTCGCCGGGATGCCACATGGGTCCATTCTGCGGCCACTGGACCGCCGGCAGGACGACGTCCGGCGCGGAGCCGGGCCGCCGAGGCTCCCCAAACCGTCGGCCGGGACGCGTTCAGCGCCCGAGCACCGCCGCGAGCAGGCGGGCCGCCGCGGGCTTGTCCAGCAGCTGGTTCTGGTTGCCGCACTTGGGCGAGACCACGCAGGCGGGGCAACCGGTCTCGCAGCGGCACTCGCGCAGCCGCGACAGGGTGGCGGTGAGCCACTCCTCGACGTGCTCGTAGGCGTGCTCGGCGAAACCGGCGCCGCCGGGATGGCCGTCGTGGACGAAGATCGTGCAGGCCCCGGTGTCGGGGTGCAGCACGGTCGACAACCCGCCGATGTCCCACCGGTCGCAGGGTGCGAAGGCGGGCAGCAGGCCGATCGCGGTGTGCTCGGCCCCGTGCGCCGCCCCGGCCAGCGCCAGGTCCGAGAGGTCCAGCTCGTCCAGCACGCTCTCGTCCACGGTCACCCACATCGACTGGGTCCGCAGCACCCGCGGCGGCAGGTCGAGCGGGGTGGAGTCCCACACCGTGCCGGTGCGGGCGTCGCGGCGCAGGTAGCCGGTCACCTGCGAGGAGACCTCGACGTCCCCGAAGTGGATCCCGGCCCGGGGCAGCCGGGCGGCGCGGTGCTCGGCCAGCACCCCCACGTCGCGGACCGACTGGGCCTGGGTCCGGTACGGCGGGTCCTCGACGTGGACCAGGCACTCCCCGCGCTCGTGGTCGTAGGCCTCGACCACCCACACCTCGCCGCGATGCAGGTAGACCGCGCCCTCGTGCAGGCTGGCGTCGGCGCTGCCCGGATCGGCCTGGCCCACCACCTTGCCGGTGGCGGACTCCACCACCTCGACCTGCCGGCCGCCGCTGCCGCGCAGGTCGATCGAGTCCACCGCCCGGTCCGGGCGGGTCCAGAACCAGCCGCGCGAGCGTCGTCGCAGCACCCCCTGGGCCGCCAGCTGGTCCGCCGTCGCCGCCATCGACGGCCCGAACCAGCGCTCGTCCTCGGGCCGGAGCGGGAGCTCCTGCGCGGCCGCGGCCAGGTGCGGACCGAGCACGTAGGGGTTGCCCGGGTGCAGCACGGTCGCCTCGACCCGCCCCGAGAACACCATCTCGGGGTGGTCGAAGAGGTACAGGTCGAGCGGGTCGTCGCGGGTCAGCATCGTCACCTCCGCGTCCCCGCCCCGGCGCCCGGCGCGTCCGGCCTGCTGCCAGAAGGCGGCCATCGTGCCGGGGTAGCCCCCGATCACCACCGCGTCCAGGCCGGCCACGTCGATGCCCAGCTCGAGGGCGTTGGTGGCCGCGACCGCCCGCACCGAGCCGTCCTGCAGCCGTGCCTCGATGCTGCGCCGCTCCGTGGCCAGGTAGCCGCTGCGGTAGGCCTCGACCAGCGGGAGACCGTCCCCGGCCGCCGTCCGGAGCCCGAGCTCGGCCAGCCGGTCCTGGGCCGACAGCGCCACCAGCTCGCACCGCAGCCGGGAGGGCACGAAGGCCAGCGCCTGCTCGCCCCGGCTCACGTGCTCCACCAGCGCCGTCGCCGCCGCGTCGTCCACCCCGCGCTCGGGTCGCCGCAGGGTGATGCTGATCCGACCCCTCGGGGAGGTGTCGTCGTCCACCACCGCCACCTCCTCGGGCTCCACCCCGAGCAGCCGGGCGGTGGAGCGACGGGGGTCGGCCGTGGTGGCCGAGGCCAGCACCACCACCGGGTTCGCACCGTGGGACTCGCACAGCCGCCGCAGCCGCCGCAGCACCGCGCTGACGTGGGCCCCGAAGACGCCCCGGTACCGGTGGGACTCGTCGACCACGACGTGGGTCAGGGAGCCCAGCAGCCGCGACCAGCGCGCGTGGGAGGGCAGCACCGAGCGGTGCAGCATGTCGGGGTTGGTCAGGACCAGGTGGGCGTGCTCGCGGGCGAAGCGGCGCTCTCCCTCGCTGCTGTCGCCGTCCAGCGCCCCCACCCGCCAGCCGTCGACCCCCAGGGCCTGGCAGGCGCGGAGCTGGTCGTGGGCCAGGGCCTTGGTGGGGGAGAGGTAGAGCGCGGTGGGCCGGCGCAGCCCGCGGATGGCCGCCGCCACGTCCCCGCCCGCCGCCGGCCGCCGCGGCTCGAGCGCCTCGGCCAGCAGCGGCATCAGGTAGGCCAGCGACTTGCCCGAGGCGGTGCCGGTGCTGACCAGCGTGTGGCGCCCCGCCCGGACCGACTCCGCGGCCTGCACCTGGTGCCGCCACGGCCGCTCGATCCCGCGCCGGGACAGGGCGGCCACCGCCGCCTCCGGCAACCAGGTCGGCCACTCCGCCGTCACCGGGGCGCGTGGGGCCAGCACGTGGACGTGCGACAGCGGCCGGTCGTCCACCGGGAGGGGGAGGACCGCCTCGTGCGGCCGGTCGGTGATGGTCATCGTCAGCAGCCTGACACGGCGCACCGACAGATCCGAGCACCGCGCGCCGGCCCGTCGGTGAGACCAGTACCTCTGTGGTTATATGTCCCCGCCCGCGTTCACCGTAGAGCTGCCGCCAGGAGTGCCCATGCCCATCACCCTCGACGGGTCCAACCTCACGATCGTGGCCGTGATCGCCGCGATCGCGGCCATCGCCGTGGCGATGTCCCTCGTGTTCCGGGGGGAGGTGCTGAAGGCCGCCGAGGGCACCGCCAACATGCAGCGGATCGCCCTGGCCGTCCAGGAGGGCGCCGCCGCCTTCCTGGGCCGGCAGTTCCGGACCCTCGGCGTCTTCGCCGTGGTCGCGTTCGTGCTGCTGTTCCTGCTGCCGGTGCACGGCGAGGCGAACGAGCTGCTGCTCAAGGTCGCCCGCTCCCTGGCCTTCCTCGTCGGGGCCGGGTTCTCCGCGCTGATCGGCTACATGGGCATGTGGCTGGCCGTGCGGGCCAACGTCCGCGTCGCCGCCGCCGCCCGCGACGCCGGCCGCGAGCCGGCGATGCGGATCGCGCTGCGCACCGGGGCCAGCGTCGGCATGGCCACCGTCGGCCTCGGCCTCTTCGGTGCCGCTGTCGTGGTGCTGCTCTTCCGCGGTGACGCCCCCACCGTCCTCGAGGGCTTCGGCTTCGGGGCCGCCATGCTGGCCATGTTCATGCGCGTCGGCGGCGGCATCTTCACCAAGGCCGCCGACGTCGGCGCCGACCTCGTCGGCAAGGTCGAGCAGGGCATCCCCGAGGACGACCCGCGCAACGCCGCCACCATCGCCGACAACGTGGGCGACAACGTCGGTGACTGCGCCGGCATGGCCGCGGACCTCTTCGAGTCCTACGCCGTGATGCTGGTCGCCTCCCTGATCCTCGGTCGCGCCGCCTTCGGCGAGGCCGGTCTGGTCTTCCCCCTGATCGTGCCGGCCATCGGCGTGGTCACCGCCCTGATCGGGGTCTACCTGACCCGCCCGCGCGCCGGGGAGAACGGGCTGCGCACCATCAACCGCTCCTTCTACCTCTCCGGCATCATCTCCGCGGTCCTCTGCGCCGTCGCGGCCTACGCCTACCTGCCCGGTGACGCCGCCGCCCTGGGCACCAGCGCCGAGTTCAACGGCCTGGTCGACGACCCCCGCCTGCTGGCCATCGGCTCGGTGGTCATCGGCATCGTGCTGGCCATGGTCATCCTCAGCCTCACCGGCTACTACACCGGCACCGAGGACCGCCCCGTCCGCGACGTCGGCCGCACCTCCCTCACCGGGGCCGCCACCGTCATCCTGGCCGGCATCTCCCTCGGCCTGGAGTCCGCGGTCTACACCGCGCTGGTGATCGCCGCGGCCGTCCTCGGCGCCTTCGCCCTCGGCGGCGGCGGGGTGGTCGGCCTGTTCGCCATCGCCCTGGCCGGCTGCGGTCTGCTCACCACGGTGGGCGTCATCGTCGCCATGGACACCTTCGGCCCGGTCTCGGACAACGCCCAGGGCATCGCCGAGATGTCCGGCGACGTGGACGGCGAGGCCGCCCAGATCCTCACCGAGCTCGACGCCGTCGGCAACACCACCAAGGCCATCACCAAGGGCATCGCCATCGCCACCGCGGTGCTGGCCGCCACCGCCCTGTTCGGCTCCTTCACCGACGCCATCGCGACCGAGCTCGGCGACGGCTACTCCCGCTTCGTCGAGGCCTCCGTGGTCTACGCCCCGACCACCCTGGTCGGCATCGTGATCGGCGCCGCGGTGGTGTTCCTCTTCTCCGGCCTGGCCATCAACGCCGTCGGCCGGGCTGCCGGTGCGGTGGTCTACGAGGTCCGCCGCCAGTTCCGCGAGATCCCCGGGATCATGGAGGGCACCGGCAAGCCGGAGTACGGCAAGGTCGTCGACATCGTCACCCGCGACTCGCTGCGCGAGCTGGCCACCCCCGGTCTGCTGGCCATCTTCGCCCCGGTGGCGGTCGGCTTCGGGCTCGGTGCACCGGCGCTGGCCGGCTACCTGGCCGGGGCCATCGCCTGCGGCACGCTGATGGCGGTCTTCCTGGCCAACTCCGGTGGCGCATGGGACAACGCCAAGAAGCTGGTCGAGGACGGCAACCACGGCGGCAAGGGGTCGCTGGCCCACGAGGCCACGGTCATCGGCGACACCGTCGGCGACCCGTTCAAGGACACCGCCGGCCCGGCCATCAACCCGCTGATCAAGGTGATGAACCTGGTCGCGGTGCTGATCGCCCCCGCGGTGGTGGGGCTGTCCACCCTCGGCTCGGACTCCCCGCTGCGCTTCGTCATCGCGGGCATCGCCACCGCCATCGTGGTCGTCGCGGTGGTGGTCAGCAGCCGTCGCGGCAGCACCATGGAGGACGGCGCCCCCGGGCCCGGCCCGACCACGGGGAACGTCAGCGACCCGGCCGAGACCGAGCCGGTCCGGGAGCGCTGAGGCCGCCCGACCCCACGGCGTCGCGCCGGTCACCCCTGCGGGTGGCCGGCGCGTCCGCGTCCGGGGGCAGCGGGCTCCTGCCGCGAAGGCCCCGACGGCACCCCGTGACAGGGCGTCGACCCTGACCTAGGTTGTCCGGTACCCCATCCCGCGAGGACGCCGGCGGTCCGCCCCGGACGCCCTCGCCTCCCACCCCCGGAGGCTCCATGAGTTCCCTGACCCGCCCCCGTGCCCGGCGCCTGACCCTGGCCGCCAGCGGCATCATCTCCATCACCGGGCTCTGCCTGGCCGGCCTCGCCGCCCCCACGGCCGGCGCCGCACCCACCGCCGACGGCGAGCCGATGAGCTACGTGGTCAACACCCGCCCCAGCGCCCAGCAGACCGCCCGCGCCGAGCAGGCCGTCGAGGCCGCCGGCGCCACGGTGGTGCAGTCCTGGCCGCAGATCGGCGTGGTCATCGCCCACTCCGACTCCGCCAGCTTCCGCACCGACGTCCGCCAGGGCCGCCTCGGGAACGCCGTGGTGTCCGTCGGCGCCACCCGGACCGCCGCCCTCGAGGTCCCCGAGAGCGAGGCCGGTCCGCAGCTGCGCACCGCCCGCGCCGGCGCCACCTTCGAGGAGCGCCAGGGCGTGAGCGTGGAGGCCGTCGCCGCCGACCCGCGCGAGGGCGAGCAGTGGGACATGGCCCAGATCGGGGCCGACGTCGCAGGCGACGGCAGCCCCGACGTCGCCGTGGCCGTGCTGGACAGCGGCATCGACGACGACCACCCCGACCTGGCCGGTCAGGTGGACGCGGCCAACTCCGTCGGCTGCACCGACGGCGGCGTCCCCGACACCAGCCGTGAGGCGTGGATCCCCACCAACAGCAGCCACGGCACCCACGTGGCCGGCACCATCGGGGCCGCGCGCAACGGCGTGGGCATCGTGGGCGTCGCACCGGCCACCACCCTCACCTCGGTGAAGGTGGTCAACGACGACGGCTTCATCTACCCCGAGTACGCGATCTGCGGCTTCGTCTGGGCCGCCGACCACGGCGCCGACGTCACCAACAACAGCTACTACATCGACCCGTGGATGTTCTGGTGCGGCAGCGACCCCGACCAGGCTGCGGTCAAGGACGCCGTCACCAAGGCCGTGAGGTACTCGGAGAAGAAGGGCGTGGTCAGCGCGGCCGCCGCCGGCAACTCCAACTACGACCTGGCCGACAAGACCACCGACGCCTCCAGCCCCAACGACACCACCCCGACCCCGCGGGAGCTGGACGCCAGCTGCATCGACATGCCCACCGAGATCGAGGGCGTGGTCACCGTGGCCTCCAACGACATCAACGTGCTGAAGTCGAGCTTCTCCAACTACGGCGAGGGCGTCATCGACGTCACCGCCCCCGGCAGCCGCATCCTGTCCACCGTCGACGGCGGCGGCTACGCGATCTACAACGGCACCTCGATGGCCTCCCCGCACGCCGCCGGCGTGCTGGCCCTGCTGGCCGCCGAGCACCCGAAGGCCAAGCCGGCCAGGCTCGTCGCCATGCTGCGCGCGCAGGCCGACGACGTCCCCTGCCCCGCCGACGCCCGCTGCACCGGCAGCACCGAGGACAACGCCTTCTACGGTGACGGCCTGGTCGACGCCGACGAGGCGACCGGGGACGAGCAGCAGGACTGACCCAGGACGCCGACCGGCCTCCGTCGTCACCACGACAGAGCCGGGCGGAACCCGCGGACGCCGACGGCCCGGCCCCCACCAGGGGACCGGGCCGTCGGGCGTCCAGGAGCGGGATCAGGCCGGGACGGCGACCTTCTCCTGGCTGACCACGTCGCTCGGGTCCTCGTCGGACTCGATCGAGCTGACGTTGGCCGCGTTGTAGCGGTCCTCGTCGAGCAGGCCGTTGCGCTTGGCCACGATGACCGGGACGAGCGCCTGGCCGGCCACGTTGGTGGCGGTCCGGATCATGTCCAGGATCGGGTCGATGGCCAGCAGCAGGCCGACACCCTCCAGCGGCAGGCCCAGGGTCGACAGGGTCAGCGTCAGCATCACCACGGCACCGGTCAGACCGGCGGTGGCGGCTGATCCGACCACGGCCACGAAGGCGATCAGCAGGTAGTCCTGGATGCCCAGCTGGATGCCGAACAGCTGCGCCACGGTGATGGCCGCCAGCGCCGGGTAGATCGCCGCGCAGCCGTCCATCTTGGTGGTGGCCCCGAACGGCACCGCGAAGGAGGCGTAGTTCGGGGAGACCCCGAGGTTGCGGGTGACGACGCGCTGGGTCAGCGGCAGGGTGCCCACCGAGGACCGCGAGACGAAGGCGAACTGGATCGCGGGCCAGGCGCCGGCGAAGAAGCGGCGCGCGCTCAGGCCGTGCGCCTTGATCAGCACCGGGTAGAGCACGAACATCACGATCGCGCAGCCGACGTAGACGTCGATGGTGAAGACCGCGAGCGGGCCGATCAGGTCCCAGCCGTAGTTGGCCACGGCACGCCCGATCAGGCCGGCGGTGCCGATCGGGGCGAGCCGGATGACCCACCACACCAGCTTCTGGACGATGGCCAGCACGCTGCGGTTGAAGTCCAGGAAGGGCTCGGCCTTGTCGCCGGCGGCCAGGGACGCGGCCCCCAGGGCGATGCCCAGGACGACCAGCTGGAGCACGTTGAACGACAGCGAGACGCCGCCGTCGCTGGAGCTGGAGGCCTCCAGGCCGAGGATGTTGCCGGGGATGATGGAGGACAGGAAGTCCGTCCAGCTGCCCTGGGTGGAGGGGGCCTCGGCGCCGGCGGTGTCGATGGTGGCGCTGGCGCCGGGGTTGGTCAGCAGACCGAGGGTGATGCCGATGACCACCGAGATGAGCGCGGTGATGGCGAACCAGACCAGCGTCTGAAGGGCCAGCCGGGCGGCGTTGGTGACCTGGCGCAGGTTGGCGATCGAGACGATGATCGCGGTCAGCACCAGCGGCACCACGATCACGCGGAGCAGGCCGACGAAGGTGCTGCCCACGGTGGACAGCAGGGTGGTGAGCCAGCCGAGCTCGAGGTTGCGGGCCAGGAAGCCCAGCGCGATGCCGACGGCCAGACCCAGGAGCACCTGGGCCCAGAAGGGGAAGCGTGCCCGGCGCGCGGTGGGCGCGGGCTCGACCGGGGTCCCGGTCGTGGATGAGGACATGCGGGTGGCGCCTTTCGGAGTTGGGAAGCCCCGGGGCAGCACGCGCTCAATCGGGAGCAGAGGGCGCCAGGGGCGAGGAGGCTGGACGAGGGGTCAGCGACAACCGGCGCTGTCGATCAGCGCCAGGTCGATGTGTCGCCGCCGGCACAGCGGGACCCACACCCGGGTCGTCATGAGCGCGACAACCTCGGCTCGCGGGACCCTATTCCCCCCTGCACCGGATTCGCCAGGACTTCTTCTACGCCCCTGCCAGACGCGACCCGCCCGCCACCACCGGTCACCACTGCGCACCACGCCGGCCACCTACCCCCACTTCGCCCCCTCTTCGAGCACTTCGCCCCGCATATAGGCGGCGCGAAGTGCCCGTAGAGGGGGCGAAGTGCTCGTCGGGAGGGCCACCGCAGCAGGTGCCGACCCGGGTCACGTGCCCACCCCGCCCATCTGGCCCCGCGTCCGCCGGTCACCACTGCGCACCACGCCGGCCACCAACCCCCACGTCGCCCCCTCTTCGGGCACTTCGCCCCGTATATAGGCGGGGCGACGTGCCCGTAGAGGGGGCAACGTGCTCGTAGGGGGAAGGGCCGCCGGGCCGCGGAAGGGCCGCCGGGCCGCAAGGGCGAGCAATCGCAGCGGGCCGGGCGCGCGTGAGGCGAGGTGGGCCGGGGGTGGGAGGTCGCGGCCGGGGTGGGAGCGGAGGGGGTGGCCTAGGTTCGGGGGCATGACCGACGACGCCGTGACCGCCCCGCTCGACGACACCCGGGCCCTGCGGCTGCGCGACCGGCTGGAGACCGCCGGCTGGCGCACCGACACCGTGCTCGGGCTGATCGGGCCCGCCGGACAGGCCGGGCTGGGTCGCAACTCCACCGTCCCGGCCGAGCGGGCCCTGGGCGACGACCGCTCACCGGTGGCCACCCTGACCCGGTTCTGGCTGCTGCAGCGGGAGGTGGCCGAGGAGGACCTGCGCGCCGCCCTCGGAGCCAGCACCGACGACCTGCTCGCGGCCGGGATGGCCGAGGTCTCCGGGGGACGGGCCCGCGCCCTGGTGGACGTCCGCCCCTACGCCAGCGACGACGACGGCGCCGGTGGCTGGCTGGTGTCCGACCTCACCCCCGGGCTGGACCAGCAGGTGGCCCCGATGCGCGGGGACTACGTGCTCGGCGCCTCCCCGGCCTCCACCACGCTGGCCCAGCTGACTCTCCGGCGACCGGTCGACCGGGCCCTGGACCTGGGCACCGGCTGCGGGGTGCAGAGCCTGCACCTGGCCCGGCAGGCCCGCTCCGTGGTGGCCACCGACCTCAACCGCCGCGCCCTCTCCCTGGCCCGGCTGACCTTCGCCCTCGGCGGCACCCGGACCACCGCCGGGGAGGAGGTGCAGCTGCGTCTCGGCAGCCTGTACGAGCCCGTGGACGGGGAGCTGTTCGACCTGGTGGTCACCAACCCGCCCTACGTGATGGCCCCGCCGTCCGCGGAGGGCGAGCGGCTGGTCTACCGCGAGGGCGGTCTCACCGGCGACGAGCTGGTCCGCCGCGTGGTCACCGGCGGCACGGCGCGGCTGGCCCCGGGCGGCACCCTGCAGGTGCTGGCCAACTGGGCCCACCTGCGCGGCGAGGCCTGGCAGGACCGGCTCGCCGGCTGGGTCGAGGGCACCGGCTGCGACCTGCTGGCGCTGCAGCGCGAGGTCCTGGACCCGGCCGAGTACGTCGAGCTGTGGCTGGCCGACGCCGGTCTCTCCGGCGCCCCGGACCACCGCCGTCGCTACGGGGAGTGGCTGGACTACTTCGAGGCGCTCGGGGTCGAGGCGGTCGGGATGGGCTGGATCAGCGTGCACCGGGCCGAGCGCACCGTCCCCCAGGTCGAGGCCGTGGACTGGCCGCACGCGGTCGAGCAGCCGGTCGGGCCCGCCTTCGCCCGCCACCAGACGGGTCTCAGCTGGTCGTTGCTGCCGGAGTCGGAGCTGGAGGCCGGACGCTGGCAGCTCGCCGCCGACGTCGTGCAGGAGACCACCGGGGCGCCCGGGGCGCCCGACCCCGAGCACATCGTGCTGCGTCAGCAGACCGGCTTCCGCCACGCCACCCGGGTGGAGACCGCGGCCGCCGCCGTGCTCGGCGCCTGCGACGGGGAGCTCCGGCTGGGTCAGGTGCTGGACGCGGTGGCCGTGCTGCTCGAGACCGAGCCCGCGGACGTCCGCGCCGAGGTGCTGCCCGAGGTGCGCCGGGCCCTCCGCGAGGGGCTGCTCGAGGGATCCGCCCCCTCCTGACCGGTCAGCCCCCTGCGACCGACCGGGGACGAGCCTCCAGATGGCCGGCCTGGCCGGGGTGCACGGCGCCCCCTGTGTGCGAACCGGCTGCGACTACGCAGCAGGAGTGCACACCGTGCCAACGGTCATCGGGAGCGGCTGGCGGCCCGCCACCCCCGGCGGCGCCACCACTCGCTCCGATGACGGCCCCCTCGACCCGCCACGGACGTCGCCACCGGGCGCTCGGCGACGGGGTGGGTCCCGGGCGCGGGGTTGGGTACAGCCGGGGTACGTCCCGACCAGGAGGTTCCCCGCATGTCCGACACCGACACCAACCACGTCGCCGGCACCCACCGCACCGTCGCCCCCGTCACCGCCGCCGTGGTCGGCTGCGTCTTCCTGCTGGTGGGCATCCTCGGCTTCGTGCCCGGGGCGACCACCGGGTTCGACGGCATGTCCTTCGCCTCCCACGAGTCCGAGGCGATGCTCCTCGGCGTGTTCCAGGTCTCGGTGCTGCACAACATCGTGCACCTCCTCTTCGGCGTGGCCGGCCTGGTGCTGGCGCGCCACCACGCCTCGGCCCGGCGGTACCTGCTCTGGGGTGGCGTGGTCTACGCGGTGCTGTTCGTCTACGGGCTGGTGGTGCCCGAGGACTCGGCCGCCAACTTCGTGCCGGTGAACGCGGCCGACGACTGGCTGCACCTGGGTCTGGCGGTGCTGATGATCGGTGCCGCGCTGCTCACCCGGCTGCGTCCGACGGAGGTGCGCGTCTCCGACGCCGCCTGACCGGGACCGGCCCCGGGTCGCACGGCCCCGCCCCTTCGGGCGCTCACCGCCGCACGGTTGGGGGTACGGTGTCCAGCGTGCCGCCGGGGGAGCGGTCCGGCACCCGGGGTACGGAGAGGAATCAGTGGCAACGACAACACGTCGACTCGTGATCGTGGAGTCGCCGACCAAGGCGACCAAGATCGCCAGCTTCCTGGGCGACGGCTACGTCGTGCAGTCGAGCCGAGGCCACGTCCGCGACCTCCCGACCGGCGCCGCCGACGTGCCGGCCAAGTACAAGGGTGAGAAGTGGGCGCGGACGGGAGTCGACGTCGAGCACGACTTCGAGCCGCTCTACGTGGTCCAGCCCGACAAGAAGGGCACCATCCGCGACCTCAAGACCGCGCTCAAGGACGTCGACGAGCTGCTGCTCGCCACCGACGGTGACCGCGAGGGCGAGGCCATCGCGTGGCACCTGCTGCAGGAGCTCAAGCCCAAGGTCCCGGCCATGCGAATGGTCTTCCACGAGATCACCCCCAGCGCCATCGCCGAGGCGGTCGCCAACCCCCGCGAGCTGGACACCGACCTGGTCGACGCCCAGGAGACCCGACGGATCCTCGACCGCCTCTACGGCTACGAGGTCTCCCCCGTGCTGTGGAAGAAGGTCATGCCGCGGCTGTCGGCCGGCCGCGTGCAGTCGGTGGCCACCCGCCTGGTGGTCGACCGCGAGCGCGAGCGGATCGCCTTCCGCAGCGCCTCCTACTGGGACCTCGACGCGGTCCTCGCGGCGAGCGCGGAGGACGCCGGCGACGAGCAGCCCGCCTTCGGGGCCCGCCTGACCCACGTCGGCGAGCGCCGCATCGCCCAGGGCCGTGACTTCGACTCCCGCGGCCAGATCGTCGCGTCGAAGGGATCCGGCTCCGCCGGCGACGTCCTGCACCTGGACGAGACCACGGCGCGCGAGCTGACCTCCCGGCTGGAGACGGCCAGCTGGTCGGTCTCCTCGGTGGAGGCCCGGCCCTACACCCGCAAGCCCTACGCCCCGTTCCGCACCACCACGATGCAGCAGGAGGCCGGCCGCAAGCTCGGGTTCACCGCCCAGCGCGCGATGTCGGTGGCCCAGGAGCTCTACGAGGGCGGCTTCATCACCTACATGCGTACCGACTCGGTGACGCTGTCCAGCACCGCGGTGGAGGCGGCCCGGGCCCAGGTCCGCCAGCTGTTCGGCTCGGAGTACCTGCCGGAGAAGGCCCGCGTCTACACCTCCAAGGTGAAGAACGCCCAGGAGGCGCACGAGGCGATCCGCCCGGCCGGTGACTCCTTCCGGACCCCGGCCCAGACCGGGCTGCGCGGTGACGCCTTCCGCCTCTACGAGCTGATCTGGATGCGCACCGTCGCCTCCCAGATGGCCGACGCCCGCGGGCAGTCGGTCCGGGTCGAGATCGCCGCCGCCCCCCAGCAGGGCGAGGCCTGCACGTTCGTCGCCTCCGGTCGCACCATCACCTTCCACGGCTTCCTCAAGGCCTACGTGGAGGCGGTCGACGAGGCCGACGGCGCCCAGTCCGACGACGCCCAGGCCCGGCTCCCGCAGCTGGCCGAGGGCCAGTCGCTGGAGGGCCGCGAGGTCACCGCGTCCGGTCACGAGACCAAGGCGCCGGCCCGCTACACCGAGCCGTCGCTGGTGGCCAAGCTGGAGGAGCTGGAGATCGGCCGCCCCTCCACCTACGCCTCGATCATCCGCACCATCACCAGCCGCGACTACGTCTTCAAGAAGGGTTCGGCCCTGGTGCCGACCTGGCTGGCCTTCGCCGTCACCCGGCTGCTGGAGCAGCACTTCTCCAAGCTGGTCGACTACCAGTTCACCGCGGACATGGAGGACACCCTCGACGAGATCGCCGGCGGGCGCGCGGACCGGCTGGCGGTGCTGAGCGACTTCTACTTCGGTGTCGCCGCGGACGCCCCGAACCCCGACGAGCACCGGGTCGGCGCGGCCGGGGGCCGGCAGGGGCTGGCGGCGCTGGTCAGCGAGCTCGGCGACATCGACGCCCGAAAGCTGTCGACCTTCGAGGTCGGCGACGTCGACTCCGGGATCGTGGTCCGGGTGGGTCGCTACGGCACCTACGTGGAGGACACCGAGGAGCGCCGGGCCAACGTGGCCGACGACCTGCCCCCCGACGAGCTGACCGCCGAGCTGGCCCGCGAGCTGCTGAGCAAGCCGATGGGCGAGGAGCGCGAGGTCGGCACCGACCCCGGGACCGGGCGCACGGTCGTGGCCCGCAACGGCCGCTTCGGCCCCTACGTGACCGAGGTGCTCGAGGAGGACGCGCCCAAGAGCGCCAAGCCGCGCACCGGCTCGCTGTTCCAGTCGATGAGCGTCGAGGAGGTCACCCTGGAGCAGGCGCTGCAGCTGCTCAGCCTCCCCCGGGTGGTCGGCACCGACGCCGAGGGCGTGGAGATCACCGCGCAGAACGGCCGCTACGGGCCGTACCTCAAGAAGGGCACCGACAGCCGATCGCTCAGCAGCGAGGACCAGATCTTCGACATCACGCTGGACGAGGCGCTGGCCATCTACGCCCAGCCCAAGCAGCGGGGTCGGGCCGCGGCCAAGCCGCCGCTCAAGGAGCTCGGGCCGGACCCGGTCTCCGGGGCGCCGATGGTGGTCAAGGACGGCCGGTTCGGGGCCTACGTCACCGACGGGGAGTACAACGCCACCCTGCGCCAGGGCGACGACATCGAGACCCTGACGCCGGAGCGCGCGGCGGAGCTGCTGGCCGACAAGCGGGCCAAGGGACCGGCCAAGAAGCCGGCCAAGCGCACCGCCAAGAAGGCGGCGCCCACCAAGTCGGCGGCGAAGAAGACCACGGCCCGGAAGACGACGGCGGCGAAGACCACCGCCGCGAAGAAGACGACGGGGCGGGCTCCGGCGAAGAAGGCGGCGGCGAGCCCGTCGGACAACGGCTGAGCCGATGGCCCGCGCCACCGACGCCGAGCGCTCGGCGAGCCTCCGCCCGCGCTACTTCGAGCTGCCCTTCGGCGTGTCCGGGCAGCGGCTGGTCCGTCCCGACATCGGGCTGGTCAGCATGGTCTCCCGCGGACCGGAGCACTCCTACGGCCTCGACGTCACCATCCTCGACGCCGGGGACCTGCGGCTGACCCGGGCCGGGGTGACGCTGGCCCACCGGGTGGCCGACCAGCGGGGCGAGTGGTACCTCTCCGCCCCCGGCTGGGCCCCGCACCTGCCGGTGGAGATGGTCGAGCCGATGGGTGACGCCGACCTGCCCACCTCGATCGCGGAGCTGGTGCTGCCCTTCCGCCGGCAGGCCCCGCTGACCCCGGTGGCGGCGTTGCACTGCGAGCGCTCGGAGTTCGTCATCCGGGGCCCCAAGCGCGAGGTCCGGGCGCGGCTGCACGACGACCGGGTCACGGTCCGGCGCGGCGGGGTCACCGTCTCCCGCTACCGCGAGGTGACGCTGCAGCCGGTCGACCTGACCCGCAAGCAGCTGGGCTGGTTGACCGAGGCCCTGCAGGGGGTCGGCGGGACCCGCGTCGACGCGCTCCCGCCGCCCGGCAGCCGGCTCGGGGTGCCGGCCTCGGGGCTGGGCCGCTGGAGCGGCAGCGAGTGGGACACCGGCACCGACCTCGAGGGCTTCGTGACCGCCATGGTGACCGCCCGGCTGCGGGAGTGGTTCACCGCCGACCTCGCGCTGCGCGCCGGCGGGCAGCAGGACACGACCGGGCTGACCGAGGTGCTGGCCGGGCTGCGCGGTGAGCTGCGCGGGCTGGCCCCGGCGCTGGAGCCGCGCTGGGTGGAGGACGTCGACGAGGAGTTCGACTGGCTGATCGGCGCGCTCGGCGGGCTCTCGCCCACCACCAGCAGCGTCGTGAAGGCCCCCGCCGTGCTGAGCAGCCAGCGCTACCTGCGTCTGCTCGACGTGGTCGTGCAGGCCTCGAACGTGCCCCGGCTGGGTGGCGCCGGCTCGGCACCGGCCAGCGAGGTGCTGGCGATGTCGGTGCAGCAGTCGGTGGAGTCGTTCCTCAAGGCCGGCCGCCGGCTGAGCCCGACGTCGCCGCCGGCGGACTGGGCCGGGCTGGCGCTGCTGGCCGACCAGGCCCACGCCGCGGCCCTGGTGGCGCGCCGCAACCTGCCCACCTGGGCCCGTCGGGTCGACAAGCGGGTGCGGCGGCTGTCGGACCTGCTGCCCGGCTGCGTGGACCCCCAGCTGGAGGTGATCGAGCGCTCCGTGGACGAGCTCGGGCCGCAGCAGGCGTTCACCGCCGGACGCCGCTACGAGCAGCTGATGATCGCGCAGAGCCGGGCCCGCCGGGAGCTGCTGTCCCAGTGGGCGCAGGGCCAGACCAGGCTGCGAGCGGCCACCAGGGCCTCGTGGTGAGCCAGCCCGGTCTCTTCGTCGTCCTCGAGGGCGGTGATGGCGTCGGCAAGTCCACCCAGGTGCGGCTGCTGGCCGACCGGCTGCAGGCCTCCGGTCGCGAGGTCGTCCTCACCCGCGAGCCGGGCGACACCGGGGTCGGCGCCCGCATCCGGGCCCTGCTGCTGGACCCCGCGCACCCGGAGATGGCCCCCCGCACCGAGGCGCTGCTCTACGCCGCCGACAAGGCCCAGCACGTGGCCGAGGTGGTGCGTCCCGCGCTGGCCCGCGGTGCGGTGGTGGTCTGCGACCGCTACGTCGACTCGATGCTGGCCTACCAGGGCGCGGGTCGGGTGCTGGCTGCCGACGAGGTGGAGCAGGTCGCCCGCTGGGCCACCGAGGAGCTGCGCCCGGACCTGACGGTGCTGCTCGACCTGGACCCGGAGGAGGCCGTGGCCGCGATCGCCGGCAAGGACCGGCTGGAGGCGGAGTCGGTGGAGTTCCACCGGCGGGTCCGCGACGGCTTCACCCGCCTGGTGGCCCGCGACCCGGGGCGCTACCTGGTGCTGGCGGCCCGGGGCAGCCGCGCCGAGATCGCCGAGGCCGTCTGGGAGCGGGTCAGCGGCGAGCTGTCGGTGCCGGGTGGCACGGTGGTGCCATGACGCTCGTGCCCGGTGGTCTGCCGATGCCCGTGGCCGCGCCCCCGCCGCCGGCGACGGAGCCGCTGGCCGGGGTCTGGCGCGACCTGGTCAGCCAGCAGGGGCCGGTGGCCACCCTGCAGCGGGCCGTGGCCGGTGAGCGGCACGCGATGAGCCACGCCTGGCTGTTCACCGGGCCGCCCGGGTCGGGCCGCTCGACCGCCGCCCGCGCCTTCGCCGCCGCGCTGCAGTGCCCGCGGGGGGGCTGCGGGGAGTGCGGGGAGTGCCGCACCACCCTGTCCGGGGCCCACCCCGACGTCACGCTGGTCCGCACCGAGATGCTCTCCATCGGCGTGGACGAGGTCCGCGAGCTGGTCCGCCGGGCCGCGATGAGCCCCACCCTGGGACGACGCCAGGTGCTGGTGGTCGAGGACGCCGACCGGCTCACCGAGCGCGGCGCGGACGCGCTGCTGAAGAGCATCGAGGAGCCGGGCCCCAAGACGGTCTGGCTGCTCTGCGCCCCCACCGCCGACGACGTGGTGGTGACCATCCGCTCCCGCTGCCGGCTGCTCACCCTGGCCACGCCGCGGCCGGCCGACGTGGCCGCACTGCTGCACCGCCGTGACGGGGTGGACGAGGCGCTGGCGGCCCACGTGGCCCGGGCGGCCCAGGGCCACATCGGGCGGGCGCGGGTGCTGGCCCGTGACGAGGCCGCCCGGAACCGCCGCCGCGAGGTGCTGATGATCCCGGCCGGGCTGAAGAACCTGGGCGCCTGCCTGAACGCGGCGGCGAACCTGGTCGAGGCCTGCGCCGAGGAGGCCCAGGCCGCCACCCAGGCCGTCGACGCCAAGGAGCGCGGCGCCCTGGAGGAGGCGCTGGGCTTCGGGTCCAAGGGGGCCCGACCCCGGCAGGCCGCGGCGGCGCTGAAGGAGCTGGAGGACCAGCAGAAGGCGAGGGCCAAGCGGTTCCAGCGCGACGCCATCGACCGCGCCCTCACCGAGCTGACCGCCTGGTACCGCGACGTGCTGGCGCTGCAGATGTGCCAGGCCCGGGAGGCGGCACCGGAGCTGGAGGGGCGTCCGGGGCCGGAGCTGGTGAACTCCGAGATGCGGGCCGAGGTGGCTGCGGCCGCCCGACGCGGCACCGCCGAGAACACCCTGCACCGGATCGACGCGTTGCTGGCGTGCCGTCAGGCGCTGGAGACGAACGTCGCCCCGCTGCTGGCGGTGGAGGCGCTGATGATCGCCCTGGTGGAGGGCTGAGCCGGGCCCGGACGGGCGCCGACACTCCGACGGGGGTCCGGGCCCGACGCTGCGCCGGTTGCGACAATCGGGGCTGACCGCAGGTTCCCCACTGCAGCGACAGAAGGAGTGCTCCATGAGCGCCACCGGCCCCGAGAACAGGTCCGCCTCCGCGGACGACACCACCCCCGACGCGCGCCCGTCGACCTCCTCCGGCAACGGTGCCGTACGAGCCGAGCCGCTGACCGGGCCGGCCGGTGCGGACGCCGACTCGACCGAGACCACCGCCCTGCCACGGGCCGAGGCGGCCTCCGCCAGCGGCTCGCGCTCCGACCAGCTGCGCGGCGAGGACCGTCCGCGCGAGGACCACCCGCGCGACGACCGTCCGCGCGAGGACGGCCCGCGTGGCGACCTCTCCCGGCAGGGTGGTTCGCGCGGCGACGCCGACTACGAGCCGACCACGGTGATGCCCGGCGGCGCGACCGCCGCGACGGCCGCCACGTCCTCCTCCACCACCCGCGACCGCAGCCCGGCGGTGGACACCACCGAGCGGGACCGGGCCAGCGAGCGGGCCGCCGCCAAGGCCGAGCGCCAGCGGGCGCTGGGGGTCAAGAGCCAGCCCACCCCCGTCGAGGAGCCGGCCGACCCCACCCCGACCAAGCACAACACCGACCGCTTCCTGGGCTCCCTCGGGCTCTTCCTGCTGCGGCTGGTGACGGCGGCGGTGATCGGCGTGCACGGCGTGCAGAAGCTGCTCGACCTCGACGGCACCACCCAGTTCTTCTCCAGCACCGCGCTGCCCTACCCCGAGGTGCTCGCCGTGGTGACCGCGGTGGCCGAGGTGCTGATCGCCCTGGCCCTGGTGCTGGGGCTGCTGGTCCGGGCCGCCGGTCTCGGCGTGCTGCTGGTGGCCGTCGGCGCCCTGGTGTTCGTGCTCTGGCTCCAGAACCCGTTCCAGGCCGGTCAGCCCGGTTTCGCCGGTGAGGGCGAGCTGCTGCTGGCCGGGATCGGCCTGCTGTTCATCTGCGTCGGTGGTGGCTGGTGGGGCATCGACGCGGCGATGCGCCGCGGGCGCGCCCGTCGCAAGGCCGGCGCCTGACCCTCCCCGCTCGTCCTGCGACGCCCCGGCCCCCTCGGAGGTCCGGGGCGTCGTCGCGTCCCGGGCCGTCAGCCCAGCAGCAGTGCGAACGAGATCAGCACCACGACCAGCACCACCGCCGTGGCACCGACCAGCAGCGGGACGCGCCAGTCCCGTCGTCGGCGCTGCGGCGGTGCGGCGGTGCGGCGCGGGGTGACCGACGTCGGGGCCGCGGCACGGGACACGGCCGGCGGCACCGGGTCCGGGCGCCCGCGACCGGCGGGAGGCGGGGGAGCGGCCAGCAGCTCGGCCACCGGGCGGGAGAGGATCGTCTCCACCTCGGTCTCCGACCACGGGTGCGGTGGCTCGACGGGGTCCAGCCGCAGCAGGCCGAGCACCCGCGTCTCGGCGTCGGGGGGCAGCTGCACCAGCAGCTGGTGCGTCACCCGGTGCTCCAGCTCCTCGTTGGAGGGTGACCGGCCGCGGCGCAGGCTCACGCCGCTGGCGCGGGCGAACCGGGCGGTCAGCCGCAGCCCGCGGGCCAGGCTGATCCGGGCCGAGCGGGGCACCGTCTCCGTGCGCAGCTCCTCGAGCGCGTCGACGAGGTCCCCGAGCTCCGGGCGCGGGTCGGCACCATGGGCGAACAGCACCAGGCAGCCGCCGAGCCCGGCGCCGGCGGTGTGCGGCCAGAGGTGGCCCAGGACTGCTCCTACGGGCGCGGAGGGGACCAGCCGGCCAGCCGCGAGCTGCCAGCGCGACCCGGTGTCCAGGGCCCCGGAGGCCAGAACCCCCGGGTCGTCGGCGTCATCGGGGCGCTCGCCCGGGGCGAGGAGGTTGGCCACCTCGGCGCGCACCGGGGCGATGTCGGGCAGCCCCAGCCCGAGCCGCACGACCACTGCGCGGGCCGGCCCTCCGTCGGGGGCCCAGACCCAGGCGCCGTCCGTGAACGACCCCAGCGGCTCGTCCACCAGCGGGATCCGGACCGACGACGCCGCCGCCACGTCCGCGCGGAGGCGGTCGGCGTCCGAGCCGCGGTGCTCGGCCAGGGGGACCAGGGCGACGGGGGTGGGCACCGGGCCAGCATAGGGAGGCCGTCCGGCCGCCCCGGACGGTGCGGCCACGTAGGGTGAGCGGGTGCCGACGACCACCACCCGCACCGCACGCGGACCGTTCCCGGTGCTGTGCGTGCTGGTGGCGCTCCTGCTGGTGGCCTGCACCCCGGGTCGGTCCGGTCCCGGCGGTGACCCTTCCTCGGGGGCCCCGTCGGCCAGCACGTCGTCCTCCCCGTCGGCCGAGGACGAGAACCCCGACCGGCCGGACCCGCAGGTGCCCGACGTGCGTCCCGAGGGATTCGTCGACCCGCCGCCCGGGAGCGGCCTGCAGCGCTACGCGGGGCAGACGCCGGCCTGGACGCCCTGCGAGGCGCACCAGTGCGCCACGGTCAAGGTCCCGCTGGACCACGGCGACCCCGACGGGCAGGCCATCACCCTGAGCCTGCTGAAGGTGCCGGCCACGGCCGAGCCGCGGCTGGGCACGCTCTTCGTCAACCCGGGCGGCCCCGGGTTCGGCGGCACCGGCACGGCCAAGGACTTCACCCGCACCGGCCTGGAGCAGTACGACGTCGTGGGCTGGGACCCGCGCGGCGTCGGCGGCTCCACCCCGGTGCGCTGCTTCCAGGGCGAGGACGTCGACGCCTACATGGCCCTGGACACCTCGCCGGATGACTCCGCCGAGCGCCAGGCGCTCGTGGTGGCCAACCGCTCCTTCGGCCAGTCCTGCCTGGAGCGCTCGGGGACCCTGCTGCAGCACATCAGCACCCTGGACACCGTCCGCGACCTCGACCTGCTCCGACAGATGGTCGGGGACGAGAGGCTCAGCTACCTGGGCTACTCCTACGGCACCTACATCGGCTCGGTCTACGCCGAGCTGTTCCCCACCCGGGTCGGGCGGCTGGTGCTGGACTCGGCGGTCAACATCAGCGAGGAGGAGGACGTCACCCAGGCGGTCGGCTTCGACCGGGCCCTGACCAGCTTCGCCGACTGGTGCGTCGCCCGGGGCTGCCAGCTGGGCAGCAGCCGGGAGGAGGTGCTGCAGGGGATCACCACGATCTTCGACGCCACCGACGTCCAGCCCATGCCCACCCGCTCCGAGCGCCGCCTGACCCAGTCGCTGGCCGTCACCGGCGTGGTGGTGCTGCTGTACTCCGAGCAGAGCTGGCCGCAGCTGCGCGAGGCGCTGGAGCTGGCTGCGGACGGCGACGGGGACGCGCTGCTGTTCTACGCCGACGCCTACAACGCCCGCGGCGAGGACGGCCAGTACGGGCAGAGCACCTTCGCCTTCCCGGCGATCTCCTGCGTCGACCGGCACGACGAGGGTCTGGACCAGGCGCTGGAGGACTGGGAGAGCGACGAGGAGGTGGCCCCGATCTTCGGGCGCTACTTCGGCCCGGCGCTGACCTGCCCGGTCTGGCCGGTGGCGCCGAAGGTGCTGGAGGAGCCGATCCGGGGGGCGGGTGCGGACCCGGTCCTGGTGGTGGGCACCACCGGGGACTCGGCCACGCCGTACGAGTACGCGGTCTCGATGGCCGACCAGCTGGAGTCCGGTCACCTGCTCACCCTGGAGGGCGAGGGTCACGGGGCCTACGGCGACGGCAGCACCTGCATCGACCAGGCGGTGGTCGGCTACCTCGTGGAGGGGACGCTGCCGCCGGAGGGGACCCGTTGCCGTGAGTGAGGCACCGAAGTGGACGTCCACCGCCGGGGAGCAGGCGACGCCGCCGGGGCCGGTGCTGCTGCTCTGCGCCCACGGGACCGACAACCTCGAGGGGCGGGCCGTGGTGGACGCGCTGGCCGCGAGGGTGGCCGCGCGCGGGGTGCGGGTGGAGCAGACCTGGGTCGACGTCCAGTACCCCCAGGTCGAGGAGGTGCTGACGGGACTGGTCGGCGCGGGGGAGCGGGTGGTGGTGGTGCCGGCGCTGCTGTCGGCCGGCTACCACACCCAGGTGGACATCGCCGGGGCCGTGGCCGCCCACCCGGGACGCGCGCTGGCCACCGCGGCCCTGGGACCGGACCCCCGGCTGGCGGACCTGCTGCACCGGCGGCTGGTCGAGGCCGGCGCCGAGCCCACAGACGCCGTGGTGCTGGCGGCGGCCGGGTCCAGCCGCGGTGAGGCCGCCGAGGCCGTGCGCGAGGTGGCGGCCCTGCTGGAGCAGCGCTGGGGCGGTCCGGTGTCGGTCGGGTTCGGGGCGAAGGCCGAGCCGTCGGTGGCCGAGGCCGTGCGCGCGGCCCGGGTGGGGACGTCCGGCCGGGTGGTCATCGCCTCCTACCTGCTGGCCCCCGGCTTCTTCCACGACCGGCTGGTCGACCAGGGGGCCGACGTGGTGACGGCGCCGCTGGGGGTGGCCGAGGAGCTCGACGAGATCGTGCTAGCCCGCTACCGGAGCGAAGCGAACCTGTGAATCCCTGAGAGAACTTTGGTTTCCTCTCACCGTCTGCTTACTGTGTGCACGGCCCCGCGGTCCTCGCGGAGCCACCCGGGGGTTCAGCAAGGCCACCGGGTTGCGTGACGCGTGCCGACCCGCCTTACCCCACCGGTCGGCACCAGCCGGGAACGTCCCGGGCGCAGTGGGGGTGGACGGACGATCTCGGTCCACCGGCGCACAGGAAGGACACACAGATGACGAAGCACACCATCGCACGACGCGCCGCGGGGGCCGTCGCCGCAGTCGGCCTCGCGGCCGGGCTCTCCCTGGTCGGGACCACCACGGCCCAGGCGGACAGCGTGTGGGACGAGGTCGCGCAGTGCGAGAGCGGCGGCAACTGGTCGATCAACACCGGTAACGGCTACTACGGTGGCCTGCAGTTCTCCCAGTCCACCTGGCAGGCCTACGGCGGCTCCGGTCGTGCGGACCAGGCCAGCAAGTCCGAGCAGATCCGCGTGGCCAAGGCGACCCTGCAGGGGCAGGGCCCGGGTGCGTGGCCGGTCTGCGGTGCCAGGGCCGGTCTGACCCGGTCCAACGGCGGCGCGGCCTCCTCCGGCTCGGAGTCCGCCCGCTCGAGCTCCAACCAGACCAGCCGCTCGCAGCAGTCGACGAGGCAGCAGCCGCAGCAGCAGCAGTCGACCCAGCAGCAGGCCCAGCCGAAGCGCTCCAACGGCGGCTGGTCCCAGCAGGGCTCCAGCACGCCCAAGCGCGCGGTGACCGGCGAGACCGTCAGCGTCCGCGCCGGCGACACCCTCAACATCATCGCCCAGCGGGAGGGTGTCCGGGGTGGCTGGAAGGCGCTGTACGAGCTGAACTCGGACAAGATCAGCAACCCGAACCTCATCTTCGTCGGTCAGACCCTGACCGTCGGCTGAGCTTCGCCCGCTGACGCCACGCCTCGCGCGTGACCTGAGGCAGGGCCCGGACACCCCCTCGTCAGAGACGGTGCCCGGGCCCTGTCCCGTCACCCGGGGTTCGCGGTTGCGCGTCGGCGGGACCGCGCGGCTATAGTGATCAGCCGTGCGGGCACGTCCCGCACCCGCCGCCTTAGCTCAGATGGCAGAGCGACGCACTCGTAATGCGTAGGTCTCGGGTTCGATTCCCGAAGGCGGCCCCACAGCACCACCCCTAGTCCGACGCGCTTTCGCGCAACTGCACCACGTCACCAGCACCCTGGAGACCCTGCGCAGAACGGGCTCGTGTCCCCGCCGTGTCCCCAAGACGCGCCGCCGCCTCCCACAGGTTGCGGTCGATCAGGTGCCCGTAGAGGTCCATCGTCATCGACGCCGTGGCGTGCCCGAGCACCCGCTGAACCACCTTCGGGTCCGCTCCAGAGCCCAACCAGACCGACGCCGCGGTGTGCCGCAGGTCGTGCACGCGAAGCCCCTGACGACCGATCGCGACAGTGGCCTGACTCCACCGCACAGCGCGCTTCCAGTTGCCCTCCCGCAAAGGGCCACCCTCAGGAGCGGCGAAGAGCCAGTCGCCGGCGTCCTTGCCACTCGCCCAGCGGTCCACGATCGAGGCCACCTCGTTGACCAGGGGCACCGTCCTGGCACGCTTGTTCGGGTCTGCTGCACCGATAGGTGACAGTGGTTCTCAGGCGGCGAGTGCGACCTGAGTGCTGTTGATGGTCTCGTACTCGATCGGGGTCAGTCGACCCAGGCGGGCTTGTCGTCGGCGGCGGTGGTAGGTCTTCTCGATCCAGGTGATGATGGCCAGGCGTAGCTCGGCACGGGTGGCCCAGCAGCGCCGGTCCAGCACGTTCTTCTGCAGCAGTGAGAAGAAGGACTCCATCGCCGCGTTGTCACCGGCGGAGGCGACCTGGCCCATCGACCCGACCAGGTGGTGGCGGCGCAGCTCGTCTAGGAAGCGTCGGGAACGAAACTGCGACCCACGGTCGGAGTGGACGACGCAGCCGTTCACCCCACCGCCGCGGCGGGCCACTGCTGAGGCAAGCGCGTCCACGGCCAGCTGGGACCTCATCCGGCTGCTCATGGAGTAGCCGACGATCCGGCCCGAGAACAGGTCCTTGATGGCGCAGAGGTAGAGCTTGCCCTCGGCGGTGGGGTGCTCGGTGATGTCGGTCAACCACAGCCTGTTCGCAGCGGCCGCGGTGAACTCGCGCCGGACCAGGTCGTCGTGGGCCGGCGGGCCGGGCTTCTTGCCGTTGGCTCCACGCTTCTTCCCGAACACGCTCCACCAGCGGTTGGTCGAGCAAATCCGCCACACTGTCCGGTCACAGGCTCGGTGACCCCAAGCGCGGGCTTCGTCACCGAGGAGCCGGTGACCGAACTCCGGGTCGTCGCGGTGGGCGTCGAACAACGCGTTGGCCAGGTGGGCCTGTTGGAGCATGCGGGGCGTGATCGGTGCAGCGAGCCAGCGGTAGTAGGGCTGGCGGGCGAGTTTGAGTACCCGGCACGTCACCGTGACGGGGATCCCGTCGGCGGCGAGCTCGCGGACGAGCGGGTACATCATTTTCCCGGCAGGTTCGCCTGAGACAGGTAGGCCGCAGCCCGGCGCAGGACCTCGTTCTCCTGCTCCAACAGCCGATTGCGACGGCGCAGCTCTTTCAGCTCGGCCGAGTCTGTCAAGGTCGCGCCCGGTCGGTGGCCGTCCTCGGCGTCGGCCTTGGCGAGCCAGTTCCGCAGGCAGGACTCGCTGATGCCGAAGTCTCGGGCGATCTCGGCGATCGGAGCATCGCCGCGGCGGGCCACCGCCACGACATCGTCACGGAACTCCTTGGGGTGGGGTCTGGGCACAGTGCACATCCTTCCAGCGGTGCCCTCTGGCACCACAGATCAGATGTCACCTACTCGTGCAGCAGACCCCCGTGATCGACACCAGCGACCGGTCCCGCCACTTCGGCGCGATGTAGTTGCGATAGGCGCCCTGGTCACTCTCCAGCGTCCGACGCTTCACCGAGGTCCGGGAGGCCAACCACCGCTCAGCCAACTCCGCGACGGTGATGCGGCCGCGACGCGGGTCCAACCACTCAGCACTGCGCAACGTCCGGCGCTGGTCCTGCTCCCACGCCACAGCATCGGCACGGCGGGTGAACACCCGAGAAGCCACCTGACGCCCGTGCGACTTCACCCGAGCCCGGTACCGGACCTCACCGCCAGCCGTCACCGAACGTTGAACGCTCACGCGCACTCCCGCGACTCATGGGCACTCGCTACCCACGCCAGCAGCTCCGCCCGATCCCAGACCAAGCGACGGCCGTCTACCGGTGGAAGGGCGAGATCTACCACGACACCGAGTGGCAACTCTGGATCAAGACCACCGACGAACGCGCCAAGCAGCTCGCGAGCTGGATCCCCGAGCACCACTCTGGCGACCTGCCTGAGGTCATCACCCTGCCAATCACCGGCGGACTGCCGGCCTACCTGGACTGGATTACCGACGAGACGAGTTAGTCCTACGCCTGACCAGCCACCACGAGGCCACCCGACAGTTCGTGTCGGGTGGCCTCTTGCACGTCTCAGGTGGAGCTCACGTCGTCTCCGCGAAGTCGCACGGCCACCCACAGCCCGCAGCGCCGACAGATGTAGATACCGGCGTCTCCCAACTTATGCAGCCGTCGACGTGCCAGATGGCGCCCACAGCACGCACACTCGGCGCTCGTCTCGCTCATACCTACCCCGTCCTTTCGGCCATCCTGTCATCTCGACCGCTTTCGGTGAAGAACCTGACGAGCGTTGAGGTATCGGTCCGAGGTCGTCCAGGACCTCACCGTGACGGGCCTCGCTCTGCCGAATCTGGCTCTATGTAGTCAAGGCGCTCGCTCCGCTCGCGCGAGCCGCTGCGGTGCGTGTCCTCGCTCGCTACGCTCGCTGCGGGCCGCTCCTCGCGGCTCTGCATCACCCCGGGCGATCGAGGAGGCGACATGTTGGCCGCACTGCTGCCAGGTGTGCGCGAGCTGCGGACACCCCTGGCCGCTGGTGTGCTGTACCTCTTTGCCCTTTGGCTGCTGTTTCGATGGATTGCGCTGCCTGCTGTTCCATACGACCTGATCGCTGACGTCCTCATGTGGCGCGCGATTTTTCAGCCGGCGCTCGTGCTGAGCGCGCTTGGGTTCGCAGCCTATCTGATCGGCTCTCTATTGACGGTGGAGGGTTACCGTGTTTTTCCTTCCATTGCCAAGCGACAGGTAGATTTCGAATTTCTCAAGGAGGATGACTATGCTGCTCACAAGCCCTATTTTTCTATCGATGACATAGATGTTCGTGCCCTTTGGTCCTGGCGGCGAAATAACTGGCGCGAAACAAAGAAGGGCTTCCGACGGAAAACCAAGAAGCTGATCCGTTTCATTGGTAAGATGACTATTGGCGCACTCAGGCCTTTCAGGGGTTGGGAGCAACGTCATGAATACTTGGTGACTCTGCTACGCCTTCTGACACGCGGACGCCTCAGTCCAGGGGACCGTCTGTATTGGTGGACGGCGGACCAGATGAGCAAGAGTATCAATGCTGGTGTGACAATCGACGTGATCAATGAGGAGCGCTATCTTAACGATGAGTTTCGCGCGAACCTCAACATGGGCCTTGACCATCGATACGACCGCGAGGAAAAAGCCGAAGATCGCCTGCGAACGATTGAGATCGCCAAACAGCACTTCCTTGTGCAGACAATGGTTCAAGCCATAGGAGATGAGTTTGGGGTCCTGGTCGTGCGCACGCAGCTTCGGTTCCCCGATATCTACAACGAGTACGGACGTCTGAGGGCTGAGGCAAAGTTGCGCTTGTCTTTGTCGCCCCCTTTAGCCCTTGTAGTCGCTCTCCTAACGTTCAGTTATTCGCCTGTAGTGCTACTGATTCTGATTATGGTTCCGCCACTACTGGTCAGCGCCTTACGCAGACAGGCCGACGCAGACTGGCTCATCTGGCAAGTCTTCTTCGCGAACGAAATCGAGTCGCCAAGTTTGCAAGAGTTCAAGGGCATCCCAGTGGCTGGTCTGACACCCCCGAAGGACCCCTTCTACGCGGCCCATATCTGAGACGGGTGGCCCCTCCGAGAATTGGCGCAGGACACACCCTGCCACCGCAACGGGGCGACAACGGGTCACATGCCCGAAGGAAACACGGTGACGACACCTTGACTACCGTCACGCCCATCCCGCAGGCAAACTCGTTCAAGCCTCGCATGCGCCAGCTTCGGCGCACTTTGTGCCCTGCGCAGTCAGTGACGGTGTGTAGAACTTGCGACCAGGGCAACTTCGGAGATCGAGGCCTTCGTGATTGGGGGGAGCGTGATCAAGGGAGAGGGCCCCAGCATCCGTCTGCCTGCTCTTGACAGAATTTACCTCATGAGTGACGTATTGGTGGTCCAAAGAACGTGCGGTCGTTGTCTCAATCGCCTACGCCGAAGATGCTTGACTCCAACTCGTCGTACACGTTCATGCCGCTGCGGATCAGCGGGGCAAGGTACCGCTGCGCGAAAGCGGGAGCCTTGGTGCCGGCACCAGATATCCCGAGAGCCCTTCGAATGTCCGTGAACATAAGGCCAGATGCAGCTTTGACGTCGTCGGCGTCCTTGCTCCTAGCTGCAAGTTCCCCCATTCGCGTATTCCTGATCCCTGCCACGGTTTCCTTCATCTCCGGCTTACCAAGCTCCTCGCACAGTGCGTCCAGCACTTCCTGGTCGTAGAGGTAGGACTCGATGTGACGTCGTCCGAGCGTACGAACACCCTGCGAATCCCATTCAGCGACTTCGAGATCGGTAGCAAGGTCGCGATCCCGGAGGCGGATTACCGAAGTTCCTTCAGTGATAGTTTGAAGCGCAGACGTCAAGCCTACTTTGTCATTTTGAGCATCGTCACTGTTCCCTACTGAAACGAAATCCACATCGGGGTAGGCTTGACCAAAAATTGTTCGATAGCACTTCGCGTCGAACTCGTCCGCGCCGCCCTCGCATAGAACGAGCGTGCTGGGTGCCACAAGCAGAGCAATATCTTCCAAAGCCACTCGGAGGGCCTTTTTCCAGAATTCCCGGGTCGGTGTCACGGGAGCCATCACTACCGAGTCATCAAAGTTGTGCTCTCCGAAGTCCAGGAAAGCCACTTCCTCTGGCGTCGTACTGGCTAACTGCACCGCTTCGCTCATGAATCCAATGCTGTGTGAAGCCAAGAACAGCTGTGACTGGCTCGGCACTAGTGCAAGCAGTTCACGGAGTAGTAGCCCTTGCGCCTTGGTGCCAATATGGACCTCCGGTTCATCAATACACCAGATAGCATCTTGGTAATACTCCGCTTTGACGACTGCATCAAGTAGCAGATCAAACACGGCCTTTTCGCCCGCCGAGAGGTTCACATACGGGAACCCTGCGGCGGTACCTTTAGTGAATTCGAAGGAGTGTCCTCGACCTAGACCGCCTACGCGACCCAACGTCAACTCTGGAAAAACTCGCAGGAGAGCTTCGCGTAGTTTTCCCGTAAGTCTCTCGCGAATCTCCAACTTGGTGGACGAGTCGGGAGTGTCTTCGTCATACACTGCGGAGAAAGTTTGCCAGAGCAGGCGTTGGTAATTCTCGGAAACGGACTGATCGGCATCGACCGCTCGACGAAGTTCGCCTCTTTCTGTTGGTGATGGCTGTTGTGCAAGGTTCTTTATGTTGAAGTCGACTTCATGTCGGTAAGCACTTCGGAAGTAAACACCCGCTTGCTTCAATTCTGACGGTGCTCTTGAGGGACCATGCAATTCAACAGACACCCGATCGTAGTACTCCGAGGCATCTACCGCTCCGACTTTTGCATTATACTGAGCGCTGCCCTGTACGGCGTTCCAAGCTGTTCTTCGATACCAAGTAATGAGACCGTCGAAGAACGACGACTTACCGACTCCATTTGGCCCCGCGAGGACTATGAGTCGCGCGGTCTCCGCAAGATCTTGCACCCTCAGGTCGGTGAAGCGGCGAAAGTTGTGCAGATGCGCGCTTTTGATTCTCATGTAGCATATCCCGTCGCTTCAGGAACCCCCTATTGATGCGACACTACCCTGAACGAGCTCACCTAATGCTCACTGGCCCCGAGTACGACCCCTGTCATGGTGCTCCCGGAGGAGGACTGACAGTTTCGCTGGCCAGGTCGCCGTGCAAGTCCTCCGGCTTGGCAGCCGGCCCCGCGTCAGTCTGATTGGACTCATCCCGGATCCGTGCCAAGCTCGACACCCGCGACGCGGTGTCATCATCGACACACCCCTTGGTCCGGCGAAGCGTCCGACATCAAGCCCGCTCGTCCCAATCCTCGGGCCCGATGATGATCGCCAGCGTGCTCGTGCAAGCGTCCCTTTCGGGACCGAGGCGTCCCTGGCACGGAGGGCGGCGGCGGTGCGGCGTGTCCCCGTCGCGTCCCCAAGGCTCCACAACCAGCCGTTGAAGGCCGAACCTTAACGGCGCCTACTAGCAGCGAGTTCAGCGGCAATAGTGGTGGACCTGTTCGCCTAGACGGCCTCGTAATGCGTAGGTCTCGGGTTCGATTCCCGAAGGCGGCCCCACCGCACCACCCCGGTCAGCGGAGCTCTCCCGCGGCCGCAGCACCTCTGCAGCACTCCTGAGACCTGGGCACACCATCCGGATGGTCTGCTGGACGGACGACGTCTCAGAGCTGGCGGTCTGAGAGCGCGACGGTGGCGCCGACGCCGATCATCATCACGCCGCCGGTGGCGCCGAGGCGGGGTAGACGCCGCGGGTCACGGGTGAGCCAACCGCGGGCTGCGCCGGCGGTCAGTGCCCAGACGGTGTCGAAGGCCAGCCCGATGAGGAGGTGGACCGTCCCGAGGACGAGGATCTGGCTCCAGACCGAGCCGGTGGCCGGAGCGGTGAACTGCGGCAGGACCGCGACGAAGAAGATCGCCGACTTGGGGTTGGTGATGCCCACGAGGAAGCCCTCGCGCAGCGACCTGCTCGCGGGGACCTCAGCCGCGGGGCGCGTGTCGGTCGTCGTAGCAGCAGCCGTCGTCTGGTGGCGGTGCCGGATGGCCTGGACTCCGAGGTAGACGAGGTAGAGGGCCCCCACCGTCTTCAGGACGGTGAAGGCGACCACGGACTGCGCGAGCAGAGCCCCGACGCCGGCGGCGACGGCGAGCACCTGCGGCAGCATCCCCATGGCGTTCCCGAGGACGGTGAGCAGACCCACGCGTCGACCGGACGACAGGGACCGGCCGATGACGAACAGGACACTCGGTCCAGGAACAGCGATCAGGACGGCCGCGGCGAGGGCGAAGGCGGCCAGGTTGGCGCCAGGAGGCATGGGTGGACGGTATCGCGCAGGCCGGCTTCGCGGGGGTCAGCGCATCCAGGACGGTGTGGCGGTGGTCCGGTGGGGGCACGCTTTCCGGAGCCGACAGGGCCGGAGGAGGGCCGCGTGTCAGTGAGGAGGTCTGCGTACCGCTACCCTCTGCTACTGGGTGCGGAGTACACCGCCCCTGACGTGGTGTTGCTTGGCGGGACTCGGGGGAGTTCGCAGGCTTCGCCACGGAGTCGGGTAGTTCGCACCCCTTGGGCCCGGTCCTGACCAGACTCTCCCCCCGAGTTTGCGTCAGGACCGGGTTCCTCATTATCACTTAAGCCCTCAACTATCGTGACACCGACCCGCTCGGCTCACCGTCGACGTCGCGGTCGATGGCCCGCGTCCACACCCTCCTGGGCCACCGCCACGTCCTGAGCCATCGCCGTCGAGGCGCCCGCCGCTGGGGCTCGGGGGGCCTGTGCCGAAGCGTTCGCGCTCAGGCGTCGATGGGCTCGGGTCCGTTGTCGGACACCGTGACGCCCGGTGGGCTCGGAGCAGTTCGCACACCCGCGCTGGCGCGCCGTCTCGGGCGTAGTGACCCGATGACGCCGCATCACGGCTCCGCGGTGTGCGCCCCGGACCTGCTAGAAGAACCGTGTGAGGTGTTCACCAGCAGGGTCGCGCGTGGGCCCGGCCCGGTCGGCCAGATGGGGGAGCAGTGGAGGACCAGGAACAGGACACGCCCGGGTCTCCCGCAGCCACGGTGCTCGCCACGTGGTGGAGGGGCGTGGTGGCGGTGGGTGGCACTCTCCAGCTCGCGCCGGACGCCCTGGTCTTCGTCCCGAACCGGGTCGAGCGGGTGCTCGGGTGGCGTGCGCACCGCGTCGAACGAGCGGGACTGCGTGTCGTCAGGGCCGAGCCGGGGCCCAGGGGCCTGGTCCTCGAGGCCGGCGCGCGCCGCTACCGCTTCGGCGTGGTGGACTCGTGGTGGTTGCACACCACCTTCCTTCCCGACGGCGGCGTCGGCACGGACTGAGACCCTGCCGGTCGAGACTCGCAGACGTCCGGGTGGAGCGGGCACGAAGACCGGAGGAGGGCGCATGAGCTGGACCGAGCAGGACAGGGCCGACTTCGAGCAGGCGATGGATGAGTCCCTCGCCGAGGCCGTGTCCCCACCCGTGCCCTTCGACGACGCCACCCCGCACGAGTGCGCTGAGGCCGTCCGCAGCGTGCTCGGGGTCGACGTCGGTCCGGGCCGACTGGCCGGGCTGACGGAGCAGGACCTGACGGCCCTGGCGGCAGGCTTCGGGACGTGGTTCGCGTCGAGCCCGCCGTCGGTCGCCCAGGTCCGCCGTGGGGTCGAGTCGACGCTGCGGCGCTGGCCGGCGTGACGGGCGACGGTGCCAGGGTGCGCGCGGTGGAGGTCGAGGCGGAGGTGCTGGCTGCCGCGGAAGCCCGTGGCCGGGCGCTCGGCGACGGCGACGAGCTGGGGCTGAGGGCACTGCTGCACCCCGCCTTCGTCTGGACGTCGCACCGGGGCGACGTCTTCGACCGGGATGGCTATCTCCGGTCCAACGCGAGGGGGCGCAACCGCTGGTACGGCCAGCGCCTCGAGGACCCGGTGGTGGTCGTCGACGGTGACGTCGCCGTGCTGCGGTGCGTGGTCGCCGACGACGTGGACACCGGTGCGGGTCGTCACACCGCACGGATGCTGATCACCCAGACCTGGGTGCGCCGGGACGGTCGCTGGGTCTGCCTCGCCGGGCACGCCGGCCCACGACTGGACTGACGAGGTCACCTCAGCCTCTCCGCGCCCTCCGCGGACGCCCGCGCCGGGCTCAGACGGCCCCGGCCCACCCCGTCGGGTCCTCGCCGACGGGGACGGCGGCGATGGACTGCCACAGCACGAGCACCTCGTACCACCGCGCCTCGACGGGCCCGAGCGGTCGCACCGACTCGTAGCCGGCGCGGAACGCCTTCCGGGCCGGCAGCGGGGTCGGGCCCCAGCCGGTGAACCGGGTGGCGAGGTAGACCGCGGAGTGGGCGAGGTCCACCACCGGGTGGTCGACCACCATCTCGTCGAAGTCCAGCACGGCCACCACCTCGGAGTGAAGCACCAGCAGGTTCGCGGCCCGGAAGTCGTTGTGCACCAGCTGGGGTGCCTCGTGCGGCTCCGTGAGTCCGGCCAGCGCGTCGCCCAGCCGCCGGGACGCGTCCGGGGCGAGGCCACGGTCCCCGGTCGCCGACCAGCGCTCGACCCGCGACCGGAGCCCCTCGACCGCCGGGTCCTGCGCGAGCCGGGTGCCGGTCTGGTCTCGCAGCGCTTCGTGCAGCCGGGCCAGACAGGCTCCGGCAGACCGCACGGCAGCGAGGTCCGTGACGTCCAGCCAGTCACCGGCCAGCTCCGGCAGCACCGTCACCGACAACGGCCCGTGCGGTCCGTCGAGCACCACGCGGGCACGGCCGTCCACCGAGGGGACCGGCGCGGCCACGGGCACGCCGCGTCCGGCGAGGACCCCGAGCAGCTCGGCCGAGACGTCCAGGCGTGCGAAGCGCTCCGGTGCCCGCGACCACTTGACCACCAGGGGTCCGCGGTCGCTGGCCACCCACACCACGGCGTTCTGGTCGCTGATCACCAGCCGGTCGGCGTCCTCGGCGGTGATCGCCCAGGTCCCGCGCAGCACCTCCGCGAGCCACGCCGAGACCTCGGCGAGACCACCGAAGCCGAACCGCTCACGCAGTGCCGCCCCCGCCTCGACCGGCTCCCACAGCATGGACACCCCGAGCGGCAGCATGCGCCCACCGTAGGTGTCGCGGGGTCGGCCGCACACGCAGCGGCGCCGCGCGGGGACGCGTCAGACCACGAGGCTCACGGGCTGGCGGGTGGCTCGCAGGAGGGGCCGTCACGCCACAGCTGGTCGGCGGTGCCGGCGTCGAGGTGGCGGGCGTAGACCTCGACCTTGGCGTGGATGACGTCCAGGGCCTCCTGGAGGTCGGCGACCTGCTGCTGCACCCGGGCCTCGTGGGTGCGCAGGATCTCGAACCGGTCGGCCTCGGTGCCCGGCCCCTGGAGGGCCAGCGCGGCGTAGCGCCGGATCTCCGGCAGCGGCATCCCCGAGGAGCGGAGCTTGGTGCAGACCCGCAACCAGGCCACCTCCTCCTCGGTGAACACCCGGCGGCCCGCGCCGTCGCGCCGCACCGGCGGCAGCAGCTCCTCCTTCTCGTAGAAGCGGAGGGTGTGGGTGCTCAGACCGGTCAGCTCGCTGACCTCACCGATGCTGAACACGGGCGCCGTGGTCGTCGTCATGCTCCCCAGCCTAGGGCTTGACCTAGAGTCGGCTCTAGCTCCTAGCGTCGACGACGACAGCATCCGACGAGAGGAACACCATGAGCACCACCTGGTTCATCACCGGCACCTCCACCGGCTTCGGCCGACTGCTCACCGAGGCGCTGCTGGCCCGCGGCGACCGGGTCGCGGCCACCCTCCGCCGGCCCGAGGCCCTCGACGACCTCCGCGCCGAGCACGGCGACCGCCTCTGGGTGGCCTCCCTCGACGTCACCGACCGCGAGCAGGTCCACCGTGTGGTGACCTCGGCCTTCGACGACCTGGGACGCATCGACGTGGTGGTCAACAACGCCGGCTACGGCGTCTTCGCCTCGGTCGAGGAGGCCAGCGACGAGCAGATCCGGCAGGTGGTCGACACCAACCTGCTCGGCTCGATCGACGTCATCCGCGCCGCCCTGCCCCGGCTGCGCGCCCAGGGCGATGGCCGCATCCTGCAGGTCTCCACCGCCGGGGGCCAGACCACCTACCCCAACTTCAGCTACTACCACGCCTCGAAGTGGGGCGTCGAGGGCTTCTGCCAGACCCTCGCCGCGGAGGTCGCCCCCTTCGGCATCGCGGTGACCATCGTCGAGCCCGGCGCGACACCGACCTCGTTCGGCAGCTCGCTGGCCACCGCCCCGACCATGCCCGAGTACGAGCACACCCCGGCCGGGGACGTCCGCCGCGCCCTGGCCAGCGGCGCCTTCCCGCTGCCCAGCGACCCCGCCAGGATCGTCGGCGCGATGATCGACCTGGTCGACGGGGACGCCACCCCGCTGCGTCTCCCGCTGGGGCCCGACACCTACGCCGACGTCCGCGCCGCCCTGGTGGCCCGGCTGGCCGAGCACGACGCCCACCGCGACGTCGCCCTCTCCGTCGCCAGCGACGAGCACCTGGCCGCCTCCGCCTGACGAGCAGGTCCCCCCGACCGGCCACGACACGCCGTCACGGGCCAGGCCGACGCGACCCGTCAGGGCCACTCGCCACGAGAGCGGGTGGGGGATCAGGCCCGGAGGACGGCCCAGGAGTGGGGTGCGAGGGCGGCTCCCTGCAGCGGGGACGCCGCCTCGAGCACCTCCGCCGGGGTCACCGGGTAGGGCTCGTCGGCCAGGTTGAGCACGAGGGTGAGCCGCTCGCCGTCCGGGCCGTCGGCGTGCACCAGCAGGTGCTCGTTGGCCACGTCGGAGGTGCTGGTGGTCGCGGTGGTCAGCCACGGGTGGCGCCGGCGGAGGCTGATCATCCGCTGGTGCACCGACCACAGCTCGTCGTCCCGGCCGTCCACCTGCTGCGGCACCCCGGGCATCTCGGGGCGGACCGCGTCGTCACCGCCGGCGCGGTCCTCCTTGACCGCGCGCAGACCGTACTCGTCGCCGTAGTAGATGCTCGGCACCCCGGGCAGGAACAGCAGCAGCGCCACCGCGTGGCCGACGTGGCGCGGGTCGGCGATCTGGCTGGCCACCCGGCTGGTGTCGTGGTTGCCGAGGAACGTCATCGGCAGCAGCCGCCCGACCAGCTCGCGGTGCCGGCCGAGGGTCCAGTCCAGCTCCCAGAGGTTGCGCTCGCTCAGCGAGGACCAGGTCGCCTTCCACAGCTCGTACTGGGTGACGGAGTCCAACCCCGAGCGCTGCACGTAGTCGGCGTAGTCGCCGTGGATCATCTCGCCCACGAACCACGCCTCGGGGAACCGCTCGCGCACCCGGGGCAGCACCGACGCCCACAGCTCGGGGGCTACCGCGTAGGCCGCGTCCAGCCGCCACCCGTCGGCGCCGCGTCCCAGCCAGTGGGTCATCACCTCCACCACGTGGTCCTGCACCTCGGGGCTGGAGTGGTCGAGGGTGATGAGGTGGTCGTGGCCCTCGAACACCCACGGGTGCCCGTCGCTCCACCGGACCCACCGGCCGGCCTCGGAGCCCTCACCGGCCTCCAGCGCGGCGGCCACCGGTGGGAAGGAGCGGGCGGCGTGGTTGAAGACCCCGTCCAGCAGGACGCGGATCCCGCGCTCGGAGCAGGCGGCCACCAGGGCGTCGAAGTCGGCGTCGTCACCGAGCCGTGGGTCGATGGACAGGTAGTCGGTCGTGTCGTACCCGTGGGTCTCGGAGCGGAAGACCGGGCCGAGGGCGAGCCCGTTGCAGCCCAGCGCGACCAGGTGG
Source organism: Auraticoccus monumenti (assembly GCF_900101785.1). Lineage (GTDB taxonomy): Bacteria > Actinomycetota > Actinomycetes > Propionibacteriales > Propionibacteriaceae > Auraticoccus > Auraticoccus monumenti. The sequence continues at coordinate 142,867 of NZ_LT629688.1, read as the reverse complement.
TCCAGCCAGCCGTGCAGGCGGGTCAGCCGGTGCGGTTCGGGACGGGCGCCGTCCAGCTCGCGCTCGGCGCCGACGAAGCCGAGCGGGTAGACGTGCCACCAGATGACGTGCTGGACCCAGGAGGACATGTGGTCCATCCTCTCGTGCCCGCGACCGGCGACGTGCCGGCCCCGGACGCAGCAGCGCCGGCCCGCGCGGCTCCCGGGGGAGCGTCGCGCACGGCCGGCGCCGGTGCGGTGCGACGGGTCAGCGACGCGTTCCGCGGAGCTTCTTGATCCCGTCCTTGATCTTGCGCTGGTTCTCGGGCTTGCGGAGCTCGCGCTCGGCGACCTGGAGCACCTTGGCGACCACAGCACCCTTGATGGCGCCCTTGAACAGTGAGGAGATCCCCATGATGTCCCTTTCTCTCGTCGACCCCTCCAGTAGACCAGTCGGGGGCAATCGGGAGGAACCCGGAGTGGCCGGTCGGGGTGCGCCCGTCCCGCGGTGCGACGCCGGTGGTGCGGGCCCGTCCCCCTGCTCCCGGACGCGCCAGGGTGCCCCGGTCCAGCTGACCGGGGCACCCTCGTCGGTGCTCAGCGCTGCTCGCGGAACTCCACGTGCTCACGCAGCACCGGGTCGAACTTGCGCAGCGACAACCGCTCGGGGTCGTTGCGTCGGTTCTTGCGGGTGACGTAGGTATAACCCGTCCCGGCGGTGGACCGGAGCCGGACCAGCGGGCGGACGTCGTTGCGGCGAGCCATCAGATCTCCTCTGTCGTCGTGATAACGGTTCTCAGTCTACTCCGGTGTCCCAGCGGCTGGGAGAGGGGTCGGACAGCACCCACCCGGCCCGTGACGGCCCGCGGTCCGGAAGTCGCCAGGCCCGGCGGCTCCTGGCGTGAGTCGATCTGGTGGAGATCTTGAGCAGGTCCTGAGGTGAACCGGACGCTGCCCAGAACGGACGCTGATCGTGGGGGTGCAGAGTTCCTCTCGTCGGGCCGCCGACCAGCATCGACCCGGGGGGAGCGGTGACCAGGGAGCGGACCCGACACAGGCCGGAGGGTCGCCACGTACCACCCCCATCGGGGGATGGGGTGGTGCGTGGGACCCACCGGGTCAGGAGGTGCGAGATGTCGGAGTCGGGTGACAACCCGTCAGCAGCGGCTGGGTCGCGCCCCGACACCATCGGGGCCCCGCTGCTGAACGACGCGGTGCTGGACGACCTGGTCACCCTCTTCGACGGCGACTGCTCGGTGGCTCGCGGGTTCGTCGACGGCTTCGTGACGCTGAGCTCGGCCCGGCTGGCCCGGATCCGGTCCGCGGTCGCCCGGCACGACGGCCAGGACGGCGAGGTCGCGCTGCTGAGCCTGAAGACGACCAGCTCGATGATCGGCGCCGACCGCCTCACCCGCGAGTGCGACGCGATGGCCGCCGCCGTCCGCGCCGGGGACTGGGAACGGCTCTCTGAGCAGCTGAACGGGCTGCACGGCCAGATCGAGCAGACCAACGAGCAGCTCCGCCAGTGGCTCGGCTCGGCGCACGCCGACTGAGCGGAGGTCCGCTCAGCGCGGCGCCGCGAGCCGGTAGCCGACGCCCCGCACGGTCTCGATGAAGCGCGGGTGCCCCACCACGTCGCCGAGCTTGCGGCGCAGGTTGGCCAGGTGCACCTCGACCGACCGGCGGTCGGAGTCGCTGACGAACGAGCCCGGCTGGTCACCCCTCAGGTGCAGCGCCAGGGTGTCCTTGGAGACCACCAGGCGGTCGCGCTCGACGATCGCGAGCAGCAGGTCGAACTCGCTGCGGGTCAGCTCGACCGGCACGCCGTCCACCTCGCACAGCCTCATCCCGGGGTGGGCACGGAGGCCGTTGCGGTCCAGCCACTCCTCCTCGTCCGGGGCCGAGGCCGCGGAGGCCGGCGAGGGCACCGGCACCGGGACGTCCTCGGCGCTCGCGGCCGACGTCGCCTGCGGACCCATCCAGCTGTCGCGCCGGCGCAGCACCGCCTCGACCCGGGCCCGCAGCTCCCGCGGACGGAAGGGCTTGGTGACGTAGTCGTCGGCACCGGCGGCGAAGCCCATCACGACGTCCATCTCGTCGTCCTTGGCCGAGAGCATCAGGATGTAGGTGTCGCTGAACGAGCGGATCCGGCGGGCCACCTCCAGGCCGTCGAAGCCGGGCAGGCTGACGTCGAGGGTGGTCAGCACCGGGGAGTGCTCGCGCACCGCGTCCACCCCCTCGTCGCCGGAGCCCACCGCGTGGCAGTCGAACCCGGCCTGCGCGAGGATCGCGGCCAGCAGGGCCCTGACGTCGGCGTCGTCCTCGATGATCACGGCAGTCCGCGGTGCGACCACGATGCTCACGGCACCTCCACGCAGTAGTAGGTCTGGGCGTCCAGCCGGTGGTGGCGGACGGTCGTCCGGGCTGCCATGGTCCGTCGGATCATGGTGTCCATCCGCAGCACCTCGTCGTTGTAGGCGCAGACGTCGTAGCCGCAGATCCCCCGTGCGGCGGTGAACTCCACCAGGCAGCTGCTGATCATGTCCCCGAAGACGGTGCTGCCCTGCAGACCGGGCGCCACCAGCGTGAAACCCAGGTAGAAGATGGCGTCCCGCGCGGCGTGCTCGGGGAACCGGGCCGCGAAGTACTCCGGGCTGATCCAGGGCACCGTGCTCAGGTCCCGGGTCAGGGTGGTCACCCCGACCGGGGTGCCGTCCGCGTCACGGGCCACGTGCTTGGTCACCCGGGGGTCGACCATCTCGGCGTCGAACTCCTCCCGGGTGAGGACCTGGCGGGCGGCGGCCCGGGTGCGGAGCGGGCCGAACGCCGCCTCGTAGAGGTCCCAGAAGGCATGGGTGGTCAAGGTGTCCATGGCCGTCTCGACGGCCACCCGGTAGCGACCGCTCACCGCGTCCCCTCCCAACCCCTCCGGGCGTAGCTGGCCACCACGAGGGCGCATGCGTGGCTGCCGCCGCCCTCGCAGGTGGCCGAGACGACCGTCGTCCCGGCGGGCCGGTAGAGCCCGCCCCGACCCTCGGTCAGGTCCTCCAGGCTCCGCCTGAGGTCCTGGCGCAGGATGCTCTCGCGGTGGCTGTGGTGCTCGACGAACAGCCCGGCCCCGTTCCCGTCGAGCCGCTCGGACCAGGCGATCCCCGCCCAGGCGTCCTCACCGGCGCAGTCGGCGTAGGCCTCGGCGTAGACGCAGTACAGGAGGTCGCCGTGCTCACCCGGGAGCTGCTCGACCCCCGGCACCTCGACCACCGTGCTGCCGGCCGGGATGACCGAGCTCAGCCGGACCAGGTTGTAGTCCGCCACCCCGGCGTCGCGCAGTGCGGCGTCGAAGGACGAGAGCCGGGTGCGCCCCCTGCCCACCCCGCGGCTGACGCGGATCACCAGACCCTCGGGCACGGCGGAGGGACGGGGGGTGGGGGTGGTCATCACCAGGGCCTTCCTACGGAGCCGACGACCCGGTGACCGTACCGCACCGGTGGGGCGGTCACGTGACGTCGTCGAGCCGGTCCGTCTCCGACCCCGCACCCCCCGCCGCAGCGGGGCGCGCCGGCTGCAGCTCGGGCTCCGGGCGGGGGACGGTGAAGGAGAAGGTGGTCGCCACCCCCGGCTCGCTCTCCACCCAGATCCGCCCGCCCATGCTCTCCACGATGCTGCGGCTGATGGCCAGCCCGAGGCCGGTGCCGCCCTTCTCGCGGGCGTCGGAGGAGTCGACCTGCTGGAAGCGCTGGAACACCGCCTCCAGCATGTCCCCGGGGATGCCGCGACCGTGGTCCAGGACGCTGAACCGCACGAAGGCGCCGTCCTGCACCGAGTCCACCCGCACGGTGCCGCCCGGGGGGGAGAACTTCACCGCGTTCGCCACCAGGTTGAGCAGCGCCTGGATGATGCGGTCGGCGTCGCCCAGGACCCGTCCCTCCCGCTCGCCGGCGCGCAGCACCACCCCGGCCTCGGCGGCCACGGCGGAGGCCTGCTCCAGCACGCCGTCGACCAGCGTGGCGGCCTCGTGCTCGGCGGTCTCCATCGGCATCTGGCCCGAGGTCAGACGCTCCACGTCGAGGATGTCGTCGATCAGCCGGGTCAGCCGCTCGCTGCTGGCCAGGGCGACGGAGACCATCCGCTGCGCGCGGGGGTCCAGCGGCCCCAGGGCGCCCCCGGACAGCAGACCGAGCGAACCCCGGATCGAGGTGAGCGGGGTGCGCAGCTCGTGGCTGACCACGGAGACGAACTCCGACTTCATCCGGTCCACCTGCTGGCGCTCGGTCATGTCGCGGAAGACCACGACCGCGCCGTGGGTGCCGTGCTCGTCGCGCAGCGGGCTGGCCGTGACCTCCACCGGCACCTCGCCACCGTCGCGGCGCAGGTAGACGTCCTCCTCGGCGGTGGTCACCAGCCCGCGCTCGATCGCCTCGGTGATGTAGCAGCCGTCCTCGGGGAAGGCCAGGCCGTCGGCGCGCAGCGCGTGGAAGAGGCTGTGCGCGTGCTGGCCGAGCAGGCCCCTGGGGGAGTGGCCGAGCAGCCGCTCGGCGGCCGGGTTGGCGAAGGTGACGAACCCGCTGCGGTCCACCACGTAGATGCCGTCGTCGACCGAGTCGACCATCAGACCGGTCTGCTGGGTCACCTGCCGCAGCGCGGTGGTGCGCTCGGTCACCCGTCGGGTGAGCTGCTCGCTGAGGCTCTCGTTGTCCACGATCAGCAGCACCTGGCGCACGGCCGCGGTCACCAGCGTGGCCAGCCACACCACCTGGGAGGGCAGGCTGAGGGCGAACGTCCCGCCGCCCACCACCGCCAGCACCGCCGCGGCGATGAAGAAGGTGAAGATGAGCAGCGTCCCGAGGAGCGGTCCGCTGCGCCGGGCCGTGTCCTCGCCCGGGCGGGGCGGCCGCTCCGGCAGCACGGCGCACAGGGCCAGGAAGAGGTAGCCGGCCAGCCAGCCGAGATCGGTCAGCCCGCCGAAGGTGTACGAGCCGGTCCGGTTGACGCTGACCACGAAGGCGATGTCGGAGACGGCGTAGGCCACGAACCCGACGGTGAGCAGGGCCAGCCGCCAGCGGTCGCGCCGGCTGCTGCGCACCACCAGCAGCACCGCGACGGTGGCCACCAGCGAGTCCAGCACGGGCAGCACCAGCACGACGACGTCGGAGGACACGTCGAGCTCGCCCTGGCCGAGCTGGACGATGGTCACGGTGGCGGTGAACAGGATGGCCCCGCCCACGATCAGACCGTCCAGCACCATCCGGATCAGCTGGCGGGAGGTGTGCGGGGCCGAGGGGAAGGTCAGCATCCCCGCCACCGCCCCCACCATCGCGAGCAGCAGACCGGCATCGACCACCGGGCCCACGACCTCCGGGGAGGAGCGGCCGGCCACCAGCGAGAGCGAGTTGGCCACCGCCGCCACCGGGCCGGCCGAGCAGAGCAGGAACCAGGCCCGCCGACGTCGCCGGCTCCGCGTGCGTCGCGCGCGGTAGACCCCGGCCAGACCCACCAGCAGTCCGAAGCCCACCAGGCAGAGCTGCGAGAGGCGGGAGCGCGTCTCCGGTGGCAGCGGGCTGGTCAGCAGCAGCGCGACACCGCCGCAGAGCAGCAGGACGACCGCCAGCAGGAGCGCGGACCGCACCGCCCACGGGCGGGGGCGGCGCGGGGTCATGGCGGCGACGCTAGCAGGGTGGTCCTCCCGGCCCCGAGGACGAGCAGTCGGTCCCGGCAGCGACCGGGCTCGTCGCGGGGACGCTGCGGGGTTAACCTGTGCTGATCGGGCCCTGACGGCCCCATCGCGTGCGGGGTGAGGAGGCGACGTGGCTGCTGAGGCGACCGGCCGTCCTCCGACGCCCCGGGTGCTCGTCGTCGACGACGACGAGTCGATCCGCGAGGTGGCCAGGGCGGCGCTCGAGCTCGTCGGCGGCTGGGAGGTCCGGACGGTCTCGCGCGGGGACGAGGCGGTCGAGGTGGCGGCCGCGTGCCATCCCGACGTGGTCCTGCTGGACGTCATGATGCCCGGCATGGACGGTCCCAGCGTGCGCGAGGCCCTGCGCCGCGACCCCCGCACCACCGACGTGCCCGTGGTCTTCCTGACCGCCAAGGGCGACCAGCGCCTCCCCCCGTCGCACGGCATCATGCCGAAGCCGTTCGACCCGATGCTGCTGGCCCGCGACCTCGAGCGGCTGCTGGGATGGGACCGGTGAGCGAGGACCCGTTCGCCGCGGTGCTGGCCCGGATCGCCGGCGAGGCCAGGCAGACGAACCTGCGTCGCGCCGACCACCTGGAGGAGGCGCTGTCCCGGTTGTCCGAGGGGCGGCTGGACGAGGAGGGGCGGCAGCGGGCTGTGCGCGCCGCGCACCAGCTCGCCGGGTCCGCCGGCACCTTCGGTCACCAGCGGGCCGGGGAGCTGGCCCGGCGGATCGAGCAGTTCCTGGCCGCGCCGCAGCAACCCACCACCGTCGCCGAGGCGCTCGCGGTGGTGGCCGAGTGCCGGTCCGAGCTCGCGCAAGGCTGATCCCGGACCGGTCGTGCGGGCCCGTCGGAGGCCCCGGTCGAGCCCGACGCCCTGGACGAAGCCGGTCAGCGCCGCGCTCACGGCCCCACTGCCCGGGCCGCTCGCACCCTTCGCCTGGGTGACGCCGGGGGCGGGGTGCCCTTGTCCAGCGGGGGCAGCGGTGCTTGTCTGGGTGATGGCCGAGCAGAGTGCCGACTCCCTTCTATCGGAAGGAGTCCTCGTGTCTGCCATCACGACGACGCCGCTCAACGCCGATTCCTCCCGTCCCACCGACGTCACTGACATCCAGGTCCAGCCGGTCGAGGTCTCCCCGGCCGAGGCCCGGACCCGTTCCGCCGACGGACGTCCCGACCACACCGAGGTGGAGGAGCGGACCGCGGTCCTCTTCGACCAGCTCGCCGACTGCTCCGAAGAGCGGCGGGCCGACCTCCTCGACGAGATCGTGCTGCTCAACCTCCCGCTGGCCGACTCGCTGGCCCGTCGTTTCCGCCACCGGGGGGAGGAGGACGACGACCTGATGCAGGTCGCCCGCTCCGGGCTCGCCGAGGCGGCCCAGCGCTACCAGCCCGACAAGGGTCCCTTCGCCGGGTTCGCCGTCCCGACCATCCTCGGTGTGCTCAAGCGCCACTTCCGCGACCGTGGCTGGATGGTGCGCCCGCCGCGCCGCTGCCAGGAGGTCGTGCTCTCCATCCGCAAGGTCTGGCCCGAGCTCACCCAGGAGCTGGGGGCCGAGCCGACCGACGCGCAGCTCGCCGAGCACATCGGTGAGACCGTCGAGGCCGTCTGCGCCGCCCGGCAGGCCGAGCAGGGCTATCGCCCGGTCGCCTTCGACATCAGCCCCACCGAGGGCTTCCACGGCGAGAGCGACGACGACCAGGAGGTCCGGGCCTGCGAGGCGCGGATGCTGATCGAGGAGGCCGTGAGCTCCCTCGACGAGCGGGACCGCAGGCTGGTCTGGATGCGCTTCTACGAGCAGCGCACCCAGAGCGACATCGCCGCCGAGCTCGGCACCAGCCAGATGCAGGTCTCCCGGCTGCTGGCCCGGGTGATGCACAAGATGCGCGACGTCATCGGGTCCCTGGACGGCTGCTCCACCGACTGAGCGTCAGCCCCCCGGACGCAGCGACGGGGCCGCGGAAGCGGCCCCGTCGTTCGTGTTCCTGCCTGGCCCGTCGGGCCGCCCGTCACTCGTGCGGAGCGGGCAGCACCTCGTAGACCCAGTGGTCGACCGCGTCGTCGTCCTCCTGGTACCCCACCGGGTCCGGTCGGTACTCCCAGTCGGCGAAGGGCTCCCACAGCAGGGCGGAGACGTCGTCGTCCAGGTCCCTGGTGGGTCCCACCAGGCTCCGCGGGGCGACGGCAGAAGGTGATGAGTTCATCGTGCACGCTCCTTTGCGTCCGGTCCTTGGGGAAGTGGTACCCCCCGGGGGTGAACCCAAACGCCCCGAGGTGGACCCGGACGCCCCTCAGCCGTGCAGCGTCGCGCTCGGTCGCTGGCCGAACTCCGCCCGGTAGAGCGCGGCGAACTGACCAGGGTGGTGGAACCCCCACCGCGCGGCCACCGCGGCCACCGTGGTGCCGTCCCGGGGATCGGCGCGCACCAGCTCGTCGTGCGCCCGCTGCAGCCGGACCCGGCGCAGGTAGGCGGTCGGTGTGGTGTCGAGGTGGCGGCGGAAGGTGTACTGCAGGGCGCGCTGGGTGACCCCGACCGCCCTCGCCACCTCCTCGACGCCCACCGGGTCGCCCGACGTCCGGTCGATGAAGTCCAGCGCCTCGCGCAGGGTGTCCGGCCCGCCGTCGGGCGCCGGGACGTCCGGCGTGCCGGCGGTCCAGGAGTTGGGGAAGGTGCTGAGGGCCGCAGCGGCGAGCACCTGCTCGCAGGCCGGGAGGATCCGGGCCGCGGCCCCCGTGCGTCCGTGGGCCCGCAGCAGGGAGCCGACGGCGGCCACGGTCTCGGTCCAGGAGCGCGCCGCCTCGACGGAGACGGGGTGCAGCCCGTGCAGGCGCACCGGCCCCCGGCCGTCGGTGCTCCGCACCGCGGCCGGGTCGATCAGCACCATGGTCAGCGCCGGGGCCTGGACCTTGACCACCACGGCCTCGTCGGGCTGGGAGAGGACGAAGACGTCGCCGGCGGAGAACGTCTCCGAGCGGCCGTCGACCTGGGTGGTCAGACGTCCCCGGGTGAGGGTGCAGACCACCAGCCGGCCCAGGGGGTCCAGCGAGACCTCGCTGGTGGCGTTGGTCACCACCTCGTCCAGGCGGACCCGGCCGACGGTGAGGCGCTCGTGGCGGAACTGGAGGGCACCGCCGCTGCAGTTGCCCCGCACCCTGGTGGCCAGAGCGCCCGCGAGGTGGCGCAGGGCGTCGCCAGGGTGCTCGGTGCTGAAGGGTTCGGTGCCGTTCTCGGCGTGCGAGGTGGTGACCACGGGCAGGTCGACGATCGTTGACATAGGCGTCCCGACTTCGGTGGAGGGGCGGCCGCGTCTTGACCTGGGCGCCTGCTACAGCGCCTTGAGTATTATAACCGAACTGCTCAAGAACTTACACCGTCAGCCTGGGGCGCCCCGTCGGTCGCCCTCCCCGGCGGTACGACGTGGTCCCGGTCCAGCACGACCCCGGGGGCGCTCACGTGCCCGGTGGTCGCGAGCTCCTGGGCCACCACCACCAGCTTGGTGTTGCTGCGCTGCGACACCCGGGTGAGCAGCTGGAAGGCGACCTCCGCCGTCACCCCCAGTCGCTCCATCAGGATGCCCTTGGCCTGACCCATCACGTCACGGCTGTCCACCGCCTGCTCCAGCTGCTTCTCCCGCCGCCGCAGCAGCAGCACGATCGCGGTGACCGTGGCCAGCGCCACCCCGTCCCGCTCCACGTCGCGGTCGAGCGCCCGGGGCTCGGTCGACCACACGGTCAGGGTGCCCAGGTGGTCCCCGCCGAGGGTGACGGCGAAGCACCGCAGCGCCCGCGCCGGGAGCCGCCGCGAGGCCCGGGCCAGGGAAGGCCAGCGTGCGTCGGTGTGCAGGTCGACGACCTCCACGGTGCCCTGCGTCGGACCGACGACCAGGCCGGGTCCCTCCTGCGTCTGCTGCTGCAGCCGCTCGAGCTCCAGCGCCTCGGCGGCGGTGGCGTGCACCCGGTCGGGGAAGAGCCGCAGGCTGACCCCGGCACCCGGGGCCAGGGACCCCGCGAGGGCGAGCACCTCCGCCGGGACGTCCTCGGGGTCGGCCGCCACGAGCCGGTCGGCCCACTCCGACCACTGCTGCGCGCGCGTGCTGCTCTCCATGACCCAGACACCTTCACCTCTCGGACCGTCCCCGTCAACGACGGACGAAGCAGCGACGCCGCTCAGGCACGAGGGCGAAGCGCTCAGGGCTGGAAGACGATCTTGATCGCCCCGTCCTCCTTGCGCTGGAAGGTGCGGTAGGCCTCGGCGGCGTCGGCGAGCGGGAGGTGGTGGGTGGCGAAGGTCTCCAGTCCCAGCGGGTCGGACGGGTCCTCGACCAGCGGCATCAGGTCGTCCACCCAGCGGTGCACGTTGGCCTGGCCCATCCGCAGCGAGATCTGCTTGTCGAACATGGTCTGCATCGGCAGGGTGTCCGCCGCGCCGGCGTAGACGCCGCTGAGGGACACGGTGCCGCCCCGGCGCACGGCCTCGATGGCCAGCTTCAGGGCGTGCATCCGGTCGACGCTCGCGGTGACCATCAGCGGCTGGGCCACCGGCTTCGGCAGCCAGCTGGCCAGCTTCTGGGCGGCCTCCGCGGCGGCGGACCCGTGGGCCTCCATGCCGACCGCGTCGACCACGGCGTCGGCCCCGCGGCCCGACGTCCGCTCCAGCACGTTCTCCACCACGTCGCCGTCCTGCAGGTCCAGCACGTCCACGCCGAGGGAGCGCGAGCGGGCGATCCGCTCGGGAACCAGGTCGACCCCGATCACCCGGACCCCGTGGTGCAGGGCGATCCGGCAGGCCATCTCACCGATCGGTCCGAGCCCGAGCACCAGCAGCGTCTCACCGGGCTGGATGCCGGCGTAGGCCAGCCCCTGCCAGGCGGTGGGCGCCACGTCGGAGAGGAAGAGGTAACGGTCGTCCGGGGCCCCCTCCGGCACCTTGATCGGGCCGTAGTCGGCGTGCGGGACGCGCAGGAACTCGGCCTGACCGCCGGGGACCGCGCCGTAGAGGTCGGTGTAGCCGAACAGCGCGGCCCCCATGTCGTGCTCGGTGACCTGGGTGGTCTCGCACTGGGTCTGCAGACCCTTCTCGCACATGAAGCAGCGCCCGCAGGCGATCTGGAAGGGGACCACCACCCGGTCGCCGACCTCCAGGTTCGAGACCGCCCGGCCCTTCTCGACCACGCGCCCCATCGGCTCGTGACCCAGGACGTCCCCGGGGTGGAGGAAGGCTCCCAGCGTCTCGTAGAGGTGGAGGTCGGACCCGCAGAGACCGGAGGAGGTGACCTGGATGATCACATCGGTGTCGTCCACGATCACCGGGTCTGGCACCTCCTCGACCCTCACGTCGCGCTTGCCGTGCCACGTGACTGCCTGCATGTCGTCGTGCTCCTCGTCCTAGGGATGGCTTCGCTCCCTGGCTACCCGGGGGCCCCGGTGCCAAACCGGGGTCGGGCGGGGCGGGGGCACCGGCGTCGGCCAGGGCACCGCCGGCCGATCGATTTCCGCGGCGGCGACGTGACGAAATGACGCTGATCACAGAGGTTGCCCCGGGGGACGGGTGGGCGTCACCGGCTGTTCATCCCGTGCTCGTTGGCTGGTCGCACCAGCGCGCTCGCCCTCGGGGGGTGGGCCGAACCGAGGAGATCCCCAGTGCAGCTTCTGCCCATGTCCGGCAAGACCCACGGCAACCGCAGCGCCGTGACCTGCCACCTGAAGTGCGACTCCGCCTGCGCCTCCGACGCGCCCAACGAGAGCACCGAGCCGTCCTTCCGCGACATCGCCGAGAGCGCGCTCAGCCGCCGGGCCGTGCTGCTGGGTGGCTCGGCCCTGGCCGCTGCCGCGGCCATCCCGATGACCCTCGACGGCGGCCTGCCCGCCGTGGCCACCGAGGGCGCCCGCGCCCCCGGTGAGCGTGCGGTCAAGGGGAGGCTCCCCTTCACCCCCATCGCCCCCGTCGACGCCGCGGTGGACGCCTTCACGGTGCCCGCCGGCTACGAGTGGCAGGCCATCATCCGCTGGGGTGACCCGCTGTTCCACAACTCCCCGGCCTTCGTGCCCGGCAAGGCCGACCCGGAGGCCCAGGAGCTGCAGTTCGGGTACAACAACGACTACCTGGACATCCTGGTGGAGAAGAACGGCCGCCGCGCCCTGCTGTGCTGCAACCACGAGTACACCAACCGCAACATCATGTTCCCGCCCACGGCGAACGCCGCGCAGGAGGAGCAGGTCCTCAAGCACCTGATGGCCGCGCACGGCTTCGCCGTCGTCGAGCTGGAGCGCAAGCGCAAGGGCGAGCAGTGGAGCTACATCAAGGGCGCGCCCCGGAACCGTCGCATCACCGCCTACACCCCCTTCGAGCTGACCGGTGCGGCCGCCGGCTCCGAGTACGTGCAGACCGCGGCCGACCCCGAGGGCACCACCGTGCTGGGCACCATCGGCAACTGCGCCGGTGGCACCACCCCGTGGGGCACCATCCTGTCGGGTGAGGAGAACTTCAACGGCTACTTCAAGGCCGACCCCACCGCCCGCGGCAACGCCCGCTACGGGCTGAACGACCGTCCCTCCAACTACGGCTGGGAGGCCATCGAGCCCCGCTTCGACGCCACCAGCGAGGCCTACCGCAACGAGCCCAACCGCTTCGGCTACATCATCGAGATCGACCCCAGCGACCCCACCTCGACCCCCCGCAAGCACACCGCGATGGGCCGCTTCAAGCACGAGGGCGCCAACGTGCGCGTCGACGAGTCCGGCACCGTGGTGGCCTACATGGGTGACGACGAGCGCTTCGACTACCTGTACAAGTTCGTCTCCAGCCGCAAGTTCATGACCGGCAGCTCGGCCCGCGCCAAGCGCAACAACATGCTGCTGCTCACCGACGGCGACCTCTACGTGGCCCGCTTCAGCGGTCGCCAGAACCCCGACAACGACAACCTGGGCAAGGGCGTCTGGCTGCCGCTGGTGCTCAACGGCCAGTCGCGGGTGGACGGCATGAGCGTCGAGGAGGTGCTGGTCTACACCCGGCTCGCCGCCGACACCGTCCGTCCCACCCCGATGGACCGCCCCGAGGACGTCGAGCCCAACCCGCGCACGGGGAAGGTCTACGTGGCGTGCACCAACAACACCGACCGGGGCAAGGCCGGCAAGCCCGCCGCCGACCCGGCCAACCCGCGCAACGCCAACAAGAACGGCCACGTCATCGAGATCACCGAGCGTCGCAACCGCGCCGACTCGACGGTCTTCGACTGGAACCTGCTGATCGTCTGCGGCATGCCCGAGGACGCCGGCACGTACTTCGGCGGCTGGGACGGGCCGGTCGCGCCGATCTCCAGCCCGGACAACCTGGCCTTCGACTCCGAGGGCAACCTGTGGATCTCCACCGACGGCCAGCCGGGCACCATCGGCCTGGCCGACGCCCTGCACCGCGTCCCGCTGGAGGGCGCCGAGCGCGGTCACCTGACCCAGTTCCTGGCCGTGCCCAACCAGGCCGAGACCAGCGGCCCGGTCATCCACGACAAGGACGGCTCGGTCTTCGTGGCCGTCCAGCACCCGGGTGAGGACGGCACCTGGGACGACCAGCAGTCGTTCTTCCCCGACTACGTGGCCGCCGGTGCCCGCCCGGGCAAGGGCGAGTGGCGCGGCCCGCGTCCCTCCGTCGTCCAGGTGACCCGCAAGCGCTGACCGCTCAGACACCAGACGACCGCAGGCCAGCCGCACCCAGCGGCTGGCCTGCGGTCGTCGGTGAGGGCGTGGGTCAGCGGAGGGCGTGACGGGGGCGGCGGGACAGCAGCCAGGCCATCAGCACCCCGGCCAGCGCCCCGAAGAGGTGGCCCTCCCAGCTGACGCCCGAGGCGGTGGGGAGCACCCCCCACACGATGCCGCCGTAGGCCAGGGCCACGAACAGGGCGGCCGCGATGGCCAGCGCCCGGCGGACGAAGAGCCCCCAGGCGAAGAGGAACGCGGCGTAGCCGTAGACCAGGCCGCTGGCACCGATGTGCACGGTCCCCTCGGCGCCCAGCAGCCACACCGCGAGCCCGCCGACCACGGCGATCCCCAGCGTCGCGGCCCAGAAGCGCCCGGTGATCAGCGCGGTCAGCACGCCGAGCACGACGAAGGCACCCGTGTTGGCCACCAGGTGGCCGAGCCCGCCGTGCAGCAGCGGCGCGGCCAGGATGCCGACCAGCCCGTCCACCTCCCGGGGCTGGATGCCATAACGGTCCAGCGCCCCTCCGAGCACCGTGTCGACGAGCTCGCTGAGCCACATCAGGGCGGTGAGGACGACCGGGGGCAGCGCACCACCGGCTGCGTCGCGCAGCCGGTGGCCCGTCACGAGGGTGGACGACATGGGTCGATGCTAGGCGCCCGGTCCCAGCGTCAGAGGCGCTTGCACTGGTCCTCCTTGTTGCCCTGCACGACGTTGCTCCCGCCGGTGGGGGCCGGGGAGTTCTCCTTGCACTGCAGGTTCCCGTTCACGCGGTTGCTGCTCACCGTCTCGGTGCCGCGGTTGGTGAAGAGCTGGATGTCGCCCGTGACGCGGTTGCTGCGCAGGGTGGCGGTGCCGCCCTGCTTGAGCTGCACGCTGCCCCCGACCGTGGAGCGGTCCAGCTGCACGTGGCGGTGCCCCTCCGCCTGGACGTTGCCGACCACGTTGACGGCAGTGGCCCGCAGGGTGGCGCCCCCGGCCACGACGACGGTGCCCTTGACGCGGGTCCCGTTGAGCGTGCAGGTGGCCCCGCTGGGCACCCGCAGGTTGTCCACGGTGATGGCGCCCAGCGAGCTGCGGCAGCTGCGCTCGTCGGCCTGGGCGGTGGTGGCCGGAGCCATCAGGAGGGTCGAGGCGGCGAGCGCCGCGGCGGCGATGAGGGAGGTGGTCCTGGTGCGCATGGTGGTCTCCGTCTGCTGGTGCCCGGCCCGGCGCCGGGGCTGCTCCCAGCGTCGAGGGGTCCCGTGAAGCGTCCATGAGCCCACCATGAGAAGACCTTCACCTCCCCCGGGGACCGCCCGGGCACTAGGATCACGGCCATGTCGGAGCAGCCCCAGCTACGGATCGGTGACCGTGAGCGCGACCTCGTGGCCTCGGTGCTGCAGGACGCCATGGCCGAGGGCCGGATCACCGTCGAGGAGCTGCACGAGCGCCTCGACGCCGCGCTGGTGGCCCGCTACTTCTCCGACCTGGACGCCCTGGTGGCCGACCTGCCGATCGAGCCGCCGTCGACGGCGCTCAACCGGCCGCGGCCCGGGGTCGAGGCGCGGCTGGTCGAGTCACCGGGTGCGGTGCCCCAGGACCGGCTGGTGCTGGACGCCGGCTGGTCGTCCGCGGCGCGGACCGGGCGCTGGAGCGTCCCGCCCTTCATCGAGATCAACGCCGGGATGGGCTCGGTCCGGCTGGACTGCCTGCAGGCCGTCGCGCCGGAGGTGGTCGACATCCGGATGATCGGGTCGATGGGGACCACCACCATCGTCGTCCCGGAGAGCTGGGCCGCCGACATCGACCGGCTGGCCGCCGGCTGGGGCTCGGCCAGGAGCAGGGTCGCCGCCACGCCGTCAGCCGGGGGGACGCTGCTGGTCCTGCACGGGTCGGTGGGGATGGGTTCGGTGACCGTCCGCGGTGCCAACTGGTTCGACCGCCGCAAGCTGGAGAAGCAGGGCATCGACCCGTCGCGCCGGCCCGAGCTCGGCCGCTGACCCTAGGGCAGCCGCAGGCCGGTGAGCCGGGCGGTGCCCAGGTCGTCCCACCCGGCGACGGCGAAGCTGGCCAGGGTGCCCGGCGGGAAGCGCCGCGCGATCGTCTGATCCTCCGGCGTCCCGACGGCCAGTGCGTGCGCGAGCTCGGCGACGGGAGGGTTGTGGCCGACCACGAGCAGCGAGGCCACCTCCGGGTCGCAGCCGGCGACCAGCTCCCGCACGTCCTCGGGGTCGGCCCGGTAGAGCGAGGGCTCGACGGTGGTGGGGGCCGTCAGCCGGAGGCCTGCCGCGGTCTGGCGGGTGCGCTCGGCGGGGGAGCACCACACCAGGTCGACGAGGGTGCCCGAGGTCTCCAGCCACCGGCCGAGCTCGGCCGCCTGGCGGTGGCCCAGCGGGGTCAGGCGCCGGTCGCGGTCGGGGTGGCCCGGGCGGGCGTCCTCGGTGGTGGCGTGGCGGAGGAGGTGGAGCCGACGGTCCATGGCCACACCGTAGGCCCGCTCCGGACGGCCTCGCCCGGAGCCCTAGTGTGTCGGCCATGCCACGCAGCGACCTGCCCCTGCAGGACCTCCTCGAGTACCGGTGCAGCACCCCCGAGCCCCAGGACCTGGACGCGTTCTGGGAGCGGACGCTGGCCGAGAACGCCCATCCCCTGGACGTCCGCCTGGAGCCGGTGGAGACCGGCCTGACCCTGGTGGACACCTTCGACGTCACCTTCTCCGGCTACGGCGGCGCGCCGATCAGGGCGTGGCTGCACCTGCCGGCCGGCCGCTCGGGACCGCTCCCGGTCGTGGTGCAGTTCCACGGCTACTCCGGTGGCCGCGGCCTGGCCCACCAGATGGCGCCCTGGCCGCTGGCCGGGTACGCCCACCTGACCGTGGACACCCGCGGGCAGGGCTGGAGCAACGGCGGCCACGAGCCGACCCCGGACCCCGAGCCGTCGGCCCCGCACCACCCCGGTTCGATGACCCAGGGCATCCAGAGCCCGGACACCTACTTCTACCGCCGGGTCTACACCGACGCCGTGCGCGCGCTCCAGGTGGCGGCCTCGCTGGAGGCCACCGACGCCGAGCGCGTCGCCGTGGTGGGCGGCAGCCAGGGTGGGGCGATCACCATCGCCGCGGCAGGTCTGGCCCCCAAGGTGGGCCTGAGGCTCCGCGCGGCGATGCCGGACGTCCCGTTCCTGTGCGACTTCCGCCGGGCCCTGGACGTCGCGACCTCCGGGCCGTACCTGGAGATCGAGCGTTACCTGCACACCTTCCGCGGTCGGGAGGAGGAGGCGCTGGCCACCCTCGACCACTTCGACGGCGTCCACCTGGCCCGGCGGGCGGAGTGCCCGACGCTGTTCTCGGTCGGTCTGCTGGACACCACCTGCCCGCCCTCCACCGTCTTCGGCGCCTACGCCGGGTGGGGGGCCGAGGACAAGCAGATCAAGGTGTACCCGTTCAACAACCACGAGGGCGGCGAGGGCTACCACCAGCGCCGGCAGCTCAGCTGGCTGGCCGAGCGGCTGGCCTGACCCTCAGGTGGTGGCGGCCGGCTTGGTCGCCACCACCAGGTCGCGCTGGATCGAGGAGTCGACCCGGTGGGAGAACCGGTGCCACGGCCCGCCGTCCAGGGGCTCCAGCCCGGCGTCGGCGAGCAGCCCCAGCAGGTCCTCCCGCGCCAGCCCGAAGGTGTTCCAGGACAGCCCGAGCGCCCCGCCCTGGCGGAGCTGGGACGCCCAGACCGGGATGGCCTCGCGCAGCAGCCCGGCCGGTGAGCGGTCCCGCCGGCCGCTGACCCCGCGGACGTCGGTCTGGCTGCCGTGGACCACGCCGTAGGGGGCGTCGGTCACCACGGCGTCGAAGCGGCGCTTCCCGTAGAGCTCGGCCGAGCGGCGGGTGTCCCCGGTGAGCACGGTGAGCTGCAACGGGGCGGTGCCCTCCGGACGCACCTCGACCTCCAGCCGGCGGCCCAGCACCTTGCCGTCCCGGCGCACCGGCCGGACCTCGGCGGTGTGCTTGAGCCGCTTGCGCCGCAGCCAGGTCCGCAGGAACGCGGCCCCCTGCTCCACGGCCTTCTCGTCGCCCTCGACGCCGGCCCCGTGGTGCCCGGCCAGCCAGGCGGTGGTCAGCGTGGTGCCCCGGCCGCAGAGGGGGTCCAGCACGGTGAAGCGGCCGTCCTCGCCGGGGGAGCGGCGCACCTGGGCGAGGGTGACGTTGAGCAGCATCCGGGTGAACAGCTCGTTGGTCTTGCCGGGGTACTTGGGGATGCTGACCAGGTCGTCGTCGAGCAGGTCGACCTCGGGGACCTCGACGGGCCGGAGCAGGGGTGCCTCGGCGTCACCGGTGCGCTCGAAGACCGCCAGCCGCAGCGACTGCCCGGCCAGCAGGGCGAGCCCGTCCTCGTCGAGGGACTGGTCGGTCTCGAAGGCGAGGTAGTCCGCACCGGCCAGCCGCAGCGGGCGGACGTCGGCGAGCACGTGCCCGGCGCAGACCTCGAGCTCGGCGGCGGCCAGTGGGGCCGAGCCGGCCGCGTAGACCCGGTTGCCGGACGGGGCGATCATCATCAGGTACGTCGTCACCGGGTCATCCTCTCGCGTCCCGCCCCCTCCTCTCCTGCGGCGGGGCCGTCGCCGCCACCGACCAGGCCCGGGCCGGTGGGACTCAGCCGCCGAGCGCCGACCCGAGCGTGAGCCCGACCGCGGCGGCCAGCAGCCCGGCCCCCGCGGTGGTGAGGACGTAGCCCAGCGCGGTGCGGCGCCGGCGCTGCTCGAGCAGGCTGACCACGTCCAGGCTGAAGGTGGACCAGGTGGTCAGGGCGCCGCAGAACCCGGTACCCACCAGGGCCGCGGCCGGCGACCCCGGGAGCAGCAGGGCGGTGGCCAGCCCGAGGGCGAAGGAGCCGGCCACGTTGCAGAGCAGGACCGCCCGGGGCAGTCCGTCCCCGGCGGGGGGCAGGACGGTGGCGAGCCAGCCGCGCAGGGCGCCGCCGAGGAACCCGCCCAGGGCGACGGCGAGCCAGGTGGTCGCGGTCACGCCGACCGCTCCGGGCCGTCGGGCGCGTGGTCCTCGGGTGCGGGGTCTTCGGGGGCGGCTTCGGGGGCGGCGGGGAGCCCGGGCTGCCGAGCGCCCGACGCCCCGAGCCCGCGACCCCAGCGCAGCCCAGCCCACCCGGCCATGACGCCGGTCAGCGTCAGGGCCACCAGGGAGGCGAAGGCCAGCGGCCAGCCCGACCCGCTCCCGGCCACCAGCACCGTGACCGCGGAGAGGGTGGTGAAGCCGCCCAGCACCCCCGGACCCAGCAGCGGCGTCAGCCAGCGTCCGGAGGGGCGTCCCGCGAGCGCGCCGGTGAGGAAGCCGAGCAGCAGCGCCCCGCCGACGTCCACCAGCCAGAGGGCGGTCCACGGGTCGGGGACCAGCTGGGAGGCACCGGCACGGGCCAGCGACCCGACCGTGCTGCCCGACGCGACCAGGAGGACGAACGACCCGCGACGCGGCGAGGCGGCGCGGGTCATCGTCGGAGGTGGGGCGTCGGAGACGGGGACGTCAGTGCAGGTTGACGTTCTTCTTCTCGTAGCCGGTGCCCTTGGCGCGCTCGAGGCTCGCCATGATCTCGGCCTCGGCCTCCTCGCGGCCCACCCAGGTGGCCCCCTCGACGGACTTGCCGGGCTCGAGGTCCTTGTAGACGGTGAAGAAGTGCTCGATCTCCCGGATCATCATCTCGGGCAGGTCGTCCAGGTCGGTCCAGTGGTTGCGACGCAGGTCCGCACGCGGCACGCAGACCACCTTGTCGTCACCACCGGCCTCGTCCCTCATCCGGAACATCCCGACCGCGCGGCACTCGATCAGGCAGCCGGGGAACGTCGGCTCGGGCACCAGCACCAGGGCGTCCAGCGGGTCCTCGTCCTGGCCCAGGGTCTGCTCGATGAAGCCGTAGTCCCAGGGGTACTGCGTGGAGGTGAAGAGGGTGCGGTCCAGACGGATCCGGCCCGTCACGTGGTCCATCTCGTACTTGTTCTTGCCACCCTTGGGTATCTCGATCGTGACGTCGAAGGGGATCCCGGCCGGTGGGGTGCTGCTGCGCCCGAACTGCTTCGCCGGCTCGGCATACTCTTCAGTCACGGTGTCCCCAATCGTGTCGACCGTACCAGCGGCCTGCTGGTACGTAGGTGACCGAAGCCTAGCGTGAGGATCTGCGACGTCTTGACGAGCCCGAGGACGACATCCCGCAGACCGCTCCGGTGGACGCGGGGGACCCGCGGTGCCCTCACCGGAGCGGTGGCGCTGCTGGTGGTGGTCGGTGTGGTGGCGGGCAGCTCGGTGGCCTGGGGACGTCCGGCGCTGTACGCGACGGGACTGCTGGTGGACGGCGGCAGTCCCACGGTCGACCCCGACGTGCTGCGCCCGCCGCAGCCCGAGCCGGCACCCCCCGGCGCCCCGACGCTGCTGCCGACCGCGGAGGAGGGCGAGGTCCCCTCGCCCGAGGCCCTCGCCGAGCGGCTCCGCGCGGTGTCGCGCTCGGGGATCGGGGGACGGTTCGACCTGAGCGTGGTCGACGCGGCCGGGGGTGCGGAGCTGTACCGGGAGGGCGGCGGACCGAGCATCCCGGCGTCGACCCAGAAGATCCTGACCGGGGTGGCGGTCCTGCACGAGCTGGGCGCCGACCACCGCTTCACCACCTCGGTGGAGCGACGTGGGGCGCGCTGGGTGCTGGTCGGCGGCGGGGACCCCCTGCTCACCGGGGACACCGTCGGCGGCTACCCGGCACGGGGGAGCCTGGAGCAGCTCGCGCAGCAGACCTCCGAGGCCGTCGAGGAGGCCGGGGTGACCGAGGTCGACCTCGGCCTGGACACCGACCTGTTCGCCGGGCCGGCGTGGAGCCCGGACTGGCCGGAGAACTACCGCGACCAGGTGACCCCGGTGTCGGCGCTGGTGGTCGACCAGGGTCGGCTGGCCGGGGTCAGCCCCGGACCGCGCGAGGACCGGCCCGCCCGGGCGGCCCTGGACCGGTTCGCGGAGCTGCTGGAGGACCAGGGGGTGGAGGTCGGCGACGTCGACGACCGGAGCGCCGACGGCTCGGGGACCACGGTGGCCGAGGTGCCCTCGGCCCCGGTCGGGGTGCTGGTGGAGCGGATGCTGATGACCAGCGACAACGACGTCGCCGAGTTCCTGCTGCGTCACGCCGCCCTGGCCGCGGGGGAGCCGGCGAGCTTCGAGGGCGGGGAGGCCGTGGTCGGGGCCGTGCTGGACGAGCTGGGGATCGACGACGAGGGGCGGCGGACCCGTGACGGCAGCGGTCTGTCGCGGGAGAACCGGCTCTCCTCCGAAACCCTGACCGCCGTGGTCGGGCTGGCGCTGTCGGAGGAGGGGGCGGCTCTGCGGCCGCTGGTGACCGGGCTGCCGGTGGCCGGCGCGGTCGGCAGCCTGTCCGGGCGCTTCACCGACCCCGACTCCGGCGCCGGGCTGGGGGAGGTGCGGGCCAAGACGGGGAGCCTCCGCCAGACCAACTCGCTGGCGGGCTACACGCGCACCGCCGACGGGCGCCTGGTGGCCTTCGCGCTGCTGGTGAACGAGGCCGAGAACGACTACGCCGCCCGGGTCTGGTTGGACCGGGCGGCGTCAGCCGTGTCGTCGTGCGGGTGCTGAGCCTGACGGCCCGGCTCCCGCACTGCTGCCGAGCCTGAGGGCCCGGACCAGCGGGGTGCTGAGCCTGACGGGCTCAGCAGCGCGTCAGCGCAGGCCGTCCTTGATATCGCGGCCGGCGTCCTTGACGTGCTCGCCGGCCTGCTTCACGCCGGCCTCGCCCTGCTGGCCCTTGCCCTCGGCCTGGAGGTCACGGTTGTCGGTGGCGTCGCCGACGCCCTCCTTGGCCTTGCCGGCCAGCTCCTCGGCCTTGTTCGCGGCCTTGTCTCCGATACCCATGTCGACTCCTCTCGTCGTGGACGCCGGTCGGCGCCCGCCGGGTCGCCCCGGTACGTCGAACGTACCCCGCAGGTCTGCGGGTACACAGCCTGGAGGGTGGGTGGCGGCCGGGCTCGAGGACCTCGGCGCCGGGCCAGGAGGCGAGGCGGCCGGCGCAGGTGGGGCCGGCCCTTCCGGCTCTCGTCGCCCGGGCGTCGTGACGGACGCCAGCTCCCTGGTCGGGGCAGTCGACTGCTGGTGGGGCGCCGGCGGGCTCAGCGACGGCACCTGACGTGCCGCCCCGCGCGTGCGGTGTTCCGGCGCGGAGCTGGCGGGACCACACAGGCGCGACGACAGCCCGGTCGTCGGTCGCCGTCAGCGGGAGGATCTGGTGAGCCGCAGTGAGACACGTAGCCACTCGTGTACGAACGCACGTTCGAAAACCGTCAGTGCCGTTCCGTAGCGTCAGGGACGTGATCGAGACGTCCTTCGCCGAGCCGGAGCCGCGGGTGGCCCTGCTGTCGAGTGAGCTGTCGCGACTGGGTGCGGCAGAGCTCTCCGATCTCGTGGCGGCACACACGGTGGCGGTCCGCCGGGCGGAGGCCACGGTGCTGGTCGCCGCCTGCGTCTGGGCCGATCTGCACCCTGGCGTCGACCGCGACGCCGCCCGGATGTCCCGGGCCCAGCGCTCGGCCGCGGAGCGATACGGGTCCGAGCTCGCGCCCGTGGGGAGGCGCGGGCGAGCCGACGAGCTCGTCGACGACGTCCTGCTGCCGACCGGTGGCGAGGGCACCCCGGAGGTGTCCTGCTTCGCGCTGGCGGAGTTCGCGGTCCTGCGGCAGGTCTCCATCGCCGCCGGGCACGCGCTCGTGGCCGACGCCCTCGACCTGCGCCACCGTCTGCCCCGGCTCTACGAGGCTGCGGGCGAGGGCCTCATCACCGTCGCCATGGCCAGGCGGGCGGCACGCGCCACCCGGCACCTGCCGCCGGCGCTGGCCGAGGAGGTCGACGGGTGGCTCGCGGAGTCCGTGCGAGGCATCGGCTGGGGCCGCTTCTGCACGCTGCTGGAGGCGGCGGTCATCGAGGTCGACCCCCAGCGCGCCGCGGACCGGGCGGCAGCAGCCGCAGCGGCCCAGGACGTCTGGTCCCGGCGCGACGAGGACGGGCTGGCCACACTGGTCGCCCGCGTCGAGGCCGGTGACGCCGCCGTCGTGCTGGACATGGTGAACCGCATCGCCGACGTCCTCGAGCAGAGGACGGGTGAGCGGCTGACCGCCGGCCAGCGACGCGCCAAGGCCCTGCGGGTGCTGGCCAGCCCGCTGCAGGCCCTCGCGCTCCTGATGGCGCACTCGGGCGACGCCGACGACGCCCTCGAGCCCCACGACGCGCGGGACGCCCACGACGCGGACGGGGCCCGCGGCTCCCACGACGTGGACGGTGTAGGCGACCCCCACGACGTGGACGGTGCCGGAGACCCCTACGACGCCAACGGTGCCCGCGATCCCCACGACGCGCACGGTGCTCGCGACACCCACACCGCCCGTGGTGCCGAGGACGCCCTGTCACCCCTCGAGGACGATCCGACGCGACCCGCTGGCGCTACCGCGGAGCGGCCTGTGCCTGTGCCGGTGCCGCTGGCGGGTCCGGGTCCGGGTCCGGGTTCCGGTCCTCACCGGTCCGACCACGAGGCCGGCGCGCTCGAGAGGGACCTGGCGGTGCTGCGACGGGCGTTGACCAGCAGCGGGACCACGGTCGACGCGTGGATCACCCGCGCCTGGGACGTCGGCGCGCCACGGGCCACGCTGGTCTTCCACCTGGCCGACCGCCCCGCCGTCGTCCGCCCCGAGCACGACGGCGGGCCGATCACGCTCGAGCAGCTCACCGACCACCTCTCCTGGTCCGGGGCGAGGGTGACCGTGCAGCCCGTCGTCGACCCGGCCCACCTGGCGCCGGTCGACGGCTACGAGATCGGTCACCGCCTCCGTCGGGCCGTGCGGACCCGGCACCCGGCATCGGTGTTCCCGTGGTCGCCGGCTGTCTCGAGCCGCATGGACCTCGACCACACCGTCCCCTACGTTCCCGGTCGCCCGGGGCAGACCGGGGTGGACACGCTCGGCCCGCTCGGGCGGAGGGAGCACCGGGTGAAGACCTTCGGCGCGTTCTCGGTCCGCCAGCCCCTGCCCGGCGTGTTCCTCTGGCGGACGCCCACCGGCCACCGCTACCTGGTGACCAACCAGGGCACCACGCACCTCGGCCGTGACGGCCCGTCCGTGTCGTCGGCAGGGGTGACGGGCCGCGTGCTCGACGGCGTGGTCGGCGACGACCCGTGAGGCCCTGCCGCGGGCGCGCGCCGCTGGACGTCGGCTCGACCCGCGCCGGTGAGGCGCGTCCGCTGACCGGCAGGTGGGATGCGGGCTCCTGGAGTCTGATCGGCAGGTGGGGGCGCGGGCACCTAGAGTCCTCGTCATGACCCCGCTGCCCCGGATCGACCAGCGGCTGGCCCTGGCCACCGGCCGCCGGCTGGTCCCGGCCGGGCCCCAGGTGTCGAACGCCGAGGCCGAGCAGGTGGTCGCCAGCCTGCGCGGGCACGCCGTGCACGCCGCCGAGCACGTGCGCCGGGTGAGCCAGCTGGATGCCGGGCACGACAGCGAGGTGCTGGTGGTGGACCGGGTGCGCTGGATCGAGGCCAACGTGCAGTCCTTCTCGGGCCTGCTCGCCGACCTCGGGACCGGGGAGCCTGGAAGGCGCGGGCCGGCACGGACGACCGGTGGCGTCACGGCCAGCGTGCAGATGGGCGTGCTGCTGTCCTACCTGGCGACGCGGGTGCTGGGGCAGTTCGACCCCTTCCACCCCGGCCAGGCCCCCGGGGCCGGCGGTCGGCTGCTGCTGGTGGCTCCCAACGTGGTGCGGATCGAGCGCGACCTCGGCGTGGTGCCCGAGCACTTCCGCCTCTGGGTGTGCCTGCACGAGGAGACCCACCGGGTGCAGTTCGGGCACGCCAGCTGGCTGCCCGGGCACCTGCGCACCCTGCTCGGCGAGGTGCTGGCCGAGGCCGACCTCAGCGACTCCCAGCTGCTCGCCCGCCTGGCTCGGCGCGCCACCACCCGCGAGACACGGCAGACCGGCACGCCCGCGCCACCGAGCGCGCGCGGCACCGGTGCGGCAGCGGGTGCGCGATCCGGGCGCCGAACCGACCCCGCCGACACCGACGGGTCGCTCGTCACCCTCCTGACCACCCCCGAGCAGCGCCAGCGCATCGACCAGCTGACCGCCGTCATGTCCCTGCTCGAGGGCCACGCCGACGTGATGATGGACCGGGTCGGACCCGATGTCATCCCGACGGTCCGCACGATCCGTGCCCGCTTCACCCGCCGACGCCAGCGCCGTGGCCCCGACCTGCTGCTGCGCCGGCTGCTCGGGGTCGAGGCGAAGGCCGCCCAGTACCGCGACGGCGCCCGCTTCGTCCGCCACGTGGTCCGGCGCGGCGGTCTGGACGTCCTCAACACCGTCTTCGACTCGGCCGAGGCCCTCCCGACGCTGCTCGAGATCCACCAGCCCCGTCTGTGGCTGGAGCGGACGGCCGGCTGACATGGCCCGTCGCACCCTCGGCCCCGCCACGATGCAGGTGGCCGACGCCGTCCGGCGCGCGCTGACCGCGCACGTGGACCCCTCTCGTCCGCTGCTGGTGGGCTGCTCCGGGGGTGCTGACTCCCTGGCACTGGTCGCCGGGGTCGTGGAGGCGGTCCGACGCGACCCCCGACCGGCCCGGGTGCTGGTGGTCGACCACGGGCTGCAGCCCGGCTCGAGCGACGTCGCGGACCGGGCGGCGGCCCGGTGCCGGGACCTCGGCCTGGCCGCCGACGTGACCACGGTGGTGGTCGACGGACCCGGGGGCCCGGAGGCCGCCGCCCGACGTGCCCGGCACGACGCCCTGACCGCCGAGGCCACCCACGACGGCGCCGTGGTGCTGCTCGGTCACACCCTCGACGACCAGGCCGAGCAGGTCCTCCTGGGGCTGGCCCGCGGCTCCGGCCCACGCAGCCTCGCCGGCATGGCCCTCCTGCGCGGGGACGTCCTGAGGCCGCTGCTCGGACTGCGGCGCAGCACCACCGGGGCCTGCTGCGCCGAGCTCGGGCTGGAGCCGTGGGAGGACCCCACCAACGCCGACCCGGCACTCACCCGCTCCCGGGTGCGGCACCGCGTGCTGCCGGTGCTGGAGGCCGAGCTGGGCCCGGGGGTGGCGGAGGCGCTGGCCCGCACCGCCGAGCTCTGCCGGGCCGACGCCGACGCCCTCGACCAGCAGGCCGACGCCCTGCCCACCGGCGAGCGCCTGGACTGCGCGGCCCTCGCCCCGCTGACCGACGCCGTCCGCCGACGCGTGCTGCGCCGCTGGCTGGTCACCCGGGGCAGCGACCAGCCCGCCCACACCCACGTGCTGGCCGTCGACGCCCTGGTCACCGGCTGGCGCGGCCAGGGCCCGGTCCACGTGCCCGGCGTGACGGTCCGCCGCGTCGACGGGCGGCTGACCACCGGCTGAGCCGGCCGGTGCCCCTGCGGCAGAACCAGGCGGTGGGCCGCGCGGCGTCCCGCCACGCGCCGCTGGGCAGCGCCAGGTGGGTGCCCGTGCGGTCCCCGCGGCGTGGTCACGGCCGACGGTCGGCGGCGGCACCGGGCGTCGGAGTGTGGTTGGGTGGTCCCGTGGACGACGTGCACATCCCTGACGACCTGACCACGGTGCTCTACAGCAAGGACCAGGTGCAGCAGCGCGTGGTCGAGCTGGGGGCGCAGATCGACGCCGACTACGCCGGGCGCGACATCCTCCTGGTGGGGGTGCTGAACGGCGCCGTGATGGTGATGGCCGACCTGTCCCGGGCCCTCAGCAGCCACTGCGAGATGGACTGGATGGCCATCTCCTCCTACGGCTCCGGCACCCAGTCCTCCGGCGTGGTGCGGATCCTCAAGGACCTCAACACCGACATCGCCGGACGTCACGTGCTCGTGGTCGAGGACATCATCGACACCGGTCTCACGCTGTCCTACCTGATCTCGAACCTGCTCTCCCGCGACCCCGCGAGCCTCAAGATCATGACGATGTTCCGCAAGCCCGAGGCGCTGGCCAACAAGGTGGACGTCGACTACGTCGGCTTCGACATCCCCAACGAGTTCGTGGTGGGCTACGGCCTCGACTACGACGGCCGCTACCGCAACCTGACCAGCGTCGGCACGCTCGCCCCGCACGTCTACAGCTGAACCGGGCGTCGACGTCGGTCGTCGCTTCCGCCGTCCGGGTAGGGTCAGGGTGCCCAGTCGTCGTGTGACAGGCGCGCAGGCAGTCCGCCGCGCTCTCCGTTCTCAAGGCAGGTCATGAACTTTCAGCGCATCCTCCGTGGGCCCTTCCTGTGGATCATCCTCGCGATGATCGTCGTGGTGGTCGCCCTGGACTTCTTCGACTCATCGAACTCCTACCGCGAGACCCCGACCTCGGAGGTCGTGGCCGTGATCAACGGTGACGAGCCGCTGACCAAGGTGACCCTGCGCGACGGCGAGCAGCAGATCCTGCTGGAGCGCCCCGAGGGCGAGCCGACCAAGCTCAAGGCGGTCTGGGTCGGCGGGCAGAGCGGGCAGATCATCGACCGGCTGAACGAGCGGGTCGCGGAGGGGACGCTGGACGAGTGGGTGGGTGAGAACCCCCAGCCCAGCTTCATCGGCACCCTGCTCACCACGCTGATCCCGTTCATCATCATCGGCGCCCTCTTCTTCTTCCTGATCAACTCCGTCCAGGGCGGCGGCGGCCGGGTCATGCAGTTCGGCAAGTCCAAGGCCAAGGTGGCCAACAAGGACACGCCGAAGTCGACCTTCGCCGACGTCGCCGGCTGCGAGGAGGCGATCGAGGAGCTCGAGGAGATCAAGGAGTTCCTGGCCGAGCCGGCGAAGTTCCAGGCGGTCGGCGCCAAGATCCCCAAGGGCGTCCTGCTCTACGGCCCGCCCGGGACCGGCAAGACGCTGCTGGCCCGCGCCGTCGCCGGTGAGGCCGGCGTCCCCTTCTTCTCCATCTCCGGCTCCGACTTCGTCGAGATGTTCGTCGGTGTGGGTGCCTCCCGCGTCCGCGACCTGTTCGAGCAGGCCAAGGAGAACGCCCCGGCCATCGTCTTCATCGACGAGATCGACGCCGTGGGACGCCACCGCGGCGCCGGCATGGGTGGCGGTCACGACGAGCGCGAGCAGACCCTGAACCAGCTGCTGGTGGAGATGGACGGCTTCGACGTCCGCGGCGGGGTCATCCTGATCGCCGCGACGAACCGTCCCGACGTGCTGGACCCCGCGCTCCTGCGTCCCGGCCGCTTCGACCGCCAGATCGCCGTCGAGGCCCCCGACATGAACGGTCGCCTGCAGATCCTCAAGGTGCACGCCCAGGGCAAGCCGGTCGACCCGGCCGTCGACCTCGCCTCGGTGGCCCGCCGCACCCCCGGCTTCACCGGTGCCGACCTGGCCAACGTGCTCAACGAGGCGGCCCTGCTGACCGCCCGCGCCAACAAGCGCACCATCACCAACGCCGACCTGGACGAGGCCATCGACCGCGTCATCGCCGGCCCGCAGAAGCGCACCCGCCTGATGAACGAGCGCGAGCGACTGATCACCGCCTACCACGAGGGCGGCCACGCCCTGGTCGCCGCGGCGATGCCCGGCACCGACCCGGTGCAGAAGGTGACGATCCTGCCGCGCGGTCGCGCCCTCGGCTACACGATGGTGATGCCCGACAGCGACAAGTACTCCAACACCCGCGGGGAGCTGCTGGACCAGCTGGCCTACATGCTCGGCGGCCGCGCCGCGGAGGAGCTGGTCTTCCACGACCCGACCACCGGCGCCAGCAACGACATCGAGAAGGCCACCAAGGTCGCCAAGGCGATGGTCACCCAGTACGGCATGAGCTCCCGGATCGGCGCCATCCGGCTCGGCTCCGGCGACCACGAGCCCTTCCTCGGCCGCGAGATGGGTGGCGGCACCGGAGGGGACTACTCCCAGGAGCTGGCCGCCGTGGTCGACCAGGAGGTGGCGACGCTGATCAACACCGCCCACCAGGAGGCCTTCGACGTCCTGACCACCAACCGCCACGTCCTCGACGAGCTGGTCCGCCAGCTCTTCGAGAAGGAGACCCTGGACAAGGCACAGGTGGCCAAGATCTTCGAGGCCCTGCAGCGCTGGCCCCAGCGCCCGGCCTGGACCGGCTCCGACGCACGGGTGCCCTCGCAGCTGCCGCCGGTCCGCCCGCCGCAGACCAACGGCTCCACCCCCCAGGTCGAGCACCCCGCCGGCGGCGCCGCGCTGCCCCCCGGGCACCACCCGGGGGAGAACGAGCAGCCCGGTGGCCAGGACGGCGGCCTGCCCGGCTGGCAGCAGCCCGGCGCCCCCGGCGGTCTCGGCCCGGAGAACCCGCAGGGTCCCCAGGGTCCGCTGCGCTGACCGCCATGGACGACCACGCACCCTCGCCGCTGACGGCCCGCTCCCAGCCGAGCCCCGTCGAGCCGACCCAGCCGCCCGGCTTCGACCACGCCCGGGTGGCCGCGGCCGTCCGCGAGCTGCTGATCGGCATCGGCGAGGACCCCGACCGCGACGGGCTGCTCGACACCCCCGCCCGGGTCGCCCGGGCCTACGCCGAGATGTTCTCCGGTCTGCACGCCGACCCCGCCGACGTCCTCAGCACCACCTTCGAGCTGAGCCACGACGAGCTGGTGCTGGTCACCGACATCGAGGTCTGGAGCTCCTGCGAGCACCACCTGGTGCCGTTCACCGGCAAGGCCCACGTGGGCTACATCCCCGGCGCGGGCGGCAAGATCACCGGCCTGAGCAAGCTGGCCCGGCTGGTCGACCTCTTCGCCAAGCGCCCCCAGGTGCAGGAGCGGCTCACCACCCAGATCGCCGACGCCCTGGTCGAGCACCTCTCCCCGCGTGGCGTCATCGTGGTGATCGACTGCGAGCACCTCTGCATGACGATGCGCGGGGTCCGCAAGGCGGGGTCGCGGACGGTCACCAGCGCGGTGCGCGGCCAGCTGCGGGACCCGGCCACGCGTGCTGAGGCCATGGCGCTGATCGCGCGGTCGTGAGGCTCCTGTCTTGAGGCCTCGGGAGGCGTCTGTGGGTGCGCGGAAGGGGCTCCGGGGTGGGTGTCCCGCCCGGTCGAGCCTCTTCCTCGTCCCTCGGAAGAGTTCTCCCAACGCCCGCCACACCCCGACACCCACCCCGGAGCCCCTTCCGCTCTGGCGGCTGCCCAGTGTTGGGTCTGTGCTCTGTCGCGACCGCGAGGACGAGCTGGATGGCCCTGGGTGCGTCGCCGGGCCCCGCAGCCGACCCCGTGCCGGCTGGACCGTCACCCTGGTCGAGCCTCGGGCTGGATCTGGGACGGCGGGACCCGTGATCACCGCGGCCGGGAGGCGGACGTGCTGGCCGGGGGAGGCCGGTGACGGGTCGTCCGCCGCCCTGCCTGGACGTGTCGCGCGCGGCATGCCGTGTGACGGCCCCAGGTGGCCGGTCGACCGTGGCACGTGGCTGGCCTACCTGGCCAACCACGGTTCCAGGTCGTGTGGCGAGTGGCCGTCAGTGGTCGCTCCGGAGCAGGTGGGTCGCGACAGGACGGGGCGAGTCGCCTCTCCGACGGCCGAGTCGGGGCCGGGCGTCATCCCGAGTGGACGTGGGGGAGTGCTCGTGGCCGGTGCGAGGTGGGTGGCGTGATGACTGTCCCGCGCGTGCCGGGGGCGGAGGACGGGCCCGTGGTGATGGGGGTCCTCAACGTGACGCCGGACTCGTTCTCCGACGGGGGTCAGTGGCTGGACCACCGGGCCGCGGTGGGGCACGGGCTCGCCCTGCGGGACGAGGGGGCGGCTCTGGTGGACGTCGGCGGGGAGTCGACTCGACCGGGGGCCTCCCGGGTGGACGCGGAGGTGGAGCTGGGCCGGGTGCTGCCGGTGGTGCGGGACCTGGCCGCCGAGGGCGTGGCGGTGTCGGTGGACACCATGCGCGCCGGCGTGGCCCGGGCCTGTGCCGAGGCCGGTGCGGTGGTGGTGAACGACGTCTCCGGCGGGCTGGCCGACCCCGACATGCTCCCGACGGTCGCCGGGCTCGACGTCGACTACGTCGCCATGCACTGGCGCGCCCACTCCGACACCATGGCCGCTGCGGCCACCTACGACGACGTCGTCGCCGAGGTCCGCGCCGAGCTGCTGGCCCGCGTCCAGGCGGCCACCGCCGCCGGGATCGACCCGGACCGCGTGGTCCTGGACCCGGGCATCGGGTTCGCCAAGACCGCCGACCACAACTGGCGGCTGCTGGCCCACCTGGAGGCGCTCACCTCCCTCGGCCACCGGGTCCTGGTCGGCGTCTCGCGCAAGAGGTTCCTGGGGGCCCTGCTGGCCGACCCGGCGACGGGGGAGCCCCGCCCCACCGACGGGCGTGACGGGGCCGCGCTCGCCCTCACCGCCCTGGTGGCCGCAGCGGGGGCCTGGGGGGTCCGCACCCACGAGGTCCGGGCCCACGTGGACGCCCTGGGAGTGGTCCGCCGCCTGCGCCGGGGGTGACGTCCACCACCCTGTGCACCGGTGACCCCGGGTGTTGGCCTCCCTTCGGTAGGGTCGGCCCCGGCAGGAGGGGAGCAGATGCAGCAGCAGGACGCACGGCCGGTCGCGCAGCGGCCGTCCGACGAGCCGGACCGCGTCACGGTGCGGGGGCTCAGGGGCTACGGCCGCCACGGCGTGCACGACTTCGAGCGCGAGGTCGGGCAGCCCTTCGTGGTCGACCTCACCTGCTGGCTCGACTCCCGCCGTGCCGCCCGGACCGACGACCTGGAGGCCACCGTGCACTACGGCCACCTCTCCCAGGCGGTCCTGTCCGACATCGAGAACGAACCCCTCCAGCTGATCGAAGCCCTGGCCGAGCGCGTCGCCACCACCTGCCTGTCCTTCCAGGCGGTGGGGCGCGTCGAGGTCACCGTGCACAAGCCGAACGCCCCCGTCGGTGTCCAGGTGGACGACGTGTCGGTCACCGTGACAAGGAGCAAGCAGCCATGACCTCCCCGAACCCCTACGCCATCGACGCCGACACCCTGAGCGGCATGAAGCCCATCCGCCAGGTGGTCTTCGCCCTCGGCTCCAACCTCGGCGACCCGCTGAGCAACCTCCAGGGCGCCGTCAGCTCCCTGCGAGACACCCCCGACGTCATCGTGGTCGACGTCTCCTCGGTCTACGAGACCGAGGCCGTCGGCGGCCCCGAGGACAGCCCCACCTTCCTCAACGCCGTCGTGCTGGCCGAGACGACCCTGGACGAGTTCACCCTGCTCGAGCGGGCCCAGGCCATCGAGGACGCCTACGGCCGGGTGCGCACCGAGCGCTGGGGCCCGCGCACGCTCGACGTGGACCTGGTCGTGGTCGGCAAGGTCGAGGTGGACAAGCCCACGCTGAAGCTGCCCCACCCCCGCGCCCACGAGCGGGCCTTCGTGCTGGTGCCGTGGGCCGAGATCGAGCCCGCCGGGGAGATCCCCGGCCACGGGCTGGTCGTCGACCTGCTGGACGCCGTCGACTCCTCCGGGGTGCGTCGCCGTGACGACCTCTCCCTCGAGGACTGAGGGCGCCCCACCACCGGTCGAGCCGACGCCCTGGACGGTGGTGGCGGTCGCCGTCGTCATCGGCGCCCTGGCCGGCTGGGGCGTGGCCGCCGGCTTCCGGGCCGTCGACGCCCCACCGCCCCAGGTGCCGTGGCTGTCCCCGGTCGCACTGGCCGTGCTGGTGGTCTTCGTCGCCCTGCTGGCCCGCGACGTCCGCCGTCGCGTCCACGAGCGCCGCGAACGGGTCGACCCCGCCCGTGCCGTGGTGTGGCTGGCCCTCGGCAAGGCGGCCGCCCTCGGGGGTGCCGCGGTGGCCGGTGGTTACCTCGCCTACGGCCTCAGCAACCTCGGCCAGGTGCAGGCCGAGGCCCCCCGCGAACGCCTCCTGCTGTCCCTGCTCTGCGCGCTGACGGGGGCCGCCCTCACCCTGGCCGGGCTCGCCCTGGAACGGGCCTGCCGCGTCCCCGGGGACGACGAGACGCCCGGCGGGGGACCCGAGGGTGAACAGCCGCCGAACGGCCGCGCCGCTCCCTGATCCGAACCCTCGCCCGCAGTAGGATCCCGGTCGTGAGCACCACTTCCCGCAGCGACTCCCGCACCGCCACGGCTCCCGCCACCCACCGCGCGCCCGCCGACACCCCGGCGGGTCGCACCGCCTCCATCGGCGTGCTCCTGACCGGTGCCGTGCTGGCCACCGCGGCCGGCTTCGGGTCGCTGTGGTTCGTCCGGGTCGGGCTGGTGCTGGCCGTCGTCGCCGGCGCCCTCGCGCTGGGCATGGCCTGGCGCGCAGCAGGCCGCACCCTGCGCCGGGTCCGCGAGCAGCACGCCACCCAGGTGCTCGAGCAGGCCCGCGCCCACGGCGAGGAGCTGAGCAGCGAGCGGGCCGACAACCTGTCCGTGCTGGACACCCTCGAGGGTCGGCTCACCGCCCAGCGCCAGCACACCGAGGTCCTCGAGCACCGCGTCAGCACGCTGCGCACCCAGGTCAAGGGGCTGCGCCGCGAGATCGCCACCCTGCTGCCCGAGGTCTCCAGCCTCCGCGGGGACAAGGCGGCGCTCCGCGACCGGCTCGCCGAGCAGGACGCGACCGTGGACGACCTCCGCGCCGAGCTGGCCCGCCGCGAGCACGAGCTGGCCGCCCTCACCGACGGCGAGGTCCTGACTCTGCCGCGCCGAGGGGTCCCCACCGCCGAGCAGATCTGGTCCGACGGCAACCACCCCACCGTGGTCGACCTGCGCGCCGTCGGCGCCGAGCCCGAGCCGGAGCAGCAGCGCCGCCAGGCCTGATTCCTGCGAGCCGCCTGAAGCGCACCTGAATACTTTTTCAGGTGCGTTTCGCGCATTCGGTCGCCGCGGCTCGTCCCATGCACTAGCCTTTCCTGGTAGATCCAGTTCGGGGGAATTGTGATGAAAGGAAAATCAGAAATGGCACAACGCGTCGAGATCGTCCTCGAGGACGACGTCGACCACGGGCCTGCGACGCAGACCGTGAACTTCGCCCTGGACGGGGTGGAGTACGAGATCGACCTGTCCGACGAGAACGCCGAGAAGCTCCGCGCCGATCTCGCACCGTGGGTCGGCCACGCCCGTCGTTCTGGTGGGCGCCGCAAGAGCGGCGGCTCGGCCCGGTCCGCTGGGCGCAACGACAGCAGCAAGGCCAACGCCACCGACGTCCGCGCCTGGGCGGCCGAGAACGGCATGCAGGTCAGCAGCCGCGGTCGGGTGCCCACCGAGGTCCGCGAGGCCTACGAGCGCGCCCACGCCTGACGCGCCCCAGCCGCCGACCACGGTCGGCGGCCGCACGGCGACTCCTCCGGCGCCCCGGTCACCCGACCGGGGCGCCGGAGCCGCGCCCGGGGTGACGGAGTGTTGCGCCGACGGCGAACACATGCGCGGAACAAGTCGAGCAGGGCGCACCGTTGAGCCATGCAGACGACGGATTCGTCTCCAGCGGCGTCCGGTGCCACCGGTGCGGAGCTGACGGTCCGTCGGTCTGACTAGAGTTGAACCAAGGAGCTGGTGGTCGAGCGCGTCTTCCGTGTACGCCGCCCGGGCCAGCGCCGCGTGAGGAGATGCTGATGTTCGAACGGTTCACCGACCGGGCCCGACGTGTCGTGGTTCTCGCCCAGGACGAGGCACGCATGCTCAACCACAACTACATCGGTACCGAGCACATCCTGCTCGGGCTGATCCACGAGGGCGAGGGCGTCGCGGCGAAGGCGCTGGAGTCCCTCGGCATCTCGCTCGAGGCCGTGCGCGAGAAGGTCGAGGAGATCATCGGCCACGGCCAGCAGTCCCCGACCGGGCACATCCCGTTCACCCCGAGGGCCAAGAAGGTCCTCGAGCTGAGCCTGCGCGAGGCCCTGCAGATCAACCACACCTACATCGGCACCGAGCACATCCTGCTCGGGCTGATCCGCGAGGGCGAGGGCGTCGCCGCCCAGGTCCTGGTGAAGCTGGGTGCCGACCTCAACCGGGTGCGCAACCAGGTCCTGCAGCTGCTCAGCGGCTTCCAGGGCAAGGAGACCACCAGCTCGGGTGCTCCCGAGTCCGGTTCCAGCACGCCGTCCTCGTCGACGGTCCTGGACCAGTTCGGCCGCAACCTGACCCAGGCCGCGCGCGAGAACAAGCTCGACCCGGTGATCGGGCGCGAGCCGGAGATCGAGCGCGTGATGACCGTGCTCTCCAGGCGCACCAAGAACAACCCGGTGCTGATCGGCGAGCCGGGGGTCGGCAAGACCGCCGTGGTCGAGGGCCTCAGCCAGGCCATCGTGCGCGGCGACGTCCCGGAGACCCTGCGCGACAAGCAGATCTACACCCTCGACCTCGGGTCCCTGGTGGCCGGCTCGCGCTACCGCGGTGACTTCGAGGAGCGCCTGAAGAAGGTGCTGAAGGAGATCCGCACCCGCGGTGACGTGGTCCTCTTCATCGACGAGATCCACACCCTGGTCGGCGCCGGCGCGGCCGAGGGAGCCATCGACGCGGCCTCGA
This sequence comes from Auraticoccus monumenti, assembly GCF_900101785.1. GTDB lineage: Bacteria > Actinomycetota > Actinomycetes > Propionibacteriales > Propionibacteriaceae > Auraticoccus > Auraticoccus monumenti. The sequence goes on along the minus strand of NZ_LT629688.1, from coordinate 108,076 downwards.
TCCTCAAGCCGATGCTGGCCCGCGGTGAGCTCCAGACCATCGGTGCCACCACGCTGGACGAGTACCGCAAGCACATCGAGAAGGACGCCGCGCTGGAGCGCCGGTTCCAGCCCATCCAGGTGGCCGAGCCGACCATCGCCCACACCATCGACATCCTCCGTGGGCTGCGCGACCGCTACGAGGCCCACCACCGGATCACCATCACCGACGCGGCCCTGGCCACGGCGGCGCAGATGGCCGCGCGCTACATCCAGGACCGCTTCCTCCCCGACAAGGCGATCGACCTGATCGACGAGGCCGGGGCCCGGCTGCGGATCCGCCGGATGACGGCTCCGCCGGACCTCCGCGAGTTCGACGAGAAGATCGCGGCCGTCCGGCTGGAGAAGGAGGCGGCGATCGACGCCCAGGACTTCGAGCGCGCCGCGGGTCTCCGCGACGACGAGAAGAAGCTGAGCGCCGCCCGGGCCGAGAAGGAGGAGGCCTGGAAGGCCGGCGACATGGACGTGGTCGCCCAGGTCGACGAGGAGACCATCGCCGAGGTGCTGAGCTCCTCGACCGGGATCCCCGTCTTCCGCCTCACCGAGGAGGAGTCCTCGCGGCTGCTCAACATGGAGGAGGAGCTGGGCAAGCGCTACATCGGCCAGCACGAGGCCGTGAAGGCGCTGTCGCGCTCCATCCGCCGCACCCGCGCCGGTCTGAAGGACCCCAAGCGCCCCAGCGGTTCGTTCATCTTCGCCGGCCCCTCCGGTGTCGGTAAGACCGAGCTGACGAAGGCGCTGACGGAGTTCCTCTTCGGTGACGAGGACGCCCTGATCTCCCTCGACATGTCGGAGTACAGCGAGAAGCACACCGCCTCGCGGCTGTTCGGCTCGCCCCCCGGCTACGTCGGTTACGAGGAGGGTGGCCAGCTCACCGAGAAGGTGCGTCGCAAGCCGTTCAGCGTGGTCCTCTTCGACGAGATCGAGAAGGCCCACCCCGACATCTTCAACTCGCTGCTCCAGATCCTGGACGAGGGTCGTCTGACCGACGCCCAGGGCCGTGTCGTGGACTTCAAGAACACGGTGATCGTGATGACCACCAACCTGGGGTCCCGCGACATCTCCCGTGGCGTCAACCTGGGCTTCACCCGCTCCGGTGACGACGTGGGCGGCTACGAGAAGATGAAGGGCAAGGTCGCCGACGAGCTCAAGCAGCACTTCCGTCCGGAGTTCCTGAACCGCGTGGACGAGATCGTCGTCTTCCACCAGCTGACCGAGGCCGACATCGTGCGCATCGTCGACCTGATGCTGGCCCAGATCGAGGAGCGGCTCAAGGACAAGGACATGGGTGTCGAGCTCACCCCGGCCGCCAAGGCCCTGATCGCCAAGCGCGGGTTCGACCCGGTGCTCGGTGCCCGTCCGCTGCGCCGTGCGCTGCAGCGCGACATCGAGGACCACATGGCCGAGAAGATGCTGTACGGAGAGCTCAAGTCCGGCGACATCGTCCTGGTCGACGTGGCCGACGAGGGCTCGGAGAACCCGTTCACCTTCATGGGGACGCCGCGCTCGAAGCTGCCGGACACGCCTCCGGTCGAGCTGGCCGGTGACGCCGCCGGCGAGCCCGGCGGGGAGGCCACCGCCTCCTGACGCAGGAGCCGGCCAGCAGGTCGCACGAGGGCCCCGGGACGAGAGTCCCGGGGCCCTCGTCGTGTCCCGGGGCAGCTGCCACCTGTGACAGCATCACCGGGTGCCGACACCGCCGACCCCCGCGTTCCTCGACCGGGTCCCGGCCACCGGGCTGGTGCTGACCGGCATCGTGTCCCTGCAGGTCGGTGCGGCCGTGGCCAAGGACCTGTTCACCCTGGTGCCACCCACGGCCATGGTGATGATGCGGCTGCTGACCGCGGCCGTGGTGCTGCTGCTGCTCACCCGCCCGAGGCTGCGCGGGCGGAGCCGCCGGGACTGGCTGGTGGTGCTGGCCTACGGGGGCTGCCTGGCCGGGATGAACGCCGCCATCTACCACTCCTTCGCCCGGATCCCGCTGGGGATGGCGGTGACGATCGAGTTCCTGGGACCGCTGGCCGTGGCCGTGCTCGGCTCACGCCGGGCGCGGGACCTGATCTGGGTCCTGCTGGCCGGTCTCGGGGTGACGCTGCTGGGCTTCGACCCCACCGGGCTGGACCCGCTCGGGGTGCTGTTCGCGCTGGTGGCCGCGGCCTTCTGGGCCGGCTACATCCTGCTGGCCGCACGCACCGGACGGCGCTGGTCGGGGGTGTCGGGGCTGGCGGTGGCCAGTCTGGTGGGGCTGGCGCTGGTGGCCGGGCCGGCGGTGGCCGTGGCGGGCCCCGTCCTGCTGAGGCCGGACGTGCTGCTGATCGGGGTGGCCGTCGGGGTGCTGTCCTCGGTGGTGCCCTACAGCCTGGAGCTGGCGGCGCTGCGCCGGATGCCGCCGCGGGTGTTCGGGGTGCTGATGAGCCTGGAGCCGGCGGCCGCGGCGATCGCGGCGTGGCTGCTGCTCTCGGAGCTGCTCACCCCGACCCAGTGGGCGGCGCTGGTCTGCGTGGTGCTGGCCAGCGTCGGGGCCACCAGGTCGGGGCGGGCGCCTCGCGTGGAGGCGGCTCAGTAGGACGCGGCTCCGACGCCGAGGACGGCGACGATGGCCACGATGTAGATGATGATGAAGACGGCCATCAGGGCCAGGTAGGCGGTGCCGACGATGCCGAGCACCCAGCCGACGGTCAGCATGCCGCCGTCCTTGTACTGGCCGGGGTTGGCCTTGACCTCCTTGCGGGCCTTGCCGCCGATGTACCAGGCGAAGGGTCCGGTGACGCCGCCGAGGACGAGGGCCAGGATGCCGAGCACCAGCACCATGGTCGACTTCGGGTGGTCCGGCGCCATCATCTGGGCGTAGCCGTAGGGCTGGGCCGGGTAGGACTGCATGCCGTAGCCCTGCTGCTGCCCGTAGGGCTGGGAGTAGGGGTCGGACGCGCTGCCCTGGGACTGCCCGTACTGCTGGTAGGGGTCCGACGCGCTGGCCTGGGACTGCCCGTACTGCTGGGAGTAGGGGTCCGCGGCGCTGGGCTGGGACTGGCCGTACTGCTGGGAGTAGGGGTCGGCGGCGCTGGGCTGGGACTGGCCGTACTGCTGGGAGTAGGGGTCGGCGGCGCTGGGCTGGGACTGGCCCTGCTGCTGGGAGTAGGGGTCGGAGCCGCCGGGCTGCGACTGCCCGTACTGTCCGCCGGAGTCCGGGCCCGAGACGGGTGGCTGCGTCATGACTTCTCCTCGTGGTGGTAGCTGCGCCCATCGTGTCACGCCAGGAGGGCTCTCAGCCACGACGAGGCGGCCCCTCAGGGTGTCCTCAGGGTGCCTCTCCGGTGCCCCCACCGGGCAGCCCCACCCCGTGGTCGTCCTCCACCGCCAGGCCGTCGGCGACTAGACCGGCCAGCGCCCGGGACGCCTGCGTCCGGTCCGGCCAGGCCGCCAGCAGCTCCGCGCTGGGGACGGTGCCCACGGCGTCGCGGAGCACGGCCAGCAGACGTCCCCGGCACTGCCGGTCGGTGCCCTGCCAGGTCTGCCCGCGCCGCGGCGGACCGTCCCAGGCGGGGTGGCCGAGGGCCCGCCAGCGGCACAGGTCGGCGACCGGGCACCGCGGGCAGGCGGGGGAGCGGGCGGTGCAGACCAGCGCACCCAGCTCCATCGAGGACGCCGCCCAGGCGGCGGCCCGCGCCGGGTCGTCGGGGAGCAGCGCGGCGGCCTGGCGGCGCTCGGCCACGGTGGGCGAGCGGTCGGGGTGGGCGCGGCCGTCGAGGGTCCGGGCCAGCACCCGGCGGACGTTGGTGTCCAGCACGACGTGGCGCTGCCGGTGGGCGAAGGAGAGCACCGCCGCCGCGGTGTACCCACCGACCCCCGGGAGGGCCAGCAGCTCGTCGTGGTCGGTGGGCACCACCCCGCCGTGGTGCTCGGTGATGGCCACCGCGGCCGCGTGCAGCCGGACGGCCCGGCGCGGGTAGCCCAGCCGGCCCCAGGCCCGGATGGCCTCCGAGACCGGGTCGGCGGCCAGCGCGGAGGGTTCCGGCCAGCGCTCCACCCACTGCCGCCACGGCTCCAGCACCCGGGCCACCGGCGTCTGCTGCAGCATGAACTCGCTGACCATCACCGGCCAGGCGCCGGTGCCGGGACGACGCCAGGGGAGGTCGCGCGCGGCACCGGGGAACCAGTCGCAGACCCGCTGCACCAGCTCCGCGGCCGCAGGTGGTCGGTCGGCGTCAGGCACCCCCGCACCCTAATCGGCGCACCGCGCGGCGCGGCCCCGGTGGATCGGCACCAACCAGACCTACGCTCACCGCATGAGTGTGCTGCACCCCGTGGGGCCCGAGGAACCGCGCACCTACTGGCTGCGTCGTGCTGCCGTCCTCGTGGCGCTGCTGCTCGTCGTGCTGGTGGCCGTCTGGGCCTTCCGACCGGCCGGCGACGACGAGCTGGCGGCCGTCCCGGGCTCCACCCCGAGCAGCACCCCGGCGGCCGGTGCCTCGGCCTCGCCCGGCCCGAGCACCTCGCCCAGCCCGACGCCCTCCTCCGGCCCGTCCCCGAGCGTCTCCCCGGACACCGGCGGCCAGGGGGCGTCGGAGCAGGAGGCGGAGGAGAAGGCGGCGGCCGAGGAGAAGGCGGAGGCCGACAAGAAGGCGGAGGCGGACAAGAAGGCGGAGGCGGACAAGAAGGCGGAGGCGGACAAGAAGGCGGAGGCGGACAAGAAGGCCGAGGCCGAGAAGAAGGCGGAGGAGGAGGCGGAGGCCGAACCGGCCCGCTGCGCCAGCGAGGACCTGCGGGTCACGCTGACCGGTTCCGCCACCCCGTCCGTCGGTGAGGACCACGAGCTGGAGCTGTCGGTCATCAACGGCACCAGCGGCACCTGCGAGCTGACCGTCGACCAGGGCTCCTTCGAGCTGCGGATCTACTCCGGCACCGACCGCATCTGGACGACCGACCAGTGCGCGGAGTGGCTCCCGGCGACGACGGTCACCCTGGAGCCGGAGCAGGCCCACGAGTGGACGACGACCTGGCAGGGCCGTCGCAGCGAGGACGACTGCGGCCTGGACGAGGACGCGCTGCGGCCCGGCACCTACGTGGCCACCGCGGTCTTCGAGAAGGCCGAACCGGTCCAGCTGGTGATGCGCCTCGGCTGACGGCCGGCGCTCAGACCAGGCGCTCGGTGTAGGCGGCCTCGGCCACCCGGATCAGACCGTCGCGGATGGCACGGGCGCGCTGCTCGCCGACACCCTCCACCTCCTGCAGCTCCGTCTTGGAGGCGCTGAACAGGGCCTGCAGACCGCCGAAGTGCTCCAGCAGCCGCTCCCCCAGCGACGCGGGGAGACGCTGGATCTGCGCCACCTGACGGTGCCCGCGTGGCGTCAGCCGCCGGTCCAGGTGGTCCTCGGCGGAGAACCCCGCGGCCCGGGCCACGGTGAGCGGCTCCAGCAGCTCGGTGGTGTCCAGCGCGCGCAGGGCCAGCACGCTCAGGCCGGGTCCCTCGTCGGTGCTGTAGTCGCGCTCGAGCAGCTCGGCCACCTCCAGCCCGTGGGAGTCCAGCTCACGCATCTGCAGGTCCAGCAGCCGGCCGTCGGTACCCAGGCTGAGCACGTAGTCGTCCAGCTCGAGCTCCAGGCGGCGGACCATCTCCAGACGCTGCATCACCAGCACCACGTCCTTGACCGTGACCTGGTCCTGCACCTCGAGCGAGGAGAGCTGGGTGAGCAGGGTCCACAGCCGGTTGGCGTAGCGCTCCAGCGTCTGCAGGGCCTGGTGGGCCCGACCGAGGACCAGGTCCGACGGCTCCACCGGGTGCCGGCCGTCGGGGAGGAACAGGGCGATGGTGGACATCGACGCCGACACGGTCACCGCCGGCAGGCCGGTCTGGCGGGCCACCCGGTCGGCGGTGCGGTGCCGGGTGCCGGTCTCGAGGGTGTCGATGGCGGCGTCGGGCATCAGCTGGACACCGGCGGCCACGATCCGGGCCAGGTCGCTGCTCAGCACCAGCGCGCCGTCCATCTTGGCCAGCTCGCGCAGGGCCATCGGCGTCAGGGGGGTGTCCAGCTGGAATCCGCCGGTGGAGACGTGCTCGACCGTCTTGTTCGTCCCCAGCACCACCAGGGCGCCGGTCCGTCCGCGCAGCACCCGCTCCAGGCCGTCGCGCAGCGGCGTGCCGGGGGCCACCAGCGCACGGAAGCGGCGCAGCTGGGCCGTCGGGTCGGAGCTCACGGTCGTCACCCTAGTGGGGCCCGGTGACGGGTCGGGGGGTGGAGGCGCCGGGCCGGAGCCGCTCCGACGGTCCTCACCGCGGTGTCCGCCGGGCCAGCAGCAGCCCGCCCAGCGCAGCGCCGAGCAGGCAGGTCAGCAGGTCCCAGGGGGTGAACGTGGTGCCCAGCAGCAGCCGCAGCGGCGGGAGCTGCCCGGACCACCGGGCGGGAAGACCGGTGAGCTGCAGCAGCTCCAGCACCACCCCCACCCCGGCCGCCACCGCCGCGCACGTGACCGCCCGGGCACGCGGAACCAGCAGGGCCACGAGCAGGGCCCAGGCGAGTGCGTACAGGACGCCACCGGCCGCGTCGACCAGCCCCGAGCCGCCCCGCACCAGCTGCAGCGCCGCCCCCAGCAGCACCACGGCCACCAGCCAGACCAGCAGGACCGGCCGTCGGCGTGACCTGGGCCGGACCGACGCGCGCCCAGCCCCCGTGTCCGACCCGCCGCCGGTGCCCGTGCCGGTCGGGAGCCGTTCGGTGCGCCGGTTCACCGCCGCCCGTCGGGACGCTCCGCAGCCGACTGCAGCGCGGCCAGGGCCCCGCCGAGGGTCATCGCGTGCCGCACCGCGAGCCCACCACCACCACTCCCGCGGCGGGCGGGCGGACCGGCTGGTCCCGGCTGGGTCGAGGGCGGCATCAGCGCCGCGGTGAACCCCAGCCGGGCGGCCTCGGCCACCCGTCGCTCGGGGGAGGGGATCCGCCGCAGCTCACCGGCCAGCCCCACCTCGCCCAGGGCGATCAGCCCCGTCGGCACCGGCTCGTTGGTCGCCGCCGAGGCCACGGCCAGGGCGATGGCCAGGTCGGCCCCGGGGTCACCCACCTTGGCCCCGCCCACCGTGGAGACGTAGACGTCCTTGTTGGCCAGCCGGATGCCGCAGCGGCGCTCCAGCACCGCGAGGATCATCGACACCCGCGCGGACTCCAACCCGTGCGTGGTGCGCCGGGGGACCTGCAGGGCGGACGGGGCCACCAGCGCCTGGATCTCGGCCAGCAGCGGCCGGCGTCCCTCCATCGTCACCGTGATGCAGGTGCCGGGCACCGGGTCGGTGTGCTGGGAGGTGAAGAGCCCCGACGGGTCGGTCACCTCGACGATGCCCTGCTCGGACATCTCGAAGCAGCCCACCTCGTCGGCGGGACCGAAGCGGTTCTTGGTGGCCCGGACCATCCGGAAGCCCGAGTGCCGGTCGCCCTCGAAGGCCAGCACCACGTCGACCAGGTGCTCCAGCAGCCGTGGACCGGCGATCGCGCCCTCCTTGGTGACGTGCCCGACGATCACCACCGCCATGCCGCGCCGCTTGGCCACCCGGACCAGCGCGGCCGTCACCTCCCGGACCTGGGTCACCCCGCCGGGGGAGCCCTCCGCCTCGGCGCTGCCGACCGTCTGCACCGAGTCCAGCACCATCAGCGAGGGCGACACCTCCTCGATGTGACCGAGGATCGTCCCGAGGTCGGTCTCCGCGGCCAGGTAGAGCTCGTCGGCCAGGGCGTCGGTGCGACCGGCCCGCAGTCGCACCTGCGCGGCGGACTCCTCGCCGGTGACGTAGAGGGTGCGCCGCCCCTCGCCGGCCCAGCGGGAGGCCACCTCGAGCAGCAGCGTCGACTTGCCCACCCCGGGTTCGCCGGCCAGCAGCACCACCGCTCCCGGCACCAGGCCGTCGCCCAGCACCCGGTCCAGCTCACCGATGCCGGTCAGGGTGCGCGCGGCGGCGTCGGCGGCCACCGAGGAGATCGGCACCGCCTTGGCGACCGGGACCGAGCTCTGCACCGCGGCCAGCTTCGGGGCGCCCTGCTCGGCGACCGAGCCCCAGGTCTGGCACTCACCGCACCGCCCGACCCAGCGCACGCTCGTCCAGCCGCACTCGGTGCAGCTGTACGCCGGTCTCGTCGCTCTGGCCATGCTCCACACCGTAGGGGAGCGCTCGGACACTTCCCGGACGTCGGTCGCGGGTGGTGCACGGGCGCGGACCGTCGCCGCGGTCGGGCCGGAACAACGGGTCCGCTACGATTGTTGACGGTTCAACTACGACGGAAGGTCCAGCAGATGAGCGAGTCGGTCACCACCAGGGGGCTCCAGCTCGGTCTGGACACCTTCGGCGACGTCACCGTGGACGCCGACGGGCGTCCGCTGAGCCACGCGCAGGTGCTGCGCAACACGGTCGAGCAGGGCGTGGTCGCCGACCGGGTCGGCGTCGACGCCTTCGGCGTCGGTGAGCACCACCGCGACGACTACGCGGTCTCCGCCCCCGAGATCGTCCTGACCGCGATCGCCGCGCGCACCGAGCGCATCACGCTGGGCACCGCGGTCACCGTGCTCAGCTCCGACGACCCGGTCCGCGTCTACGAGCGGTTCGCCACCCTGGACGCGGTCTCGAACGGGCGCGCCGAGATCACCCTGGGGCGCGGCTCGTTCACCGAGTCCTTCCCCCTGTTCGGCTACGACCTGGCCGACTACGAGACCCTGTTCACCGAGAAGCTCGACCTCTTCGCCGCGCTGCGCAGCGAGGGCCGGGTCCGCTGGCAGGGCACCCACCGCCCGCCCCTGGACGCCGAGGTCTTCCCCAAGACCGAGCGCGGCACGCTGCCGGTCTGGATCGGCGTCGGCGGGTCCCCGGAGTCGGTGGTCCGCGCGGCCCGGTACGGCATCCCGATGGCGCTGGCCATCATCGGCGGGGCGGCGGAGCGGTTCGTCCCCTACGCCGACCTGTACCGCCGCGCGCTGCGCGAGCTGGGTCAGCCCGAGCTGCCGCTGGGGGTGCACTCGCCCGGGTTCGTCGCCGACACCGACGAGGAGGCGCGGGAGCTGATGTTCCCCCACTTCAAGGCCAACCGGGACCGGATCGGGCGCGAGCGCGGCTGGGGTCCGACCAGCCGGGCGGACTTCGAGGCCGAGGTCGACGGCGGCGCGGTCGTCGCCGGCTCGCCGGAGACGGTCGCGCAGAAGATCGCGCGGACCGTGCGCGCGCTGGGGCTGAACCGCTTCGACCTGAAGTACAGCAACGGCCCGATGCCCCACGAGCAGCTGGTGCACGCCATCGAGCTCTACGGCACCCAGGTCATCCCGCGGGTCCGCGAGCTCCTGGCCGACTGACGTCGGCGGGCGTCAGCCGAAGCGGGCGGCGACGTCCAGCACGCGGGTGGTGGCGTCGTCCTCGCCCACGCTGATCCGCAACCCGGCGGCGGCCAGCTCCTCGGGGGAGTCGCCGGCGGGCGCGAACGGGCGCACGGTCAGCGCGGCGGCCTCGAAGGCGCGGGCCCACTCCAGGGTCCGCGCGCCGGCCGGCAGCCAGACGAAGTTGCCCTGGGCGTCGGGGACCTCGAGCCCGAGGTCGCGCAGCCCGGTCAGCAGGCGGCCCCGCTCGCCGACCAGCAGCTCGACCCGCTCCAGCAGCGCGTCCTCGGCCTCCAGCGAGGCCAGCACGGCCGCCTGGGCGGGGGAGGAGACGCCGAAGGGCAGCGACACCGCCCGCACCGCCGCAGCCACCCCGGCGTGGCTGACGGAGTAGCCGATCCGGAACCCCGCCAGCCCGTAGGCCTTGGAGAACGTCCGCAGCACCACCACGTTGTCGAGCTCGGCCAGCAGGTCCAGGCCGCGGGCGGCGTCGGGGTCGCGGACGAACTCCACGTAGGCCTCGTCCACCACCACCATGACGTCGGCGGGCACCTGCCGGCAGAACCGCACCAGCTCCTCGTGGCGCACCACCGGCCCGGTGGGGTTGTTCGGGGTGCAGACCAGCACCGCCCGGGTGCGCTCGGTGATCGCCGCCGCCATCGCGTCCAGGTCGTGCTCGGCCGTCGCGGTCAGCGGCACGCCGACCCCCACCGCACCCGGCAGCTGGATCGCGATCGGGTAGGCCTCGAAGGAGCGCCAGGCGTGCACCACCTCGTCGCCGGGCTCGCAGACGGCCTGCAGCAGCTGGTAGAGCACGGCCACCGAGCCGGTGCCGAAGGCGATCTGCTCGGCGCCCACCCCGAGCCGCTGGGCCACGCCCTCGCTGATCGCGGAGTTGCCGGCGTCGGGGTAGCGGTTCATCGTCCGCGCCGCCGCCTCGACCGCGGCCATCACCCCGGGCAGCGGTGGCCAGGGGTTCTCGTTGCTGGACAGCTTGTAGGCGGTCAGACCAGGCTGGGCCTGCGGCGGGCGTCCGGCGCGGTAGACCGGGAGCGCGCCCACCACCGGACGGATCCGCACGCCCATCAGATGGTGACCTGGCCGGTCGCGCTGTCGAAGGTGGCCGAGGCCAGACCGGGCTGGCCCGAGGGGTGGGCCCAGCTCAGCGGCAGCCCCGGCATCAGCGTGGTCGGGTCCCCACCCAGCCAGTCCTCGACGCGGTCGGGGTTCCCGGCCAGCTCGAGACCGACCAGCTCCACCGAGGAGTCCAGCGCCGAGGGACGCACCTCCTCGGGGCTCTGCCACTCCACGAAGAAGGGCAGCTGCGGGTCGCTCTGCAGCCCCTTCACCCCGAGCTGGCGCCACTGCAGCACGGTGCCGTCGGGCTGCACCCGGTGACCGTCCACGGCAGGACGTCCGAGCCGCTCCTCGAAGGCGCTCATCCGCTCCCCGTCCAGGGCGATCACCCAGCCCAGCCAGCCACCGCCCTGCGCCGAACGAGCCCGCACGGCCTGGCCGAAGGGGGCCTTGTCCGAGGCCGGGTGGTCCAGCACCTCCACCACCTCCAGGTAACGGGGGCCCTGCAGCGGGATGATCCGGTTGCGGGTGCCGAAGCGTGGGTGGAACCCGCCGTCCAGGGCCTCGACGCCCAGCTGGGAGGCGAGGCGGTCGGCGCAGGCGGTGAGGCCCTCGGGTCCGCAGGCGTAGGAGAGATGGTCGACGTGCATGCTCGTCATTGTGGTCACCCGGACCGGCCGTCGCTGAGTGAGGGTCGCCTTACCTGGGCGTCGACGCCGGGTGGGGCAGCAGCCCGTCGGCGGCCTCGCAGTGCCGGACCAGCTCCGCGTAGGCGGCTTCGCCCATCAGCTCCACCAGCTCCAGACGCGAACTGCGGTAGACCGGTTCGGCACCGACGTGGGCGTCGCTGTTGGAGGTGCAGTACCAGTCCAGCTGGTGCCCGCCCGCTCCCCAGCCCTCCCGGACGTACTCCCCGAGGGTGATCTCGAGGTACTCGCTGTCGTCGGTGCGGGTGACCTGGCGGTACCGGCGCCGCAGCGGCAGCTGCCAGCAGACGTCCGGCTTGGTCTGGGTGACCGGGGTGCCGGTGGTCAGCGACAGCAGGTGCAGGGCGCACCCGGCGCCGGCGGGGAAGCCGGGCCGGTTGAGGAAGACGCAGGCCCCGTCGACGGTGCTGGTGGTGCGGTCCCCGTCCTCGTCGGTGCGGGACCACGGGGTGCCGTGGTGCTGCCACTGCTCGGGGGTGAGGCGGGCCACGTGCCCGCCCACCCGGTCCTCGTCGTCGGCGTCGCTGAAGTGGGCCCCGAGGGTGCAGCAGCCGTCGTCGGGCCGGTCGGCGTAGATGCCGGGGCAGCCGCCGGTCGGGGTGCCCCCGGCGGTGGACCCGAACAGGCACTGCCACCGCGAGGTGAGCCAGGTCAGGTCGCAGCGGTACACCTGGTCGGCGTCGGCGGGGTCGGTGAACTCCACCCACGCGCGGGGGAAGGGGAGCAGGACCTCGGGCACCGGACCAGCCTAGTGAGGCCCTCGGTCCTGCGGCGGCTGCTTCGCCGACGCAGCCCGCGCGGACTTCCGCGCCGACCAGAACGCCAGCCCCACGATCAGGGCCAGGCTGACCCACAGCGCGTACTCGTCGACCAGCAGCACCACGTCCACCGCGTGCTGGCCCAGGCCGTAGCCCAGGCCGGCGACCAGCCCGACCATCAGCGAGGCGCCGAGGGCGTCGAAGAGCAGGAACGTGCTCAGCCGCATCCGGTGCAGACCCGCGACGGCGAAGACCAGCGCCGACGGGACGCCCGGGAGCGACGCGGCGGCCGTGGCCAGCCGGACCACCCACGGGTTGGCCCCACGGAGCCGGGTGACCAGCCGGCGGGCCTGCTCGCTGGGGGCGAAGAGGGACACGATCCGGCCTCCCCAGCGCCGCCCGGCCAGCCAGAAGAGCCAGTCGAGCTTGATGGTGCCGACCACACCGGCGACCACCACGAGCCACAGCGGCACCTCGCCGATGCGCGCGAAGGCCGCTCCGGCGCCGACCGCGGACAGGCTGCCGGTGACGAACTCGAGCAGGACGGGGTGCGAGGCCAGCAGGAACGGCCGCACCGGGATGGTGGCGATCATCAGCGCCAGCCCGCCGAGGACCGCCCCGACCAGCAGCTTGTCCCCGCGGGTGGCCCGACCCTCCCAGGGAACCAGGTCCCGCATCGACGCCGGGGCCTTCGGCTCCTCCGGTGAGGGGTTCGGGGCGGAGGTCTCGGTGTGCGGGTCCATGGCTCCATCGTGGTCCACCGGAGGGGGAGTCCGGACCGGACGGCGTCACCGCTTCCGGTGGAACCCTCACGGCCTCCCCGTGACAGGAGTCACGACGGCCCGGATCGGCTACCGTCGGCTCGTGCTCGCCCTGCTCTCCCCGGCCAAGACGCTCGACTTCGAGACCCGGCCCGCGACCCGCAAGCGCTCCGAGCCGCGGCTGCTCGACGAGGCCGAGGCGCTGGTCGCCGTGATGCGGAGCCGGTCGCCGGAGGAGGTGGCCGAGCTGATGGACCTGTCGGACGACCTGGCCCGGCTCAACGTCGAGCGCTACGCCGAGTTCTCGGCGCCGCATACCTGGCGCAACGCCCGACCCGCGGTGCTGGCCTTCGCCGGCGACGTTTACCAGGGTCTCGCCGCGCCGACCCGCTTCGACGAGCGCGACTTCACCGAGGCCCAGAAGACGGTGCGGATCCTGTCCGGCCTGTACGGCGTGCTCCGCCCGCTGGACCTGGTGCAGCCCTACCGGCTGGAGATGGGCGTCCGGCTGCGGACCGAGCGCGGCACGTCCCTCTACGACTGGTGGGGCGACCGGGTCACCCGGTTGCTCGCCGAGGACCTCGAGGCCTCGCCCGGCGCCCCGGTCGTGGTCGACCTGGCCTCCCAGGAGTACGCCCGGGTGGTGCGCCCCGACGTCCTGGGCGCCCGAGTGGTGACGCCCCGCTTCGAGGACGCCGACGCCTCCGGGAAGCACCGGGTCGTCTCCTTCTTCGCCAAGCGGGCCCGCGGCATGATGGCCGGCTGGATGGTGCAGCACCGGGTCCGCACCGCCGCCGCGCTCAAGAACTTCGACGAGGGCGGCTACCGCTGGAGCCGGGAGCGCTCCACCCCCGACGAGCCCGTCTTCCTCCGCGACCCCCGGGGCTGAGCGCCCACCCCGGCTCACGCGTGCGGGGACGTCGTCGGGCGCCACTAGGTTGTCCGCCATGAGGCTGGGAGTGCTCGACGTCGGGTCCAACACCGTGCACCTGCTGGTGGTGGACGCCCGGGCCGGTGGCGCGCCCGTCCCGGCCAGCTCGCACTCCACCGAGCTGCGGCTGGCTGAGCTCCTCGACGGCGACGCGCTCAGCGAGGACGGCACCGCGACGCTGGTGGAGACCGTCCGGGAGGCCCAGCAGACCGCGGAGCGCACCGGCTGCTCGCGGCTGCTGCCCTTCGTCACCAGCGCGCTGCGCGACGCGGAGAACTGCGACGAGGTGATCGAGCGGGTCGAGCGGGAGACCGGCGTCGCGCTGCGGGTGCTGTCGGGGGAGGACGAGTCGCGCTGGACCTTCCTGGCCGTCCGGCGCTGGCTGGGGTGGTCGGCGGGCAGCCTGGCCGTGCTCGACATCGGCGGCGGGTCGCTGGAGCTGGCGGCCGGCCGCGACGAGGACCCCGACGTGGCCTTCTCGGTCCCGGTCGGGGCCGGACGGATGTCGCGCCGCTTCGGACCCAAGCACCTGGCCGAGATGCGCACCCACGTCCGCGCCGAGATCGGCGGGGTGATCGGGGACCTGCTCCGCGCCGGTCCCTTCGAGCGCGCGGTGGGGACGTCGAAGACCTTCCGCTCGCTGGCCCGGATCGCCGGGGCGGCCCCGCGCTCCGACGGGCCCTACGTGCACCGGTCGCTGCGCCGGGACGACGTCTCGGAGTGGGTGGGCCGGCTGGCGGAGATGAAGGCCGACCAGCGTGCCGAGCTGCCGGGTGTCTCGGCCGGGCGGGCCCGGCAGATCCTGGCCGGCGCGGTGGTGGCCGAGGCCGCGATGGAGCTCGCCGGGTTCGACGAGATCGACATCTGCCCGTGGGCCCTGCGCGAGGGCGTCATCCTCAACTACCTCGACCACCTCAACGGCGACTGACCGCGGCGCCCCGGCCGGCCCTCCGGGGCCTGAGTAGGTCGCACGTCCGCTGGCGAATACGATCGCCCGGTGAACGCCCCCGCCCAGCCGACCCGCCGCCCCTGCGTGGCCCTGTCCACGTCCTCGGCCTACCCGGAGTCCACGGCCAGCGGCTTCGAGCTGGCCGGACGGCTCGGCTACGACGCGGTCGAGGTGATGGTGGGGATCGACCCGGTCGCCTCCGACGTCGACGCGGTGCAGAAGCTCCGCGACTTCCACCAGGTGCCGGTGGTCTCGGTGCACGCCCCGACCCTGCTGGTCACCCAGCGCACCTGGGGCTCCGACGCCTGGGAGAAGCTGGAGCGCTCCGCCCGGGCGGCCGCCCAGCTCGGCGCCGACGTGGTCGTGGTGCACCCGCCGTTCCGCTGGCAGCGCAGCTACGCCTCCCAGTTCGAGGCCGGCATCCGCCGGCTCAACGAGGAGACCGGCGTGCTGTTCTGCGTGGAGAACATGTACCCCTGGCGCACCCCCCGTGGTGGGGAGTTCAAGGCCTACATGCCCGGCTGGGACCCCACCGAGCTGGACTACGAGCACCTGACCCTCGACCTCAGCCACGCCTCCACCGCCCGGGTGCAGTCCCTGGACCTGGCGAAGGCGTGGGGGGACCGGTTGCGCCACGTGCACCTGACCGACGGCAGCGGCTCGTTCAAGGACGAGCACCTCAAGCCCGGCTACGGCGACCAGCGGGCCGCCGAGCTGCTGGAGCACCTGCGGACCACCGGCTACCAGGGCCACGTCGTGCTCGAGGTCAACTCCCGCTCCTCGGGGAGCCGGGCCCAGCGCGAGCTCGACCTGGCCGAGTCCCTCGCCTTCACCCGGGTCCACCTGGGTCAGTCCTGACACGAGAGAAGAGGACGCGATGCTGCGCAGGTTGCTGCTCAAGGCGGCGGGGAACGAGCGGATCAAGGACGCCGCCCTGGCGGTGCCGCTGACCCGTGGGGTGGTCGCGCGCTTCGTGGCCGGGGAGACCACCGAGGACGCCCTGGACACCTGCCGCCTGCTGAGCGCCGAGGGCCTCCTGGTCACCGTCGACCACCTGGGCGAGGACACCACCGACCGGGGCCACGCCGAGCAGGTGACCGCGGCCTACCTGGAGCTGCTGGCCGCGATCCGGGCCGAGGGGCTCGGCCCCTCGGTGGAGGTCTCGGTCAAGCTCAGCGCCATCGGGCAGCTCCTTCCCGGGGACGGGGAGACCGTCGCCCTGGAGAAGGCCCGTAGCATCTCCGCCGCCGCCCGCAACGCCGGCACCACCGTCACCGTCGACATGGAGGACCACACCACCACCGACTCGACGCTGTCGATCGTGGAGGAGCTCCGCAAGGACTTCCCCTCGACCGGGGCGGTGCTGCAGTCCTACCTGCGCCGGACCGAGGCCGACTGCGAGCGGCTGGCCGGCTCCGGCTCGCGGATCCGGCTGTGCAAGGGGGCCTACGCCGAGCCCGACGAGGTGGCCTTCTCCGGTGCCGACATCGACCTCGCCTACGTCCGCTGCCTCAAGGTCCTGATGCAGGGGCAGGGGTACCCGATGGTCGCGACCCACGACCCCCGTCTGGTCGCCATCGCCCTGGACCTGGCCTCCCGCAACCACCGGGCGCCGGACTCCTGGGAGCTGCAGATGCTGCACGGGATCCGCCCCGACGAGCAGCGCCGGCTGGTGGCCGCCGGGCACCAGGTGCGGGTGTACCTGCCCTACGGCACCGACTGGTACGGCTACCTGGTGCGCCGGATGGCGGAGAAGCCGTCCAACCTGGCGCTGTTCCTCAAGGGCCTCACCAGCCGGGGGTGAGCCGGACGCCGAGCGTGCCGGCGAGGCCGTCGACGTCGTCGACCACCGTGTCCGCGCCGGCCGCGGTCAGCTCGGCGCGCTCTCCCGCCCCCCAGGTGACCGCCACGGCCGTCATCCCCGCCGCCTTCGCCGCCATCACGTCCACGGTGGCGTCCCCGACGTAGACGCACTCCCCGGGCTCGACGCCGAGCCGGGAGGCGGCCAGCAGCAGGGGCTGCGGGTGCGGCTTGTGGTGCTCGGTGTCACCCTGGCCGACCACGTCGGGCAGCCGCTGGTCCAGACCCAGGGCGGTGAGTCCCAGCCGCACGGTCTCGGTGACCTTCGACGAGACCACCATCGTCCGCGCCCCGGCCGCGGCCAGACCGTCCAGCAGCTCCACCATCCCGGGCACCGGGCGGATGAGGGTGTCGTGGTGGGTCCGGTTCCAGTCGCGGTAGGCCTCGATCATGGCCTCGGCGTGCTCGGGGTGGCGCTCCTGCAGCACCCCGAGCAGGGGACGTCCGATCCACGAGCGCGCCTCGGTGTCGTCCACCTCCAGCCCGGCCACGGAGGACAGGGCGTGGCGGTAGGAGGCGACGATCAGGGCGATGGTGTCCCCGAGGGTCCCGTCGAAGTCGAACAGCACCACCGGCCACCTCAGGGCGGTGGGGTGCCCGGTGCTTCTCACGCGCCGGCGGCCGGGGGAGCGGTCGGGTCCCCGCCCTCGTCGTGGTGCTCACGGGCGACCCAGTCCTCCAGGGCGTCGACGCCGGCGGCGCGGGTGGCCACGGCCAGCAGGGTGCTCATCGAGGCGACCTCCTCCACCTGCTCCTTGATGAACCACTGCATGAACTGCTCGGCGGCGAGGTCGTCCTCCTCGCGGGCGGTCCGGGTCAGCGCGTGGATCTGCTCGGTGACCCGCTTCTCCTGCTCCAGCGCCAGGGCCACCGGCTCCACGACGTCGGCGAAGCGGGTCTGCGGGACGGCCACCCCGGAGAGCTCGACGCGGGCGCCGGTGTCGAGCAGGAACCGGACCATCATCATGGCGTGGCTGCGCTCCTCCATGGCCTGGGCGTAGAAGAAGCCGGCCATCTGCGGCATGGTCAGCGCGTCGTAGTGGACGGCGCAGGCGAGGTACTGCTGGTGGGCGGAGAACTCGTGGCCGATCTGCTCGTTGAGCAGGGTGACGAAACGGGGTGCGGTCATGGCCCCGAACCTAGTGAGGACGTCACCGCCACCACCACTGAGACAAGGCTCGCCGAAGGTGGCGTCGGACAGCCTCACCTACCCCTCCCGAGGGCTCACCAGCAGCCGGCGACCACCTGGACCCGGTCGTCGAGGTGCACCACCACCCAGTCGTCGGCGGCGGTGGCGCTCGGCTCCACGCCCACGGCGTCCAGCAGGGCGGTGACCGTCGTCGCGTCCGGGCCGGGGGCCAGCGCGGCCAGCTCGTCGGCCACGTCGGCCGTGGTCGCGAAGGGGACGATGTCGAAGCCGGTCAGGTCCGAGGTGCCGTGCAGGTCGACCTGCTCGTAGTCGGCGGTCGTGCAGCTGGTCATCTCCTCACCCGCCTGCTCGCAGCGGTAGCCGCGGGTCTCCAGCAGCGCCACCGCGCCGGCCAGCGGACCGAGCGCCCTCGGCTCGGAGTAGCGGGCCTCCCCGCTCCAGCTGTACCCCTCGAGCAGCAGCGACCGGTCCTCGGAGGCGGTGGCGTACAGGTCGCCCCAGTCCGTCTCGGTCCAGATCTCCTCCCCGGGGTACCTGAGCGCCTCCTCGACGCCCGTCGTGAGCTCCCCGGCCTCGTCCGTACCCAGCCCGAGCCCGGCGCGGAGACCCCCGAGCACCACGTCGCGGCTGGAGAAGGGCCCCGCCGAGAGGTCCAGGTCGATCCACAGGCCGAGCACGGAGCCCTCGGGGGAGGCCTGCCAGCTGACGTGGGCCCACCGGCTCGGGTGCAGCGCGTAGCAGGAACGCACCTGCGGGTCGGCGACCTCCAGCACGCAGGTCAGCCCGGCGTCCTCCAGGCCGTCGAGCAGCCGGTCCGAGGAGGAGGGGTCGTCGGTGAGCATCGAGGGCCCAGCCAGCTCCTGCTGCTCCAGCGAGAGCAGGTCGCCGGTCAGCCGGTACGCGGTGGTGCCCAGACCGGCCACCACCAGGACCACCGCGGCGACCCCGAGGGCGATCAGGGCGAGGGCGCGCCGGGAGGTCCGCGCCGACGCCGGCCGGGCCGAGGAGACGGTCGGGCCGCTGGGCCGCGGCGGCGCGGGTGGGGGTACGGACACGCAAGGAGTATCGGTCCGCCGGGGGCGGGTGCGCCAGCACCTGGCCCGCAGCCCGTCCTGGTCCTCGCCGGCGCGTGACCGGGGGACCGGGTCGGGGCTGCGTGGTAGAACCTCGGCATGGCGGATCAGGTGGCGGGTGCGGCGGTCGGACCCGGCGTCGGGATGGGGGGCCGGCCGCGCTGGGGGCTGGAGGTGCTGGTGGTGCTGGCCCTCTCGCTCGGGCAGTCGGCGGTGTACTCGGTGCTCAGCATCATCGAGAAGCTGACCCGGGAGACCCCGCTCAACCAGCAGACCACCACCATGAACAGCTCGGCCACCCCGGACCGGCCCTGGCTCGACCTGGCCTACCAGCTGGCCGGCAGCCTGTTCCTGGTCGCCCCGGTGGCGCTGGTGCTGTTCCTGCTGTGGCTGCGTCCGGGCCGCGCGGGCGGGTGGGCCGCGATGGGTCTGGACCGGCGCCACCCCGGTCGCGACGTCCTGGCCGGGCTCGGGCTGGCCGCCGCGATCGGCGTCCCGGGCCTGGGGTTCTACCTGCTGGCCCGTGAGCTGGGGCTGAACACCTCGGTGGCGCCGGCGAACCTGACCGACGTCTGGTGGGCGGTCCCGGTGCTGGTGCTGGCCGCGGTGGCCAACGGGGTGCTGGAGGAGGTGGTGATCGTCGGCTACCTCTTCACCCGGCTCCGGGACCTGGGCTGGTCGTGGCTGGTGGTGCTGCTCACCTCCGCCCTGGTCCGGGGCAGCTACCACCTCTACCAGGGCTTCGGGGGCTTCGCCGGCAACGTGCTGATGGGCCTCCTGCTCGGTCTGGTCTACCTGCGCTGGCGCCGGGTCTGGCCGCTGGTGGTGGCCCACTCCCTGCTCGACGTGGGTGCCTTCGTCGGCTACACCCTGGTGGCCCCGCACGTCACCTGGCTCTGAGCGGCGGCGTGGTGCGCCAGGTGCTCGCGGACGTCGCGGGCCGGGCGGCCCAGGACCTGCTGGACGCCGTCGGCGGGGCGGGAGCTGCGGCCGTCGAAGAGCTCCCCGAAGAGGGTGCCGAGCAGCTGCACCACCTCCTCGGGCAGCCCGGCCGCCCGCCAGCCGTCCACGGCCTCCGCCATCCCCAGCTCGACCCAGCGGACCTCCCGGCCGGAGGTGCGGGAGAGCTCCGCGGCCAGCTCCCCGAAGGTGAGCGAGCGGGGCCCGGTGACCTGGTAGGTGCGGCCCCGGTGGGCCTCGTCCAGCAGCGCCGCCACCGCCACCTCGGCGACGTCGTCGACGTCGACGAAGGGCTCGGGCACCTCGCCGACCGGCAGGGCGAGGACGCCGTCGGCCACCATCGGGGCGAAGTCGCCCTCGGTCACGTTCTGCAGGAACCAGGCCGCCTCCAGCACGGTGACGGGGATGCCGGCCGCCCGCGCCGCCTCCACCGCGCGGGCGGCTCCGGGCTCGTTGCGTCCGGACAGCAGCACGAGCTGCTCCAGCCCGGCCTCGCGGGCGTCGGCGGCCAGACGTCCCAGGGCCCCGGCCGCGGCCGGGACGAGGAGGTCGGGGCTGTAGGTCACGTAGGCCGAGCGGGTGCCGGCCAGGGCGTCGGGCCAGCCGCTGGGGTCGTCCCAGTCGAAGGGCGTCCCGCTGCGGCGCGAGGCGGCGCGGACCGGGACGCCGGCGGAGCGGAGCCTCTCGGCCACGCGGCGGCCGGTCTTGCCGGTGGCACCGACGACGAGGACGGGAGCGGTCGGATCGGGTGCGTGCAGGTCGGGTGAGGAGCTCGTCATGGCTCCAGGCAACCAGCCACCCGCTGGACGCTCCATCGTCCAGACGGCTCGAACCATTCGCCGACGTCTCATCGCGCTAGTGTCGCTGCGTGGACGCGGTGACGGGACTGCTCTCGGCGCAGCGGGCGGAGGGTGCCTTCGTGCTGCGCTCCCTCCTGGTGCCGCCCTGGTCGGTGCGGGTCGAGGACGACTCCCCGCTGACGCTGGTGGTGCTGACCCGGGGCACCGGGTGGCTCACCCCGGACGGACGGCCCCCGCAGCGGCTGGAGCAGGGGGACGCCCTGCTGGTCCGCGGCGGACGGGGCTACGAGCTGGCCGACGAGGTGACGACGCCTCCGCAGGCGGTGATCGGACCGGGTCAGGTCTGCCGCAAGCCCGACGGCAGCCCGCTCTCGGACTTCCGCGACCTCGGTGTCCGCAGCTGGGGGAACGCCCGCCTGGACGCGGCACCGGGCACGGTGCTGCTGACCGGGAGCTACCCCGACACCACCCAGGTCTCCCGTCACCTGGTCGCGCACCTGCCGGAGGTCGTGGTGGTCCGCGACCGCGAGGCCGGCCCCACCGTCCGCAGCCTGGTCGACCTGCTGGCCGGGGAGACCGCCGGGGACCAGGCGGGTCAGGGGGCGGTGCTGGACCGGCTGGTGGACGTCCTCACGGTCGCGCTGCTGCGGGCCTGGTTCGCCCGCGACGAGGCCCAGCCGCCGCCCTGGTACGCCGCCCACGACGACCCGGTGGTCGGTCCCGCGCTGCGTCTGCTCCACCACGAGCCGGAGCGGCCGTGGACGGTGGCGCGGCTGGCCGCCGAGGGTGGTGTCTCCCGCGCCACCTTCGCCCGGCGGTTCACCGAGCTCGTCGGTGAGCCGCCGATGGCCTACCTGACCCGCTGGCGGCTCGACCTGGCCGCCGACGTGCTGCGGGACGGCGACGCCACCGTGGCCGCGGTGGCCCGCCGCGCCGGGTACGGCAGCCCGTACTCCTTCAGCACCGCCTTCACCCGCCAGCACGGCGTGCCGCCGTCGGTGTTCCGGCGGGGCGGCTCAGCCGGCGGTGAGCGCCTCCACGCCCCGCAGCGGGACCAGGCCCTCGGCGAGGGCGGCCATCGCCGGGTCGACGGTGACCAGCGCGTCGGCCTGCAGCCGGGTGACGGCCAGGTACTCCGCCTCGTGCAGGGTGTCCCAGCCGTGCTCCCGGGCGATCCGCCAGGCGGTCCGGCGTGAGACCCGGTCGCCCAGCAACCGCATCCGCAGCTCGGTCAGGCGGTCGTGCTGCTGGAGGGCCTCGCGCTCGGTGAGCTCACCCCGGCCCACGGCGGCCAGCAGCAGCGCCAGGGCCTGGGTGCGGATCGCGTTCGGGGCCACCAGCTGGTGCCCGGCGTGGACCGTGAGCGGGGTGCCGACGACGTGCAGCAGCGTCGGGGCGTCGATCACGAACCGGGCCATGCGGTGACTGTACGACGCGCCGGGCGGCTCGGCCGGGCGTCCCGCACGGGGGACGCCCGGCCCCGCTCAGACCCCGGCCGGGACCGTGGTCGCCAGCCGCCTGCGGACGATCCCCGCGGCCTCGACCAGCACCCGCAGCGACGGCTCGACCTCGGCGTAGCCGCGGGTCTTCAGCCCGCAGTCGGGGTTGACCCACAGCCGCTCCGCCGGGACCCCACCCCGCAGCGCCAGCTCCAGGGACTCCACCACCTCCTCCACGGTGGGCACCCGCGGGGAGTGGATGTCCCAGACCCCCGGGCCGACCCCGTGCGGGTAGTCGGCGCGGACCAGGTCGTCCACCACCTCCATCCGCGAGCGGGCCGCCTCCAGGCTGATCACGTCGGCGTCCATCGCGATGATGGCGTCCAGGATCTCCCCGAACTCGGCGTAGCACATGTGGGTGTGCACCTGGGTGTCCTCGCCCACCCCGGCCGTGGTCAGGGCGAAGGCCCGGACGGCCCAGGCCAGGTAGCCCGGGCGTTCGGCCCGGCGCAGCGGCAGGGTCTCCCGCAGCGCCGGCTCGTCGACCTGGATCACCGCGATCCCGGCCCGCTCCAGGTCCAGCACCTCCTCGCGCAGGGCCAGCGCCACCTGCGCGGCGGTGTCGGCGGCCGGGAGGTCGTCGCGCCCGAAGGACCAGGCGAGCATGGTCACCGGACCGGTCAGCATCCCCTTCACCGGCTGCTCCGAGCGCTGCTGGGCCCAGCTGCTCCAGCCCACCGTCATCGGCGCCGGACGCTCCACGTCGCCCACCACGATCGGTGGACGGACGTAGCGCGAGCCGTAGGACTGGACCCAGCCGTCCTCGGTGGTCAGGAACCCGTCGAGCTGCTCGGCGAAGTACTGGACCATGTCGTTGCGCTCGGGCTCGCCGTGCACGAGGACGTCGAGACCCAGCTCGGTCTGCAGCGTCAGCACCCGGTCCACCTCGGCCCGCATGGCGGTGTCGTAGGCGGTCTCGTCGAGCTCCCCGCGGCGCAGGGCCGCCCGGGCCCGGCGGAGCTCGTCGGTCTGCGGGAAGGAGCCGATGGTGGTGGTGGGCAGCAGCGGCAGGCCCAGCCGCTCCTGCTGGCGACGTCGGCGGCCCTCGGCCGTGCCCGCACGTCGCGTGTCGGCCCCACCCACCGCCGTCACCCGGTCCCGCACCGCGGGCCGCACCACAAGCGGGGACGCCTGTCGGCTGGCCCGGGCCGCGGCGACCTCGGCCAGCGGTCCGGCGACCGCCTCCGGACCGTGCTCGGCGCCGGTGGCCAGCACCACCACCTCGTCCAGCTTCTGCCGGGCGAAGGCCAGCCAGGAGGCCACCTCGGGGTCGATGGAGGTCTCGGTGGTCAGGTCCAGCGGCAGGTGCAGCAGGGAGCACGAGGTGGCGACGTCGAGGGACCCCACCAGCGGCCGCAGCCCGGCCAGGACGTCCAGGGCGGGCTGCAGGTCGGTGCGCCAGACGCTGCGCCCGTCCACCACCCCGGCCAGCAGCCGCTTGCCGGCCAGGTCCGGACCGGCGGCGTGCAGGGCCGTCAGGGTGGCGCCGCGGGTGTCGGCGCCGGGTGCGGTGGACAGGTCGACGGCCAGGCCCTCGACGGGCAGCGCGGCCAGCACCGGTGCCGCCTCGCCCAGCGGGCCGAAGTAGCTGGCCACCAGCAGCCGCGGGCGCGTCGGGACGGCGGCGAGGGCGGTGTAGGTCCGGGTCAGCGCGTCCAGCACCTCGACCGGCTGGTCCAGCACCAGCACCGGCTCGTCCAGCTGCACCCAGGTCGCCCCGGCCGCGGCCAGCGCGCCCAGGAGCTCGGCGTAGACCGGCACCAGGGCGTCCAGCAGGGTCAGCGGGTCGAAGTCCGAGCCGGGCTCGTCGGCCTTGGCCAGGGAGAGGTAGGTCAGCGGTCCGACCACCACCGGGCGCGGGTCCAGCCCCAGCGCGCGGGCCTCGGCCACCTGAGCGAGCAGGTCGGCGGCGTGGAGGGTGAAGGTGGTCCCCGGGCCGATCTCCGGGACCAGGTAGTGGTAGTTGGTGTCGAACCACTTGGTCATCTCCAGCGGCGGCTGGTCGGTGGTGCCGCGGGCGAGGGCGAAGACGGTGGCCAGCCGGTCCGCGGGGCTCCCGCCGGTGGGCAGCTCGTCGAACCGGGCCGGGGCCGCCCCGAGCAGCAGGGTCGTGTCCAGCACGTGGTCGTAGTAGGAGAAGTCCCCGACGGGGACCTCGCTCAGGCCGGCGTCGGCCATGTCCTGCCAGCGCTCCCGCCGGAGGTCGGCGCCGGTGGCCAGCAGCTCGTCCGCGCCGGTGCGGCCCTTCCAGTGGCTCTCCACCGCCTTCTTCAGCCGGCGGCCGCGGCCCTGCCGGGGGTAGCCCAGCACGGTGGCCCCGACGGGCGTCGTGGCTCTGGTCGGGCTGGGTGTGGTCGTCTCGTGCGTGTTCATGGGTGGTGCGCTCTCCTTCGCGAGTCACCGGGGACCACGGCGGGAGGGCAGCACCGGACGCCACCGGGCACGAGAGCGCGCGGTGGTGGACGGCGTCGACCTTCCTCCGAGGTCTGGCCAGCTGCGCGGCGGTCGCCGGGCAGATCGGTGGCAGGTCTTCGGACTCGTGGGCAGGGACGCGTGAGGTCCACCTACTGGCCGTCGCTTCCCGGGCGAGGCCGATCTCGGCTCGGGCCCAGTGCTCGATGACGGCGGTCGTTCCCAGATACCGCTGCGGGGCAGTCCCGGACTCGCACCGGGTTCCCTCTTGCCCCCGCCGTCCGCAGGACGGACGACGGGACCATCGACGCGGTCACTGTAGGCACGTCGCCGACGGTGCGGTGGCCGTCTCAGCGCACGACCGCGCGGGCGGATCAGCCCCGCGTGGTGCCCTCGTCCCAGCCGCGGCGGACCGAGGCCGCGGCCCGGGCGGGGTCGTCCCCGGCCGCCAGGCACAGGTCGAGGACGACGGCGGGCGCCTGGACGTCGAGCTCGGCGCGGGGGAGCACCCCGCCGATCACCAGCAGCACCAGCCCGTGCCCGGACGCCCAGAGGCGGGTGGCCAGCGCCGCGGGGTCGCGGTCGGCCGCGAACCGGCCGGCGTCACGGGCCCGCCCGGCGGCGTCGACCAGCAGCTCGAGCCCCCGGCCGGCTGCGGCGGGGTCCTCGAGGTCGGCGGCCGCGTCGAACATCGCCCGGTAGAGCGTGGGGTGCTCCAGCGCATGGGCCGTGTAGGCCGCCGAGAGGGCGGCGAGGTCGCGCACCGGGTCGTCGCCGGCGCTCACCCCCGCCAGCCGGGCGCCCAGCCGGGTGAAGCCCTCCTGGCGCACCGCCCGCCACAGCCCCGGCATGCCGCCGAAGTGGGTGTACACCGCCATCGTCGAGGCCCCGGTGCCGGCGACCAGACCCCGGAGCGAGACCGGCTCCCGGCGGGCGAGGAGGTCGGCGGCCCGCTCCACCAGCAGGGTGCGGACGGCGGTGTCAGCGAGGCGGGGCACTTGCCCCACGTTACATGACGCTGCTATACATCAGTCAGGCCATAGCGTTGCTATGGAACCCGACCAAGGAGTCCTCCCGTGCCTGTGATGCTGATCGACCCGCCCGAGCTGCCCGTCTCGCCCTTCTACCGCCAGGTCGCGGTGGCCTCGGGGTCCCGCACCGTCTACCTCGCCGGCCAGGTGGCCCGGACCGCCGACGGCAGCCCCGTCGGCCCGGGCGACCTCGCCGCCCAGGTGGCCCAGGCGTACCGCAACGTCGGCGCCGCCCTGGCCGCCGCCGGTGCGACGTTCGCCGACGTCGCCAAGCTGACCGTCTACGTCGTGGGCTGGAGCCCGGACATGCTGCCCGCCCTCGGTGAGGGTGTGAGCCGGGTGGCGGCTGAGCTCGGCGGCGACGTCTCCCGCCCGATCACCCTGCTGGGGGTGGCGTCCCTGGGTGAGCCGGACCTGCTGGTGGAGGTGGAGGCCGTCGCCGTGCTGCCGTGACCGGCGAGACGGTGGCGTCCGGTGCGGCGGTGTCGGCCTAGGGTGTGCTCATGCGCGTAGGAGTCTTCGGAGCGACGGGCCAGGTCGGCGGCGTGATGCGCACGCTGCTCGCCGAGCGCGGCTTCGACACCAGTGAGATCCGGTTCTTCGCCTCGGCCCGGTCGGCCGGCACCAGGCTGCCCTGGAAGGGCGGCGAGGTGGTGGTGGAGGACACCGCCACCGCCGACCTCGGCGGTCTCGACATCGCCCTCTTCTCCAACGGCAAGACCTCCTCGCTGGAGTTCGCGCCGAAGGTGGCCGCCGAGGGCGCGGTCGTGATCGACAACTCCTCCGCCTGGCGGATGGACCCCGAGGTGCCGCTGGTGGTCTCCGAGGTCAACGGCGAGGACATCGCCCGGACCCCCAAGGGCATCATCGCCAACCCCAACTGCACCACCATGGCCGCGATGCCGGTGCTCAAGCCGCTGCACGACGCGGCCGGGCTGCGCCGTCTGGTGGTCACCACCTACCAGGCCGTCTCCGGCTCCGGCGGCGCCGGGGTCAGCGAGCTGGCCGAGCAGGTCGCCGCCGCCGGCGACGCCACCGGACTGGCCTTCCGCGGCGACGCGGTGGTCATGCCCGGCCCGCAGAAGTACGTGAAGAACATCGCCTACAACGTCGTGCCGCTGGCCGGGTCCCTGGTCGCCGACGGGAGCGGCGAGACCGACGAGGAGCAGAAGCTCCGCAACGAGTCCCGCAAGATCCTGCACGCCCCGGACCTGCTGGTGGCCGGCACCTGCGTGCGGGTCCCCGTCTACACCGGGCACTCGCTGGCGGTGCACGCCGAGTTCGAGCGCGACCTCAGCCCCGAGCAGGCCACCGAGATCCTGGCCACCGCGGCCGGGGTGCAGCTGGTGGACGTCCCCACGCCGCTGGACGCCGCCGGGGCCGACCCCTCGCTGGTGGGCCGCATCCGCGCCGACCGGTCCGCACCCGCGGGCAGGGGTCTGGTGCTGTTCATCAGCAACGACAACCTGCGCAAGGGCGCGGCCCTCAACGCCGTGCAGATCGCCGAGCTGGTGGCCGAGCGGCTGGCCGCCGGCGCCACGGCGCACCGCTCCTCGGTGACGGCTGGGGTGCGGTGACCCAGCGTCGCCTGGCCCTGCTGGGGGCCGGGGTGATGGGGGAGACCCTGCTGGCCGGTCTGCTGCGAGCCGGGTGGTCCGGCTCGGACGTGGTGGTCACCGACCGGCGCCCCGAGCGCTGCGACGAGCTGGTGGAGCGCTACGGCGTCACCGCGACCGGCAACGTCGAGGCCGTCCAGGGTGCGGAGACGGTCGTGGTGGTGGTGAAGCCCCAGGACCTGGACGAGCTGCTGGCCGAGATCGGCCCCGAGCTGGCCGACGGCGTGCTGCTGGTCTCGCTCTGCGCCGGCGTCACCACCGCCAGCATCGAGTCCCGCGTCGGCCCCGGCGTCGCCGTGGTGCGGGTGATGCCCAACACCCCCGCGCAGGTGTCCCAGGGGATGGCCGCCATCTCCGCCGGGGCCCACGCCGGTCCCGACGACCTGGTCCGGGTGGAGACGATGCTGGCCGCCACCGGCCGCGTGCTCAGCGTCCCGGAGAAGTACCAGGACGCCGTCACCGCGATCTCCGGGTCCGGGCCGGCCTACCTGTTCTACGTGGTCGAGTCCATGATCGAGGCCGGGGTCCAGCTGGGGCTGCCGCGCGACATCTCCACCGAGCTCGTGGTGCAGACCATGCTCGGCTCGGCCACCCTGCTCAGCCAGACCGGCGGGCACCCCACCGAGCTGCGCGAGATGGTGACCTCGCCCGGGGGCACCACCGCCGCCGCCGTGCGGACCCTGGAGCAGCACGGCGTCCGGGCCGCCTTCATGGCCGCCATCGAGTCCGCCCGGGACCGCTCACGTCTGCTGTCGGGGAGCTGAGCGTGCGGGCGAGGCTGGTCCACGGCGAGGCGCTGACGCGCTACGACTTCGGCACCAGCCACCCGATGGGTCCCGGCCGCGTCCGGTACGCCATCACCCTGGCCGAGGCGCTCGGGGTGCTGGAGCAGCTGGAGGTGGTCGACCCCGACCCCACCGTCGAGGAGCTCGTCACCCTGGTGCACGACGCCGACTACGTGCAGGCCGTCCGCGAGCAGCGCCCCGACCGCGGGTACGGCATCGGCACCACGGACAACCCGGTGGCCGAGGGCATGCACGAGGTGGCGGCACAGGTCTGCACCGCCACGGTCCAGGCGGCGCGCGCGGTGTGGTCCGGGGAGGTGCGGGCGGCGGCGAACATCAGCGGCGGGCTGCACCACGCGATGCCCGCGGCCACCAGCGGCTTCTGCGTGTACAACGACGCCGCGGTCGCGATCCGCTGGCTGCAGCAGCAGGGGGCGGCCCGGGTCGCCTACGTCGACCTCGACGCGCACCACGGGGACGGCGTCCAGGAGATCTTCTACGACGACCCCTCGGTGCTCACGGTCAGCCTGCACGAGTCCCCGGCCTACCTGTTCCCCGGCACCGGCTACCCGACCGAGACCGGGGTGGGGGCGGCCCGGGGCACCGCCGTCAACGTCGCGCTGCCCCCGCACACCGGCGACCAGGGCTGGCTGCGCGCCTTCGACGCCGTGGTGCCGCCGGTGCTGGCCGCCTTCGAGCCCGACATCGTGGTCAGCCAGCACGGCTGCGACTCCCACCGGACCGACCCGCTGACCGACCTGGAGCTCAGCATCGACGGCATGGCGCTGTCCTACCGGCTGGTGGGGGAGCTGGCCGAGCGGCACACCGAGGGCCGCTGGATCGCCCTGGGCGGCGGCGGGTACTCCCCGCTGCACGGGGTGGCCCGGGCCTGGACCCACCTGCTCGCCGTGCTCTCCGGCCAGCCGGTGCCCACCAGCACCGCCATCCCGGAGCGGTGGCGCGAGCCGTTCGGCGACCTGGCCCCGGAGACGATGGGCGACCACGTCGACCCCTCCTTCACGCCCTACTCCGACGGCATGGACCCGGAGTCCCCGGTCGACCAGGCCATCCAGGCCACCCGGCGTGCGGTGTTCCCCGACCTGGGTCTGGACCCCGAGCCCTACTGAGCCACCCGGCGGGGACCGGTCAGGACGCGGTGTCGTCCCGGAGGCCCTCGACCAGCCGGCGGAGTGTCGCCCGGGCGGTCTCGAGCTCGGCCACCCCCACCCCCGTCGCGGACAGCATCCGCCGGCGCTCCTGCGCGGACTCCGCGAACAGCCGGGTCAGCAGGTCGCGGCCGTCGTCGGTCACCCCGACCAGCGGGGCCCTGCGGTCGGTCGGGTTCGGCACCGCGTCCAGGTGGCCGGTGGCCAGCAGGTCATTGACCACGCGCTGGACGCTCTGCCGCGCCAGCCCCAGCCGGCGGGCCGCGGCGGCGACGGTCAGCCGCTCCTCCGAGAGCACGCTCAGCACGTGCCAGCGGGCGGCGGTGTGCCCGTGGGTGCGGGCCGTCGCCTCGCTGCGGGTCCGGGACAGGCCGGCCAGCTCGTAGACGTCGGCGACCAGCAGACGGTAGGCCTCCACCTCTGGTGACATGACAGCATCCTGTCATACAGTGGTTCGACAGCATCCTGTCAATGAGAGGACGACCATGATCCTGCGTCTGTGGAGCGGGTGGACCACCCCCGGTGGGGCCGCCGACTACGACGAGCTGCTGGACCGGGAGGTGGCCCCGCAGATCCTCCGGCGTGACCTCCCCGGCCTGGAGCGCTTCGAGGTCTGGCGCCGGGTCGAGGAGGAGGAGGGGGCTGAGCCGGAGTTCCTCACCGCGATGTGGTTCTCCGACGTGGCGTCGGTGCGCGCGTTCACCGGAGGTGACCCGCACGCCTCGGTCGTACCGCCCCGGGCCCGGGAGCGCCTGGCCCGGTTCGACACCCGCTCGCGGCACTACGAGCTTCGCCGCCGTCACCGCTGAGGACCCACGATTCGCGCCAGGGTGCCGGGGACGAGTAGGATCCGAGAGTTTCCCGACGGCTGGACAATCAGAAGAGGTACGTGTTCGTGGGATCTGTGATCAAGAAGCGTCGCAAGCGGATGGCGAAGAAGAAGCACCGCAAGCTGCTGAAGCGCACGCGCATCCAGCGTCGTCGCGCCGGCAAGTGAGCTGACGCGCCGCTGACCGCACGCCGCCCTCCGGGGTGGTGTCAGGCCCCGTCCACCTGGGCGGGGCCTCAGTCGTGCCCGCGTCCGCGTGCCCGTCCCGTGGCAGGACCCCCTAGGGTCGACGCATGACTCGTGTCGTCCTGGTCACCGGGGTCTCGGACGACTTCGCCGCCCGGTGCGCCCGCGCGCTGGCCGCGCTGGAGGACACCACCGTGGTCGGCGTCGACCTCGTCCCCCCGCGCCGGCCGCTGGAGGGCGTCACCTTCGTCCGCGCGGACGTCCGCTCACCGGTGATGGCCTCCCTGATCGCCGGGCGTGACGTCGACACCGTGGTCCACCTGGCCCACGTGGCCGCCGACCGCCGCCGGGTGTCGATGAAGGAGCTCAACGTCATCGGCACCATGCAGCTGCTGGCGGCCTGCCAGCGGGCTCCCGGCTTCCGCCGGCTGGTGCTGCCCAGCACGGTGCTGGTCTACGGGTCCTCCTACCGGGACCCGGCGGTGCTCACCGAGGAGCACAGCCTCCGGGCCGGGTCGCGGACGTCCTTCGCCCAGGACTGCATCGAGATCGAGTCCTACGCCCGCGCCCTGGCCCAGCGCCGCGACGACGTGGACGTCACGATCCTGCGCAACGCCGAGCTGATGGGGGCCGGCGTCCGCTCCGACCTGACCCGCTACCTCACCGGCCGGGTGGTGCCACGGGTCGGTGGCTTCGACGCCCGGCTCCAGTTCCTGCACCCCGCCGACGGCGCCCGGGCGGTCACCACCGCGGTCCAGCGGCCGGTGGACCCGGGGAACCGGGTCTCGGTCTACAACGTGGCCGCGCCCGACGTCCTGGTGCTGTCCCAGCTGCTCGGCTGGCTGGGACGCCCGGCGCTGCCGCTGCCCAGGACGGTGGCCGTGGCCCTGCAGCGCACGGCGGGCCGGACCGGGCTGGCGATGCCCGGTGACCTGGACGGGGTCACGTGGGGCAGGGTGGTGTCGGTGCGCCGCGCGAGCGAGGAGCTCGGCTTCGAGGCGCACTGGACCAGCAGGCACGCCGCCGAGGAGTTCGTCGCACTGACCCGCCCGGGAGTGCTGCGCCGGGTGCTCGGCGAGATCGGGGAGGAGGACCGTGGCTGACGCCGACGAGCCGCAGGACGCCCGCGAGGCGCCGGAGGACGTCACCGGGCCGCCCGGTGGGGAGCCCCGCGCCGACCCGCTGGACCGCGAGCCCGTCGAGCTCGCCGCGGTGCTGGGGGAGCTGCTGCAGTCCGCCGGCGCGGTGCTGGCCCAGCTCCAGCAGGTCTCGCCGGAGACCGTCCGGGCCGCCGTCGCCGACCCGCTGGCGACCGTGGTCGCCCTGGCCGCGGAGCTCGGGGTGGACTTCTCCGGAGGCGTGGAGGACGTCATCGCCTACAGCCGCAGCCGGCTGACCGGGGACTTCGCCGTCGACGAGTTCGGCTTCGACCCCGAGTTCACCGAGCGGATCGTGCTGCCGGCGCTGCGGCCCCTGGTGCGCTCCTGGTTCCGGGCCGAGATCAGCGGGCTGGAGTCGATCCCCACCGACGGGCCGGCGCTGCTGGTCTCCAACCACGCCGGGACGCTGCCGCTGGACGGGCTGGTGCTGCACTCGCTGATCCACGACGAGACCGGCCGCCACACCCGGATGCTGGGCGCGGACCTGATCTTCGCCACCCCCTACTCCCACGACCTGGCCCGGCGGATCGGCGTCACCTACGCCTGCCAGGAGGACGCGCTGCGGCTGCTGGAGGCCGGGCAGCTGGTGACCGTCTTCCCCGAGGGGTTCAAGGGGCTCGGCAAGCCGTACTCCGAGCGGTACCGGCTGCAGCGCTTCGGCCGCGGCGGCTTCGTGGCCACCGCGATCGAGGCCGGGGTGCCGATCGTGCCGGTCTCGGTGGTGGGCTCGGAGGAGATCTACCCGCTGCTCTCCGGGGCGCCGGGGCTGGCCCGGGCCGTCGGGCTGCCCTACCTGCCGATCACCCCGCTGTTCCCGTGGTTCGGTCTGCTGGGGGCGGTGCCGCTGCCCAGCAAGTGGACGATCCGGGTCGGGGAGCCGATCGCCACCGACGAGCTGGACCCCCGCGCGGCCACGGACCCGATGACCGTCTTCGAGCTCACCAACCAGGTCCGCGAGACGATCCAGGACACCCTGTACTCGATGCTCGAGGAGCGCCGCAGCCCGTTCTTCTGAGCCGTCCCCGAGGACCCGCAGCGGGCGGGTGGGGGTGTGGAAGAGTAGGTAGCGTGAACCTGGCAGACGAGGTGAGGCAGCACGCTGCGCGTCGTCCCGACCAGCCGGCGCTGGTCGAACCGGCGGGGGCGTCCAGCAGCCGGGTGGCCACCACCTGGCGCGAGCTCGACGAGCGGGTGGACGCGGCCGCGTCGCTGCTCGGCGGGTGGGGGCTGAGGGCTCCCCAGCGGGTGGTGCTGCACGGTGACAGCTCCGCGGCGCTGGTGGTCGCCCACCTGGCCTGCCTGCGCACCGGCCTGGTGTCCACCCCGGCGAACCCGCAGGCCACGCTGCTCGAGCTCGGTGCGCTGACCACCACCACCGGGGCGTCGCTGCTGCTGACCGACCAGGACCCGGCCACGTTGGTCGACGCCCTCCCCGACGACCTCCCGGTGCGCCCGCTGCGCGACGTGCTGGGCGTCCCTCCTGCCGACGCCGCCCCGATCGCCGGGCCCGGTGACCCCGAGGCGCTGGCCGTGCTGGTGCAGACGTCGGGGTCGGTGAGCCAGCCGCAGACGGTGATGCTCAGCCACCGCTCGCTGGCCACGGGGAGCCGTCAGGTCGCCGAGGTGGCCGGGCTGGGGCCGTCCAACGTGGTGCTGGCGCTGCTGCCCTTCTTCCACGTCTGGGGCCTCAACGGCACCCTGGGGGCGGCCCTGCACGCCGGCTCCACCACCGTGCTGGCGAACGACCTCGGGCCGGAGCTGCTGGCGCTGATGGCCGAGGAGGGGGTCACCGAGATGCCGGTGACCCCGACCGTCCTGTTCCGGCTGATGCAGATGCCGGGCGTGCGGACCGGTCTGCCACAGGGGCTCCGGCTGGTCAGCGCCGGGGCGCCCCTGTCGACCGCGCTGGCCCGCGAGTTCACCCGGGTGACCGGGGCCCGGGTCGAGCAGGCCTACGGGCTGACCGAGGCGGGCCCGGGGGTGTGCAGCACCATCGGCAGCCCCGAGCTCATCTCCGGCAGCCACGTCGGGACGCCCCTGCCCGGGGTGGAGGTCAGGATCGGCAGCGGCTACGGCGACCAGAGCGAGCCGGGTGAGGTGCACGTCCGGGGGGACAACCTGTTCTCCGGCTACTGGCCCGACGGCCGCGGAGGCCCCGACGCGGACGGCTGGTTCGCCACCGGTGACCTCGGCTACCTGAGCGAGGGCCACCTGCACCTGGTCGGGCGGCTGCGCGAGGTGGTGATCGTCTCCGGCTTCAACGTCTACCCCAGCGAGGTGGAGGAGGTGCTCCTGCTGCACCCGGCCGTGCAGGCCGCCGCCGTCGTCGGGCACCCCGAGGAGCAGACCGGGGAGAGCCTGGTGGCCTTCGTCTCGCTCGCGCCGGGACGTCGCGGGTTGTCGCTGGGTGACCTGGAGCGCCACTGCGAGCAGCACCTGGCCCGCTACAAGTGCCCGAGCGAGATCTACGTGCTGGAGCGGATGCCGCGCAGCATCACCGGCAAGATCCGCAAGTCCGAGCTGCGGGAGCTGGTCGACGCGCTGGAGGACGAGCAGTGAGCCGGGTCCGGGTCCTGGTCCGCGACGGCTGCCACCTGTGCGACGAGGCGGTGGCCGTGGTCGACCGGGTGTGCGCCGAGGTGGGGGCCGACTGGGAGACCGCCGACGTCGACGAGGACCAGGGGCTTCGCGAGCGGTACGGCGACCAGGTGCCTGTGACCTTCGTCGACGGGAAGCAGCACGACTTCTGGCGGGTGGACGCCGTCCGGCTGCGGGCGGCCCTCGGTGGCTGAGCCGGCGATGGCTGAGCCGGCGGTGGCTGAGCCGGCGGTGGCTGAGCCGGCGGTGGCGGGTGGGCGGCGGACCGTCCTGGTCACCGGCTTCGAGCCGTTCGGTGGGGACCCCGAGAACGCCAGCCAGGCGGCGGTCGAGGCCCTGGCCGCGCGGTGGACGGGTCCGGCCCGGCTGGTGACGGCCGTGCTGCCGGTCTCCTTCGCGTCGTCGACCCTGGCGCTGCGGGGGCTGCTGGCCGAGCACCGTCCGGACCTCGTGGTGGCGGTGGGGGAGGCCGGACGACGGCGGGCGGTCAGCATCGAGACCCGGGCCCGCAACCTCGACGACGCCCGGATCGCTGACAACGAGGGGGACCAGCCGCGTGCGGTGGTCGTCGACGACGGGCCTGAGTGGCTCCCCACCCGGCTCGACGTCGCCTCCTGCGTCGAGGCGGTGCGGCGGACCGGCGTGCTGGTGGCGGCCTCCCACGACGCCGGCACCTTCGTCTGCAACCACGTGTTCCGGGTGCTGCTGACCGCCACCGAGGCGCCCGCCGGTCTGGTGCACGTGCCGGCGCTGCGGAGCACCGGTCGGGCCGGCGTGGGGGCGGAGACCGATGCCTCGGCGGTGGCTGCTCCGGCGTCGGACGGCTCGGGGGCTTCGGAGGCTTCTGCGGAGGGCTCGGCGGCGGTGGACCACGACGAGCTGGCTGCGGCGCTGCTCGCGGTGGTCGAGGTCGGGTTGGCCAGGGTCAGGGCCGCGACGCGTCCGGCCGGAGCGGGCCCCCGGGGCTGAGGGTCGACGCGTGGTGGCCGGCCGCGGTGTCCCGTGCCCTGCGCTGGTCGTGGCAGGAGGGACTCTGGTGACGAAGGTCGACTTCAAGAAGGAGATCGCGAGCTACACCGCCCCGAGGGGCCGGTTCTCGGTGCTGACGGTGCCGCGGCTGTCGTACCTGGTGGTGGACGGTCACGGGGACCCGAACACGTCGTCGGAGTACGAGTCGGCCGTGACCACCATCTACCCGGTCGCCTACGCGCTGAAGTTCCTCAGTGCGCGGGAGCTGGGGCGCGATCACGTGGTGATGCCGCTGGAGGCGCTGTGGTGGTCCGACGACATGGCGGCCTTCACCAGCGCCCGGGACAAGTCGCGCTGGAGCTGGACGGTGATGATCATGGTGCCGTCGTGGATCGGTGCCGAGCACCTCGAGCAGGCCCGTCGCACCGTGGCCTCGAAGAAGGGCGCGCCCCGGCTCCAGGAGGTCCGGCTGGAGACGCTCGACGAGGGGCTGTGCGTGCAGACCCTGCACATCGGCCGCTACGACGACGAGGGCCCGGTGCTGGAGGCCATGCACTCCGAGTTCGTCCCGGGTGAGGGGTTGCGGCTGCGGGGGAAGCACCACGAGATCTACCTCAGCGACGCCCGCCGCACCGCCCCGGAGAAGCTGCGGACCATCTTGCGTCAACCGGTGACGCCCATGACCGCCGCCTGAGCAGGCAAGACGGGCACCGGCTCAGCTGGGAGGTGGTGGCCTCCGCAGACCGGCGGCGATGCCGCTGTCGAGGAGGAACAGCGCACCCATCGCCACCGCCGCCGGGCGGCGTCCCGTGCGGACGTACTCGCCGGCGAACACGAGGTGGAGCAGGCTCCGTGCCGCGACGGCACGCCACCGCCACGGCGCCGACCGACCGGCGATGATCGTGATGCCCAGGCCGAGGTCCGCCGCTCCGAGCGCACGCCTGCGGGCCACGTCGGTGCCGTCCAGCCCCAGCCATCGCCCGCCGGCGTGCGGGAAGACCCCCAAGAGGCCACCGAGCACCACGGAGACCACCCCGACGCCATCGGCGGCAGCAGTCAGGACGGTGGTGCTCTCGGGTGGTGGCACGAGGGGAAGGTACCGACTCGTCCGGACGCTGGTGGAGACGCGGTGTGCGGATGGGTCAGACCGGGACGAGTGATCGCGAGCTCGGAGGGCCTGGACGCTGGTGAGGCCGCTTCTCCAGGTCCGCTCCACGGAGCAGCTGTCAGCACTGGTGGATGCCACGGTGGGCTGGCCGGGACTGATGGAGCGTGCAGAGACAGTTGCCGACGTCGCCACCGCACTGACGAGCGAGCCGCGATCGCGTGAGTCGGAGCAGCGGCCAGCGAGCGGTGTGCGTCGAGCGACGAGTGTCGAGCGGCATAGCAGGCCTTGGGCGTCGACAGCGGGATGATCCGGCGGAGCGGTGACAGGAACCGCTGGGTGGCCGCAGAACCGCCAGCCCGACGCCGCTCCCTGCGCCGGAGAAAGGGTGTGCTGAGGGCGCTCGGGTCTGGCACGGTCGCTCTGTGACCTCTCACCCGTCGCCCGATCCGCTGGCCGGCGCGCCGCTCCGCCTGCGTCGGCTCGTCGACGAGCTCATCCGCCTGCCGGGCGTGGAGGCGCTCGCGCTCGGCGGGTCCCGGGCGAGCGGCACCCACCGCGCCGACAGCGACTGGGATCTCGGCGTGTACTACCGCGACGGGTTCCGACCTGCCGACGTCCGGGCACTGGGCCACCCCGGCACGGTTGTGGAGCTGGGGGAGTGGGGTGGCGGGATCTTCAACGGCGGGGCCTGGCTCGATCTCGACGGCACCCGCGTCGACCTGCTGTGGCGCGAGCTGGCCGTGGTCGAGCACGAGATCGATGAGGCGGTGGCCGGGCGGTGGCGGATCGAGCCGCTGATGTTCCACCTCACCGGCATCCCCACCTACCTGCTGCTCGCCGAGCTCGCGGTCAACCGGGTGCTGCACGGCGACCTGCCCAGGCCCGACTACCCGTCTGCCCTGCGGGAGGCTGCGGGACGTGGATGGTTCGGGCGCGCCGAGCTCACGCTGGGCTTCGCCCGCAGCGCACACGCCGCGCAAAGCAGGCTGACCGCGTGTCTGGGTCTGGTGGCGGTGGGCGCCGCCGAGCTGGCCCATGCCGCCGCGGCGACCGGTGGTCGGTGGGTCACCAACGACAAGTCGTTGCTCGCGCTCGGCGGCATGGACGGTGTCGACGCGCTGCTCCGGGCTCTGCCCGGGGACCCCTCCCCGCAGCAGCTGCAGTCACTGGTCGATGCGACGGTGGAGCTCGGCCGGCAAGCCATGGCGGGAGGAGCGGGAGAGGACGTCAGCCCGTCACCACCGCGCTGACGCACCGGGGGTGACGGGCGCGCGCACTCCTAGGCCGAGGAGGATCTCCTCGGCCCGGAAAGTGGCGTGCTGAACAGGAGGCTTCAGTGCTGCAAGGCGGGGACACGTGACCTGTGGCGGCCGGTTGGAGGTCCGACCGGACCGTCGGCGTGCAGTGGCGGCGTCGAGCGCCGCGGGTCGGGAGGTTCGCCGTCCTGATGACCACCGCTGCCATCCCCAGCCCCGTCGTCAACGGCAGGCGCAGGAGGTGAATGTTCGCTCGACACGTCGGTGGTGCTGCCGTCGGGCCCTCGTCGGAAGCGGAGGCCGTGGGGGCTGGTCCACTCGTAGTGGCCGAGTGCCAGCATGCGGTAGCGCCAGCGGGTGTGGGTCTTGAGCCGGTGGTGCGTGCGGCACAGCGGGGCGAGGTTGTCGGTGGACGTCTCCCCACCGGTGGCGAAGGGCTCGATGTGGTCGGCGTCGGTGGACCACTGGGCGGTGCCGTCGCTGCGCTGCCGGATCGATCGGGGATGGGCAGGTCGGCTGCACCAGGGGAAGACGCAGGTGCGGTCGCGCAGCGCGATGTGCTCGCGGATCCGGTCCGGAACCTGGTAGCTGTCGACGGTGACCGTGGTGTTCAGGTCGATCACCGGTCGGACGGTGATGGTGGTGTCGGGTCGTCCGCACCAGTCGCGGATCTGTCCGGCGGTGACGGGGATGCCGGTGTTACCCACCCAGCCGGGCAGCAGCGGGTCCTGGCCGGTCAGGGCGTCGGCGGAGAGGTGGACGTAGAGGGTCACCCGTGCGGGTGCTCGGCTCGGCCGGGGCGTCGTCGGCGTGGGTTGGGGTGCTGGGGTGGTGGCTTCGTCGTCCAGCACGGGCTGCGTGGTCAGGTCGAGAGCGGGTTGGGAGCGGGCGAGCTCACCAGCGGCCATGGACCGGCGGACATCGAGGGACTTGTCGACTCCGGCCTCGGCGAGCACCCGGGCGCCGGCGCCGATGGCGGCGTCCAGGTCCAGGGCGTCGGGGAGGTCGAGGACCCCGACGACCTCGGCGAGGCCGTGTCGGCGGCCGTCTTGGTCGGGGAAGATGTCGAAGCGGCGCTTCTCCTCCGCCTCGACCCGCTGCCGCTCGGCCTCCTCGGGCATGAACCGGGTGATCGCGGTGGTGATCAGCCGGTCCAGCTGGGTCAGGCCGACCTTCCCGGTGACTGCGGCGACCTGGTCGTCGACGAACGTCGCCGCCTGACGGGTGAGGTGCATGGTTCGCCCGGCGACCAGGCGGGCCTGCCACGGGGCGACCTTGCCGGTGTGGACGAGGGCCCACAGCCGGGGGAGCCGGTGGCGGAGCTCGAGGGCTTGGCCGATGAGGGTGGTGCCGGCGTCGGTGGAGCAGCGCAGCGCGGCGGCGAGCTCGGCGATGCAGCCCTCGTCGACCTCCGGTGTCCCTTCACCGGCCAGCGGTGCCCCGGTGGGGCGGCCGTCGATCGTGGCGGAGGCGACGAAGTCGTCCTCGACCGGTGGGTGGAGATCGGCCCACTCCGCAGCGCGGGCGAGGATCCGGGCGGCGGCGGCGTTCTCCGCGGTGCGGTCGGCGCGCACGTCGGCCAGCAGCGTGGCTGCGGCGTCGGTGCGGTGCTTCGTCATGTCCTCAATCTACGGGGATCCACTGACAGAATCGGATGCGCGTTCGAATCTGTGGACAACTTCGCCGCCGGGAGACGAGCTCCATCGCCGACCCGGGTGGCACTCCCGGCAAGCCCTGTCCAGCGGCGAGGCGGCGAGGCGGCGAGGCGGGACATCTCCCGGCAGTGTCACCGGGCCGCACGTCGTTCCTGTCGGTGCAGCGTGGCGGCGTAGGCGCGGGGTTGGTCGGCGAGGCTGACCGGACCGAGGGCGGTCGCCAGCAGGTGCTGCAGTCCGGGCAGGTCCTGCTGGCCAGTGGGTCTGAGTGTGAGCCACAGGGACTCCGCACCAGGAACCACGGCAAGCACCTCCCCGTCGTCGTGGAAAGCAGCGACGACGTGCTCGGAATCGAGACTCGGGAGACCTGTGTCCAGGGAGGTGGAGACGTGGACGTGTCCACCGGTCTCGATCACCAGGACGAAGCGGTCGCCGTCCACCCCCAGCTGGCGGACCTGCCCGCTCGGCTCCTCCGGCCCCCACTCCCGTAGGTAGCGCCCCCACCACAGGGTCCGCTCCTCGCCCTCCAGCCACCGGAGCCGGCTGGTCCCCATCCGACCACGACGCAGGTCCTCGGGCTCCAGCCCGAGGACCTCGTCGGCGCGTCCCTCGTGCGGGACGTGCCAACCCATGAAGTCCTCGACGACCTGCGAGCAGGGACGCCAGCGACGGAACCCGCGGAACGCGCTCACCCGCTGGGCGTAGGTGACCAGGTAGCCGGTGGACGTCCCTGCGTCCTCGACCAGAGCGATCCGGTTGAGGTAGGGGTCGTAGGCAGGGTCCAGCGCCTCCTCCGGCAGCCAGACGCTCCACCCCACGCCCGTCAGCCTGCTCCCGGCTCAGGACGAGGCGGGTCGAGGGCCAGCCGGTACCCGCGTCCGGGCTCGGTCAGGAGGTGGCGCGGGTGGGCCGGCTCACGCTCCAGCTTGCGCCGCAGGGTGGCCAGGTAGACCCGCAGGTAGTGCGTCTCCCGCTCGTAGCCCGGACCCCACACCTCAGCCAGCAGCTCGGCCTGGGTCACCAGCTCACCGGGACGCCGGGCCAGCACCTCCAGCAGCGCCCACTCCTTCGGGGTCAGCCGCACCACCTCGCCCGCCCGCGTCACCGTGCTGCGGCGCAGGTCCACCACCAGCTCACCCACCTCGACCACGGGACTGGTCGGCTCGCTGGCCGAGTGCCGCAGCGCCGCCCGGATCCTGGCCAGCAGCTCGTGCATCTCGAAGGGCTTGGTGACGTAGTCGTCAGCGCCGGCGTCCAGGGCCTCGACCTTGTCGTCGGTGGTATGCCGGGCCGAGAGCACCACGATCGGCACCTGCGACCAGCCACGGACCCCCACCACGACGTCGAGCCCGTCGCGGTCGGGCAGCCCGAGGTCGAGCAGCACCAGGTCGACGTCCAGCTCGGTCACGGCCCTCAGCGCCGAGGCGGCGTCGGGGGTGGTGGTGACCCGGTAGCCGCGCGCCTCCAGGTTGATCTTCATCGCCCTGGCCAGCGCCGGGTCGTCGTCCACCACCAGCACGTGCACCGGCTGCTCCGGCGTCACCGGGCCGCCGGCAGGTCGATCACCATGGTCAGTCCTCCGCCTGGCGTGTCCGTGGGCGTCAGGGTGGCCCCCACGCTAGCGGCGAACCCGCTGGCCACGGCCAGCCCCAGACCCAGCCCCTCGGGCACCCCGGCCCGCGCCGGCCGGTCGCCGAGACGCTGGAAGGGCTGGAACACCTGCTCGCGGCGCTCCCGGCTGATCCCCGGTCCGCGGTCGACCACCAGCACCCGCACCCGGTCCCCGTCCGCCTCGTAGCGCACCTCCACCGGCGACCCCTCGGGCTGATGGCGCACCGCGTTGTCGACCACGTTGGCCACCACCCGCTCGACCAGCCCGGGATCGGTGCGCACCAGCAGCTCCGACCGTGCCAGCTCCACCCGACCGGCCACGTGCGGGAGCGCGTGCACCGCCGCGCGGACCACCTCGTCCACCAGCACCGCGTCCAGCTCGGGGGCCGGTGAGGTCATCTGGATCCGGGTCATGTCGAGCAGGTTCGCCACCAGCCGCTCGAGCCGTTCCGCGCTGCGCTGCACCACCAGCAGCAGCTCACGCCGCGTCGCCGGGTCGAGCTCGACGTCCTCGTCCACCAGCCCGGACAGCCCCGTCTTGATCGCGGCCAGCGGCGTGCGCAGGTCGTGGCTGACCGCGGCCAGCAGTGCGGTCTGGAAGGCGCTGCGGGCGGCCAGCGTGTCGGCCTGGGCCGCCGTCTCGGCCAGCTCCCGACGCTCCATCCGCACCACGGCCTGGATCCCGAAGGCGGTCAGCACCCGCTGCTCGGACGCGGTCAGTCCGCGTCCGTAGAGGGCGAAACCGGAGAGGTCGTCCAA
The DNA here is from genome assembly GCF_900101785.1 of Auraticoccus monumenti. Classification (GTDB taxonomy): domain Bacteria; phylum Actinomycetota; class Actinomycetes; order Propionibacteriales; family Propionibacteriaceae; genus Auraticoccus; species Auraticoccus monumenti. Next base: position 67,027 of record NZ_LT629688.1, on the reverse strand, counting down.
CGGCAGCTCGGTGTCCGGCCGGTCCGGCCGGTCCTGCCCGTCCGGCCCACCCGCTCCCACCTCCTCGCCGACTGCGTGCTCGACCCGCCACGGCGCGGTGGGCACGTCGCGCACCCGCAGCTCGACGCGGTGCTGGCTGAAGGTGTCGCGCACCTGCTCCAGCAGCGAGGCCACCGAGGCGTCGGTGGCCAGCCCGTGCCGGGTCAGCGCCAGCAGGGTGTCGGCCTCGGCCCGGGCCGCCGCGGCCTCCCGGGTGCGCCGCGCCGCCGCCTGCACCACCGAGGACACCGCCAGCCCCACCAGCAGGAACACCAGCAGCGAGAGGACGTCCCGGGAGTCGGCGACGGTCAGGCTCAGCCGGGGCTCGACCAGCCAGAAGTTCACCAGCAGGTTCCCGACCACCGCCGCCAGCACCGCCGGCAGCAACCCGCCCACCAGGGCCACCAGCACCGTGGCGGCCAGCTGGGTGAGCAGCGGCACCTCGTGCTCGGTCCAGCCCGGGGTGAGTGCGAACAGGGCGGTCAGCGCCACCGGCAGCACGACGGCCAGCACGTAGGCCACCACCCGGCGGGGGAGGCTGAGGGGCACCGGCACGGTGCGCTGGCCGCGTCCGGCCCAGCGGTGGGTGACCAGGTGGCAGTCGATGTCGCCCGAGCCGGCCACGATCCGCTGGCTCACCGGGGCCCGCAGCAGGCTCTGCCAGCGGCTGCGCCGGCTTTGCCCGACCACCACCGTGGTGGCGTTGACCGATCGGGCGTAGTCGAGCACCGCCTCGGCCGGGTCCTCTCCGGTCAGGGTGTGGAAGCTGCCGTCGAGGTCCTCCACCAGCCGACGCTGCTCGGCCAGCGCCCGCGGGTCGCGCTCGACCAGACCGTCGCTGCGGGCCACGAAGACCGCGTGCAGCTCACCCCCAGCGCCCTTCCCCGCGATCCGCGCGCCGCGCCGCACCAGGTCCGCACCCTCCGGGCCACCCGACAGCGCCACCACCACCCGGTCCCGGGTCGGCCAGCTCGCCGCGATGGCGTGCTCGTCGCGGTAGAGGGCCAGGGCGGCGTCCACCCGGTCCGCGACCCACAGCAGGGCCAGCTCGCGCAGCGCGGCCAGGTTGCCGGGGCGGAAGTAGCTCGACAGCGTCGCCTCCACCCGCTCGGGCGGGTAGACGTTGCCGTGCAGCAGCCGCCGGCGCAGCGCCTCCGGCGCCATGTCGACCAGCTCCACCTGGTCCGCGGCCCGCACCACCGAGTCCGGCACGGTCTCCTGCTGACGGACCCCGGTGATCGAGGCCACCACGTCGTTGAGGGACTCCAGGTGCTGGACGTTGACCGTGGTGATCACGCTGATCCCCGCGGCCAGCAGCTCCTCCACGTCGCCGCAGCGCCGCCGGTGGCGCGAGCCGGGCGCGTTGGTGTGGGCCAGCTCGTCGACCAGGGCCACCTGCGGTCGGCGGGCCAGCACGGCGTCGACGTCCATCTCCTCCAGCACCGTCCCGCGGTGCTCGACGCTGCGGCGGGGGACCACCTCCAGCCCCTCCAGCCGCTCCGCGGTCCGGCGCCGGCCGTGGGTCTCCACCACCGCCACCACCACGTCGGTGCCGCGGGCGGCGCGGCGGTGCCCCTCGTCGAGCATGGCGTAGGTCTTGCCCACCCCGGGGGCCGCTCCGAGCAGCACCCGCAGCTCACCCCGCAGACGACCCAGGTCGCGTGGGCTGCGGGGACCCGCCGTCGCCGTCACGGTGCTCCTCCGCTCGCCGTGCCCGGTGGCCAGTGAATCACCCGAGCCGCTCCAGCCCGGCGTTGGCGAGCAGGACGTTCACCCGCGGCTCGCCGAGGACGCCGAGCGGCCGCCCCCGGGTGGCGTCGGCCACCACCGCACGGACCTGCGCCTCGCCCAGCCCGCGCTCGGCCGCCACCCGCGGCACCTGCAGCTCGGCCCACTCCGGCGAGACGTCGGGATCCAGCCCGCTGGCCGAGGCGGTCACCGCGTCGGCGGGGACGTCGGCGGGGGAGACGCCGCTGGCCCCGGCCAGGGTGGCCTGCCGTCCGGCGATGTCCGCCACCAGGTCGGCGTCGTTCGGCCCGGCGTTGCTGCCGGACGAGGCGAGGCCGTCGTAGCCGTCACCGGCGGCGGACGGACGTCCCCAGAACCAGCCCGGGCCGTCGAACGGCTGGCCCAGCAGCTCCGAGCCGACGACCCGGCCGTCGACCTCCACCAGCGAGCCGACGGCCCGCTCTGGGGCCAGCAGGCGGCCCACGCCGAGGACCAGCAGGGGGTAGGCGAGACCGAGCAGCAGCGTCAGCACGACGAGCAGCCGCAGACCGGCCAGGGACGAACGGAGGAGGGCGTTCACGGTGGTGCTCACATTCCTGGGAAGAGGGAGACGACGAGGTCGATGACCTTGATGCCGATGAACGGGGCGACCAGCCCGCCGACGCCGTAGACCAGCGCGTTGCGACGGAGCAGGGCGCTGGCCGAGGCCGGCCGGTAGCGGACCCCGCGCAGGGCCAGCGGGACGAGCGCGACGATCACCAGCGCGTTGAAGACGACCGCGGAGAGGATGGCCGACTCCGGGGACCCGAGCCGCAGCACGTCGAGGACGGCGAGCTGGGGGAAGGCGACGGCGAACATGGCCGGGACCAGCGCGAAGTACTTGGCCACGTCGTTGGCCACCGAGAAGGTGGTCAGCGCGCCCCGGGTCATCAGCAGCTGCTTGCCGATCTCCACGATCTCGATCAGCTTCGTGGGGTCGGAGTCCAGGTCGACCATGTTGCCGGCCTCCTTGGCCGCCGACGTCCCGGTGTTCATGGCCACGCCGACGTCGGCCCTGGCCAGGGCGGGGGCGTCGTTGGTGCCGTCGCCGGCCATCGCCACCAGGGCGCCCTTCTGCTGCTCCGCGACGATCAGCGCGACCTTGTCCTCGGGCTTGGCCTCGGCCAGGAAGTCGTCGACCCCGGCCTCCTCGGCGATGTGGCGGGCGGTGCGCGGGTTGTCACCGGTGATCATCACCGTGCGGATGCCCATCGCCCGGAGCGCCTCGAAACGCGCCCGGATGCCCTCCTTCACGACGTCGGTCAGCTCGACCACGCCCAGGCAGCAGGCAGGGCAGCCGCGCTCGGCGTCCCACTCGGCCACCACCAGCGGGGTGCCGCCGCGGGCGGAGACGGCGTCGACGGCGTCGGTCACCGCAGCCGGCACCTCCCCCCCGTGCTCGACCACCCAGGCCGCGCAGCTGCTGGCCGCGCCCTTGCGGATCTGCCGGGCACCCAGGTCGACCCCGCTCATCCGCGTCCCGGCGGTGAAGGGCACCGGGGTGCCGGCCGCGACGGCGTCGGGGACGGACTCCGCGGAGGTCGGGAAGCGCTCGTCGACGAGCTCGACCACCGAGCGGCCCTCGGGCGTCTCGTCGGCCAGCGACGCCAGCCGGGTGGCCTCGGCCAGCTCGGCCGGGTCCACCCCGGGGGCCGCGTGCAGGTCGGTGGCCCGCCGGTTGCCGTAGGTGATGGTGCCGGTCTTGTCCAGCAGCAGCACCCCGACGTCACCGGCGGCCTCCACCGCGCGCCCGGACAGCGCCAGCACGTTGCGTCGCACCAGCCGGTCCATCCCGGCGATGCCGATGGCCGAGAGCAGCGCCCCGATGGTGGTGGGGATCAGGCAGACCAGCAGCGCCACCAGCACCAGCACGGGCTGGGTCGCCCCGGAGAAGACGGCGAACGGCTGCAGCGTCACCACCGCCATCAGGAAGATGATGGTCAGCGCCGACAGCAGCACCGTGAGGGCCACCTCGTTGGGGGTGCGACGCCGGTCCGCGCCCTCGACCATGGCGATCATCCGGTCCAGGAAGGACTCCCCGGGCGCGGAGCCGATCCGGACCACGATCCGGTCCGAGAGCACGGTGGTGCCTCCGGTGACGGCGCTGCGGTCACCGCCGGACTCCCGGATCACCGGGGCGGACTCGCCGGTGATGGCGGACTCGTCCACGCTGGCCACGCCCTCGACCACGTCGCCGTCGCCGGGGACGGTCTGGCCGGCCTCGACCACCACGAGGTCGCCGGGGCGGAGCTCGCTGCTGGGCACGGAGGTCTCGGTGCCGTCGGCGTCCAGGCGCCGGGCCCCGGTGGTGGTGCGGGTGGCCCGCAGGCTGGCGGCCTGGGCCCGTCCGCGGCCCTCCGCGACGGCCTCGGCGAGGTTGGCGAAGAGCACGGTGAGCCAGAGCCAGACCACCAGCGAGATGCTGAACAGCGACGGGTCGAGCGCGGCCAGCACCGTGGCGAGGACGGACCCGACCCAGACCACGAAGATCACCGGCTGGCGCACCAGGTGGCGCGGGTCGAGGCGGCGGAACGAGGCCGGGACGGCGGACCGGACCAGCTCGGCGGTGCTGGGCCCGGACGCCGGGGTCGGCGCCGGTGCCGGGGACGCCGGGCGGGTCGGGAGGGAGGTGGTGGACGTGGTCACTGGAGTGCCTCCGCGATCGGTCCCAGGGCGAGGGACGGGAAGAAGGTGAGCCCGGCGACGACGACGACCACGAAGGTCATCAGCGACACGAACACCGGGCCGGAGGTGGGGATGGTGCCGCTGCTCGCGGGCACGGTGCGCTGGGCGGCGAGCCGCCCGGCCAGGGCGATCACCAGCACCATCGGGACGAAGCGGCCGACCAGCATGGCCAGCCCCTGCCCGACGGTGAGGAACGGCGTGCCGGCGGACAGGCTGGCGAAGGCGGAGCCGTTGTTGTTCGACGCGGACGCCCAGGCGTAGAGCACCTGGCTCAGGGCGTGCGGCCCCTCACCGGCCAGGGACTCCCGACCGGTGGCCAGGCTGACCGAGAGCGCCGCGCCGGCCAGCAGCGTGGCCGGCATCACCAGCAGCACCAGCGCGACCAGGGTGATCTCGCCACCACCGATCTTCTTGCCCAGGTACTCCGGGGTCCGGCCGACCATCAGGCCGGACAGGAAGACGGTCAGGACGGCCACCAGCAGCATCGAGTACAGCCCCGAGCCGACCCCGCCCGGCGAGACCTCGCCGAGCACCATGTTGAGCAGGGCCACCCCGCCGCCGGCGGCGGTGAGGGAGTCGTGCATCGAGTTGACCGCACCGGTGGACGTCCCGGTGGTGGAGGCGGCGAAGACCGCCGAGGCCCACTCACCGAAGCGCACCTCCTTGCCCTCCATCGCCGCACCGGCCAGCTCGGGCGCCGCGCCCCGGCCGGTCACCTCGGCGGCGACGACCGCGAGCACCGACAGCAGCCACAGCACGGCCATCACGACCAGCACGGCGACCCCCTGGCGTCGCTGGCCGACCATCCGGCCGAAGACCAGCGGCATCGCGAAGGGGATGGCGAGCATCGCCCAGCTGGCCAGCAGGTTGGTGCCCGCGTCGGGGTTCTCGAAGGGGTGGGCGGAGTTGGCGTTGAAGAAGCCGCCGCCGTTGGTGCCCAGCTGCTTGATCGCCTCCTGGCTGGCCACCGGTCCGCCGGGGACGGACTGGGTGCCGCCGGCCAGCGTCTCCACCACGCGGGGGCCGTCCAGGTTCTGGATCACGCCGCCGAGCACCATCAGCACCGCGACCAGCAGGCTCAGCGGCAGCAGCACCCGTCCGGTGATCCGGACCAGGTCCACCCAGAAGCTGCCAAGGTCGGTGGTCCCGGCGCGCGCCAGCCCGCGGACCAGCGCGAAGGCGACCGCGATGCCGGTGGCGGCGGAGACGAAGTTCTGCACCGTCAGCCCGGCCATCTGGGCCAGGTGCCCCATCGCGGAGTCACCGGAGTACCACTGCCAGTTCGTGTTGGTGACGAAGCTGATGGCGGTGTTGAAGGCGCCGGTCGGCTCGAACCCGGGACGTCCGAGGCTCAGCGGCAGCACGCCCTGCAACCGCAGCATCAGGTACAGCAGCAGCACCCCGGCCAGGGAGAAGCCGAGAACGGCCAGCAGGTACTGCCGCCAGCCCTGCTCCCGGTCGGGGTCGATCCCGCCGAGGCGGTAGACCACCCGCTCGACGGCCAGGTGGCGCCGGCTGGTGGCCACGGCGTGCAGCCAGCCGGCCAGCAGCGGCGTGGTGACGGCGAGCAGCCCGACCAGGAGCAGCAGCTGCAGCAGCCCCGCGGTGGTGGCGCCCATCAGTACCGCTCCGGGTGGGTGAGGGCGTGCAGCAGGTAGCCGATCAGGGCCATCGCGAGCACGCCGGCCACGACGTCCACGATCACGACCGCTCACCCCTCCCCAGTCGGCGGGACGCGAGGGCGAGCAGGGCGAAGAACCCCACCAGGACGAGGACCAGCACGAGATCAGGCACGTCCGCCATCACAACGCCGCGGCAGCCTCCCGCCGACGTCCTTGACGCCGCCTTGACGACTCGGAGGAGACCTTGACGCCCCTTTGACCCTCGGCGGGACGTCGACTCCTGGCGGCGCTGGACGGCCGTGGCAGGGGGTGCGGGCTCTCTCAGCCGCCCTGCGGGCGGGTCCGCAGCCCGTCGAGCACCAGCACCAGCAGGTGCTCGGCCCGGTCGGCGACCTCGGGCTCACCCACCCGCGAGAGGAACCCGATCATCGCGATCACGTCCACCGCGTCCACGTCGGCCCGCAGCGAGCCGTCGGCCTGGCCGGCGGTCAGCAGGGCGTCGACGGCCTCCCGGACGAGGGCCGCCGTCTCCCCGGCGACCGGTTCGGCCAGGCTCCCACCGAGAGCGGCCAGCACGCCGCGCTTGGTGCGGGCGTAGCGGGTCAGGTGGGTCAGCCAGAGCCGCAGGGCCTCCAGGGCCGGGTGGCGTCCCAGCAGGTCGTGCGCCGCGTCGGCCAGCTCCCCGACCTCGACCCGGTACAGCTCGGTCAGCAGCGCCTCGACGGTGGGGAAGTGACGGTAGACCGTCGCCTGGCCGACGCCGGCAGCACGGCCCACGGCGCTGAGCCGCAACCCACCCGGGGCGTCGACCAGCTCGCGGGCGGAGGCCAGGATCCGGGCGCGGCTGCGCACCGCGTCCGCGCGCGGGGTCGACGGGCTCACGGCACCTCCTGTGGACAAACGGACAGGTGTCCACTTAGTCTCGATGAAACGGACACCTGTCCGACTGTAGCGAGAGGACTCCCATGAGCACACCCCCCACCGAAGGCGTCGCCGGCAAGGTCGTCGTGGTGACCGGCGCCGGCAGCGGGATCGGCGCCGCCACCGCCCGCCTGCTGTCCCGGCGCGGCGCGACGGTCGTGCTCGCCGGCCGGCGGGCCGAGGCGGTGGAGGCGGTCGCCGCCTCCCTCCGCGACGACGGCGGCCGGGCCACCTCCGGACGCGTGGACGTCACCCGGCTGGCCGACGTCCAGCACCTGGTCGCCCAGACGGTCGAGCAGCACGGCCGGCTGGACGCGATCGTCAACAACGCCGGGGTGGCCCCGATCGGCCCGGTGCAGGACCTCGACACCGAGGGCTGGGCGGCCATGGTGCAGGTCAACCTCGTCGGCGTGCTGAACGGCGTGGCCGCCGCGCTCCCGGTGTTCCGCGACCAGGGCCGGGGCCACGTCGTCACCATCGCCTCCCTCGCCGGGACGATCGGCGTCACCCCGACGCTGGCGGTCTACTCGGCCACCAAGAACGCGGTGCGGACGTTCATGGAGGGCCTGCGGGCGGAGTCCACCGACGGGGTGCTGCGGACCACCACCATCTCGCCCGGCTTCGTCCGGACCGACCTGGCCGACTCCATGCCCGAGGAGCTGCGGGAGCAGACCCGGGTGAGCATGAGCCGGATGGGGATCTCCGCCGAGGCGGTGGCCCGGACCGTCGCCTTCGCGATCGAGCAGCCCGACGACGTGGAGATCAGCAGCCTGGTCGTCGCGCCCACCGTGCAGGGCTGAGGACCCCTACCTGTTCTCCTCCTCGAGCAGGCCGTTGCGCTGGGCCCAGAGCGCGGCGGACGTCCGGTCGTAGACGCCCAGGGTCGCGAAGATGCGGGTGAGGTGGGCCTTGACGGTCTTCTCGCTCAGCTGCAGCCGTCGGGCGATGCTCTTGTTGGGCAGCCCGACGGCGACCAGCGCGAGGACCTCTCGTTCCCGCGGGCTGAGGTCCTCCCCCCGCCGGGGCCGGCTCGGCCCGCGTGCGGGCAGCAGGGCCAGCGCCGCCCGGGGCGAGATGGGGGCGTGTCCGGCGGCGGCCTCGCGGATGGCCTGGAGCAGGTCCTCGGGTTCGGAGTCCTTGAGCAGGTAGCCGACCGCACCGGCGTCCAGCGCGGCCAGGACCCGCGCCTGCTCGGCGAAGGAGGTGAGCACGACGACACGGGTGTCCGGGCAACGGGCCAGCACCTCACCGGTGGCCTCGACGCCGTCCATGCCGGGCATCGAGAGGTCCATCAGCACGATGTCGGCCCGCCCGTCGGCTGCCGCGTCAGCAGCCAGGGCCCCGTCGGCCACCGCCCCGACGAGCTCGACGTCGGGGGCGCTGTCGAGCACGCCGGCCAGCCCGCGGCGGACCAGCGGGTGGTCGTCGACGATCAGGACCCGGATCACCGCAGCGCCCCGGCCCTCGCCCGTTCCCCGCCCGTGACGTCCGGGTCGGGTGCGCCCTGCTCGGGGAGGACGAGGGTGACCGTGGTGCCGTCGCCGACGGCGGACTCCACCCGCAACGTGCCGCCCCGTTGCTGCACCAGGGCGGCCAGCAGCGTGAGACCCACGCTGCCGCGTCGGCGCGCCGACACCGCCGTGGCGTCGAAGCCCTGCCCGTCGTCGGTGAGCGTGAGCCGGAGCCACCCGTCGTCCTGCGTCACCAGCAGCTGGACCCGCGAGGCGTGCGCGTGCCGGATGACGTTGCGGATCGCCTCCTGCGCGACCCGGTACACCAGCGACTCGGTGGTCTCGCTCAGCGTGTCGCTCACCTGCACGTCCAGCTCGACGGTGATCTCGCGGGCGTCGAGCGTGGCGGTGAGGTCGGTCAGGGTGGCTCGCAGCCCCTCGCTGTGCAGCGCCGGCGGGGTCACGGTGACGATCAGGCTGCGCAGCTCCCGCACCCACTGGCGCAGGCTGCGGGCGGTCTCGGCGATGGTGTCGGCCACCTCCGGCTGTCCTCCGGACCGGGTGCGGTTCGCCACGTCGGTGAGGGTCCAGCTGGCGCCGGCCAGTCCCTGGACCACCCCGTCGTGCAGGTCGGAGGCGATCAGTGTGCGCTCCCGGTCGGCCGCCGCGAGCGCGGTGACCAGCAGCTGCTCCCGCTCGGCCTGGACCCCGTACAGGCTGCGGGTCAGGCGGTAGGCGAACCCGATCTTGGCCAGGTAGAGCAGGGTCAGGGCCAGCACGAAGCTGGGCAGGAGGGACAACCAGACCGTCCGGCTCGTCAGCCACACCGCCTCGTACGGCTGCCGCGTCTGCACCAGCAGCGCCTGGTCCGACGGCGACCGCACGCCGACGCCGACGTCGAGCGACTGACCCTCCCGGTCGCCGAGGAGACGGGTGGGGTCGGGGCCCTCGTCGCCGACGGCGGTGGCGACGGTGGTGCCGTTGCGCAGGGCGTCGAGCTGGGCCGGGGTCAGCGGCTCCTGCTGGCCGACCACGGAGCTGTCGGTGGCGTAGACCACCAGCCCGTCCTCGTCGAGGACCCGCACCTGGGTGATCGGTGCGGCCAGCACCCGCTCGCGCACGACCTGGTCGAACGCCGGGTCGACCTCGGCCGGGTCCAGCGGGGTGCGGGGGAGCGCGGGCTGCACGACCCGTGAGGCGAGCAGCGTCGTGGTGACCTCCGCGTCACGCACGGCCTCCTCCAGGGCGGCGTGCCGCTGGGCCAGGGCCAGGCCGACCCCGCACAGCACGAAGGCGCCCAGGGCCACCAGCATGTACACCACCATCAGACGGGCGATGGAGCCGCGGCCCAACCACTCGTGCCGACCACCGAGCGCACGACGAGGGCGCCGACCGGGTGGCTGGGGGAGTCCACGTCGTCCCGCCGTCGGGGACGCGGGAGCGGTCGGGTGCGGGTCGCCCCCCTCGGCGTCGGTCGTCATCGGGGCGCAGATCGGTGTCGAGCAGGCGTCTCTGAGATGAGCACGATGGCCTCCGTCCACCGGGGAGTCTAGGACCCCCACCGCCCCGTCACGGTGCTGCGCGGACAGCGGTGGAGGCGCGGACCCGGGCACCCGACCAGTGGTCCTAGGACTCCCCGGACGTCGGTGAGCCCACGCCCGGGAGGCGCCGGACGGGGGTCCGCGGGCTGCACGCCCCGCCGCTGCGGGCGTCCAGGCGGCTCGCGGGAAGGGGCGGGACCGACACGGGTCCTAGGACCATCGGACCGAGCTGCCGGGAACGACCCAGAGGACCAGACATGCCCGCTCCACCGGGCCCGATGGTCCAGTCGACGCGGCAGATCGCCTCTGTCACCTTCGATGAAGAAGCCCTGCTGCCACCAGCAGCGGGGGAGTCAGGCGAAGAAGTCGGGAACCGGCTCCGCCACCACCGCGGCGACACGACGCGGTCTACCCAGGGAGATCCCATGAGCAACCCCACCACCCCGCGCAGCGAGCTGAACCTCGGCAACGACCGGCCCCGCCGGCAGACCACCGAGACCAAGGCCGCCTTCAAGACCACCGAGTTCATCTTCTACGTCCTCGTCTCCGTGGCCGTGCTGATCGCCGCCGCGGTGACCGACAACGGTGACGACGGTCAGGGCTTCGGCGTGGAGCGCGCCTGGTTCTTCGTCACCCTGCTGACCATCGGCTACCTGATCAGCCGCGGCCTGGCCAAGTCCGGCAGCCGCGAGCGCTACGACTCCTGACCCGCAGCGCCTCCCCGCCGACCACCTGCGGGGAGGCGCGCCCCGGTGACGAGGCCGGCCCTCGTCCCGACACACAGATCTCCTCCCTCGCGACGACAGCCGCGCGCCGCCCGTTCTGCTGCGGGCGGACCGGCTGCATCGACGCCCACGCGCCCGCCGGGTGGTCGTGAGGGCGAGGACGGTGGCGGCGCCCGTCGCCGCACCGAACCAGCGGGTGGTCGGCGTCACGGATGGTGGCGCCGACCACCCCGCCCGCGGGCGGGTGGCCCGGACGGCGTCCGGGGCGCCGGGGAAGCCCGCGCCGAACAAGCAGGTTCGCCTTACTTTGTCGGCCACAGACCATCTCCTACAGTGAGTCGGAGCGGCCCCGCCCGTCGTGGGTGGAGGCCGACGGCACCCGAGGGAGGCGCGTGGCTGGGGTTCAGCACTCCGATGCGACCGCGCCGACGTCGCGGGCCCACCGGACGATCCCCGACGCCACGATCGCGCGGCTGCCGCTGTACCTCCGTGCCCTCTCCGGCTTCGCCGAGCACGGCCTGGCCACGGTCAGCAGCGGCGAGCTGGCCGACGCCTCCGGGGTGAACCCCGCCCAGCTCCGCAAGGACCTCAGCCACCTCGGCTCCTACGGCACCCGCGGGGTCGGCTACGACGTCGCCATCCTGCGCACCAAGATCGGCGCCCAGATCGGCTCGACCCTGCAGTGGTCGGTGGTGATCGTCGGGATGGGCAACCTCGGCACCGCGCTGGCCAGCTACTCCGGCTACGCCGGGCGCGGGTTCCGGGTGGCGGCCCTGGTCGACGCCTCCGACGTGCTGATCGGCCAGCGCGTCCGGCTGGAGGGCAACGACCCCGAGGAGCTCACCATCACCGGCGACGCGGGCCTGGCCGAGGCCGTCCGCGAGGCCCAGCCGGTGGTCGGCATCATCACCACCCCGGCCGAGCCGGCCCAGTCGGTCTGCGACCGGCTGGTGGCCGCCGGGGTGACCAGCATCCTCAACTTCGCCCCCACCGTGCTGCAGGTCCCCGAGGGGGTCGTGGTGCGCACGGTCGACCTCGGTCAGGAGCTGCAGATCCTGGCCTACCACCAGCAGCACGCGGTCCGCCCGGAGGGAACAGCCGACCCCTCCGCAGGTGTTGACCTGGGTGGCACCGACGGCTCCCCGCAGCAGCCCGGTGACCCCGTCCACGACGGTCACCACCACTCCGACGTGCCCACCGACGACTCGGTCGCGTCCAGCATCGAGGCCCCTCCGGGCCGCAGGGAAGAGGTCCTCCAGTGAGCATCCTGGTCGTCAGCGCGTCCCACCACGGGGCGGGTGTCGATGCGCTCAACGCGCTGGCGCTCGACACGGCGGGAGTCGTCAAGATGGCGCACGCGCTGACCGCCCACGAGCAGGTGGAGGAGGTCGTGGTCCTCTCCACCTGCAACCGCACCGAGGTCTACGTCCAGGTCGGACGCTTCCACGCCGGCCTCGAGGCCGTGGTCGCCGAGCTCTCCGCCGGCTCCTCCCTCAGCGGTGCGGAGCTGCAGCAGATCTGCCGCGTGTACTACGACGAGGCGGCCGTCGGGCACCTCTTCACCGTGGCCGCCGGGCTGGACTCGATGGTGGTCGGCGAGAGCCAGATCCTCGGCCAGGTGCGTCAGGCGCTGACCGCCAGCCAGCAGGCCGGCACCGTCGGCTCGGCGCTGAACAGCCTCTTCCAGCAGGCGCTGCGGGTCGGCAAGCGGGTCCAGCACGAGACGTCGGTGGGCTCGGCCGGGCGATCCCTGGTCAGCGCGGCCGTCGACGCCCTGAGCGGTCAGGGGCTGCCGCTGGCCGGGCGCACCGTGGTCGTGCTGGGCGCCGGCTCGATCGCCTCCCTGGCCGCCCACACCGTGGCCGCCGAGGGGGCGGGCGTGGTCGTCGTGAACCGCACGCTGAGCAAGGCCCAGCGGCTGGCCGACCAGGTCGAGGGGCGGGCCTTCCCGCTGGAGGAGCTGGACCGGGCCCTGGCCGGGGCCGACGTGCTGGTCAGCTGCGTCGGGGCCCCCGGGTACGTGGTGGTCCCCGAGCAGGTGTCGGTGACGCCGCTGCGGGCCGTGGTCGACCTGGCCATGCCGGCCGACGTCGACCCCCGCGTCGGTGACCTCCTCACCCTGGTGAACCTGGAGACGCTGCGCGCCGGCCAGGTCGACACCGCCACCGTCGACGAGGTGCAGGCGGCGACCGAGCTGGTGGCCGGGGAGGTCTCGGACTTCCTCGGGGCCCGGCGCGCGGCCACCGTCACCCCGACCGTGGTCGCCCTGCGCACCATGGCCGCCGAGGTGGTCAGCGCCGAGATGGCCCGGCTCACCGGCAAGGTCCCCGACCTGGGTGCGGAGCAGCTGCACGAGGTGGAGCGCACCGTCCGCCGGGTCGTCGACAAGATCCTGCACCAGCCGACCGTCCGCCTCCAGGCCCACGCCGCCACCGAGGGCGCCACCGACTACGCCGACGCCCTGCGCGAGCTCTTCGCGCTCGACCCGGTGCAGGTCAGCGCCGTGTCCCGGCTCGGGGACGTCCCGCGGGGCGTCGGGGCGGCGGGGTGACCGCACTGCGGATCGGCGCCCGGACGTCCCCGCTGGCCCGCACCCAGGCGGACTGGGTGGCCGCCCGGCTGGAGGCCCTCGGTGTCGACTGCCAGTTCGTCGGCGTCACCACCGCCGGTGACGTGGACCAGCGCGAGCTGACCCAGATCGGTGGCACCGGCGTCTTCGTCGGCGCGGTCCGCTCCGGGTTGGTGCGCGGGACGATCGACGTGGCCGTGCACTCCCTCAAGGACCTGCCGACCGCCGACGAGGACGGGCTGCGGGTGGCTGCCGTGCCGGTGCGCGAGGACGTCCGCGACGTGGTCGTCGGGGCCGGGCTCGCGGAGCTGTCGGAGCGGGCGCGGTCCGGGCGTCCCGTCCGGGTCGGCACCGGGTCCCCGCGCCGGGCCTCCCAGCTGCGGCAGTGGGCCGCCGACCACGACGTGGCCCTCGAGGTCGTCCCCGTCCGCGGCAACGTCGACACCCGCATCGGGCACGTCTCCGGGGGTGAGCTGGACGCCACCCTGCTGGCCGCGGCCGGTCTGCGCCGGCTGGGCCGCCTGGTGCACGAGCAGCCCGACGGGGCGTGCCGGGTGGTGGCGGGGGAGGGGAGCGTGCCGGCCGAGCTGGTGGGCACCGACGTCCTGCTCCCCGCCGCCGGTCAGGGCGCCCTCGCGGTCGAGGTGGCCGTCGACGGCGGGCACGACCGGCTGCACCTGGTGGACCGTCTGGACGACCCGGAGACCCGGGCCCGGGTGGTGGCCGAGCGGACGTTCCTGGCCACACTCGAGGCAGGTTGCCTGGCGCCCGTCGGCGTGCTCGCTTCGTTGTCGGCTCCCGCAGCGGGTGCCTCAGCAACTTCTCAGCCGCAGAATTTGACTCTGGACGCCGTAATTGGGAGAACCATAGGGAGCGACGTCGACGATCGGTCGGGTCCAGAGCTGCTCCGGGTGCGAGGCGCCGGTCCGGCGCAGGAGGCCCGACGCATCGGCACCGAGCTCGCGGAGCAGGCACTGGCCCGGCTGGGCGACGACCTGCGCCGGTGACGGCACCGTCAGACCACTGCCACCCCACCGTCGAGGCGGGTGGAGGAAAGAGCGAGTTCCATGAGCACCGCCCAGGTCAACCCGCCCACCACCGAGTCCGCCGGTGCGTCCGCGGACTCCGTACCCCAGCACCGTACGCCCCCCGTCCCGGACGCCCGCGGCCGGGTCATCTTCGTCGGCACCGGCCCCGGTGACCCCGACCTGCTGACCCTCGGCGCGGTCTCCGCGATCGCCGACGCCGACGCGGTCCTGCTGGACAGCGACAACCTGCGCGACATCTTCGACCACCCCGCCGTGAGCACCGCCGAGGGCGTGGAGCCGGTGGTGATCGGCACCCGTGAGAACGGCAAGGCGCTGGCGCCGTCGGCCCGCGCCAAGCAGGTGCTCAAGGTGGCCGCCGCCGGCGGGCGCGTCGTCCGCCTCGTGCTGGGGGACCCCTTCCTCGACGGCGGCGTCGCCGACGAGGCCGCCGCCTGCGTCAAGGGCGGGATCGACTTCGAGGTGGTGCCGGGCGTCTCGGCGCTGACCGCCGTCCCCGAGTACGCCGGCGTGGCGCTGAACCACGCCGCCGGCACCCACTTCGTCTCCGCGATGGACGGTCGCATCACCAAGACCAGCTCCTCGCAGTGGGCCAGCACCGGAACCCTGGTGGTGAGCACCCGGGCGGGCATGGTGGCCGACGTCGCCGCCGCCGCGATCGGCTGCGGACGTCCGCCGGAGGACCCGGTGCTGGTCACCCTCGGTGGCGGCAGCACCGACCAGAACAGCGTGATCACCACGCTGGCCGAGCTGGCCCGCAAGGTGGCCGAGGCCGACGTCGACCCCGAGTCCCCGGTGCACGTCATGGTCGGCCCGGTGGTCGAGCACCGCGAGGACCTGAGCTGGTACGAGACCAAGCCGCTGTTCGGCTGGCGGGTGCTGGTGCCCCGCACCAAGGACCAGGCCGGCCCGATGACCGCCCGGCTGCGCAGCTACGGCGCCCACAGCGACGAGGTCCCCACCATCTCCGTGGAGCCGCCGCGCAGCCCGCAGCAGATGGACAAGGCCGTTCGCGGTCTGGTCGAGGGCCGATTCGAGTGGGTCGCCTTCACCTCGGTGAACGCGGTCAAGGCCGTCCGGGAGAAGTTCGAGCAGTACGGCCTGGACGCCCGCGCCTTCTCCGGGCTGAAGGTGGCCGCCGTGGGTCAGGTGACCGCCGCCGCCCTGCAGTCCTGGGGGATCGAGCCCGACCTGGTGCCGACCACCGACCAGTCCTCCACCGGCCTGGTGGCGGAGTTCCCGCCCTACGACGAGGTGCTGGACCCGATCAACCGGGTCTTCCTGCCGCGGGCCGACATCGCCACCGAGACCCTCTCCGCGGGCCTGACCGCGCTGGGCTGGGAGGTCGAGGACGTCACCGCCTACCGGACCGTCCGGGCCGCCCCGCCGCCAGCCGCCACCCGTGAGGCGATCAAGACGGGGTCCTTCGACGCCGCCGTGTTCACCTCGTCCTCCACGGTGCGGAACCTGGTGGGCATCGCGGGCAAGCCGCACCCCTCCACCGTGGTCGCGGTGATCGGGCCGGCCACCGCGCGCACCTGCGAGGAGCACGGGCTGCGGGTCGACGTGATGGCGTCCAAGCCGTCGGTGGTGGCCCTGGCCGACGCCCTGGCCAGCTTCGCCGCGATCCGTCGCGACGAGCTGCTGGCCAAGGGGGAGACCGTGGTCAAGCCCTCGCAGCAGAAGGCCCCGCGCCGCCGCTGACCCCCCGCCTCGCCCCCGGTCCCGGCCCCGGCCCCAGGCCTCGACCCGACGTCGAGTGCGGTCAGATCGTCGCCGTCACGAGCTCCGGGCGACGATCCGGTCGCACTCGCGCGCGCTCGGCGGGCGGGCAGCGGGGCGGCGGGTGGAGTCACGCCCGGCGGGTGAGGTCCGGGCGGTAGCCGCCGGCCAGGAGGGCCCGGGCGACCCGGCGTCTCAGGGTGTGCCGCTCGGCCCGGAGGTGGCGTTGCTGCGCACGCACCACCCGCCACCCCTCCCAGCCGAGGTGCTCGAGGCGATCGAGGTCCCGCTCGTACTGGCGCCGGTCGGTGCGGTGCTGATCACCGTCGTACTCGCACACCACCCGGTACTCCTCCCAGACCAGGTCACCGATGGCGACGAGGTCGCCCGCTGCGTCCACGATCGGGAGGTTCACCTGCGGCTCCGGGAAGCCCCAGGAGGTGAGCAGCAGCCGGAGCTCGGTCTCCTTGACCGAGTCGGTCCCTGCTCGGACGTCCTCGAGGGCCGCAACCAGGGCCCTGCTGTGGCGTCGACCCCTGCGACGCTCACAGGCGCCCCGCAGGTCCTCGAGCCGACTGTGAGGGTGCTGTCGGCGGAGGAGCGAGTCGCCCAGCTGGACCCGCTCGAGCGCGTCCAGCTCCCCGGCCAGGCTCGCCCAGACGTCCGCCGGGCTCTGCACCGGCAGACCGCGAACCCTCTGGACCACGTCGGTGCCCGGGCGGACGGCGTGCCCCTGGGTGCCGCGACCTGCTCGCCGGCGCGAAGGATCCACGCAGCTGAGGTGGACGGTCGGGTCGGCGGTGAGCCGCTCGGGCAGCCAGAGGCCGTGCAGCACGGCGGCGCTGGTGTGGCTGAACCAGTGACCGTCCGGCACGGAGAGCGACCGCAGCGCGATGAGGTCCCTCGCCGACATCTCGTGGGCCGCCGGGGCGTGCAGACCGTGGAACGGGTGCTGGAGGTCGGATCGGCGGAGCCGCTCCGCCGACACCCCGACCGTGCGGGCGTGGGCGGTGGTGAAGCCGCGTCCCTCGAGGGGCTCAGGCAGAGGCTCCGGGTGCACATGTCGATCCTCAGCCCCGACGACCCCCTCCGGACGGGTTGTGCACACCCGGTCCGCCCTCTGGCTGGCTGTCGGTGACGCGAGTGCGCCCGGATGGTCGCCTGCCAGCGCAGCACCCGACGAGATGGCCGCACTCGCGAGCGTCCGGGGTCGGGGACCGGGACGGGTCGTCAGCGACCGGTGGCCGCCGAACGCGCCATCATCCCGCCGATCAGCTCGGTGGCCCGGCGCCGGCCGACCACCCGCGCCAGCAGCGAGGCGACCCGGTTGCCCCGCCCGGCGATGACGCTCGGCGGGGGGTTCCGCCGCTCCAGCGCCGTCAGCGCCGTGGCCACCACGGCGTCGGCGGGCATCCGCCGGGTCCCGCCGTCGGCACCGTCGCCGGCCACGTCGAAGAACTCCGTCTCGGTCGCCCCCGGTGACAGGGCGAGGACCCGGAGCCCGGTGCCGCGCGCCTCGTACCAGAGGGCCTCGGTCAGGCTGAGCACGAAGGCCTTGCTCGCCCCGTAGACCGCCATCCGGGGGTCCGCCTGGTAGGCCGCCATGCTGGCGACGTTGAGGAGGAAGCCGTCTCCGCGCTCGCGCAGCCGCGGCATGAACGCGTGGCTGATCTCGACCACGCTGGTGACGTCGACGGCGACCTCGGCGCTGAGATCGGCGAGCTCGGTCTCGTGGAAGAGCCCCGTGCTGGCGAAGCCGGCGTTGTTGACCACGCTGGTGACCTCGACCTGCCGGCGGGCGAGCTCGGTCTGCAGCCGCCGGGCGACGTCGGGTGCGGCCAGGTCCATCGGGACCGCCGCCACCGTGGTGCCGTGCTGCTCCTGCAGCTGGGTGGCCAGGGCCTGGAGGCGGTCCGCGCGCCGGGCCACGAGCACCAGGTCGCTGCCCCGGGCGGCCAGCTGCCGGGCGAACTCGGCCCCGAGGCCGGCGCTCGCGCCGGTCACCAGGACGGTCTGTCGTGCGTAGTCGAGAGGTGCTGCTGACGTCGTCATGGTGCAACTGTATGCCAGTTTGGCACCAAGTGGCACTACGGCACCCGACGTCGTTCGCCGCTAGGGTGGTGGCGTGACACCGACCGAGGACGCACCGCCGGGGCTGTGGGCCCGGTCCCGCCAGCGCGTCCACGCCGAGATCACCACCGTCGCGATGGACCTGTTCCTCGCCAAGGGCTTCGAGCAGACCACCATCGAGGAGGTCGTCGCCGCGGCCGGGATCTCCCGCCGCTCGTTCTTCCGCTACTTCGGCACCAAGGAGGACGTCGTGCTCGGCGCCCTCGTCGGCGAGGGAGCCGTGCTGCGGGCCGCGCTGGAGCGCCAGCCCGAGGACGACGACGTGTGGACGGCTCTGCGCGGTGCGCTGGTCGCCGTGGAGGGGGAGGTGGCTGACGAGGAGCGGGTGCTGGCGACCGCGACGATGGTGTACGGGACGCCGTCCCTGCGTGCCCGGACCATCGAGAAGCACCTCCGCTGGTACGAGGACCTGGTGCCCGAGGTGGAACGACGTCTCGGCGGCGGCCCCGGCGCCACGCTGCGCGCCAAGGCCGTCGTGGGGTGCGTCGTCACCTGCCTGGACCTGGCCGGGGAGGCGTGGTGCCAGGACGGGGGCGCCCGGCCGCTGCGGAGCTACTTCGACGCCGCCCTGGACGCCGTCCGACCGCGGGCCGGTGGTCGCGCCACCTGAGCGTGGCGCCGGTCACGTGGATTGGGGTCGGGCGGGGCGTCCCACGTAGGTTGGGACGGTGACCCCCAACCGACCCGTGGTGCGTCCGCGCCGGCTCCGACGGACCCCCGTCGTGCGCGCGATGGTGGCCGAGACGACGGTCGCGCCGCGCCAGCTGGTGCTCCCGGCCTTCGTCGCCGAGGGGGCCACCGAGCCGCGGCCGATCAGCTCCATGCCCGGCGTCGTCCAGCACACCCTGGACACCCTCCGCGCCACCGCCACCGAGGCCGCCGAGGCCGGTCTGGCGGGGATCATGCTCTTCGGGGTGCCCGAGCGCCAGGACGCCACCGGCTCCGGTGCGCTGGCCGAGGACGGCATCCTCAACGTGGCCATCGAGGCGGTCCGGGCCGAGGTGGGTGAGGACCTGCTGGTGATGAGCGACGTCTGCCTGGACGAGTTCACCGACCACGGGCACTGCGGGCTGCTCGCCGCCGACGGCTCGGTCGACAACGACGCCACCGTCGACGTCTACGCCGAGATGGCGGCCATGCACGCCGAGCGCGGCGCCCACGTGGTCGCCCCCAGCGGCATGATGGACGGCCAGGTCGCCGTCATCCGCGCCGAGCTGGACGCCCGCGGGCACACCGACACCGTGGTGATGGCCTACGCCGCCAAGTACGCCTCCGCCTTCTACGGACCCTTCCGGGAGGCCGTCGGCTCCTCCCTCACCGGGGACCGCAAGGCCTACCAGCAGGACCCCGCCAACGTCCGGGAGTCCCTCCGGGAGGTCCGCCTCGACGTCGAGCAGGGCGCGGACATGGTGATGGTCAAGCCCGCGATGGGCTACCTCGACGTGATCGCCGAGACCGCGCGCACCGTCGACGTGCCGGTCGCGGCCTACAACGTCTCCGGCGAGTACGCCATGGTCGAGGCCGCCGCCGCCCAGGGCTGGATCGACCGCGACCGGGCCATCACCGAGACCCTGCTCTCGATCCGCCGGGCCGGGGCCGACGTGGTCCTCACCTACTGGGCGCTCGAGTACGCCCAGCGGCTGCACCGCGCATGAGCACCACCACCGCAGGAGGCCCACCCGTGACGTCCGACGCCCGATCCGCCGAGCTCTTCGAGCGCGCCCAGCTGGTCATCCCCGGCGGGGTGAACTCACCGGTCCGGGCCTTCCGCGCCGTGGGTGGCACGCCCCGGTTCATCGCCGCCGCCAAGGGCGCCCACCTCACCGACGCCGACGGCAACGACCTGGTCGACCTGGTCTGCTCCTGGGGACCGATGATCCTCGGCCACGCCCACCCCGAGGTGATCGCCGCCGTCACCGACGCGGCTGCCCGCGGCACCTCCTACGGCGCCCCCACCCGGGCCGAGGTCGAGCTGGCCGAGGCCATCGTCGAGCGCACCCCGGTGGAGCAGGTGCGGCTGGTCAGCAGCGGCACCGAGGCCACCATGACCGTGCTCCGCCTGGCCCGCGCCGCCACCGGCCGCGACCTGGTGGTCAAGTTCGCCGGCTGCTACCACGGCCACGTCGACGCCCTGCTCGCCTCCGCCGGCTCCGGGGTCGCCACCCTGGGCGACGCCGAGGCCCTCGCCAGCCCGTCCAGCCCCGGCGTCCCGGCCACCACCACCGCCCAGACCATCGTGCTGCCCTACAACGACCGGACCGCCGTCACCGCCGCCTTCGCCGAGCACGGGGACCAGATCGCCTGCCTGGTCACCGAGGCCGCCCCCGGCAACATGGGCGTGATCGTCCCCGGTACCGAGGACGGCGAGCACTTCAACGCCTTCCTGGCCCGCACCTGCCGCGAGCACGGCGCGCTCTTCGTCTCCGACGAGGTGATGACCGGCTTCCGGGTCACCCGCAGCGGGCAGCACGGCCTCGACGGCGTCGTCCCCGACCTGGTGACCTTCGGCAAGGTGATGGGCGGCGGGTTCCCGGCCGCGGCCTTCGGCGGACGGGCGGAGCTGATGCAGCTGCTGTCCCCGGTCGGCTCGGTCTACCAGGCCGGTACCCTCTCGGGGAACCCGGTGGCCAGCGCCGCCGGCAGCACCACCCTGCGCCTGCTCGACGACGAGGTCTACCGCACCCTGGACGCCTCCGCCGACGTCCTCCGCACCGCCGTGGCCGAGTCCTTCGCCGCCGCCGGCCTGCCGCACGTGGTGCAGAGCGCCGGCAGCATGTTCAGCGTCTTCTTCACCCCCGACGACGTCACCGAGGTACCTGACTACGCCACCGCGCAGCGGCAGGACACCGCCGCCCACGCCGCCTTCTTCCACGCCATGCTGGACGCCGGGGTGTACCTCCCACCCAGCGCCTACGAGGCGTGGTTCCTGTCCACCGCCCACGACGACGAGGCGCTGTCGCGTATCGTCGAGACGCTGCCGGCCGCCGCCCGTGCCGCTGCCGCCGTCGCGTCCGCCGAACGACACTGAGGGAGCCGTGAACGACATCGAACCGCACGTGCCGGTGCACCGCGGACGCGCGATCGTCCACCTGCTGCGTCACGGCGAGGTGGAGAACCCCACCGGCGTCCTCTACGGCCGGCTCCCGGACTTCCACCTCTCCGAGCGCGGCCGCGCCATGGCCGAGCGGCTCGGGGAGCACCTGGCCGACGCCGACCTGACCCACCTGCGCTGCTCCCCGCTGGAGCGCGCCCAGGAGACCATGGCCCCGGTCTCCGCCCAGCACCCCGACCTGCAGGTCGTCACCGACGACCGGGTGGTCGAGTCGGCCAACCTGCTCCAAGGGCGCGTGATGTCGGCCAAGAAGTCCGCCCTCCGCGACCCGCGGATGTGGTGGCTGCTGCGCAACCCCACCCGCCCGTCCTGGGGTGAGCCCTACACCGAGATCGTGGTGCGGATGCGGGCCGCCATCCTGGACTCCGCCATCGCCGCCGACGGCCACGAGGCGCTGATCGTCTCCCACCAGCTGCCGATCTGGATGGCGCGCTGCGACGCCGTCGGCCGCCGCCTGGTGCACGACCCGCGTCGCCGCCAGTGCACCCTGGCCAGCCTGACCTCCATGACGGTGATCGACGGGCGCGTGGTCAACGTCGCCTACTCCGAACCCGCGGTGGACCTGCTGCCCGCCAAGGGCAAGGGTCGGCAGTTCGTCGCCGGCGCGTGAGTCGGCTCGTCGTGCGTCGGTTCTTCGTGGCCGGGTCCGCGGTGACCCCTCGCGGCGAGACGTCCCGCCCGGCCGAGCCTCCTCCTCGCGTCCTCGGCGGCTCCGGGTCTGACGTGCCGGCGTCGGACCACGGGCTGAGGACGCTCGCGTCGGGTGCCTCGTCGCGCTCGCGTCGACGTCGGCCGGGCTGGACCGGAGTCGTCGTCGCGGTGGCGCTCGCGGTGTCGGCGTGCACCGGCGGGGGCGGGACCAGCGGGGTCGAGGAGGGGTTCGTGTCCGGGGACGGGACGATCACCCAGGTAGCGCCGGACGAGCGGGAGGCGGCGCCGGACGTCCGCGGGCCGCTGGTCGGCGGGGACGGGGAGATCGCCCTCGGCGACTTCGACGACCAGGTCGTGGTGCTGAACGTGTGGGCGTCCTGGTGCGCCCCGTGCCGAGCCGAGTCCCCGGACCTGGTGGAGGCCGCGGCCCGGACCGAGGGCATCGCCCAGTTCGTCGGGCTGAACGCCAAGGAGGACAACCCGGCGGCGGAGGAGGCCTTCCTGCGGGCCTTCGAGATCCCCTACCCGAGCCTGGACGACCCGACCGGTGAGCTGCAGCTCCGCTTCGCCGACAACCTGCCGCCCTCGGCCATCCCCAGCACGCTGGTGATCGACCGCGAGGGCCGGGTCGCCGCGCGCGTCCTGGGCACCATCAGCGCCACCACCCTGGCCGACCTGGTCACCGACGTCAGCGAGGGGCGCTGATGGTGCCGATGGACCTCGCCGGGTGGCTGGCCGACTCGGTCAGCGGGTCGATGGCGCTCGCCATCCCCGTGGCCCTGCTGGTCGGGGCCGTCTCGTTCTTCAGCCCCTGCGTGGTGCCCCTGCTGCCCGGCTACCTCTCCTACGCCACCGGGCTCGGAGCGGCGGAGGTGCTCGGCGGCAAGGCGAACAAGGGCCGGATGCTGCTCGGCACCTCGCTGTTCGTGCTCGGCTTCTCCGTCGTCTTCGTGCTGACCGGCGCCGTCTTCGGGGCGGCCGGCCAGGTGCTCCTCGACGCCCGCGGCTGGCTCACCCCGGCGGCCGGCGTCGTCTCCATCCTGCTCGGGCTGGTCTTCCTCGGCGTCATCCCGCTGGGACGCGGTGAGCTGCGGCTGCAGCGCGTCCCCCGGGCGGGCATCGCCTTCGCGCCGCTGCTCGGCATGGTGTTCGGCTTCGGCTGGACCCCCTGCATCGGACCCACCCTGGCCGCCGTGCTGACCCTGGCCCTGAACGAGGGGAGCGCCTCCCGCGGGGCTCTGCTGGCCTTCGTCTACTCCCTCGGTCTCGGCATCCCGTTCGTGCTGGCCGGGCTGGCCTGGGGCCGGGTCAACCGGGTGGTGGGCGTGGTCAAGCGGCACCAGCGGCTGGTGATGGGCGTCGGCGGGGCGCTGATGGTGCTCACGGGGCTGCTGCTGGTCACCGGTCTGTGGGACGCCCTGATGGGCGGCATCCGGCAGTGGGCCGCGAGCGTCGGGGCACCGCTGTGAGCGGCACCACCGACCAGCAGCCCGACGTCGTGACCGACGACACCGCCCCCGAGCCGCACCGCGACCGACGTCCCGCCACCGAGGCGCCGCGCTCCCTGCGGCCGGTGGAGTGGCTGCGCTGGCTCTGGACCAACCTGACCTCGATGCGCACCGCGCTGACCCTGCTGCTGGCGCTGGCCGTGGCCGCCATCCCCGGCGCCCTGCTGCCGCAGCGGCCCACCGCGCCGTTCGAGGTCAGCGCCTGGATCGAGGAGAGCCCCGCGCTGGGACGCTTCTACGACGCCATCGGGCTCTTCGACGTCTACGCCTCGCCCTGGTTCTCCGCCATCTACCTGCTGCTCTTCGTCTCCCTGGTCGGCTGCATCGTGCCCCGCACCCGGGTGTACTGGCGGGCCCTGCGCGCCCAGCCGCCCCGGACCCCGAGGAACCTGCGCCGCCTCCCCGCCGCCGCCACCACCACCAGCGACGCCGCCCCGGCCGAGGTGCTGGAGGCCGCCGCCGCGGCGCTGCGCCGCAAGCGGTTCCGGGTGCAGGTGCGCGAGGACTCGGTGGCCGCCGAGCGCGGCCACCTCCGCGAGGCCGGCAACCTGGTCTTCCACCTGAGCCTGGTGGTGCTGCTGATCGGGCTGGCCGTGGGTGCCCTCGGCGGGTACCGCGGCAACGTGGTCGTCCCGGTCGGGCAGGGGTTCGCCAACACCATCAGCCAGTACGACGACATCACCGCCGGCGGTCGCTTCGACCCCACCGGGCTGCCGCCGTTCTCCCTCGTCGTGAACCAGTTCACCGCCGAGTTCGAGACCGGCCCGGTGCAGATGGGCGCGGCCCGTGTCTTCGACGCCGACCTCACCGTCACCGAGTCACCGGGGGAGCAGCCCTACGACTTCAACCTCGAGGTCAACAGGCCGCTCACCATCGACGGCACCGACGTCCACCTCACCGGTCACGGCTACGCCCCCCGGGTCACCGTCCGCGACGGCAACGGCGACGTCGCCTTCTCCGGGCTGGTGCCCTTCCTGCCCCAGGACGGCAACTTCACCTCCGCCGGCGCCATCAAGGCACCCGACGCGCGACCGGAGCGGCTGGCCTTCCAGGGCTTCTTCCTGCCCACCGCCCAGGTCGACGAGCTGGGCCCGCGCTCGCTGTTCCCCGACGCCTTCGCCCCCGAGCTCTTCCTCAACGCCTGGTACGGCCCGCCGAAGGAGGAGACCGGGGCACCGGAGAACGTGTACTCCCTCGACATCACCGGGCTGGAGAAGGTGCTCACCGAGGACGGCACCGACACCCTGCGGATCCGGCTCGCGCCGGGGGAGAGCGTCACCCTGCCCGACGGCCGGGGCTCGATCACCATGGACGGCTGGGAGCGCTGGGTGAAGCTGCAGGTCAGCAGCACCCCCGCCCTGCCGCTGACCCTCGGTGCGGTGGTGGCCGCGGTCACCGGGCTGTGCCTGTCGCTGTTCGTCCGCCCGCGACGGATCTGGGTGCGGGCCCGGGCCGGAACCAGTGGTGAGACGGAGATCGAGGTCGGCGGTCTGGACCGGGCCGACGCCCGGACCGGTCTCGACGAGGACGTGGCCCAGCTCGCGCAGCAGCTGGGCGCAGACGAGAATGGACCCGGAGACGGCGCGGAGCGCCGGCCCGGACAGGGAGAGGACGAGCGCTGATGGACGTCGGAGGAGTGTCGAACACCGCCATGGTCACCGCGGCGGTGATCTACCTGTTCGCAGCCATCGCCCACGCCGCCGAGTGGGCCGCCGCCCGCGGCACCGGGGAGACCACCGGTGAGCGACGCACCCGCGAGCGCCAGCTGGTCGGCGCCTCGGTGGGCGAGCCCGGGTCCGGCTCGGTGGCCCTCCAGGCCGGCGCCGGGGACCCCGTCGACGACGAGCGCGCGCTGCTCCGGGTCGACCGCTTCGGCCGGATCGGGGTGGCCCTCACGCTGGTGGCCTTCGTCGTGCACGCCCTCGCGGTGGTCACCCGCGGGCTGGCCGCCGACCGGTTCCCGTGGGGCAACATGTACGAGTTCGTCAGCACCTCGCTGCTGTTCGTGGTCGCCGTGCACCTGTTCCTGGCCGTCCGGCTCGGGCAGCGCTGGCTCGGGCTGCTCGTGACCCTGCTCTCCACGGTCGGCATGGGGCTGGCCGTCACCGTCTTCTACGTCGACGTCGCCCCGCTGGTGCCCTCGCTGCACTCGGCCTGGTTCCTCTTCCACATCGTCGCCGCGGCCCTGTCGGGTGCGGCCTTCAACGTCGGCGCGCTGGCTTCGATCCTCTACCTCGTCAAGGACCGCGCCGAGCGCCGCGGGACCGTCCGCGGGTACCTGGCGAAGCTGCCCTCGGCCCGCCAGATCGACCTGATCGCCTACCGCGCGCACGCCTTCGCCTTCCCGCTGTGGACCTTCACCATCGCCGCCGGCGCGGTCTGGGCGCAGTACGCCTGGGGCCGGTTCTGGGGCTGGGACCCCAAGGAGACGATGAGCCTGGTCACCTGGGTCATCTACGCCGGCTACCTGCACGCCCGGGCCACCGCCGGCTGGCGGGGGACGCCGGCCGCAGTGATGGCCATCACCGGGGTGGTGGCGTTCTGGTTCAACTTCATCGGCATCAACCTGCTGGTCTCCGGTCTGCACTCCTACGCGGGGGTGTGAGCCGGGCATGATCACGGCGGTGGTGCTCAGCCCCAGCCTGGACATCAGCTACGAGGTCGACGAGCTCACCGTCGGCGCCATCCACCGGCCCCTCAGCACGGTCCGCTGCGCCGGCGGCAAGGGCCTCAACATGGTGCGGGCGGCGACCGCGCTCGGTGCGCCGACCCGGGCCGTGACCGTCCTCGGCGGCCCGGTGGGGGACCTGATGCGCACCCTGCTGGCGGAGGAGGGGCTGCCGGCGGTGGTGGTGCCCAACCCGCACGAGACCCGGATCTGCGTCTCGGTCGCCGGGGCCGACATGACCGAGATCTACCAGCGGGCCACCCCGCTGGCCGACGGCGTGCTGGACGACGTCGAGGCCGCCCTGGACGAGGCGCTGGCCGGCGGCACGGACTGGGTCGCGGTCAACGGCGGGCTGCCCGAGGGCGCCGACCCCGCCCGGGTCGCCGACCTGCTGGCCCGGGCCCGCCACCACGGCGCCCGGGTGGCCGCCGACTGCTACGGGGAGCTGCTGACCGAGCTGCTGGAGCGCGGCGTGGACCTGGTCAAGATCAACCGCTCCGAGGCCGTCGACCTGGTCGGGACCGCCCCCGACGTCGACCTGTCCGAGCTGGTCGCGGCCGTCGCCGCGCGGGCGTCCGCGCCGGTGGTGGTCACCGACGGGGCGTCGGGGTCGGCGCTGTCCCAGGACGGACGGCGCTGGCGGGTCGCGGCCAGCAGCCGTCGCGGCCGCTGGTCCCAGGGCAGCGGCGACAGCTACCTGGGCGGTCTGCTGACCGGGCTCACCGAGGGCCTGGGGCTGGTCGACGCCGTCCGCCTCGGTGCCGGGGCCGGCACCGCCAACGCGATGGTCCCCGGCCCCGGTCGGCTGCGCGAGGACGAGGCCCGCGCGATCGCCGCCGAGCTCGCCGTCACCACGGTCTGAGCACGCCCACCCGACGTCGCGGCACGGACGTCGGGTGGGGGCGGGTCAGCGACGCGACGTCATCGTCGTGCGGACCTCCTCCTCGGCGGCGCAGGTGACCTCGCCACGGCGGCCGTCGGAGGTCTCGACGCCGACGTGCGCCCAGTAGGGGGTGTCGGTGTCGATGACGCGGGACCTCCCGTCCCGCTCGATCGTGGTGGAGGGCGCGCCGGCCCGGGTCAGCTCGAGGGACAGGGTGAGCTGCGCCACCGTCTCACCCGTGCCGACCTCCACCAGCGGTGCCTCCAACCGACCCCGGTTGCCACGCACGACCACGTCGCCCTGCGCCTCGAGCGGGTTCACGCCGTCGTCGACGACGACCTCGGCGTAGGGCGCCGTCCGGCTGTTGCCGCTCAGCAGGACGGCGGCGTCGGCGATGCCGGCCAGGGTGCAGATGTCGGAGTTGAAGTCCCGGGAGCGGACGACGTGCATCGCCGGGTTGGTGGAGCGCAGGTCGAAGACGATCCTCGACCCGCTGCAGGACAGCTCGTCGCTGATCGGGGAGAGACCGGGCACGCTCGCGGAGACCTGGCTGAAGGTGAACTCGCTGGTGGTGATGGTGCCCGTGGTGCGGATGTTGCCGTCGCGCTCGTCGACCTGCTGCACGACCGGCTCGGCCTGCGCGACGTCGGCGGCGAAGGTGGCCGTCCCGACCGACCCGCCGGTGGAGGGGTCCTTGGCGGTGATCTCCGCGGTGAAGCGCGGACCGAAGGTGGCCGTCCCCTCCCACCCCTGCAGGACCAGCTGGTAGTCCTCGTCCTCGACGAAGAAGGAGGAGCCGGAGTCGCCGGAGAGGCTGTCCCCGCTGGCCTGGAGGAAGACGCTCTCCCCGGTGGTGGTCGAGAAGACGCAGGACAGCTCGTCGACGGTGTTCAGGGTGCGGGTCGGCTCCCCGGCCGCAGCGGCCGGGGTGGTGACGACGTTCGCGGCAAGGACGGCGACAGCGACGGCGCCGACGATGCGCAGGGTTCTCATGGCATCTCCTGGTTCTGGGAGGAGCTCTGACGGCGACCTGCCGTCCTCTTCGATGGTGCCTCGTGGGCCCGGCCCCCGCAGGCATTTCCGACGACGGTCCGGGCTGGTGCGGGGTGGCAGGATGGACGGGTGCGCCACTTCGACCTCGTCATCATCGGTTCCGGCTCGGGCAACTCCCTGATCGACGAGTCGCTGGACGGCCAGCGGGTGGCCCTGGTCGACAAGGGCATCTTCGGCGGCACCTGCCTCAACGTCGGGTGCATCCCCACCAAGATGTACGTCCACCCCGCCAACCTGGCCTCCACGCCGGAGCGCGCGGCCCGGCTCGGGGTCGGGTTGCGTCGGGAGTCGGTGGACTGGGTGGGCATCCGCGACCGCATCTTCACCCGCATCGACGCCATCTCCAGCGGCGGTGAGGACTGGCGCCGCCGGGCCGACAACGTCACCCTCTACCGCGAGCGCGGCCGTTTCACCGGCGAGCGCACCTTCGTGGTCGGGGACGAGGAGATCACCGCCGACCGCTTCGTGGTCGCCGCCGGCAGCCGCCCGGTCGTCCCGGACGTCCCCGGCGTGGAGCAGGAGTGGTTCGAGCACGGCGCCACCACCCGGCCGGCCTGGGCCCACACCTCCGACACCGTGATGCGCATCGACGCGCTGCCGGCGTCGATGGTCATCGTGGGCGGCGGTTTCGTGGCCGCCGAGTTCGCCCACGTGTTCGCCTCCTTCGGGGTCGACGTCACCATCGTGCTGCGCTCGGACCGCATGCTGCGCGAGGAGGACGCCGACGTGTCCGCCCGGTTCACCGACCTGATGGCCCGACGGGTGCGGCTGGTGCGGGGCACCACGGTGGCGGAGGTACGGGCCGAGGCGGACGGCTCCGGGGCGACCGTGGTCGGTGAGGACGGCTCCACCCACCACGGCGACCTGGTGCTCTTCGCCACCGGCCGCGTCCCCAACGGCGACACCCTCGACCTGCCGAAGGCGGGCATCGGGGTCGACGACGCCGGGCGGGTGGTGGTCGACGCCTACCAGCGCACCACCGCCGAGGGCGTCTTCGCCCTGGGCGACGTCAGCAACCGCTGGCAGCTCAAGCACGTGGCCAACGCCGAGATGCGGGTGGTCAAGCACAACCTGGCCCACCCCGACGCGATGATCCGCTCCGACCACCGCTTCGTCCCGCACGCGGTGTTCTCCGAGCCGCAGGTGGCCTCGGTCGGGCTCACCGAGCAGGAGGCCCGCGACGCCGGTCTCGACGTCGTCACCGCCCACCAGGACTACGGCTCGATCGCCTACGGCTGGGCGATGGAGGACGACACCCACTTCGCCAAGCTGGTGGCCGAGCGGGGGACCGGTCGGCTGCTGGGCGCCCACATCATCGGCCCCGAGGCCTCGGTGCTGATCCAGCCGCTGATCCAGGCGATGTCCTTCGGGCTCGGGGCCCGGGAGATGGCGACGGGGCAGTACTGGATCCACCCGGCCATGACCGAGCTGGTCGAGAACGCCCTGCTGGCCCTCGACCTCTGACGGCGCGCGCCCCCGCGGAGGTCAGAGGATCGTCGAGGTCGCCTGCGCGCGTCCGTCCCCGCCCCGCGCGGCGGTAGCGTGCTCCCGGGCGACCGCCCGCCGGAGCCGTGGCCCCGCTCGCACCGCAGGAGGAGGAACGCACGTGCCCCTGGTGGACAACTGCGTCTACGTCGACGGTCGCCGGACCGAGAACCCGGCGAGCCTGGACGAGACCTTCGAGCTGCTGCACGAGCGCCGCGGGATGGCTTGGATCGGCCTGTTCCGTCCCAGCCCCGCGGAGCTGGACTCGGTGGCCCGCGAGTTCGACCTGCACCCGCTGGCGGTGGAGGACGCGGGCAAGGGCCACCAGCGGCCCAAGGTGGAGCGCTACGGCGACACCCTCTTCGTGGTGCTGCGTCCGGCCTGGTACGTCGACGAGACCGAGACCGTGGAGTTCGGGGAGGTGCACGTCTTCATCGGCCCCTCCTTCGTGGTCACGGTGCGCCACGCCACGCGCCCGGACCTGGCCCCGGTCCGCAGCCGTCTGGAGTCGTCCCCCGACCTGCTGGCCATGGGTCCGGAGGCCGTGCTCTACACGGTGCTGGACGAGGTGGTCGACGGCTACGCCCCCGTCGTGGCGGGCCTGGAGAACGACATCGACGAGATCGAGGACCAGCTCTTCGCCAACGACCCCGACGTCTCCCGCCGCATCTACCAGCTGCTCAGCGAGGTGATCGGCTTCCAGCGCGCCACCACGCCGCTGTTCGCGGTGCTCGAGGGGCTGCTGCGGGGTGCGGAGAAGTACCAGGTGCACGAGGAGCTGCAGCGCTCGCTGCGTGACGTGCTGGACCACGCGCTGCGGGTCACCGAGCGGGCCGACGCCTTCCGGACCCTGCTGCAGAACGCCCTGACCGTGCACTCCACCCTGGTCACCCAGCAGCAGAACGACGAGATGCGTCGACTGTCCGAGGCCGGGCTGGCCCAGAACGAGGAGACCCGCCGGCTGTCGGAGACCTCGCTGCGCCAGGGTGAGGAGGTCAAGAAGATCTCCGCCTGGGCGGCCATCCTGTTCGCGCCCACCCTGATCGCCTCGGTCTACGGGATGAACTTCGACCACATGCCCGAGCTGGCCTGGCGGGCCGGGTACCCGCTGGCGGTGGGTGGGATGGTGCTGATGGCCCTCGTCCTCTACGCGGTGTTCCGCCGCAAGGGCTGGCTGTGAACGCGCGTCAGCCGGCGGGCGACTGAGCCAGCAGGAGGGTCGTCTGCCGGGCCGCCTGGCGGATGCCGCCGCGCTCGTCGAGCCAGCCGCCCGCCAGCCCGATGACCGGCAGCTTGGCCAGGGCCCGCGGCAGCAGACCGCCGCGGGGTCGCTCGTCGAGGAGGCCCTGCAGGTCCCAGAGCGTGCGGGCCAGCCGCCACACCGTCCGGGCCGCCCGCCGGGCGCCACCACGCAGGCCGTCTCCCGGGTCCTCGGCCGGCTCCCCGGCACCCTCGTCCTCGGCGGCCAGCTGCTGCTCCGACTCCGAGCTCGTCGGCACCGAGCTCCCCTGGGAGGAGAGGTCGCGGTCGAACAGCACCGCACCGAGCAGCGGGACCCACTCGGCCGGGTCGCTCCGCCCGTGCTCGCGGGCGGTCGCGCACACGGCCAGCCCGGCGGCGGAGGCGCCGAGGGCCGCCTGCAGCGGCACCCGGTCGGCCAGCGCCCCGGCCAGCCGGGGCGCGGCTGCCGCCAGCCCGGCGCTGACCCCGATCCGGGTCACCCACCAGTCGACCCGCTGCTGCACGGGGAGGTCGGACCAGCGGGGCGAGCTCGGGGTGGTCTCGCCGAAGGCCCGGTCCCGGAGCGCGTCGAGCACCCGGGCGGGGAACCTCGCGGTCGGAGGCGGGTCGTCGTCCAGGCCGAGCCAGCGGCGGGGGTCCCCGATCACCTGGTCCACCATCCCGCTGTAGATGCCGAGCGCTCGGGTGAGCTGCTCGTCGGAGACGTAGGAGGACTGGGCCATGGTGCATGCTCCTTCGGGCCGCTCACCGGGCAGGCGGCGCCCACGCATCGTAGGCGGTGGTCCGCCGGACCCGGTCGGGGACCCGTCGAGGCGTCCCGTCAGACGCGGCGCGGCTGGAACGAGTGCGCGTGCGGGCGGGAGCGGGCCGAGCGGTGGTCGGCGAAGCGGGCCATCTCGTCGATGAACACCGCCGACCAGTGCCGCCAGTCGTGCTCGCGCAGCGCCAGCTCGTGACCCCGGGCGCCCATCTGGTCCGCGGCCTCCTGGTCGGCGGCCAGCTGGACCACGGCGTCCACCACCGCGGCCGGGTCGGCGTAGGGGACGACCACGCCGACCTCGTGCTCGGTCACCAGCCGGGCCGCCAGGGGCAGCGGGGTGGTGATCACCGGCACGCCGAGGGCGCAGTACTCCACCACCTTGGTGGGCAGGCTCAGGTGGTAGTTGGGGACGTCGCTCAGCAGGGCCAGCCCGGCCAGCGCCCCGCTGACCCGGTCCAGGGCCTGGTCGCTGGGGAGGTAGCCGTGCCAGATCAGGTCACCGGCCTCCTGGGCCGACAGCAGCGCCCTCTCGGTGGAGGCGTCGTGGGCCCCGCCGATGACCTCCAGCTGGATGCTGCCGCCGGTGCGCTCGCGGAGGCCGGCGCCGATGGCCGGGAGCAGGTCACCACCGCGGACGGAGGTCACCGAGCCGAGGTACAGCACGCGCCGGGTGGTGCTGGGTCGACGTCCTTCGGGGACCGTGACCGAGTTGAGCACGACGGGGTGGCGGCGCCGGAACCGCTTCTGGTAGCTGCGTTCGGCCAGGATCAACGAGCGGTTCTCCTCGGCCCACCGCTCGACCCGGCGCCAGCCGCGGCTGGCCGGTCCGCGCAGCGGTCCGGGCATCCAGGCCTTGACCCCCAGGGCGGCCGCGGGGTCCTCGTGGACGTCCCAGACCAGGTGCGGGAGGTCCAGGCCGATCGCGGCCAGCAGCAGCTCGGGGTCGTGCACCAGCACCACGTCGTGCTCGGCCCCGCGGTCGCGCAGGAGACGTCGCGCGGTCAGCGCCGCCCGGGCCCGGTGGCGCGCGCGGGCGCGTGGGACGTCGACCAGCTCCAGCCGGGCCGCGTCCTCGGGGGCCAGGTCGTCGACCGACACCTCGGCGATCTGGCTGAAGGGGGCCGCGTAGGTGACCCGCCAGCCGGCGGCGAGCAGGGCGCGGATCTGCCGGAACCAGATCCGCGCGTCCCGGGGGTCGTGCACCACGGTGACCACCAGGATGGACTGGTGCTCGCCGTGGCCGCTGCTCGGAGTCATCTCGTGCCGCTGTGTCTCAGAGCCGCTCGACGGTGTCGCTGCGCTGCATGACGCCACGGGTGTCCAGCACGCGCGTCCCGCTGCCCGCCAGGGCGCTCAGGTCGAAGTCGCGGTGGTCCTGCAGCAGCACGCACAGGTCGGCCTCGCCGGCTGCGGTGAGCAGGTCCTCGGTGGCGGCGGGGACGTCGACGCCGTTGGGGCTCCAGCTCCGCACGTACGGGTCGTGGTAGCGCAGGTCGGCGCCCCGGCTGTGCAGCACCTTGGCCAGCGGGGTGGCCGGGGACTCCCGGGTGTCGGCGATGTTCGGCTTGTAGGTGACCCCGAGCAGGAGCACCTTCGCCCCGCGCAGGGCCCGGCCGTCCTCGTTCAGGGCGTCCTGGATGCGACGAGCCACGTAGGAGGGCATCGTCGCGTTGATCTCCTGGGCCAGCTCCACGAACCGGAACGGGTAGCCCAGGCGGGCCTGGACGTTGTGGGAGAGGTAGTTCGGGTCGATCGGGATGCAGTGGCCGCCGACGCCGGGACCGGGGCGGAAGGCCTGGAAGCCGAAGGGCTTGGTGGCCGCGGCGTCGATGACGTCCCAGAGGTCGATCTCGAGCTCGTGGCAGAACCGCGCCATCTCGTTGACCAGGGCGATGTTGATGTGGCGGTAGGTGTTCTCCAGCAGCTTGGCCATCTCGGCCTCGCGGGTGCCCTTGGTGGGGACCACGGTGTCGACGAAGGAGCCGTAGAAGCGTGAGGCCGCCTCGGTGCAGGCGGGGGTGTGGCCGCCGACGACCTTGGGGGTGTTCTTCGGGCCGAACTTCTGGTTGCCCGGGTCGATCCGCTCGGGGGAGAACGCCAGGTGGAAGTCCACGCCCGCGGTCAGCCCGTCGGCCTCGAGCAGGGGGCGGACCTCCTCGTCGGTGGTGCCGGGGTAGGTGGTGGACTCCAGCACCACGAGCATCCCGGGGTGCAGGTTCTGCGCGACGCTGGCGGTGGCCGCGAGCACCGGGCCGAGGTCGGGTCCGCCGTCCTTGGAGAGCGGGGTCGGCACGCAGATCACCACGACGTCGCACTCGGCGAGCTGGGTGAAGTCGGTCGAGGCGCGGTAGCCCTGCGAGATCATCTCCGCGATGTCGGCGTCGGACAGGTCGTCGACGTGGCTCCGGCCCTCGTTCAGGGCGGAGGTGATCCGCTCGCTGATGTCCAGGCCGAGGACGGTGTGACCAGCCCGGCTCGCCTCGTGGGCGAGCGGCAGACCGACGTAGCCCTGGCCGATGATGGCGATCCGGTCGCCCATGGGTGGTGCTCCTCGCGGTTCGTCCCGACGTACGGGGGTATGTCTCCGGAGGGCCCGCCCGGGCTGCTCCAGGCGTACCGGGCCATCGGGGACGCCGGTACACGCAGCACCTTAGAGGGGAAGAGACCCTCCAGCCAGTCGACTCACGGCAGCGCGCGCAACTGGGCCAGCAGCACGGTGTCGACGCCGTCGGCGGGGACCCGGATCCAGGTGGCCACCCCGAACACGTCCTGGATCGAGGACAGCCGCTGGGCCAGGTAGTCGCCCCAGCCCTCGGCGGCTCCGTAGGCCTCCCAGCCGTCGGCGGGGACCACCAGCTCGGCGACGTAGGAGTAGCGCCGGGTGGCGGCGAAGGCGGGCTGGTCGAGGACGAAGAGGGGGCGGAAGGACGCCGTCAGCAGCTGCTCCTCGGCGACCACGTCGACCAGCTCGCGGACCTGGTCAGGGGTCAGGTCGAAGGCGATCACGCCGACCACCGGCAGGCTCTCGGTGCCGACGCCGTCCAGCAGGGAGCCTGCGGTGATGTCGCTGCTGGGAGCGCCCTGGCGGCGGTTGGTGCGGCGCACCGCCCAGATCCGGTGGGCCACGGTGCGCAGGGCCTTGTTGCGCCGCAGCGCCGGCACCAGGGCACGGCGCAGCCGCGGGTAGCCGGGGACCTTGCGGGCCACGCGGGCGGCGCGACGCAGGGGGTCGAGGTCACTCATGACGTCCTCACCTGGGATGCGAGCTGGACCAGCAGGTCGGCGGCGGCGGGCGCGCCGTTGCCGGGGTCGGCGGCGACCGCGCGGGCGGCCATCTCGGGACCGCGCTCGAGCAGCTCGGCCAGCAGCGGGGTCGCGGTGGCCGGCGTCAGGCTGGGGAGCTCGTGGGACCAGCCCTGCTGCGCCGCCCAGCGCGAGCGCGCCTCGGTGTCGTCCAGGGCGGTGCCGGTGTTCGGCACGAACAGGGTGGGGACACCGAAGCGCAGGAACTCGTGGAAGGAGTTGTAGCCGGTGGCGCTGACCGCGACGTCGAACGCCCGGAAGTGCCGTGACAGCGGGAAGTGCCGGACCACGTGCACGTCGTCGGGGACCGAGCTCGCGGCGGCGATCTGGGTCTGGGTGACGCAGGCGTCGACCCCGAGCGAGCGCAGGGCGGCGACCGCGGCCCCGACGTCGCCGCTGGTGTCGTTGATGTTCCCCGCGCCGAGGGAGACCAGGGCGAGCGGTCCCTCGGCCGGCAGCCCGAGGACCTCGCGGGCCTCGGCACGACCGGTGAGGTCGGTGGGGTCGAGCAGGGTGACCGGTCCGACGCGGGAGGCCGGGGCCTCCCGGGTGGCGCCCCGGTCCAGCGGGTCGGCCAGGTCCCCGGGCTCGATCACCAGGTCGAACCAGTCGGCCTTGGCCAGCTGCTCGGCGTTCTTGTGGGCCCGCCAGAGCCCCCGTCGCGACCACACCCACCGCGGGCCCGGGTGGCGCTCGCGCACCACCGGGATCCCGTCGTAGGGCCAGGTGCCGTCGAAGACGACCACCGCCGGGTCGATGCGGGCGATGGTCTCGCTGACCCGGTCGGCGAAGAGCGGGTGCCAGCGCCGCGGCGCCATCCCGGTGGCGCCGGTGGAGGGCAGGTACTCGTAGGGGTAGCCGAAGGAGCCGACCACGCCGACGGCCTGGGAGAGGGAGAGGACGTGCGGCTCCAGCGACGGCTCGGCCCGCCGGGCGTAGGACAGCAGCCGGGTCAGGTGCCCCATGCCGGCGCCGTTGCTGCTGATCAGCAGCAGCCGCGGACGGTGGGACGACGAGGAGGTGTCGACCGGGGCCGGGTCGGCCTCGTTGGACGAGGTGGGGACGACAGGGACGACCGGGGCCTCGGCGTCGGGGACGGCCGGCCGGTCGATGAAGGTGGTGATCCGCTGCACGTGGGCCTCGCGGCCAAAACGCTCCCGGGTCAGGGCGGAGGCCCGTTCGGCCACCCTCTCCCACTCGGCGCGGTCGGCGCGCAAGCGGGCGATGGTGGCGCGGACGTCCTCGGGTTCGGCATAGACCGCCGCCTCGCCGAAGAGCTCCCGGAAGTGCGGCGGCAGGATGGCCGGGACCCCGCTGGCCATGGCCTCCAGGATCGTGCGCCCGAACGCCTCCACCCACTGCGGGTCGTGGTAGTAGACGAAGAAGTCCAGTCCGGCCAGGAAGTTCTTGGCCGGGAGGGCGCCGAAGGGCAGGACCTGCCAGGAGTCCGGCAGCGCCTGGCCCAGCACCCGAGCGGCCGGTTCCGCGCCGCCGAGGACGGCGACCCGGACACTGCCGTCGACCGGGTAGACGGCCTCGAGGATGTGCCGGTCACGCGGCCACTTCTGCGGGGAGTTGCGGCTGTGCCGGCCGATCACCGCGACGTCGGCGGCCCACCCGTCGCGGGTCACCGCCCAGGCGTCGACGTCAATGATGTTGACCCAGTCCTCGGCGAGCATCGAGCCGGCCGGGACCTCCTCGCGGATCGACTCGCGCACCTGGGGGCCGATCGGGGCCCACACCGGCGCGACCCCGAAGTGCTCGAGGGCGATGGCGTGCACCCGCTGGGGCGTGTAGTGGCGGTGGCCGTCGATGTCGAGGGGGGCGGCGTTGGCCACCACCACGACGTGCTCGGTGCTGATCGGCGGCAGCTGCTCGGCGGCGTGCTCGAGAACCGCGGGGTGCCGCACCACCACGACGCCGGCCCGCACCGGGTCCCGGCCGATCAGCAGCCGGGCGTTGCCGGCGCGCACCTGGGCGCGGATCAGTGGGTTGACCTCGCGGACCTTGGAGACCAGCGGCCCGTTGAGGTGGACCAGACCGGTCGTCCAGCCCGCGGTCGCCTGGGCCTGGATCTCCTCGGCGACGCTGTGGGAGGTGCCGCCGGGGAAGCGGAGGTCGGAGATGTCGAGGACGTCCACGTCGCGGGGGGAATCGGTCGTGGGCGGGGGGAGGGTCACAGGGCGGAATGTAGCAATCCCCGGTGCGCTGCCCTACATTTCGGTGCGACTGTGCTGGCCCGCCCCCCTGGTGCCCCCACCGACGGCCGCCCGGTCAGGACGGAGAGCATCGTGCGGCGCTGGACTCGGCGGCAGTGGGTTCTGATCGCGGCGTCGGTCGTGCTGTGGCTGGTCGGCATCGCGGCCTGCCTGCTGACCGCCTGGCCCGTAGCCGGTGCGGCGTTGGCCACCCTGGTCCTGCTCGTCGCGCTGGCCGTGGTCGACTCCGGGTCCGAGGACGCGCGGCTGCTGGCGAAGGTGAACGTGCTGACCAAGCGCGCCGACCGCACCCTGGAGCAGGTGGACGGGCTGGAGGAGCGGCTGGCCCGGCAGATGCGCTCGGCCCGGCGCGCCGTCGAGGACGCGGGGACACAGAGCCTGGACGAGATCTCGACGTTCAAGCTGCAGCTGGCAGCGGTCATCCAGCAGCTAGTGGAGATCAACCAGGCGAGTCGTGCGATGAACATCGACGCCATCGACGAGCGGCTGTCCCTGCTGCGGGACGGTCTCGACGAGGCGCTGCGGCGAAGCGCCTCTGGGGTGGTCGATGTCGTGGAACGCGTGGCGTCGGAGCGTGGTGCCGGAGAGGGCCGTCAGGCGAAAGATCTCGACGCGCTCAAGGCGACCACCCGACAGCTGCACTCCGACATCGTCGCCACGCGGCGGGACGTGAACCGGGTTTCCTACGAACCGGCCAAGGAGGTGGAGGCCATGCTGCAGCTGACCCGCAGGTACGAGCCCAAGGACGTCCTGCCACTGGCTGGTGGCTGGGCCATGAGCTCGTCGGGGATCCTGATGCTGACCGAGATGGTCCGCGACCGCCGACCGGCCCTGGTGGTCGAGTGCGGCAGCGGCGCCTCGACCCTGTGGCTCGGGTACGCGTTGAGGGCCCAGGGGTACGGCAAGGTGGTCGCCCTCGAGCACGAGGAGAGCTACGCGGCCCAGGTGCGGGCGCTGGTGGCGCGCCACGACCTGCAGGACTGGGTCACCGTGCTGCACGCACCTCTGCAGGAGCGGGACGTGGAGGGGGAGACGCACCGCTGGTACAGCGCCGACCAGACCGACGGCCTGGGTCCGATCGACATCCTGGTCGTGGACGGTCCGCCGCAGGCCGTCGGCCCCTGGAGCAGGTACCCGGCGCTGCCGCTGCTGGAGTCGCGACTCCGGGCCGACGCAGTGCTGGTCATCGACGACGCAGCCCGCGACGACGAGAAGGCCGTGGTCCAGCGCTGGAAGGAGCGGCGGGACACGGTCACCCAGCTCCCCTTCACCTCGCGGTACCAGGCGGTGCTGACCGGGGTCGGACGCCTGCAGGAGAGCTGAGCCACGGTGCAGAACCACATCCCGGTCGACGAGGCCTGGCCGCGCTCCCTGCTGGACGACCACGCGGACCTCGCTCGTGCGGTCCCGCAGCGACGACTCGAACGCACGGTGCTGCGAACGGAGTCGACAGCCGGCCGACGGCTCATGGTGCACCTGGCCACCGGCGGGCAGCTGTCGGCGGCTGAGGTCTTCGACCCGGTGTCCTGTGGGACCGAGGAGTGGGCGGAACGCATCCTCGCCGTCGACGTCGACTGGCGAGCCCTCGGCGGAGTGGCCTACGTGACAGCTCTGCAGGGCGCCATCGTCGAGGACCGCGACCTGGCTGACAGCGTGCGCGAGGACCGGCGCCTGGCTCTGGCTCTCTTCGACGTGATCCGGCGCAGCGGTGAGCTGGGGCGCCTCACCCGGGCCCAGGGGCTGCTGTACCTGGACCTGCTGACCACCATGGGTACCCGCGCCCAGGTCGAGTCGGTGATCGAGGAGTCGCGCCTGGAGAGCGAGGCGGTCGCCGCCCACCGGCTGGACCTGGCGAACCCCCTGCTGCATCCGGAGTCGACGTGGCCGGAGTGGCTGGACCGGCTGGAGGAGTTCGTGCCTGCGGACCTCAAGCCCTTGAGCATCCTCCCCGGGGACGGCGTGCTGTTCGACCGGCTCTGGTCGCCGTCGCGGCCCAGGCCGGCCGGGCCCCTGGTGACCGTGGTGGTGTCGGTCTACAACCCTGGGGTCCACCTGCTCTCCGCTATCGACTCCCTGCTCCGTCAGTCGCACCAGGAGCTGGAGATCATCGTGGTCGACGACGGGTCTCCTGAGGACTGCCAGGACGTGCTGCAGCAGGTGGCCGTCAGGGACCCTCGCATCCGACTCGTCCGCCTCCCGGTGAACGCGGGGACGTACCGCTGCCGCAACTACGCCATCGGCCTCGCCCGGGGCACGTACGTCACCTTCCACGACGACGACGACTGGGCCCACCCGGAGCGGATCGCCTACCAGGTGGCGGGGCTGGAGGGGGCGCCGGACGTGGTGGCCAACCTCACCCGTTGCATCAGGGCGACCGAGCACCTGAGCTTCATCCGGGCCGGCTACCACGGCACCCGGCTCAACGCGTCATCGTTGATGTTCGACCGCCGGCGGGTCACCGCCCGGATGGGGTTCTTCGACGCCGTGCGCAAGGGCGGGGACTCCGAGTACGCCATGCGGATCGCCGCGACCTTCGGCCCGGAGAGCGTCCTCGCCGACCCCGCTGTGATGGCTGTCGTGAGGGTGGGTCAGGAGAGTCTGTCGACCGGCGATTTCCGCCCGGGGTGGAGGCACGCCTCGCGGTGGAGCTACCGCTTCTTCTTCGAGCGCTACCACGAGAGGATCCGCACCGGGTCGGCGAGTCCCCTCATCGCCTCCATGGACCCGGTCGAACGGTCTCATCCCGCGCCGCAGGCGATCGCCTACAAGCCTGCCCGCACCCGTCACCTCGACGTCGTCGTCGTGGGTGACTGGCGTGACTGGGGCGGGGCCCGGAACCGGTCGATGCTCGCCGAGGTGGAGGCCTTGGTCGATGCCGGCCTCCGCGTCGGGATCACGCACCTGGAGCTCTTCCGCCTCCTCTACGACAAGGAGGTGACACCGGCCTCGGCCGCGCTCGAGCTGGTCGAGCAGGGAAAGGTCGAGTGGCTGCTCCTTGACGAACCCGCCGACGTCCAGAGGGTGAGGGTGTGGGGCGGGGACGTGCTGCAGTTCGCCCCTCTGCGCCGTAGCGCCTGGGACGTGGAGCAGGTCGAGGTGGTGGCCAACACGACACCGGTCGAGCTCGATGGCAGGGACCACCGTCACGTCCCCGCCTACTGCGCCGCCGCGGCCGAGACGCTGTTCGGTCGACGGGCCACGTGGTTCCCGGTGAGCCCGGTGGTGCGACGGTCGCTGGATGGACTGCTCCCGCAGGGCGAGATGAGCACCTCAGACCTTCCGCCGGTCGTGGCGCTGGGCCCGGACCGAGAGGGTCGGGACCTGCCGGCCTGGGCGGAGCTGGTGGTGGGCCGCCACTCCGCCGACGTCCTCAGCAAGTTCCCAGCAGCCTCGGAGCTGCTCCAGGCCTACGCCTTCCCCGGGCCGGTGCGGATGCTCGGAGCGACTCGCTCGGTGCGGAGCCTCCTGGGCGAGGCCGTGCCCGACCACTGGTCACTGGTGGAGACAGGGTCGATCGAGGTCGAGGACTTCCTGGCTGGCCTCGACGTCTTCGTCTACCTCGATGACGACGACGCCACCGAAGCCTTCGCGCGACCGGTCGCTGAGGCGATGGCCGCAGGGCTCCTGGTCGTCACCGCTCCCAGGTTCCGCGAGCTCTACGGCCCCGGCGCGGTCTACGCCGACAGCACGGACGTGGTGGCCACGGTTCAGCGGATGCACGACGACCCGGCCGCCTGGGCTGCGCAAAGGGATGCGTCCCGCCGGGTGGTCGAGGAGCGATTCGGCGCCGCGGCCGTCGTGGCGGCGTCGCTGGCCACGGCCTGATCCGACCTGTTCGGCCTGTCCGGTGGACGGCCCATTGTCACGCAGCCGGGTGCCGCCTAGCGTCAGGCCATGTCCTCCTTGCGCGGCGTCCCCCGCCACCGTGTGCCCCTCATCCTCCTCGCCGCCGCCGTGGTCGGGGCCGTCGTCCTGACCGGCGCCCTCGTGCCTGCCACCGCCTCCCCGACCCGCCCTGCCGCCCCCCAGGTCACCGTCCAGACGGTGGCCGGCGGGCTGACCAACCCGTGGGGTATCGCGTTCCTCCCCGACCGCACCCCGATCTGGACCGAACGCGGAGGTGCGATCAAGGTCAAGGTGGGCAGCGCGGCCCCCCGGACGCTGACCGCCAACCTCACGGGCCTCTTCGTCGGCAGCGAGACCGGGCTGATGGGTGTCGCGGTCGACCCGCGCTTCGCCACCAACCGCTACTTCTACGTCTGCATGGGCTACCAGGAGGGCGGACGTCCCGTCGACATCCGTGTGCTGCGGTTCCGGCTGAACGCCTCGGTCACCGGTGCCGCACGAGACGGTGGCGCGATGCTGCGCGGCATCCCGATCAGCAGCGGCCGCCACGGTGGCTGCCAGCTCGCCTTCACCCCCGACGGCACGCTGCGCGTCGGCACCGGGGACGCGGCGGTCGGCACCACCCCGCAGAACCTGTCGTCGCTCGGGGGCAAGACGCTCCGCCTCCACCCCGACGGCCGGGTCCCCACCGACAACCCGTTCTACTCCCGGGGTGGGAACGCCCGGTACGTGTGGACGTACGGCCACCGCAACGTGCAGGGCCTCGCCGTGCGACCCAACGGCAGCGGGGACATCTGGTCCGCCGAGCACGGTCCCGACCGCGACGACGAGGTGAACCGCCTGCAGCGCGGCGGCAACTACGGGTGGAACCCCGTCCCGGGATACAACGAGTCCGTGCCGATGACGGACCGCAACCGCTACCCGAACGCGGTGCCGGCACGTTGGTCCTCCGGCACCCCGACGGTCGCCACCAGCGGCCTGGCCTTCCTCTACGGCTCCGGATGGGGACGCTGGGACGGAGCGCTCGCCGTGGCCGAGCTCAAGGGCCAGGGGGTCCGGGTGCTGACCCTGGACTCCTCCCGCCGGGTGGTGCGGACCGAGCAGATGCCGGGGCTGGACAACACCTTCGGCCGGATCCGCGGGCTGGCCGTGGCACCGGACGGGGCGCTCTACCTCACCACGTCCAACGGCTCGGGCGACCGCATCCTCAGGGTCGCCCGCCAGGCGCCGTGAGGTGCGGGCGGGGCCACCGTGGCCCCGCCCACCCCGGGGCCCGGTCGGGCAGCTGGGGACCTAGCCGTCGACCACGCCCTGGCGCACCAGATCGGCGTCCAGGAATGGTGACAGGCTGCGGCTGTACGTGGCGGTCAGGTGGTGGCTGTCGCGGAAGGTGATGACGCCGCCGATGACCGGGGAGCAGGTCGCGCGCGGGCAGATCCAGTCGTTCAGGTCCACGAGGTGGGCCGCTGGGGCGAGCCGGGCTGCCACCGCCTGCTCGGCACCGGAGGCTGTGAGGGCCTCGTCGCGGTCCGCGGCGCAGCCGGCCGGGTCCGACGGGTTCACCGCCAGGCACTCGGGGACGTCGATGCCCACCCACGGCGTGTTGGCCAGCGCCACGACGTCGACCCCGGCGTCGGTGAGGACGGTCCAGCTGCGGGCGTAGGAGCGGGCCAGTGCCTCGTCGGCAGCCGCCCCGGTCAGGGTCCCGCCGTCCTCCTGCATCGTGTACCGGTTGCTGCCGCTGGTGAAGACGATGCCGTAACCGCCTGTCGTCAGCACCTCCGACACCTCCTCGTTCCACCCCGAGCAGGACGTGTAGGGGGCAGCGGGGTCGCCGATCAGCACGTCCACGTCGAAGAAGGAGCAGGCGGACTTGGTGTAGGTGTCCAGCTGCCAACCCCGCGCCACGGCGACCGCCTCCAGGGCTGGCTGCCACTGGGCGGCGTGGGAGTCACCCACCAGGGCGACCTTGGTCGCGGCGCCCGGCACCCCGTAGGTGCACGAGACGGGCTCGGTCTGCTCCTGGTCCTGGTGGCACCCGTCGGTGTAGACGGCTGAGTTGTCGTCGACGGCCCGGGTGACGTCGGGGGTGGTCGGTCCCAGCCGGGCCGGTGCCTCACCGGCAGGTGAGGTGGTGGGCTCCTCACCCAGGGCGAGCGCACCGAGCGCCTCCCCGGCGGGGACCGCCGCCGACCGCTCCGTGCGGCGGTCGAGGTCGAGCTGGAGGGCGACGGCCCCGGCCACGGGCACCAGGGTGCAGGTGAGGAGGGTGGCCAGCACCACCGGCCCGCGCAGGAACTGCCGGGCGCCGTGGACAGGGCGCTCGACCACGACGTGGGTCAGCCAGGCGGGGACGACGGAGGTGCAGACCAGCAGCACTCCCACCACCCACCAGAGCCGGCCGTCCTCGCCGGCGAAGACGGCGGTGCCCACGACCACCAGAGGCCAGTGCCACAGGTAGAGGGAGTAGGAGAGGTCTCCGACCTGACGCATCGGGCGCCAGGTGAGGAACCAGCCGGCGCCACCGGCGCCACCGGCGTGGGGGCGTGACCCGGCGGCCAGCACGGCCACCGTGGAGAGCACGGGCAGCAGGGCGGCCAGACCAGGGAAGGGTGTGGCCGAGGTGTACACCAGGGCCGACACCGCGATGCCGCCGAGCCCTAGCCACCCGAGGCCCCTGGCCAGCGATGCGGGCAGCCCCCGCAGTCGGTGCAGCACGAGCACGAGGAACGCCCCGGCGGCCAGCTCCCACAGCCTGGTGGTGGTGACGAAGTACGCCTGGGCCGGTGAGCTGGCGGTGTGGTGGGCCGACCACCACAACGAGGGCACCGCGATCAGGGCGAGCCCCACGGCCAGGGCCCGCCGCAGCGTCCAGCCGAGACGCCGGTGCAGCGCCACCACCGCGATCACGACCAGTGGCCAGACGACGTAGAACTGCTCCTCCACGGCCAGGGACCAGAAGTGCTGGACCGGGCTGCTCGCCTGCTCCGAAGCCAGGTAGTCCACGCTCTGGGCGGCGAGCCGCCAGTTCACGACGTACAGGGCGGAGGCGACGACGTCGCGCAGCACCGACTCCCACCGGGTGACCGGCAGGGCCACCGCGGTGAGCACGACGGTGCCCACCAGGACGACGGCGGTGGCCGGGAGCAGACGGCGGATCCGTCGTGCGTAGAACCGGCGGAGGTCCAACCGACCGGTCCGCTCCACCTCCCGCACGACCAGCCCCGTGATCAGGAACCCGGAGATGACGAAGAAGACGTCGACCCCGACGAAACCGCCACGCACACCCGGAACCCCGGCGTGGTACGCGAGCACCAGCAGGACCGCCACGGCGCGCAGCCCCTGGATGTCGTCGCGGTGGTGGGCCGGGACGGTCTGGTCGGCAGCGGTGGGTTCGGCCGTCACCCGACCGGCAGCCCTGGTTGCGAGCCCGTCCACCTCAGGTCACCGCGCCGGAGCGCTCGAGCTCCCGGTGGAGCATGGGCGCCAACGTCCTGGCGTAGGTAGCGGTGATGTGGTGCCGGTCCCGGAAGGTGATCACGCCCCCGATGACGGGGGAGCAGGCCTCTCGCGGGCAGATCCACCTGTTCATGTCGACCAGCGGCACCTGGGTGGCCAGCTGCGTGGCCTCCTGCTGCTCACGACCCGCGGTGGTGAGCGCCTGCTCCCTCGGGGTGGCGCAGACCCCGGGGCTCCGCTCGTTGGCCGCCAGGCAGTCCGGTACGTCCTGGGTGTGCCAGGGCGTGTTTGCCAGGGCCACGACCTCGGCGCCCGCGTCGGTCAGCCGGGTCCAGGTCCGGGCGTAGGACTCCGCCA
Organism: Auraticoccus monumenti; assembly: GCF_900101785.1. Lineage (GTDB taxonomy): Bacteria > Actinomycetota > Actinomycetes > Propionibacteriales > Propionibacteriaceae > Auraticoccus > Auraticoccus monumenti. The sequence goes on along the minus strand of NZ_LT629688.1, from coordinate 22,263 downwards.
GGGCTGTGTCCGAGTCCGACCCCTTCAAGGTCTGCCCGTCGTCGACCACGAGGTAGCTGTTGCTGCCGGTCGTGAGCACCAGGTCGTAGTCGCCGGCCAGCAGCTCCTCCATCAGGCGCTCGTTCCAGCGGGTGCACTCGGGGAACGGGGCGGCGGGGTCACCGCCCAGGATCGGCACGTCGTGGAAGCCGCAGGCCGACTTGGTGTAGCTGTCCAGCGCCCAGGACTCCTGCTCGGCGATCACCGAGACGGTCGGCACCCACTGCAGCGCGTGCGAGTCCCCGACGAGCGCGACCCTGAAGTCGGAGTCGCGGTCGCCCCACTCGCAGGCCTTCGCCTCGTCCGCCTCCGGACGGGCCTGGTGGCAGCCGAGGGAGTAGTCGATGCCGTGATCCTTGGCCACCACCGTCAGGTCGGGCACGACGACCCCCAGCTCGGCGGGGGGATCGCCGGCCGGGGACCGGGCGGGGTCGTTCCCGAGGGCCGCGGCGCCGAACCCCGCGCCGCCGGCCGCCTGCTGCATGGCGGCCTCCACCCGACGGTCGAGCCGGTCCTGCAGCGCGATGGCGGCCGCGACCGGCAGCAGGGTGCACACGACCAGGGTGGCGAGGACGGCGCGCCCGCGCAGGAAAGGCCGCGAGGTGTGGATCGGGTGCTCGACCACGACGTAGGTGAACCAGGCTGGGACCACGGAGGTGCAGACGAGGAGGACACCGACGACCCACCACAGCGTGCCGTCCTCCCTGCCGAAGATCGCTGTGCCAACCACGACGAAAGGCCAGTGCCACAGGTAGAGGGAGTAGGAGAGGTCACCCACCTGCCCGGCGGGACCCCAGCTCAGGAGGGAGCCGGCGCCGCCGGCGTGCGGACGGGCCCCGGCGGCGAGGACGGCGGCGGCCGACAGCACGGGGAGCAGGGCGGCCAGCCCCGGGAACCGGGTCCCGTCGTCGTACACCAGCGCCGACAGCGCGATCCCGGCCAGCCCCGCCCACCCCAGCAGACGCAGCGTGGTGGTGGACAGGCGGGCCACCCGGTGGAGCACCAGGACGAGGAAGGCACCCACTCCCAGCTCCCACAACCGGGTGGTGGTGACGAAGTACGCCTGAGCCGGGTCGGTGGCGGTGTAGGAGGCCGACCACAGCAGTGAGGGGATGACGATGAGCGCCAGCCCGACGGCCAGCGCCCGTCGGAGCGTCCAGCCCCGTCGCCGGTGCACGGCGATGACGAGGAGGATGACGAGGGGCCAGACGACGTAGAACTGCTCCTCGACGGCCAGCGACCAGAAGTGCTGCACGGGGCTGCTGGCCTGCTCTGCCGCCTGGTAGTCCACGCTCTGGGCTGCGAGCCGCCAGTTCACGACGTAGAGGGCTGAGGCGGCGATGTCCCGCAGCACCGACTCCCAGCGCGTCACCGGCAGGGCGACCGCCGTGGCTGCGGCGGTGGCGAGCAGGACGACCGCAGTGGCGGGCAGGAGCCGACGGATGCGGCGGGCGTAGAAGCGAGGGAGGTCGAGGCGCCCGGTGCGCTCGACCTCGCGCACGATCAAACCGGTGATCAGGAAGCCTGAGATGACGAAGAAGACGTCGACACCGACGAAACCGCCAGGGACACCCGGGACGCCGGCGTGGTAGGCGAGCACCAGCACGACGGCGACCGCACGGAGGCCCTGGATGTCACGCCGGTGCGGTGTCGTGCCCGCCGCGGCCGTCGAGGGGGTGCGCACTGCTGAGGTCAGTACGGGCGTGCTGGTCACGCGACGTCCTCTCGGCCGGGGGATCGCGGAGGAAGACTACGGCGAGACGGGAGGGTGAGCCAGCCACCACGCGAGGAGCAGGCGGCCCCGCCGCGCCCGGCGCGCCTCAGCCGACGCCCGCCACCTCGAGGGCGAACCCGACCGTCAGCATCCTGGTGGTATCACGGGCGTCGTTGGCGTGGGCGAACTTCTGGGTGGTCCGGGCCGACTCCACGACCTCGTGCGCCGTGGCGGCCACCTTCTCGCCGAGGAAGTCCAGGACCAGTGGTCGCCGGCTCCGCTCGAGGTCGCGGGCCAGCAGGTCGAATGGGCTGGTGTCGTCCCCGCCGGGCGGCGCCGCCTCGTCCTCGCTCCGGCCGATCCACACCCTCCCCGGCCGCTCGAGCCGCACGTCGACGACGGTGAGGTCACGATGGTTCTCCGCCGACGGCGCCTTCCTGGGGTCGTCGTAGGGAAGGTCGAGAAGGCCGGGTACCAGGCTCTCCATCACGTCGAAGTAGATCTGGCGGGTGGCCACCTTGTCCGGGTGGTGGGAGAGCGCCTTGATCGGGTTGCTGCTGAGCGGGGCCAGCACGGCGGCGTACTGCGGGTCCCGGCCGGCGTGGAAGCGGTTCCGGAACTCCCGGTAGTGCATCACCATCGGGTCCACGGTCGGCTGGTCGGCTCGGAGGGTGTCGAAGCAGCCGCGCATCTCGGCCTGCCAGGCCGCCCGCAGGTAGGTGGGCTTGACCTGGTCGAACTGGGCCAGGAACTCCTCGGGTTCGCCGGGGGAGTAGAACGGCCGGTGGTTGCCGCCCCCGCCGCCGTGGAAGCGTGGCGACCAGGGGTCCAGCGTGCGCGAGGGGAAGTAGATGGACAGGTAGTTGCCCAGGCACAGGTCGCGCCACTCGGTATAGCGCTCGGGCCCCGTGAGCGGGCGGCTGCCCTCGGTCGCACCTCCCAGCAGCGTCCTGACGCCGGGCGGCGGGTTGAGCCGGAACCCGTGGCGGCTCGCGATCCGACCGGCCGCCTCGAAGTCGGCTGCCCACCGCTCGCCCACCCCGGAGCGGAAGCGGACCCGCGACACGGGTTCGCCCAGCAGGTCGGTCGTGCGGTGCAGCAGGGCGAAGATGGACCGCGAGTCGACGCCGCCGGTGATGTCGGAGGTGATCTGGATGCCCGGGACCCCGAGCAGCGTCGCGCACCTCCGGGTCCAGGTGGACAGGTACCCGCGCAGCGCCGTGACGTAGTCCACCGGCTCTGGACGGGGCAGGGTGCACACGTGGAGGCCACGCCAGTCCACGTGCAGGTAGTTGCGGGTCGGGAGCAGCCGGACCTCGTTGAAGAACGTCTGGTAGGTGCTCTGCTGGGCGGTGATCCCGTGGCGCACCTTGACCCCCATCAGGTGGGCGAAGGAGACGGTGAGCCGCACGCCGTGCTCCTGCAGGTGCCCGGCCAGGCGGGTCAGCGAGTTCGAGACGCACCAGGTCGGGCCGTCGGAGTAGTAGAAGACCTTCTTCAACCCCGACCCGTCCACCCCGACCACGTGGCCGTCCTCCGTGCGCGAGACCGACACGTAGCAGCCGTCGCCGCCGGGCTCGATCCGGCGACCGGTCGACTGGTGCAGGTCCTCAGCGCCGGAGCCGAACACGTAGTCCGCGTCGTCGAAGGCGTAGCCCTGCAGGTACTGGTCGGGCAGACCCGTGAAGCTGGAGAAGAGGAAGGTGATGCCCGATCCCGTCCTGGGGTGGGCTGCGGTGGAGGTCATGGGTGCGCCTTCGTCGTCGTCGGTGCCTGGGCGTCCGGCTCCGTCTCCTCCCGCACGCTAGTGCAGGCGGGGTGGACAGGAGGGGAGGGGAGGGGAGCGGTGTCGCCGGTGGGTTCAGCCCGGGCGCCCGAACCGGCGCCGCAGCCGTGACGGCAGCGCCAGGCGCTCGCGCAGGGAGGTCCGAGCGGTGCTGGTCGCGTAGCCCTGCAGGGTGGAGAGCAGCTCCTCGTGGGCCTGCGCGTCCGCCACCCCAACGGGCCGCCACGCCTGCACGCGAGCCACCTCGTCCGCGCTCATCGGGCCCAGGTGCTGCAGGAGCGCGCTCCTCACGTGCGCCCGGTGGGACCGGTGCACCAGCCGTAGCGCGTCGGGGTAGTAGCGGTCGAACAGGGTGTGGTCGGCGCCCTCGACGCGGAGCTGCCGGCGCATGAGGGACAGCACCCGGTCCGACCCGGCGTACCCCGACAGCAGGAAGCCGTAGACGTTCTCGTGGTGCAGCGGCACCTCGGAGAGCACGCGACGGACCGGTTCCTCCCGGTAGAACACGTCGAGGTCGGCGCTGGTCCACCTCTTTGAGGAGAGCGCCGCGTCGAGCAAGCCCTTGCGGAAGCACTTCTTGCACCGACCGCAGGCCTCGACCGAGCCCTGAATGCAGGACTGGGTGATGGACGAGTAGGGGGAGCCGTGGACGACCCTGGCCGTAGCGATCTCGGAGAGACCGGCGACCACGGGCGAGACCGGCAGGTCGACGGCGGCGAAGAGTGCGCTCAGCCTCCGCATCGCCCTGCGTCCGGACCAGTCCTGGAAACCACCGGCCGAGCCGACCATGAAAGCCGCTTCGAGCACCATGCCCCAGCTGATCGAGTGCAACCGCAGCCGGTCGGCGAGGAGCAGCGCCGGGACGGCGTTCGCCCAGTGCGTCGGGAAGCCCGTGGGTCGCCGCGTGTGCTCGAGGTCGGTGTCGACCGCGTACGTCTCCCGACCTTCCCGGCTCAGCTCGTCGAGGGCCCTCAGCGCGGCGGCGCTCTGGTACTGCGACGTGCTGGGGGAGCGGTCCGGCCCGACCCGGTTGAGGAACAGCAGGGGCGTCTCCCGCGGCAGGAGCACCATCGCGGCCGTCGAGTCGACCCCACCGCTGAAGGCCAGGCCCGGACGGCCGTCCGCCGGCGCGCTCCTGGGCTCGAGGCGGGGGTCCGCCGTCAGCTCGATGCCGTACGCCGACCTCACCGCCGCGGCGAGCCGCTCGCTGACCCCGTCGACACCCCTCAGCACCAGACGGCTCCCGGTCCAGGGCTGCGCCACCAGGAGCACCGACAGCGCGACCAGGTCGGGGTGGACGCCGTCGAAGCCGTGACCGTCGGGGGCCCAGACACCGAAACGGCGCCGGCCGGCTCTGGCCCGCCCGGCCTCCTCGGTGTCGTCCTCCTCCGGGGTGAGGACGACCTCCAGGGACGAGGTGCTGATCTCTACGCCGGCGATCACAGCTCGGAGGCTAGGGCACCGGAGGAGCGGCGGGACGAGGACTCGCGGACCGTTGGCCGAGCTCCGAGGGTCCCCGCCGTGCGAGGCGTCGGGGGGAACGGCTTCCCGACCGCTGTTGCGGCGGAGGCCTCAGACCTCGACCACCGGGGGCTCGAAGCCCGTCGCGGTGATCTTGTCCAGGCCCAGCACGCTGTGCCGGGGGCGGGGGGCGTGCGGCTTCCCCGCGAAGTACTCCTCGGTGCTGACGCCGGTGACGTCGCCGGGGTCGCGGCCACTGCGGGCGAAGACGGCGCGGGCGACGCCGGCCCAGGTGCTGTGATCGCCGCCGTCGGTGAGGTGGTAGGTGCCGAACGGGGCGTCGGTGGCCAGCAGGTGCAGGATGCCGTCGGCCAGTGTGGAGGTGTGGGTGAGCCGGCCGTGCTGGTCGTCGACCACCGACGGGCTGATGCCACGCGCGGCGAGGGACTCCATGGTGGCGACGAAGTTCTTCCCCTCACCCACCACCCAGCTGGTCCGCACCAGGTAGTGGCGCTCCCACGCCTGCACGGCGAGCTCGCCGGCGGCCTTGGACTGGCCGTACACGCCCAGGGGGGCGACGGGCGTCTCCTCGTCGGCCACCTCGGCGGTGCCGTCGAAGACGTAGTCGGTGGAGACGTGGACCAGCGTCGTGCGGTGCTCGCGGCAGCGCCGGGCGAGGGCGGCCACCGCGGTGGCGTTGACCTGCCAGGCCAGCCGCCGTCCCTCGGGTGTCTCGGCCCCGTCCACGTCGGTCATGGCCGTGGCGTTGATCACCGTCCCGACCCCGGTCAGGTCGAGGGCGTCCAGCGCAGCCGGGTCGGCGAGGTCGACGTCGGCCCGGGTCAGGACGCGCGCGCCAGGCAGCCGCTCGGTCAGGGCACGTCCCAGCTGACCGGTGCCGCCCAGCACCACCACCGCGGGCGGGGTCATCGGCGTCACGTCGGTCAGCCGTGGGTGGTCCCGGTCCTTGTCGGAGACGATCCGCTGCTCCGCGGGCACCGGCCACGCGATCCCCAGCTGCTCGTCGGCCAGGTTGACGAAGGTGTAGGCGTCCTGGGCGTCGGCGCTCCAGTGGTCGTTGACCAGGTAGGAGTAGGCCGTGCCCGGCTCGAGGGTCTGGAAGCCGTTGGCCACCCCCCGCGGCACGAACACCGCGGTGCCGGGGTCGATCTCGACCGTGACGCACTGCCCGAACCCGCCCCCGGGGCGCAGGTCGGCCCAGGCGCCGAAGACCCGTCCGGTGGCCACGGTGACCAGCTTGTCCCAGGGCTCGGCGTGCAGCCCGCGGGTCACGCCCACCTCGGCGTTGAACGACACGTTGTTCTGCACCGGTGCGAAGTCGGGCAGCCCCAGGGCCACCATCTTCTGCCGCTGCCAGCTCTCCTTGAACCAGCCTCGGGCGTCCCCGTGCACCGGCAGCCGGAGCACCAGCAGCCCGGGGATCGCGGTGCGCTCGACCTCCACTCCTGCCACGGTCACTGCCCGCTGGCGGCGTAGCGGGCCTCGGTGGCCTCCTTGACCGGTCGCCACCAGTCCTCGTGGGCGCGGTACCACTCCACGGTGGCCGCCAGCCCGGCGTCGAAGTCGTAGCGCGGCGTCCAGCCCAGCTCGGTGCGCACCTTGGTCGCGTCGATGGCATAGCGCAGGTCGTGCCCGGCCCGGTCGGCCACCAGGTCGAAGTCGTCGGCCGGACGTCCCACCGCCACCAGCAGCTGCTCCACCACCTGGCGGTTGCTGCGCTCCCCGTCGGCCCCGATCAGGTAGGTCTCGCCGATGCGCCCGCGCTCCACCACCGCCAGCACGGCGCTGCAGTGGTCGTCGACGTGGATCCAGTCCCGGACGTTCTGGCCCTGCCCGTAGAGGCGCGGGCGACGGCCGTCGAGCAGGTTGGTGATCTGGCGGGGGATGAACTTCTCGATGTGCTGCCACGGCCCGTAGTTGTTCGAGCAGTTCGACAGGGTGGCCTGCAGCCCGAAGGAGCGCACCCAGGCCCGCACCAGGAGATCCGAGGCCGCCTTGGTGGAGGAGTACGGACTGGACGGGTTGTACGGCGTCCGCTCGGTGAAGCGCTCCGGGTCGTCGAGCTCGAGGTCGCCGTAGACCTCGTCGGTGGAGATGTGGTGGAAGCGGACCTCGTGGCGACGCGCGGCCTCGATCAGGGTGTAGGTGCCCACGACGTTGGTGTCGAGGAACGGGCGCGGGTCGTGCAGGGAGTTGTCGTTGTGGGACTCGGCCGCGAAGTGCACGACCGCGTCGGCCGCCGCGACCACCCGGTCCACCACCTCGGCGTCGGTGATGTCGCCGTGCACGAACTCCACCCGGGCGGCGTCGAACCCCTCGACCGCCTCCCGGTGCCCCGCGTAGGTGAGGGCGTCCAGCACCGTCACCTCGAGGTCGGTGTGGGCCATCAGGTGCTCGACGAAGTTGGCGCCGATGAAGCCGGCGCCACCAGTGACCAGTACTCTCCGCATGCGCACACCCTAGGGGGCAACGGGCCACCAGGGCGGGCACACGAAGGAGCGGTGATGAAGGGGATCATCCTGGCCGGTGGCTCGGGGACGCGGCTGCGCCCGATCACGCTCGGGGTCAGCAAGCAGCTCGTCCCCGTCTACGACAAGCCGATGATCTACTACCCGCTCTCGACGCTGATGCTGGCCGGCATCCGCGAGGTGCTGATGATCACCACGCCGGAGGACCAGGCCGCCTTCCAGCGGCTGCTCGGCGACGGGTCCCAGTTCGGGATCACCATCAGCTGGGTCGTCCAGCCCAGCCCCGACGGTCTCGCCCAGGCGTTCACCCTCGGCGCGGACCACATCGGCGACGACTCCGTGGCCCTGGTGCTGGGGGACAACATCTTCTACGGCCCCGGTCTGGGCACCCGGCTGCGGCGCTTCGCCGACATCGAGGGCGGGGCGGTCTTCGGCTACCGGGTGAGCGACCCCACCGCCTACGGCGTGGTCGAGTTCGACCCCTCCGGACGCGTCCTCTCGATCGAGGAGAAGCCCGCCGAGCCCAAGAGCTCCTACGCCGTTCCGGGGCTGTACTTCTACGACAACCAGGTGGTCGAGATCGCCCGGGAGCTCAAGCCCTCGCCACGCGGGGAGCTGGAGATCACCGACGTCAACCGGCACTACCTCGAGCGCGGCCAGCTGCAGGTGGAGCTGCTGCCCCGCGGCACCGCCTGGCTGGATACCGGGACCTTCGACACCATGCACGAGGCAGGGGAGTTCGTCCGCACCATCCAGCACCGGCAGGGGCTGTCCATCGGCTGCCCGGAGGAGATCGCCTGGCGGATGGGCTTCATCGACGAAGCCCGGCTGGAGCGCGCCGCCGAGGGCTACGGCAAGAGCTCCTACGCGAGCTACCTGCGCGGGTTGCTCGTCGGCTGACGTCTGGTAACCGGTGGCGCTGGGCTGGAGGCCCACGACATCCGCAGGGCTACGGTGCGCTCCAGCGGAACGGCAGCTCGTCGTAGCAGCCAGGGGTGAGGGCCATCTTGGTCCAGGCCCCGGTCTCGTAGACCCACCGGGTGAACCAGGTGGCCAGGGTGTAACGCTCCTGTGAGCCGAGCTGGTCGACCTCACCATCGAAGCACCGGCGGATCAGGATGCCCGCGCGACCCAGGTGGGAGCGGTGGGTGAGCACGGCCATCGACCGCCACCCGTGCTCCTCGGCGAGTTGAGCGAAGGCCTGTGCCTCGCCCTGGGTCGTGACCGGATCAGCGGCGAAGCAGATCACCGGGTAGGGGTGCTCGGCGCCACACGCGCTAGACGTGGCCGGCGACGCCGCGGTCGGCGCCGGCAGGCTGAGCACCAGGGTGCCGGCGAGTCCGTCCTGCATCAGCTGTGCGGCCTGGGGGAGTCGACCGTCGGCCGGTCCCAGCACCAGCAGCGCGTCCACCCGACGAGGGTCGTCGAGACGGGGGAGCCCGAGCAGCACCACCCCGGTGCTGACCCATACCGCCAGCAGAGTCACGAAGACCGCGAGCGGTCGTGTGACCCGACGCGGAACCTCGGTGATGGTGGCCATGACGCCTCGCTCGGTCTGGGAGCCAAACGGGGCTAGTGTAGGCAGTCTCCACCGGTACCTGAGTGTCCGGACGGCCACTGGGCGTCTTGCACGCCGTCCCTCTACCATGACGGCCATGAAGCTGCGGGAATCTGCCGGTCTGATCGGGCTGGGCGTGTTGGCCGTAGCTGCCGCGGTGCTGGTCGCGCTCGCGTTCGAACACGTCCGTCCGTCGACATCGTCCTTGGCCGCCACGCCGGCACCTCCCCAGTCGTCCGCCAGCGCGCCCGGGCCGAGCGAGTCACCGCAGGACGTCGAACCCACACCGGAGCCGGCGACGCCTACCCCGGACTCGCGCTCGGCCGAGCCGAAGCCGGAGCCGGAGGCAGGGTCCCTCGAAGAAATCCAGGCCCTGCTGGCCGGAGATGGCGAGGTGGTGGTCAGCGTCCTCGGGGACGGCTCGGGCAACAGCAAAGACGAGTGGGTGTCCTTCTGGGCCGACGACCTGGCCGAGGGTCATGCGGTGAGCTACCGCGCCTGGAACAGCAACACAGGTGACTACGGCGACGCCGAGCGGCTCTCCCAGATCGGCACCGCAATCGAGATATACAACGGCTCCCGCGCGGGGGAGACCGCGATCGAGGCGGGGGCGTCCCTCGGCGATCTGCAGCCCGAGTCACCCGACCTGGTCGTGCTGAACCTCGGTCACAGCGAGAGCGCTTCGGAGATGACCGAGGGGCTGGACGGCTTGTGGTCGACGATCTCCGCGGACCACGAGGATGCACGGGGTCTGGTCATCCTGCAGAACCCGGCGAGCGGGGACGTAGCCGAGGAGCAGGACACCCGAATCGATCTCCTTCGTTCCTGGGCCTCCGACAACCAGCTGCCGACGTTGGACGTGCACCGTGCCTTCAACGAGGCGCCGGATCCCCTGAGCACCTACCTGTTCGACGGGTCGTACCCCAACGAGTCGGGCTCGCGGCTCTGGGCGGACACCGTGACGGCGGCGCTCAGCTCCTGACGCTCAGCGCACGGCGGCGACGATGGCCTCCACGGCCGGCAATATCTGCTCCATCGACTGTCGGTAGACATCGCCGGCCCGCCCATAGGGATCGACGACGTCATCGTCGCCGGGCCGGTGGGCCGGGTAGGCGGACCGAGAGGCGGCGGCCAATGGCAGGAGCTGCGACAGCCGCACCCCGGACGTGTCACCTGTCAGCGACGTGGCGCCCAGTCCGGACACGATGCGGGCAAATTCGAGCAGGGTGAAGGTGCGTCTCACCGCACCCGGCCACAGCTCCACCACCGCGGCACGGTGTTGACGGCTCATCGCCAGCACCAGCTGAGCGGTGCGGACGTCCTCCTCGCGCACCTGTCGGGCGCTGAAGGCGAGCGGTGAGCCACCATGCTGTTCGAGCAAGGGCGCCATCGGTCCGTGGATGGGTTCGCCGACCAGCGCCCGGGTGCCCGCGCTGGACACCTCGACGGTCGGCCCGAGCCGCTCGGCCAGCAACCGCTCGGCCACGGGGGACCGGCAGACGTTGCCGGTGCAGACGGCCAGCAAGGAGAACGTCTTCGTCACCGGACGGCGTCGCGATGAGAACTGTGCTCGAGCGAGGTAGCGACGACATCGTCTCCGGGCAGGGATCGGGCATGGCGACCGGAGGCTGCGTCGACGGCGTCACCCTCCTGAAGTGGTGCGTACCCGTGCTTGTGCGTGTAGTCGTAGCTGTACCGGTCGGCGTGGCGTCGTTGCGCCTTGTTGAGCACCAGGCCAAGGATGCGGGCGTCCACGGACTTCAGCGACTCAAGGGAGGTCTCCAGCTGACCGCGGTGCACGTCGGTGCTGCCGACGACGAGCAGGGCACCTCCGGTGATCCGGGACAGGATCGCACTGTCGGTCACGGGCAGCAGGGGTGGGGAGTCGAGCAGGACGATGTCGTAGCGCTCTGCCGCCTCTACGAGCAGGCGTCGCATCCGGTCAGACCCCAGCAGCTCACTGGGGTTCGGAGGGATCTGCCCAGAGGGCAGCACATGCAGGTTGCCGTCGCCGAGCGGCTGGACGACGTCAATCAGGTCCGCTCGACCGATGAGCACTGTCGTGAGGCCGACGGCTCCCTCGAGCTGCAGGTACTTCGCCACCTGGGGGCGACGTAGGTCGGCATCGATCAGCAGCACGGTTTGACCCGTTTCGGCCATGGTGGTTGCGAGGTTGATACTCGTGGTCGACTTGCCCTCCCCAGGAATAGAGGAGGTGATGACGATCGATGATGGGCGACCAGCCAGGTCCAGAAATTGCAGGTTGGTACGTAGCCGTCGATAGGCCTCTGCCCGTGGAGAGTGCGGGTCGGTGTGCACGACCAGCGGGTGAGCCTGCGCTTCGGCGTCGAGCCCCACCACACCCATGACGGAGTGGTCCGTCACCTTGGCCACGTCAACCTCATCGCGGACCCGGGTGTCCAGCAGGGTGCGCAGCACTGCGACGCCGACGCCGACGACCGCTCCCAGCAACAGTCCTAGGACCGTGTTGCGCCGCACGTCAGGGCTCGACGGAGCTATGGGGACGACCGCCGAGGCGATGACCGTGGCCCGAACCGGCTCTTCACCGTCCGGGGACCGTGGCGTGACCCGCTGCACTGCGTTAGTCAGTTCCTCGGCGAGCACGTTGGTGACCTCGGCCGCCCGGATCGGGTCAGGGTCAGAAACCTGAATAGTCAGGATCACAGTTTCAGGAGGCACGGTGACCTCAATCTGCTCCACCAGTTGCAGGGTGGTCAGCGGCAGCTGCAGCCGCTCAATCACCGGCTGCAGCACGATGGGCGACTCCGCCAACTCCGCGTAGGACTGCACCTGCTTCTCGGCATAGGTGGAGCCCTGAGCCAGCTCGGCGCTGGTGCCAGCACCGGAAACGGCGAAGAAGACGCTGGTCCGCGCCGTGTAGAGCGGGGTTGTCAGCAGCGACGCGAGGGCGGCCAGAACAACTCCGGCAAGCGCACAAGCCAGAATGCTTGGCCAACGTTTGCGTGCGACCGCCAGATAGTCGGACAGTTCCATGGGGTTCCTTCGTCTCTGGACCGGCACGGATCCTCGGAGGAAGAGTACGGCACGGCGTCTCAAATCCCACCTTGGCCAGCGATATCGTTGCTTCGACGCCGACGATGAGTTGGCAACAGGAGGAGGATCGGCCGTGGCAAGGCCTACCTGCCATGCGGAAGTCATTTGACCAGGTCGACGCCGGGGCGATCGTGGCCCTGCGTCCTTCTTGGCGCCCATCGCGCGTCTGCAGCATCCACGGATCCAGGTCGGGTCAGTTCAAGCGACTCGTTCCTCAAGGGTCGACACCAAGGGGCCGTCCATCCAGCCCTCCACTTGGGGCTGTGGGTGTCCGCGGTGTCACCTCGCGAACACGCGTTCAGCGGACGGCTCATCACTTGCCGACATGCTCCCGAAGGTCGACCCGGTGTCTTGAGTGCGGACCCCTAGGGCCTTGAAGTCTCCGGCCACCCCTGTGACGGCACGTTCGACACGTCAGGGGTAGGTGCTACCCCGTCGATTGGTCGACGTCTCATCCGGGTCCGCTCCGCCCAAGATGGTAGATTGCGAGCCACTGCTCGGGGGAGCGTTCGCGAGGTCGCAGGGTTGCTCGAAGTCCCTCCGCATGGCCTCGCCTTATCCAAATGAGGTTTCGTGGCGAAGGTGTTCTTGGACATCGGTGCTCACATCGGTGAGACGTTGGCGGTTGTCCGAGATCCGAAGTGGCATTTCGACCGGATCGTGTGCTTCGAGCCGGCGCCTGTGTGCTGGCCGCGGATCGAGGCGCTGGCAGATGAGCGGGTCGAGATCTGCCGTTTCGGACTGTGGAGCGAGGACGCGACGATGACGCTGCACAATCCTGGAGATGTGGGTGCGTCGACTGCTTTCGACAAGAACCCGATCACAGACTCGGCTGACTGCGCGTTCCGAGACGCTGCGGTCTGGTTCGCTGAGAACGTGAGCGACAGCGACCAGGTGTACGCGAAGATCAACGTCGAAGGTGCTGAGGCGGACCTGATCGACCGACTGTTCGGATCGGGTGAGCTCGCCAAGATCGACCACCTACTGGTGCACTTCGACGTGCGGAAGGCGCCGAGCCTCAGTCATCGGGAGCCTGCCGTTCGGGCCCAGCTGGTGGCCAGCGGCGTCGACTTCCAGTCGGCGGAGGAGATTCAGTTCGGAGGGGTGATCCGGGGGACGCGAAACTGGCTTCAGTGGGTGGAGGGTAACCGCCGGACACGCGACCTACGGTTCAAAGTGCTACGCCGTCGAGAACACGCTGTACGAAGACGGTTGTATCCGCTGAAGCAGCGGCTTCTCCGAAGCGATGTTGACGTGGCCAAGGGTGAAAGGGTATAGCGCGCTCGTCGTACCACGCCTTCCCATACCAAGGTGTAGTCAGGGTGAACGTGATTGTGGTGCCGCACGTGTGAAGTTGGAACCCGGAAGTGATCTGCGAAGGTACTCAAGGGCCCGTTTCGCCCCCTCAGGTGTCCCCGAAGTGGACTCATGCACGCCGATCACGGCCGACCGTTGAGCTGGTGCGGATGGGACCAAGACGCACTTGCCTGCGTCGTCGGCACTTCTTTCGAGCGTCACCCCGAGAACTTCCGGCGGCACGTGGACGCTCGGCCCTGAGCCAGAGGACTGCTGACGGTCTGGTTGTCACTCTTGGTGAGTGGGGTTCAGGCCGCGTCAGCGGCTGCGTAGATGGTCTCAAACTCGATCGGGGTGAGCTTGCCGAGGGTGCGTTGTCGGCGTCGGCGGTGGTAGGTCCGTTCGATCCAGGTCACGATCGCGAGCCGGAGCTCTTGGCGGGTGCGCCAACGCTGCCGATTGAGGACGTTCTTCTGTGGCAGTGCGAAGAACGACTCCAATCGCCGCGTTGTCACCGGCTGCGCCCACGCGCCCCATCGACCCGGTCAGGCCGTGGTGCTTGAGCGCCTCGACGAATCGCCTGGACCTGAACTGGCTACCTCGGTCGGAGTGGAGCGTGCAGCCTGACACCGCGACGCTGCCGCCGCGCCGACTCACAGCGCTGGACAGCGCGTTCACGGCGATGCGGGTCTATATCCGGGCATCGATCGAGTAGCCCACGATGCGCGCGGAGAACACGTCCTTGACCGCGCAGAGGTAGAGCTTGCCCTCGTCGGTGTGGTGCTCGGTGATGTCGGTCAGCCACAGCTGGTTGGGCGCGTCTGCGGTGAAGTCGCGTTGCACCAGGTCGTCGTGGACCGGTGGACCGGGACGCTTGGCCGGCCCGCGCCGGCGGCTGTGGGTGGAGAAGATCTCGGCTGTGGAGCACAGTCGCCAGATCCTGCGCTCGGAGGCGGCGTGGCCGGCGGTGGCGAGCTCGTCGGCCACGAACCGGTAGCCGTACTCGGGGTCCTCAACGTGGATCTCGATGGCGGCGTTGGTCAGGTAGGCGTCGCTGAGATCTCGATCGCTGATCGGGTGGTTGTCCCAGGCGTAGAACGCCTGGCGAGAGAAGCCCAGCACCCGACGGGTCACCGCGACGGGTACTCCGTCAGCGGCAAGGTCACGGACCAGCGGGAACGTCATTTTGGGGACTGGCCCAGTTTCAGGTTCGCCTGTGACAGGTAGGCCGCGGCTCTGCGTAAGACCTCGTTCTCCTGCTCGAGCAGGCGGATCTTGCGGCGGGCCTCGCGTAGCTCGACGTTCTCTGCGGTGGTGACACCGGGCTTCACGCCGTCCTCCACATCGGCCTTGGTCAGCCAGTTGCGCAGGCAGGACTCGCTGATCCCGAAGTCCTTGGCGATCTGAGCGATCGGTGCTTCACCGCGCCGTGCGACAGCGACGACGTCGTCGCGGAACTCCTTGGGATGGGGAGCGGGCATGGTCGACATCCTTCCAGCGGCGACTCCCATCGCCACAGGTCAGGTGACAACCGAACTCTCAGCAGTCCCAGACGCCCTCCGGCAGGCCGTGCGCCCGCGACGCGGCGGGCTTTGCTCGGGCTCAGCTCCGATAATGCGTCCGGCGCGGCGCGCCGGTGCAGCCGTAGCGGTGAACCCACCACCCGACCTAGGTTTCGGCTTCCCGCGCGGCGCGCGGCCATGGGAACGATGCCAAGTATGCGAAGGCGACAAGCGCGTCGACGAGTACAGCGACAGGTGTGCTCTATGGCGTCGATCATGGTTACGCTCGCTGTTGCACTCGATGCTGGTCCGATGCGGGTGGCGGAAGTGATGACCGCTTTAAGTCACATCGTGGCCGGAGGGGCCGATTCCTCACGGCCACGGGCACGCTGGTGCTCCGAGCCATGGGCCCAAGGTCGCCGCACGGCAAGACCCACGGCGGTCACCGTCGTCGCAACAGCAAACGTGAGAGTGGCTGCGCCTCCGGCCCCCACCACACCGAACTGGGGAACCAGCAGCAGCACCGTCACGATGAGCGTCACCGCGCCTGCCAAGCCAGTCAACCCTGACCATCTGACCATCCCGTAGCCGACTGCCGCTCTGTTGAGGATGAGGAAGGGGGCGAGTGCGACCTGCGCGAAAAGAAGCACCTGCGCGGTCCGCGTTGAGTCGCTGAACTCGGCCCCGAAGAGGAGCGGCAAGAGCCAAGGCGCCAACGCAGCCCCGGTAACGGCTAGAGCAAGGGTGAGTCCCGACGCCTGAAGGGTCAGCCGCACCAGGGCTCCCTTGCTCAGCAGTCCGCGCGCGGCCTCAGCCAACACCACCTGCCCAATTGCACTCGACACCACGGCCAGCACGCCGGCGGGGATGCTGGCCACCGCGTAGATTCCTGCTGCGGAACTCCCCAGGAGCACGCCAACCAGCACCTGATCCAGCCGCAGCATCACCAGTTGACCTAGGTTTCCACCCATCAGCGGCAATCCAGCTGACAGCATCAGCAACTGACCTCCGGGGCCTTCTTCGGTGTGTCGCGTCTCCGGTGCCCGGTGCAACAAGATGAGGCCGATGCCGGTGCGAAGCGCGAATCCGGCCGCGTAGCAGAGTAGTGCCGCGGTGAGGGTGAAGCCTGCTATCCAGCACAGAAGGTTCAGGATCGCCGTCGACAAGGCTCCAAGGGCATTAAGTCGAGCGGCGCGGTGAGACTGGTGAAGGGCATTGAAGCAGTCAAGCACCTGGTTGGAGAAGAACATCGTCACACCGAGCACGGCCACGCATACAAGGATGACTGGATCGGAGAGCTGGCGATCGACGCGGTGAGAGAAGACGACCATCAGGATCAAGAGAGCCGCCACGTTCGGGAGTGCCAACTTGGTCGTCAGTCGGCCGAAGGCGGCGATGGTGACTCGGCCGTCGCTAGGGAGCAGCATTCGGAAGGCGACATTGCTACCCAGCGCCCCGATGAGTGAGAGTAGACCCACCACGGTCAGCGCCACTGCCAGGGTTCCCCGGTCGCTGGCCCCGAGCATGCGGGCAGTCGCGATTCCGGAGAGCAGCGAACATGCGACGCCGACCACGGCCCACACTGCAGTGCGGGCCGACTGCTGAACCAGCCGTGAAGGCCTAGACATCGGTGCAGTCGATGACGAGGCGCACCAGTGCCGACAGGTCGAACCGTTCGACCATCAGCTCTCGGGCGTACTGGCCGCGCCGCTCAAGGCCAACTGACTTCCACTCGGCGAAGGCGGCCTCCAAGCGGTGGCCCAGCTCCAGGGTGTCTCCCGCGTGGAAGATCCATCCGGATGCGCTGCTCACCGTCTCAGGCAGCGCGCCGGCGTCGCTGACGATGCTGGGCACCCCCATAGACGACGCTTCCAGCACCGCGCCGTGATTCTCCGAAAGCGACGGACTGACGCTGACGTCGGCAACACCATAGGCATCGCGTACGTCCTCGACTGAGTCCAGCCAATGGATCCCGTGCGACTGGCTGCCGGACATGAAGATGTCCTTCAGGTGCTGACGGTGATGTTCGCCAGCGGAGTCGAATCCGCTACCTACCAGAAGCAGTTCCGTTTCCGGGTGCTGCGCGTGAAAAACTTGCCAGGCCTCGAGCAGGTGGCGGTGACCCTTGATGCCCTCACCTCGGTGCACGATGCGCTTGGGGGCGTAGACGTAGGCCACCATCACGGCGACAAAGGAATGAGCCTTCAGCCCTAGACGCTCTCGGTGGACGGCCTCTGCGGGGGCCTGCTCGTACGCGGAGAGGTCGACACCGTAGGGGATCGCCCGCAGTCGGTCCGGCGGAAGCCCGAGGGCGAGGTAGCGACGCCGGGTGTGTTCGCTGCCGCAGATGATCACGTCATCAAGCCGGGAGAGGAATCGTTCGACCCACCGGATCAGCGGGGCATCGAGATACAAGGGCCCCGCCACCATGTACACGCGACGCAATTGAAGTCCCAGCGTGGCGAGCCGAACAGCGAGTGCGGTGGCGTACAGATGATAGAGGACCGCATCAGGGTTGAGGCGCCGCAAGAGGCGACGCAGTCGGAACAGTCCGACGGGCACGCGCCAGGGGCGGCGAAAGGTGAAGTCGTATGGCGACGGTACATGCGTGACGCCCGGCTCCTCTTTCGCGAGCTGGGCGAGGGCCCGGGTGAGACGCCCTTCGCCTGTTGGCGTGATGACCGTGACCTTCGCTCCCCGACGGCAGGCCTCCCGGACCTGCGGTAGCACCCATAGGCCGCCCTCGACCGTCTTGACCGCGACCACCAGGTGCCTCACCGGGCTGGTACGCCCTTGACCACAAGACGGTCGGGGACGTCGCGGACAACTACAGCCCCCGCGCCAACGAACGCCTGCGTACCGACTGAGAGGCCCTGCAGGACGGTGGCGGAGGCCCCTACCGTTGCACTGGCGCCGATCCGGCAATCCCCGGAGACCGCGGCCTGCGGGTAGAGCGACGCATAGGCCCCGAGTCGGGAATCGTGCCCGACCGTGGCGTTGACGTGCACGTTCACGTGCTCTCCGACAAGGATGTTCGCCGTCAGACGCGCCCCGGCGCAGATCACGGCGCCGGGCTCCAGGTGGACGCTCCTTCCGAGTGTTGCGTCAGGATGCACCAGCACGACGGGGCTATGACCCTTGTCGATCATGATGCCGCTCAGGGTGCGTCTGACCTGGGGGTTGGCGATGCCTACTACGAAGTTGCATGCCACCGCCTCCCTGCCAGGGAGGTCGGCGATTCGTCCTAGGAACGGAACGCCAGCGGCCGCCAGACGGCGGGCATTGGCGGGGGAGAGGGAATCGTCAACCACTCCACGCAGCTCATGGGCGTGGCCGTGGTACCGGTTGATCGCGCTCACCAGCTCAACGATCTCGCGTCCTACGCCGCCTGCCCCGACGATGACCAGCGGGCTGCTCACGTTGCTGTCCCGGCCTGACTTGAACCACGAAAGGGCTCCGCAGTCACGTGGTCTGCGGAAGTGACGCCCCGGCCAGAAGCGACAGTGACCACCGTCCGGCACAGAATGCTCGCGTCCAGCCAGAATGACCGGCGCTCGACGTACTCAACGTCCAGGACGAAACGGTCCTCCCAGCTCACCCGATTGCGTCCAGCCACCTGCGCCAGCCCGGTGATCCCGGGTCGAACCTCGTGTCGTCGGGCCTGGAAGGGCGTGTACAGGTCAAGGTACTCCGTCAGCAGAGGCCGCGGGCCGACGAAACTCATGTCCCCTACGATGACGTTCCACAGGCTTGGCAGCTCGTCGAGACTCGTAGCTCGTAGGAAGCGCCCCAACTTGGTCATCCGATCCGCGTCGCGCACCTGATGTCGCAATTCATCTACTGGCAACATCGTTCGGAACTTGAGCAGGGAGAAGTCTTCCCCCTCTCGACCGGGACGTCTCTGCCGGAAGAGTACGGGTGCGCCGAGTTGTGTCCGGACAGCTGTGGCGATGGCAAGCTGGAGTGGGGCGGTGACCAGTAGGCCCATGCAACCCCCGACTACATCCAGCGCTCGCTTGCTGCGGTCGTATCGGGTCATCGCCGCGGCACTCTTCGGAGGAATTCACTGATCGAACAAGTGATGCGGTCGAACTGTGCCTCGGTCAGGGCCGAACCGCTCGGCAGCGAGAGCCCGGTGGCGAACATGGCGTCGCTCACCCCGGTGATGTAGGATGGCGCGGCGGCGAACACCGGCTGCTGGTGCATCGGCTTCCACATGGGCCGAGCCTCGATGTTGCGTTCGGTCAACCACTGGTGCAGTTCTTGCGTTGACCACCCGGCCGCCACCGGGTCAACCATGATGCAGGTCAACCAATAGTTATCCCGGTCCACGGACTCGTCGGCCCACCCGGTAGCGCCGAGGATCCTCACTCCGTCGACGTGCGCGAAAACTTCACCGTAGTGACGACGCCAGGACCGACGCCGTTGGATCATGGACTCCAGCCGCACGAGCTGAGCACGCCCCAAGGCCGCCAGCAGGTTGGACAACCGGTAGTTGTATCCGATGTCGATGTGTTCGTAGTGCGGCAACGGCTGACGGGCCTGGGTCGCGAGGTAGCGAGCGCGAGCGGCGAACTCCTCGTTGTCGGTAACCAGCGCGCCGCCGCCCGACGTAGTCATGATCTTGTTCCCGTTGAACGACAGCGCCGCCGCAACCCCGGCGCTGCCGGCGGGTCGACCTCCGCGTCGTGCTCCGAACGACTCGGCCGCGTCAGCGACAACCGGAACCCCGTGCTGTGCGGCCACCTCGTCGATCCGCCTGTAGTCCGCCACCTGTCCTAGCAGATCGACGGGGACGATCGCCGCGACGTCGCCTCGACGGGCGACCTGGTCCTCGAGTGCGCTGGCTAGGAGGTCGGGGTCGATGCACCCAGTGACGTCGGAATCCACGAAGACGGGTGTCGCGCCGGTGTAGGTGATGGCGTTGGCCGTGGCCGCAAAGGTCATGCTGGCCGTGATGACAACATCACCGGGCCCAACACCGAGGTTCAACAGCGACAGATGCAGGGCGGCGGTACCCGAAGAGAGTGCGACCGCATGCTTGCGGCCGGTGGCCTGTGCAAGTTCTTGCTCGAACGCGTCCACGTCTGGGCCGAGCGGCGCTACCCATCCAGACCTGATCGCCCGGATGACTGCGGCTTCTTCGGCCACACCCACGTCAGGCGGGGACAAGTAGATGCGTTCAGGCCATCCTGCGTGGGTGTCATCACCGTCTGCGGGAACGGAATTCACGTGGCCGCACACTCACTTCCCTGTCGACGATCCATACAGTCTCCCGCGGCTAGTTCTGCTGACCTGCCAGACGTGTGTCGCGGTCAGAGGCTCGCCAATGAGTCTAGCCCTCTCGGCGCCGGGGCAGGAACTGCACGGTTGTGCCGCGCAAGGTGTTCAGCGACGCTTGCATGCGCGTAACCAACACTTTCCTTCGCGTACTCTCCGCAGGGAAGTGCTACCTGCTGTCCGACTCGCCATCTCGAGGTTGAGTGCCGATAGACTGCGAGTAGGCGCTAGCTCGCCGTGGGCGCCAGTGTGTCCAGTCGTGAGTCAGTGACCAAGAGGCCATGCTCGAGGCGCAGGCAAGTGGCGGGACCAGCGCCGATGCGGCACCGGACTGAGTTGGTGCGGTGCGGCGGTTGGGGAGCAAGCGCGTCCCGTCACGGCCCGCTCGATACCGGCGGTCGGACTGCGGCTCTGGGTTCACGGATGTGCACCAGTATCAGATCAGGAAAAGGGGCAGGCAGTTGAAGATTCTCGTCACAGGCGGAGCTGGGTTCATCGGCTCGAATCTTGTCCGCAGGCTCCTGTCAGACGGAGTGGAGCGAGTCACCGTGATCGACGACTTCTTCAGCGGCTTCAGGTCCAACCTCGACGGTGTGGACGTCGAGATCATCGAGGGTTCGATCCTTGATCCTGAAGCGCTGACCCGCGCTGCTGCGGATGCTCACGCGATCGTTCACCTAGCGGCACGGCCGTCCGTCCCCAGGTCCATAAAGGACCCGCTAGCCAGCCACCATGCAAATGCGACTGGTTCTCTCGCTGTGCTCGAGGCGGCGGCGCGCATCCCACTCGCATGTCGTGTTGGCGTCGTCATCCTCTGTCTACGGTGCCAACCCCGTCCTCCCTCGGGTCGAGGACCAGCGGCCGATGCCGATCAGTCCCTACGCCGTGAGCAAGTTGGCCGCAGAGTCGTACGCCCTGTCTTACCAAGCGGTGTACGGGGTTAGCGTCCTCCCCTTTCGGTTCTTCAATGTTTATGGCCCCGCGGCAGGCGGCCGGCCACGCTTACGCCGCAGTGGTGCCCGAGTTCACCAGCCGGGCGCTGGCGGGGTGAAGCGCTGACGGTCCACGGCGACGGTCTGCAAACTCGGACTTCACTTTCGTCGACACTGTCACCGAGGTTTTATCCCTCGCTGCGCGAGAGCAGCGGCGCTCGGCTGAACCTGTCAACCTGGCCCTCGGCAGCCGAAGCTCTCTGTTGGATGTGATTGAGATGATCGAGCGTGAGACTGGGCGGCCACTCCTGATCGAGCACACGGCGGTGCGTCCCGGTGACGTGCGTGACTCGCACGCGGACACGGCTCGTCTGCGCAGATTGTTCCCCGAGATCACTGCGGTGCCGCTTGAGCAGGGAATCACGGCCACCGTCGACTGGATGCGTCAGAGCCTGTTGGCACGGTGACCACGGTGGCTGCGGGAAGGCGCCTCTACTTCGCAACAGAGTCTCGCCTGGAAGCCGGCCCCGATCACGTCGTGCGGTCACCGCACCCGGGCGACTGGTACGAGGGTTATGGCCCGATGCTGCAACACTTCGACGAGGTGGTTGTGCTCGCTAGGGTGAGGGCGAGTGGCACCCTAAGCGGACGACCCCGTCGAGGGCCCTGGGGTCACGGTCGCGCGCCTTCCGTTCTATGAGGGGCCGGTCCAAGCCCTGTTCTCGCTGGTGAAGTTGCGGTCCTCCATCCGTCGCGCGACACCCGACCGGTCCGCGCACTTCGGTGGCAAGCTGCCCGGTCTGTTGGCAGGCGAGTTGCTGCGGTGGTCCCGGGAAGCTACGGCGTCCATTCCTGGCCAACGTCGTCGGCGACGTCGGGGGCGTGCTGAGAGCAGGCGCTCTCGGCTCGGTCGGCATTGCCGTTGCCCAGGTGGCGACGATGGCAATGAGAAGACAGGTCGCCGCTGCCGACGCGGTGATCTATGTGTCGCAAGGCTTCCTGCAGCGGATCTACCCAGCGCATCCGGGGAGCCTCCAGCTGGCGCGGTCGAACGTCCAGTTGACCGAGGACTCGTTCGCGACGCATCGGCGCCCGCTCGGGGCGACCGGATTCAGAATTATCTCCATCGGG